>CAWISP010000024.1:0-196658 GCA_963838775.1 uncultured Acidimicrobiales bacterium
TCATTGCGAGGCAATAGGGCGTTCACGCCCGTCTTCGACGGGCTGTGGCGACGAAGCAATCCATAGGAAGCGGAAACTGGATTGCTTCGCTTCGCTCGCAATGACGAGTTTAGGCCGCCGCCCGGCGCGCCCTGACCGCCAGCGACAGCAGCGCCCGCTCGGCGATGGTGTCGGCGAGCGCCGGTGTCTTGCGCGAAGCCAACACGGCGTCCGCGAGTTCAGCCATGGCAGCGGCGAGCCGCGCGGCGTTCCATTGCTTGAGCGCTACCTCGACCAAATTCTTGCGGCGGAAATGCAGCGGCGGCTGCAGCGAGTCGATCGAGAAAGAGGCGCCGGCCTCGATCGCGGTACGCCACCGGTGCAGCTGCGCCAGCTGGCGCTGCGCGGCAAGAAGATCGAGCCGACCGGGCTTTCCGCGGCGCGCACCTTGGCGAGCTGCGCTTCGAGATCAGCCGGCCGGCCGGCGAACGCGGTATCGACCAGATCGTCGAGCGCCAAGGCCGAGGCATCGGAGACGACCGCGGTGACATCGTCGACGTCGATCTCTCCGCGGCCGCGGGCATAGAGCGCGAGCTTGCGCAGCTCGTTGCGCGAGGCGGCGCGATCGCCGCCAAGCAGCGGAATGAGCATGGCGCGGGCGTCGGGTTTGAGCACCAGCTCGGCGGCGCGCATCTCGGTGTCGATCAGCCGCGCCAGATCGCGTTCGGTGTCGGCATAGCACGGCAACGCCGCCGCGTTCTTGGCCCGCTCGCAAACCACGCGCAGCGGCGCATTGCGGCGCAGATCGCCGGCCTCGATCACGACGCGGCATTCGCTTGTCGGCAGCGCCAGCACCGCTTCGACCGCCGGCGCGATATTGCGGCTGCCGGCTTTCGCCCACACCGCGCGGCGGCCGCCGAACAGCGGAATGGTCTGCGCCTCCTCGACCAGTCGCGCCGGATTGGCGGACAGTTCCTCGGCCTCAAGTCGCACCAGCGAGAACGGATCGTTGACGTCATCGACCGAGGCTTTGATCAGCGCGTTGACACGCTCGCTGACCAAGCCGGCATCGGGACCGAACACCAGCACCACCGGCCGCGCCGGATCGGGGCGCGCCAGGAAGGCATCGACGTCGGAAGCTCGCAATGCGGTCATGAGGCGTCATGGCCGGACTTGTTCCAGCCACCTCGGTTATGGTTGCTCGGATTGCCTGCTCAATCGGAATGCGCGGGTCAAGTCCGCGCATGACGGCCGATGAGCAGCCTAAGTCCCAGCCACGAAATACGACGCCAGCCGGTTCCTGATCGCGTCGGCCGCGACCACGATGGCGCGATCCTCGGCGTCGCGCCGCGCCCGCTGCCCTGCGAAGCGCTGCTGCGAACCGGGGATGTCGTAACTGACATGGGCATAGGCAATGTCGTTGAGCACCATCTTGCCGGTTGTCAGCTCGATCAGCTGGTTATTAGCATTGATTTTGCTTCATAAATTGCTATCTTGTCGCACTGATGTTGCGCCACGATAGTGCTAGATGTTAACACGTAATCGCAAATGGTTCGAAATAGTGGAAACGCCATGTCCGTCCGCAAGCGTAGCTGGAAGACCGATCGCGGCGAGACCCGCGAGGCCTGGGTAGTCGATTACAGCGACCAGCTCGGGCTCCGGCACCTCAAGACCTTCGCCCGCAAGCGCGATGCCGATGCCCACCATGCGCAGGTCGCGGTCGAGGTCGGCGCCGGCATCCATACTGCCGACAGCCGCAGCATTACGGTGACCGAAGCCGGAAGGTTGTGGCTCACGAGCCGGGAAGCGGCCGGCATCGAGCGCGCCACGCTGATGAACTACCAAGACTACCTCGCGCTCCACATCACGCCGCTCATTGGCGCCACCAAGCTCGCGGCACTGACCACCCCATTCATACGCGAATACGAGGACAGGCTGCGAGCCAATCGCTCCCCGGCTATGGTGCGCAAGATTTTGGTGGCCCTCTCTGGCATCTTGACCGACGCACAGGACCGCGGACTCGTGGCGCAGAACGTCGTCCGCAATCGCCGCTCTCACAACAATGGCCTTGCCGACGCGCGCCAGAAGCGCCGGCTCGAAATTGGCGTCGACATCCCAGCACCGAACGAAGTGCGGGCCATCATCGCTAGTATCGATGGCGGGCGCGCCCGGCCGCTGCTGTTGACGGCGATCTTCACCGGGCTGCGAGCATCGGAATTGCGTGGTCTGCGCTGGGTCGATATCAACCTGGCGCGCAATGAACTCCATGTGCGCCAACGCGCCGATCGCTTTGGCACGATGGGCCCGCTCAAGTCAGCCAGCAGCCGGCGCACCGTCCCGCTGCTGCCGATGGTGGTGAACGCACTGCGGAAGGGCGACTAACCTGCCCCGCCATGAAGCCGATCTCGGTCTTTCTGAATGATCGTGGTCAGCCTCTCGCCCTGCCGACGATCATTCGGGCGGCGAGCGGCGCAGATCGCCGCCGGTGTCGTCACGGCGGACGGCCGCGCCAAGTATCCGGGGCTGCACGCGCTGCGCCATTTCTATGCCAGCTGGAGCATCAACCGCCGGGCCGATGGCGGCCTCGAACTGCCGATCAAGGTGGTGCAGGGGCGCCTCGGACACGCCAGCATCCAAATGACAGCGGATCGTTACGGGCATCTGTTCCCGCGCAGCGACGATTCCGCCGAGCTGGCGGCCGCCGAACGGGCCTTTTTAGGATCGTGAGCAATGCGTGAGGCAGCAACGGATTCGGATCATACCGGCGGCGCAGTGGTGCCGTTACTGTTCGCCGCGCTCTGCTTCGCCATCGCCGTGCCGGCCTTGGTCGTGGCCTTCGTCGCCGCGCACCTCTGGTTGACCGCAACCATCGTGCTGCGGCTGGGCGCGGGCGCGTACGTCAAGGCGGTGCTGTGGTTCTTAATCCTTGCCGCTTTGGTCCACCTCGACGTCAGCTGGCTGACGCTTGCGCTCACAAGCTCCGCGGCATCTGCACAGCAGGTCCTGCCGCAGATTTGCGAGCTGCACATGGAGCTGAAGGAACAGACGCTGCATATTGCTCGTCAGTGTGGCCCAGAGGGGAAAGACAGCGTTGACCGCGGCGTCCTCACCATCACGCGGTGGCGAGGCGACCCCACATGCACGCCGCACATCAATGCCATAGAACGAACCGATCGTACTGCGTATTTGGTCCATACCAATTGCGGCACGCACTTATCGACGCTGCAGTTCGAACTTGTTAGCGGCAACGAGCTGACGATCACCAATGTCGAAAACTACTAGAGCGAGAGTGATCTTGAAAAGACCCAAGCCGAATGTGGTGCAGCTCAGCCCCAAGCCGCTTCCCAGCGTCGCGGTCGAAAGCCCTTTGCAAAATTTTGCTCACGCGATTGATCTAACAAAAATCGACGAGCAGTTCCTGGAATAAGAGACCAGCTCCGCCATTGTCAGGAGCAGCTGGAGCTGGCGCGCCGCTACCCCGGTCGAGAGCGCAGCTTCAAGAAGGGCAAGGTCTGAGGCCACCGCACCCGCCGCCGCACACTAGCCGAGGTTCGCAAGCGCACGCGCGCCAATTGATTAGGCGGTGTCCTCATAAATCGGGAATGGCGCGCTGCCTGCTCAATGTCCGCTTTCCCGCATAGCGACCATCCAGCAGACATGCCCGACAAGTCCGGTTGGGCCAATCGCGACCATTTGCACTGCGGAAAAACAGCGAGCCTTTTCGCTCTTAACTAGCGCAGCGCAACGGGATGAATCCGGAAGTCGAGGCGGCTGCGCAGTAAACTACAGCTCGTTTGCAAGCTTCTCGCCTTTAATGGACCGATGTTTCCTTAGCGAGGGCATCGAGCGCTTGCGGCAAGCCGCGCAAGGACAACGGCCTGGTGCTGGCGGATTGCGATGAGAAAGTACTGGTCTTCGGGGAGTCTGACGCCAAGCCGATGGGCTATGAACGACAATTTCAGTGCGGTTTCTTGTCGTTCGAAGGGTCTATTCCCGCGCGTCCTTGCGCGGACAGATGCGCGACAGGCAAATGCCAGCCGTGTCTGATCGCCATGAAGCGAAGGCCGAAACACAAAGCCCCTCCGGCCAGAGCTGAGACGCTATAGGAAAGACCAAGCAGATCACCGATGACGACGATTGACGCGCCGGCCAGTGCTGCAACGGCGTATAGATCGGAACGCAGCACCTGCGGGATCTCCGCGAGGAGAACGTCGCGCGTCATGCCGCCGCCTATGCCGGTCAACATGCCCAGAAGAGCTGACATTACCGGGCTCAATCCGAACTCGATCGCCTTTTGCGCACCGGCGACTGCAAAAAACGACAGTCCCGCCGCGTCGAACAGAAGCACGGGACTGCGCAGCCTGTCGACGCCGGCATACGAGAAGAAGGTGATGAGCCCCGCCAAGACCGAAACCAGCAAATATCGACCATCGGTCAGGGCGGCCGGGGGCACTGCACCGATCAGTAAATCGCGGCCAATCCCACCAAAATTTCCGGCCACGAATGACAGGACGAGGATGCCGAAAATGTCGAGTCGGCGATTGACCGCGGCAACAGCGCCGCTGATCGCGAAAACGAAGGTGCCCCCCAAGTCAAGAATATGCACGAAAGTTTCAATGGTGATCATGACGGCTCCGCCCGCGAAAGCTTAACGTATCGAGCGGAAAGCACGAAGCGGCACTGGGACAAATCCGATACGAAGCCGCAACGGCATCGCGTGTTTTCACACAACGCACTCCCACGGCAGCCTTCGACGTCAGGTTGCGCCAAGCCATGCCAGCGCGCCGACGACTAACGTCTCGACCCCCGTTTCCAAGGTCGGATGCAGTACCGGTGCGAATTTCGGGCTGTGATTAACCGGGAGTTCATTCAGCTTACCCGCAGCCTTCGCCTTGGCGTAGCTTTGAGGATCATTGCCGCCTACGAACCAAAACACCGAAGGCACTTGCCATGCGGTGCCGAAGCAGCCGAAATCCTCGCTGGCCGGAGCAGGCCCCGTATGTTTCACCCGATCGGCGGAAAAATAGCCGCGAAAAGCCGCGGCGATGCGGTTGCTCGCGGTTTCGTCATTGACGTTGAGTGGGTAGCGGTCGAGCGGCGTGATCTCCGGTTTGCGCGGAGCCCCCGAGGCTTCGGCCTCGGCATTGACGATCCGCTTGATTGCAGCAAGCACGTGTTTGCGCACGCCGGCGTCGAACGTCCGCACATTGAGCTTGATGACAGCTTCGTCGGGAATGACGTTCTCCTTCGTGCCGGCCTGCAACACGCCGACCGTGACCACCGCCGCGTCGTTTGCGGCAACCTCGCGGGACACGATGGTCTGGAGCCGCAGGACGACGGATGCTGCCATGACGACGGGATCGATGCTTGCCTGCGGCATCGAGCCATGCGCACCGCGCCCGAACAGACGGATTTGTAGACTGTCCGCCGCGGAAGTGATCGGTCCAGCGCTTCCGGCGACGGTGCCCGAGGGGCCTACCATGACATGCTGGCCAAGCACGACATCGGGTGTCGGGAAGCGTTTAAGCAGGCCGTCGTCGATCATAGCCTGCGCGCCTTGCGCGGTTTCCTCACCCGGTTGGAATACCGCCATCAACGTGCCCTTCCAGGCGTCGCGCGCCTGCGACAGCAATGTCGCCGCACCGACCAGCCAGGCTACATGCATGTCGTGGCCGCACATATGTCCCACCGGCACGGTGTTTCCTTCAGCATCCTTCACCGAGACCTTGCTGGCATAGGCAAGGCCGGTGTTTTCGGCGATCGGCAGCGCATCCATGTCGGCGCGTAGCATCACAGTTGGCCCTTCGCCGTTGCGGAGCAGTCCAACCACACCCGTCTTGCCCACCCCGGTCGTCACCTCGTAACCAGCTTTCCTGAGCTTGTCGGCGGCGATGCCCGCCGTTCGCGTCTCGTGCATCGACAATTCGGGATGGGCGTGAATGTCCTTATAAAGCGGTTCAAGATCGGGTAGCAGCTTGCCCAGGTTCGTCAGGACAACGGATGCGCTGTTGAGGGACGTATGCTCAGCCATGATGATCTCCTTCTGATGCCTGCCGGCGGCTAAGGCCCTACGGCAAGAACGCTTGGAACGGCAAGCCGGGCGCAGTCGTCAGCGCATCGCCGGGCGGCATCGGCGGATTCGGATCAAACCACCATCTGCGACAGTCGCTCGTCTTTCTGAATGTCCCCGCGATGGCGCAGCCCGAAGCCTACATCGGAGGCGTCGGCTCAACGTCAACTGCGATGCGCAGCTCCCAATGGGGACAGCGCAACAAAGCAGGGCAAAAAATTACAAACGGCACCCGTCGGTAAATACACCAGAGTTTTGCAACACAATCCCGCTAACGGCCGACATTAGATGGGCGGCACGCACGTCTTCGGAAAGCGAGATGGAGTTGAGCTGCGCATAGCTGACGCTCCGCATCGCGCCCATGACGGCCTACCGATCGAAATGGGCCCCCGGTCTCTGGCCACGATAGGCTCAACCGTGACCGGGAGCGCGAGCCTGCAAATCGGTTTTCACACCTTCCAGGCTCTTTGGTGCGCGCGAAGGGCGGTTCACCATCCGCGGACAAAGGCACCGCGGACACAGAACCCGTCGCGCGCGAAGTCATGGCACGAAACGCGCCGACGCCACATCATAGCGACCGCGGTCGGTGATGAACTGCACCACTTTTCGACCAGGACGCATCATCTGTTTCGTGAAGTGTTCGCGGCCAACCCAATCGATCCATTTCTGCCCGTCAGGGCCGCGCTTCTCGATCGGCCTGAGCTCGCCAGGCTCGAGGTGCGCGGGATTTTGGTACTCGGCGACGCAGGCTTGCAACAATTGCGGGCCGAAAACATCGAGCGCATCGGCCGGCATGCCACGATAGTTCGGCTTGTAAAGCTCGTGCGCCGGCGGCAAGTAGCTGCGTTTCAGCTGACGATACACTTCGCGGCGATAGGTGTCGGCAGTTTCGCCCAGCGTCGGCGGCGGCGCCTTCATGCCGATCGGGGCGAGCGCGGTGTCGAAATACTCCTGCCAGCGGCGGCAGAGGTCGAAATGCTGCTGCTTATCAGGCACGGCGTCGCTCCATGATCGGGCCGGCGTCGAGCCCGGCGGCGACCGGTTGCTGCTGCTCCGGCGGGCGAGCCAGTTCGGGATCGGGGAATTCGGCCTGGTCTTGCTCGATGTCTTCAGCGGGGTCCCGCACGGGGCCGACGGCATGCAAGTCGCCGCTCGGGGCGTGGACGTCGTCGGTCGGCAGCGCCGGCTCCGGCAGCTTGCTCATGGAGGTCGGCGGCTCGACCAGTGGCTCGGCGAGCTCGCGCTCTTGGTCGGTCCGGGCCTGCTCTATCCTGTCCCATTGCGCATCAGCACGGCCGATGGCATCGCGCAGCCGGGTCGCTGTGACAGCGAGTGAACGCTCCCGGGCGTCGGCGGCGATTTCACGGACGGCGATGGCCTGCTCGCGTTCCTCGATGTCGGTGCGCTTGGCTTCGGCCGCGATCGCGTCGGCGCGCACCTGTTCAAATACGCCCATCCGACCGGTGGCGAGAGTGGAAGCCCGCCAGGCCTCCATGCGGCCCCACGGCGTTTCGAGCATTTCCCAGGGGTCTTGCGGGTCGGTGTAGCGGATGCGGTTGGCAGTGTCGTGCTGGGATGACATCGGCGGGCTCATCGCTAGCAAAGGGCCTCTCACATTATTTGGTGCACAGAGCCAGGGCAGCAATGTGGATGTTGCAGCAGATGGCGAATTGTTTTTGCCGCGCGCGCTGCATCGTCATGCCGGCGTGCCAGCACGGGCAACGTGCTCGCCGCCGGAGGCCCAATACAGCAAATCGGTGATGTCACGGTCAAGTCAGTCGAGGCGGACGAACACGCCACCGTCGTCGACGCCGGTCAGCTCGACCAGCTCGGCTCATTAACGCGCCTTTTGCCTGTCGCGCCAGCCTCAGGTCCGCTTTCAGGGCGAAGCGGACATGAACCGGCAGGCAAGACTGGCCGGATCGGTCAAAAATGACCCATCAGTGCCATCGGCTGTGCACCGCCGCGTGGTTTTGACGCCGCCAGCATGCCGGTAGGCGTTCGGTTGTCGATTCTTGCTTTTGGTCGTGCTTTGCACAAAAATCGGCCGGATGCCTGTCCCATCGTCGCCAATGGTCGTCGGAAGCGCTGAGACAGCCGAGCGCAAATTCGCTGCGATCCGCCGTGCCTCGTTGCAGCAAGCTAGCCGACAGAGCAGTTTCCTTCAAGAAATTGCCTTTTCCCTTCAAGACACGCGCCGGGTGAAGGTCAAAATGCCAGTGGGTCGATAGACGCAATCAGCAGAGAAGTGCGGGAGCGCCACAATGCAAACACGGCAGTACGGCGATTACCAATTCGATATCTATCTGGACGGGCTGCAAGGAAAACTACCGAGATACCCAGTTGATTATACGTCGCTGGAGCGTGCGGGGGCCGAGGTGCTGCCCTCGTGGGTGCACTCCTACGTCGCCGGCGGCGCAGGCGACGGCAACACTCAGCGGGCCAACGTCGAAGCCTTCTCGCGATACGGGATCGTGCCTCGGATGCTCGTGGGCGCGACCGAACGAGACCTCTCGGTGTCACTGTTTGACATGCGGCTACCGACGCCCTTGTTCATGGCGCCAGTCGGAGTCATCGGCGTGTGCTCTCAAGACCTTCACGGAGACATCCAAACGGCTCAAGCCTCTGCGCAGACTGGAGTGCCGATGGTTGCCTCAACGTTGACGCAGGATCGGATGGAAGACGTAATTCCGCACGCCGGTACGACGCCGAACCTTTTTCAGCTCTACACACCAACCGACAAGGAGCTTGCCGCCAGCTTCCTGCGCCGTGCCGAAAAGTCCGGTTACAAGGCGGTTGTGATCACCTTGGACACTTGGATTACCGGATGGCGACCGCATGATCTGAACACCGGCAACTTCCCCCAACTGCGCGGCTACTGCCTGCAAAACTACTTCACCGACGACGTTTTCCTTGGGCGGCTGGCCAAGTCGCCGAAGGATGATCCGAGGGCGGCGAGCCTGGAATGGGCCAAGGTGTTTGGCAACCCGCTGCGGTGGGAGGACCTAAAATGGCTGCGTTCATTGACGAAGTTACCGATGCTACTCAAGGGCATTCTACACCCTGACGATGTGCGCAAGGCTCGCGACCACGGCATCGACGGCATCTACTGCTCCAACCACGGCGGCCGCCAAGCCAACGGCGGGCTTCCTGCTCTCGAAGCCCTACCTGCCGTTGTCGAGGCGGCTGCTGGCATGCCGGTGCTATTCGATTCGGGCGTGCGCAGTGGTTCAGACATCGCCAAGGCTCTGGCTCTGGGAGCCACCGCAGTTGGAGTGGGACGCCCGTACGTCTATGCCCTCGCTGTCGGCGGTGCCGATGGCGTCGTTTCTCAATTGCATGCACTGCTCGCCGAACTGGATTTACTCATGGCCGTCGATGGCTACCGTAGTATAGCGGACCTCCGTGCAGCGGGCGCTCAACGAATTTGGTTCAGGTGAGAAAGTTAGCCGCCGCGCCTTATAGGTTTGCTTAGGTAGCGCAGAAAGCGCCGCGGTCAAGCGGCTGCCTGAACAAACAACGATTGCTGGAATCGGAGGGCCGCTGCAACGCGGCCTTTTTGTTCGCTGCGCCGCACTTTGTCGCCTAATGGCCCCAAGCCGACATCGCGATCGCCCCAGCGAATGTCCGCTTCTGGAAAAAGCAGAAGTCACACCATTTGGTCGTTGGCCAAGCATCCGAAAGTCTTACTTAAGTTGGCGCAGCTCGCCGCCGCGCCTTCAAAGACATGCTCTCACGTTGCGGGGCGCTTCGTCACCGCAACGCCCAAGAGCGGCAATTAAGGGACGCAGCTACCTGTCGCTAATTACTGTCGCTAATGTCGCTAATAGCTTCGATTAAGTCATTGATTTTATTGGCGTGGCGGAGAGGGAGGGATTATCCGGCGTCGGTTTTTAGAGTTCGGCTCCCGGCAGCCATCTTGCCGATTTTACCCTGCCGGGAAGCACCGAACTATGTGCTCCTCATCTCAGGTTGGACCAACGAATGCCGACGACGTGGTGGCCCTCGCCACACCGCCCGGCGGGCGACAAAGCAGCTTCGATCGGCCTTTTTCGTTTTCTACAGGTTCTGGTTCCTTCTTCACCGATGGCAAAAAAAATTCCCGACACCGGTTGATCGACACATCGGCATGAGAGTACGGATGCAGCGGCGGGCACTCGACACGACGCAGCATACGCTAGCCGGGAATCGGCATCGTAATTCAACAGGTGCGAAAATACGAGAGCGGCGCCAATCGCGTCAGCGCTGGTCGGCTCCAGCGGATCGCGCTCGCTTTGCACGTAACACCGGCATTCTTTTTCGACGAGGCACCGGCGGTCAACAGACGCCCCAAAAGCGCCGGCCCGCATCGAGGAGGTTGTTTCTTCGCCAAAGGGCATCGCCCTTTCACAAGCCTTGGGCAAAATCAGTGACCGCGAGACGGGCCGCATTATAATCACATTGGTTGGCCGGATCGCTCGGCTTGGATCAATACACCATCGGCGGCACCTGCGACCCGTCAAACATCAGGCTAAACACCGGCCGGCCTAATCCCTTGCTTTACGGCCATTTCCGGCGTTTCGCCACTGACAAGGTGCGCTGGCACTAGCTGACAGTCCTGGTCAACAGGATATTGCGGATCGAGCACGTGCAAATATGTCGTCAGCTTATGGCAGCAAATCAGTCCCGGCGATGCTCTCCCGGTCGAAATCGATCAGCTGCTCAGTATTCACATGCGTAAACAAAAACCAGGGTGGCAAATTTGGTACCGCGTCCCTCACATTCGCGATACGCCATGACGTCAGGTCAAGCTTGTTGAAGGCGCCGGTGAAATCAGAGTCGCCCACCTTCGGTGATGCGAATGTACAAATTGCTGGGTTCTTTATTTTATGCGCCGTTGCATTTTCCATTACGTAATATGTTGCCAAGGCTGAACCAAGGCTGTGGCCAGTTATGTCTACTGAAATTGACGCTGCGCTATCCGCCGCCCCAAGCTTTGCAGTGGCATGCAGTTTTACAAACTGAGCGACTTGCTCGCCGAAGCTGATACCGCCGCCATCCTTCGCGGGCATTGGCGTGGATGTCGAAACCGGAACGATCTGCATCGTTTCGTAAATGCGGCCAAAACCAAGTGCTACATTGCCAATTTGTACACCGTTGACCAAAAAAGCCTGCATGCCTAGCGCATTTAAATCGTCCCATATTTCAGCCGGATTATCAGTCCCTCGGATTGCCACGACAAGTTTTGTTGGATCATTCCTCTTGTTTGCAATGAAGCCATAAAATACCGGGGCCGTTTCCACGATGATAAAATCGCGCATCAAAATCCATGCCGCGAGCTCATAGTCGGCTGGGAAATCCGCCGAAGGCGGTGGCCTCGTGTTCGCAGGCCCGGTGTACATCGTGTAGGCGGCGTTCACGAATTTCCCGTACGACAAAGCCGCTTTCGGGTCGAAAGAGGGACCAGGCATAACGTTGCTCCGGAGGTCGCTGATTGCTGGTGATGGCGGTGCGGAATTGACAGCTGCCGGCGCGCCACATATTCCGGCAACTGCAAGGGGGATGCAAGGGCAGGTTGCGGCATGGCTACGCTCGTGTCGCCTCCATGCATTGCGCACCGAAAATGCGACTGCACGGTTGTTCGCGTACAGCGCGACAGGCGTCCGCCAGGGATTTAGGTGGTGGGAGATCGACCCAACATTTTACATTCTCAAGATGCTGTCGTTATGAGGTCTGGTATGGGATCTGAAGACGCCGCCGCTCGAAGTTCGCCGCAATAAGCACCGTCTCGGCTCGCGGGTCATCGAACGCGCGGCCGCGCAGCTCGCCGGAAGCTTTGATCTGCAGGCCACGATCAATGCCATTGCGGAGGCTTTTACCGGACCTGATCTTTCGGGCCTCCAGGAGAAGCTTGCCAAAGCTCAGAAAATCGCGCGGCGGACGTAATCGCAGGTCTTTAACTTGCCACAGTTGCCGACGCGGCACGAAATCGTCGAGCGGGCTTTGGCGATGTTCGCCGACACGCCCTCGATGGACGTCATCGTCAGCCGCGCCCATGCCGTGATCCTCGACACCATCGGCGCGCGGCTTAGTACGATGGCTGCTGCGCATTAGCAGAGAGCGTGGACCATCAATGCTGAAGTCCCGGTCGTTTGCCGTGCGAGTTCCGTGTAAATAAACTCACACGGCATAGGGAAAGCCATCTTTGGCAATTCAACATTGGTGTTGATTGCGTTTTTTGGCGGGCCCACAAGGACTCCGGACCTTGGACCCAATGATTAAGAGTTTATCCGGTCATTGCGCGGGTCGCTGATGAGCATCGGTGGCCAAATTGGCGCGATGCGACACCCCATCCGTCTGACTCTTGTTGTGGATAATTATGCTACTCCTAGGCTACTCCGGGCCTTTCGGTGATCGGTCGAAAAGCGTCAACAGTGGCTGATTTTGGCTGGTGGGCGGTAGAGGGATCGAACCTCTGACCCCTTCCATGTCGAGGAAGTGCTCTCCCGCTGAGCTAACCGCCCTACCGGAGAGGTGGATGTAGCGTTGCGGCGCCCGCAGGGTCAAGGCCGGCAGTCTTAAACCGTCAAAAATTCACCCGGTCGGCGCCTTTGAGACCGAGCGTCGCGCGCGCTTCGGCCGGGGTCGCGACCTCAAAGCCAAGCTCCTCGACGATGCGGCGGATTTTCGCCACCTGCTCGGCGTTGCTTTTGGCGAACTTGCCCGGCCCGATATAGAGCGAATCCTCGAGCCCGACGCGGACGTTGCCGCCCATCATCGCGGCGTTGGTGCCGAAATTCATCTGATGCCGGCCGCCGGCGAGCACCGACCAGTAATATTGATTGCCGAACAGGCGATCGGCGGTGCGCTTCATGAACAGGAGATTGTCGAGGTCGGCGCCGATGCCGCCAAGGATGCCGAAGATCAGCTGCACGAAAACCGGCGGCTTGAACATGCCGCGGTCGATGCAATGGGCGAGGTTGTAGAGATGGCCGGTATCGTAGCATTCATGCTCGAATTTGACGCCGTGGCCCTCGCCGAGAATTTTTGAAATCTTCTCGATGTCGCGAAACGTATTGGGGAAGATATAGGCGTCGGAATTGGTGAGGTAGCTCTCCTCCCAATCGAATTTCCAGTTCTTGTAGCGCCGCGCCATCGGATAGAGCGCGAAGTTCATCGACCCCATATTGAGCGAGCACATTTCCGGCGACAGCTGCTGCGCCGCCGAGATGCGCTGCTCGACCGTCATGGTGACGGCGCCGCCGGTGGTGATGTTGACCACCGCGTCGGTCGCCTGCTTGATGCGCGGCAGAAACTGCATGAATACGTTCGGATCCGGCGACGGCCGTCCATCCTTCGGATCGCGCGCGTGCAGATGCAGGATCGCGGCGCCGGCCTTGGCGGCATCGATCGCCTGGGTGGCGATCTGATCGGGCGTGTAAGGCAGCGCCTCCGACATCGTCGGCGTGTGGATCGAGCCGGTGATGGCGCAGCTGATGATGATCTTGTTCGCCATGGACGTTGCCTCCTGGTTGCGTAGTCGCTGATGCGAGGCCGCTGCCGCGGCGGCGCCAGCGTGCGGTGCGGCAGGATTACGCGGCAGGCCCCCTCAGGCGTTGTCATGTCCCGCCTTTTAGCGGGCGGCCACCCATGATCGCGCAGCTAAGCTATTCGTCCGCCTCAAGGTTCTTCGCTGCCGAAGGGTGGATCGACGGCCCTTTCGAGGAGCCGTGTCATGGGGATCACCGTCTTGTCGTAGAGAGAGACCAGGCGTGGGCCTCCCGCCGGCGAGGAGGACCGCAGGACGCGACCGTTGACGAACCAGGCCAGATAGCCGGGCATGTTCACATAGTGGGCCTCTGCCACCGAGAACCCGGCCGACTCCATCTTGTCGACCAGTTCCTGGCGCCGGTAGCGCCGGACGTGCCCCACGCCGCGGTCCATCGCCCCGAAGATGCTCGGGAACGCCGGTACCAGCACCGCCAGCGACCCGCCCGGTTCGAGGACCGACGCGACGGCGCGCAGGGCCGACATGTCGTCCTCGATGTGCTCCAGCACGTTGAACGACATGGCGGAGTCGATGCGAAGAGCCCGGAGCTCGTCGACGACGGCGGGGTCGTTGACACTTCCCTCGACGATCGTGACGTCGGGCCTGGCTTCGAGGCGCCGGACGAGCTCGGCCACCAACCCCGGGTCGATCTCGAGGGCCACGGCGTGCTCGCGCCCGATGAGGCAGTCGAACATGGTTCCGCTCCCGGCCCCGACCTCGAGGACCCGGCTCCCCAGATATGGCGATGCCATGGAGAAGATCCAGTCCCGGTACCGGGGCGCGCCGGCGAGCACCTCGAGCACGCGCCCCAACGTGGGGGAGTGCCTGTCGGTGACAGGCGGCGTGTCATCGTGGGGAATGGTCATGCTCGTGTGCGACCGTCTTCCCGCTGGGTTCGGCCGTGCTGTCGGCGAACGATGATCAGGGTCGACCGTTCCAGAGCCGATAACGGAGGAGCGTCAGGACGGCCTTGAGACCGTCCATGGCGGTGAGCTTCTTGCCCTCCTCGCGAGAGCGCGCCGTGTAGGTGACGGGAACCTCGAAGATTCGGTGGCCGCGCCGGAGCAGCTTGGCAGTGATCTCGGGCTCGAGCTCGAAGCCGTTGGCGCGCAGGTCGAGCGAGCGCGCCACGGTGAGCGGCATCACCTTGTACCCGGTCTCCATGTCCGACAGGTAACAGTTGTACAGAACGTTGGTGACGAGGGTCACCAGGCGATTGCCCATGACGTACCAGTAGCTGTAAGCGGCGTGGCTGGAGAACGATCGTGACCCGAAGACGACGGTGGCCCGCTCGGTCTTGAGTGGCTCGAGGAGCGTCCCGTAGTCGTCGGGCGAGTACTCGAGGTCGGCATCCTGGATCAAGACGATGTGACCCCGGGCATGGGTGAGGCCGGTGCGGATGGCCGCCCCCTTGCCCCGGTTGACGTCGTGTCGCACCGAGCGCACCCGGTTGCCGTCCACCCGGCTCTCCATGACGCTCCAGGTGTCGTCGCTCGACCCGTCGTCGATGAGGACGATTTCGAGGTCTTCGGGGACCTTGAGCACGGCATCGATGACGCGTTCGAGGGTGCGCCCCTCGTTGTAGGCCGGAATGAGCACGGATAGGTAAGGTGCAGTCACCGTCGCCCCCCTCCACTGGTCCCCGCCAGAGACCGGAGCGGTCGAGCCCGTCCGGTCCAAATACTGTACGGCACCGGTGAGCCTTTCGACAGGGGTTGACGCCGATTCGCGGCCCTCGACCCGGCCCGGCGATCGGCCCGGCCCCACCCGGCTGGGGGAATCGGGTGCGTGCTCAGTAGGACTTGGGCAGGTGCAGCGAGTGCTGGGCCACGAAATTCAGGATCATCTCCCGGCTCACGGGCGCGGTCCGCATGAGCCGGGCCATGCCCCACATGTCGGCCAGGCCGTATTCCGACGACATCCCGTTGCCCCCGTGCGTCTGGATGGCCTGGTCGAGCGCGGCCAGCGATGCCTCGGCGGCGGCGTACTTGGCCATGTTGGCGGCCTCCCCGGCCACGCCGGCGTCTGCGCCCGAGTCACACGCCCACGCCGCCTTCTGGCCCATGAGCCGGGCCAGCTCGACTTCGATCTTCGCCTTGGCCAGAGGATGCGAGATCCCCTGATGGCGCGCGATCGGGGTTCCCCACACCGAGCGGTCCCGGGCGTAGGCGGCCGCCTTGTCGAGCGCGTAGCGGCCGATGCCGGTGGCCATCGCCGCGGTCATGATGCGCTCGGGGTTGAGCCCGACGAAGACCTGCCGCAGCCCGTCACCCTCGGTGCCGAGAAGCCGGTCGGCGGGCACTTCGACATTGTCGAAGAACAAAGTGAACTGCTTCTCGGGGGCCACGATCTCGACGGGGATGAGTGTCTTGTCCAGCCCGGGACTGTCGAGGTCGACGATGAACAGTGACAGGCGCCCCCGGCCGCTGTCCTCGTCGAAACCGGTGCGCGTCACGACCAGCACCGCCTCGGACTCGTCTGCGCCCGAGATGTAGTACTTCGTCCCGTTGAGGCGCCACACGTCGCCGTCGCGCGTGGCGCTGGTGGAGATCTTGTGGCTGTTGGAGCCGGCGTCGGGCTCGGTGATGGCGAAGGCCATCTTCAACTCCCCCGAGCCGAAGCGCGGCAACCACACCTGCTTCTGCTCCGGTGAACCGAAGTGGGCGATGATCGTGGCGCAGATGGCCGGAGAGACCACGAGCAGCAGCAGAGGACAGCCGTTGGCGGCGAGCTCTTCGAGGACGATGGCGAGCTCGGCGATCCCCATTCCGCCCCCGCCGTACTCGGCGGGGACGTTCACCCCCAGGTATCCCCCCTCGGCCAGCTCGTTCCACAACTCGTCGGTGTTGCCACCCCGGCGGGCACGCTCGGCGAAGTAACTGTGGCCGTATTTCGAGGCGATGCCGTCCACTGCCTCGCGCAGCATGCGTTGTTCGTCGGTCTCAGCGAAGTCCATGGCTCACCTCGGGGAGTCGGCGTCGGGAATGTCGGGGTCGGGGATGTCGGCGAGAAGGCCGACGGGCACGTCCACCACGCGCGAGCGCAGGTACTCGCCCAGGCTCTTGGCTTGCGGGTCGGGCCGGGTCGACGAGGCCACGCCTTCGCCCAGGAGCCCGTGCACGACGAAGTTGAGCGCGAGGAGATTGGGGAGCACATACCGGTCGACCTCGAGGTCGGCGGCTTCGGGGAGCAGCTGTCGGAACCGGTCCACGCCGATCTCGGCGGCCAGCCACGCGAACCCCGCCGGGCTGCGCGCCCACAGGCCCACATTGGCGTTGCCCCCCTTGTCGCCCGAGCGCGCCCCGATCACGGTCCCGAGCGGCATCGGGCGCGTGGCGCCGGTGGGGATCTTGGGTACGGGAGACGTCGTCTCCGGTACCCCTTCCGCCACCGCTGGTGTGGGCGTGGTCGGGCCCGGGGCGACGATGACGCGACGGCCGTCGTGGTGGACGACGGTCTCCTCGACAGCGTCGCGTGGCACCAGCGTCGGCCAGAACACGCCGTAGGCGGTGCCCTCGCCAGGTGGGGACGTCAGATAGAACCCCGGGTAGCTCGCCAGCGCGAGCTCGGTGGCGGCGTTGGAGAAGTGCCTCCCCACCACGTCGGGATCGCGATCTTTGACCGTGACACGCAGCTGCGCGCTCGCCTGCTCGTTCGTCGGCGCGTCGGGGACGTCGGTGCGGATGAGGCGGACGTCGTAGTCCGCGAAGTGCGAGACCCCGCCCACGAGCGCGTCCATGGTGCGACGCACCAGGGCCGCCTTTGCTTCGATGTCGAGCCCCGTGAGCACGAACGTCACGGTGTTGCGGTAGCCACCCAGCAGGTTGATCGACACCTTGAGCTTTTCCGGGGCGGGGAGGCCGCGCACGCCCGACACGCGCACCCGGTCAGGGCCGACGTCCTCGACGCGAATGGTCGAGAAGTCCGCCACCACATCGGGATTGGCGTAGAGGGGGCCGCCGATCTCGTAGAGGAGCTGGGCGGTGACGGTCCCCACCGACACGAGGCCACCGGTGCCTTCGTGCTTGGTGATGACCGCCGAGCCGTCTGCGGCCACCTCGGCGATGGGGAAGCCGGGGTGCTCGAGTCCCGGCACCTCGGGGAAGAAGGCGTAATTGCCACCCGTGGTCTGGGTGCCGCACTCGATGACATGGCCCACCACCACCGCGCCCGCCAGGCGGTCCCAGTCGGTGCGCGACCATCCGAACCACCACGCCGCGGGGCCCACCACGAGCGAGGCGTCGGTGACGCGCCCGGTCACCACCACGTCGGCACCACCCGAGAGCGCGTCGGCGATCCCGAAGCCGCCGAGGTAGGCGTTGGCACTGACGGGATCGCTGCCCGCTTCGACGAGGGACCGGCCCGTGTCGAGATGGGCGAGGGGTTCGCCGGCCGCTTGCAGCGATCCCAGGCGACCGAGGATGTCGTCGCCCTCCACGTGGGCGACGTTGACGTCGATGCCGAGCTTGGCGGCCAGGGCACGGAGGGCCTGGGCCAGTCCGGCGGGGTTGAGCCCCCCGGCGTTGGCCACCACCCTGACGCCCTGGTCGATGCAGGTGCCGAGGACCTCTTCCATCTGGCGGTAGAACGTGCGGGCGTAGCCGAGGGTGGGGTCGCGTTGGCGCGACTTCCACAAGATCAGCATGGTGAGCTCGGCGAGGTAGTCACCCGTCAGGACGTCGGGGACCTCTCCCTCCGCGAGCAGCTCGGATGGCGCCGACAGCCTGTCGCCGTAGAAGCCCGAGCAATTGGCGATGCGCACCGCCCGACGCGTCGCCTCGGGGGGGGCGGGACGATCGGGGCCGGCGGGCATCAGGTCGCCCCGTCCCAGTTGCGGTCGGGCCCGTCGATGACGACGAGCAGGCGCCCCGCGTCGACCTGCTCCCCGGCGGCGACATGGACCTCGATGACGATGCCGTCGGAGGGGGAGCGCACTTCGTGTTCCATCTTCATGGCCTCGATGGCGACGAGTGTGGCGCCCGCGGCGACGGGGTCGCCGGCGGCGACAGCCACCTTGACCACGGTTCCCGGCAGCGGGGCGACGAGGGCGCCCGCCGCCAGCTGGCTCCCGGGCACCGGGAAGCGGTCGATCTCAGTCAGCACCGTGGAGCCGTCAGGCCCGTCGACGAAGGTGGTGAGCCCCACCCGCTGGACCTCGTAGCACCGCGCCACCCCGTCCTGTCCGGAGGCACGGCCTTCTCCGGAGGCACGGTCTTCTCCAGACGCACGGTCCTCACCCGACGCCGCGGCCACGTTGAGGACGACCGCGGCGGCGGTGCACGACAGCACCGAGATGTCCTGTCGCCCCTTGCCGTTCACCGCCACGTCGGTGCACGTCCCCGGTTCGGTCGAACCGGTAGTCGACGGCCACCGTCCCGTCGGGACCGGCGAATGCGACCGTCTGGGGGGACGAGGGGTTGTTGCGCCACCCCGAGGGCATGGCCCCGAGCACCGGCGCCTGGGCGCGTCGCTCGGCCTGGCCCGCCAGCGCGGCGGCCACGGCGTGCAGCTGTCGCGTCGGCGCGTCGGCCAACGGTGCGCCGAGCACGGCGGGGTCGTGGCGGACGAGGAAGCCCGTGTCGATGTCGCCGGAGAGGAACTCGGGGTGGCGCAGGATGCGTACCAGGAGGTCGCGATTGGTGGTGACGCCGTGCACCTGGGCCCGCTCGAGCGCGCCCGCCAGGGCACGCGCCGCCTCGGTCCGGGTGGGGGCATGCGCGATGACCTTGGCCAGCATGGGGTCGTAGTGGACCGAGACCTCCGACCCGTCCTCGACGCCGCTGTCGATGCGGACCTTCGAGGACGCTTCGAACCGGAAGCGGTGTAGGGGCCCGGCCGAGGGCTGGAACTGGCGCGTGGCGTCTTCGGCATACAGACGCGCCTCGATGGCATGCCCGGTGACGCGGGCGTCGACGACCTCGGGCGGAAGGGGAATGCCGTCGGCCACGAGCAGCTGGAGCCGCACGAGGTCGAGCCCGGTGACGAGTTCGGTGACGGGGTGTTCGACCTGGAGCCGGGTGTTGACCTCCAAGAAGGCGAAACGCCCGTCAGGGAGGAGCAGGAATTCGACGGTGCCGGCGTTGACGTAGCCGATGGTGCGCGCCGCGGTCACCGCGGTCGCGCCCAACTCGGCCCGCTGCTGCGGGGTGAGCCCCGGGGACGGGCTCTCCTCGATGATCTTCTGGTGCCGGCGCTGGATCGAGCACTCGCGTTCGAAGAGGTGCACCACGGTGCCATGGGCGTCCCCGAGGATCTGCACCTCGATGTGCCGGGGCCGCGTCACGTAGGGCTCGACGAAGACCGTCCCGTCACCGAAGGCCGAGGCTGCTTCTCGTTGTGCGGAGGACAGCGCGTCGGCGAGCTCGTCGGGACCCTCCACGACCCGCATGCCCCGGCCGCCCCCACCGGCCGAGGCCTTGACCAGGATGGGCCAGCCCAGCGCGGCCACCGCCTCTTCGACGGCATCGTCGACACCACGGGCGTCGGCGGGGATCTCCACCGTCGGGAGCACGGGCACGCCGGCGCCGGCCATGGTGGCCTTGGCGGTGAGCTTCGAGCCCATGGCCTCGATCACCTCGGGTGGGGGGCCCACGAAGACGAGCCCCGCGGCGCCACACGCCCGAGCGAACCCGGCGTCCTCGGACAAGAACCCGTAGCCCGGGTGCACGGCGTCGGCTTCGCTGGCGATGGCGGCACGGACGAGGGCGTCCACGTTGAGATAGGTGTCGGTCGGGGTGGCACCGGGCAGGCGCACGAACTCGTCGGCCTCGGCGACATAGGGGGCGTCGAGGTCGGGGTCCGAGCACACCGCCACGCAGCTGATGCCGAGCGCGTGCGCGCCCCGGATCACGCGACGCGCGATCTCGCTGCGGTTGGCGACGAGGAGCTTCCCGATCATGGGTTCTCCCTTTGAGCCACGGGCACGTCCACGGGTACGTCCATGGGCGCGCTCACATCCGGAACACGCCGTAGCCGCGCGTGCCGAGGATGGGGGTGTTGTGGATGACCGAGAGGCACATGCCGAGCACATGGCGCGTGTCGCGGGGATCGATGATGCCGTCGTCGTAGAGGCGGCCCGTGAGGAACAAGGGCAGGGACTCGCGCTCGATCTGTGACTCCACCATCGCCCGCATCTGGGCGTCGGCCTCCTCGTCGAAGTCCTCGCCGCGTGACGCCGCCCCCTGGCGGGCCACGATGGACAGCACCCCCGCCAGCTGGGCGGGGCCCATGACGGCGGAACGCGCGTTGGGCCACGAGAACAGGAAACGCGGGTTGTAGGCGCGCCCGCACATCCCGTAGTTGCCGGCTCCGTAGGAGGCGCCGATGTTGACAGTCAGGTGGGGGACCTGCGAGTTCGAGACGGCGTTGATCATCTTGGCGCCGTCTTTGATGATGCCTCGCTGTTCGTACTCCTTTCCCACCATGTACCCCGTCGTGTTCTGGAGGAACAGCAACGGGACGTCGGTCTGGTTGCAGAGCTGGATGAATTGGGTGGCCTTGTTGGCCTCCTCGCTGAACAACACGCCGCGGTGGTTGGCGAGCACCCCGATGGGGTAGCCGTGGATGGACGCCCAACCCGTGACGAGGCTCGGTCCGTAGAGCGGCTTGAATTCGTCGAAGCGCGACCCGTCGACCACCCGGGCCAGCACGTCGCGTGGGTCGAAGGGGACGCGCAGGTCGGCCGAGGCGATGCCGAGGAGCTCGTCGGGGTCGTGGACCGGCTCGTCCGCCGGCATCGACGGAGCCGGCCCGAGCTTGTGCCGGTTGAGCCGGGACACGATGGCGCGGCCGATGCGGATGGCGTCGGTCTCGTCGGCGGCCAGGTAGTCGGCGAGACCGCTCACCCGGGCGTGCATGGACGCGCCCCCGAGCTCCTCGTCGTCGGACTCCTCGCCCGTGGCCATCTTCACGAGGGGCGGTCCTCCCAGGAACACCTTGGAGCGGCCCTCGATCATCACGATGTGATCGCTCATGCCCGGCACGTACGCACCACCGGCGGTGGAGTTCCCGAAGACGAGCGCGATGGTGGGCACCGTCGCCGCCGAACGTTGCGTCAGGTCTCGAAAGCCGCGACCCCCGGGGATGAAGATCTCGGATTGAGTGGGCAGATCCGCCCCGCCGGACTCGACGAGGCTGATGGACGGCAGCCGGTTCTCGAGGGCGATGTCGGCCAGGCGCGACGACTTGCGCATGGTGAAGGGATTGGTGGCCCCTCCCCGCACCGTGGGGTCGTTGGCCGACACGAGGCACTCGACCCCGCTCACCACGCCGATGCCCGAGACCAGGCTGGCCCCGACCGTGTAGTCGGTTCCCCACGCGGCGAGGGGGGCGATCTCGAGGAAGGGGGAGTCACGGTCAAGGAGGAGCTCGACGCGCTCGTGGGCGAGCATCTTGCCCCGGCTCCGGTGGCGCTCCACGTAGCGGGTACCCCCGCCGCTCCTGGCCACCGCCAGCTGCGCTTCCACCTCGGCCAGGGCCGCCTCCATGGCCGCCCGGTTCTGGGCGTACGCGTCCGAACCGGGGTCGATCGTCGAGGTCAGGAGGGGCATGGGGCGGGGGAGGGCGTGCTCGGCGGCGCGTCGGGGGCACTCGAGGTCGTCTCGGACTGCCCCATCCCCCCCGTCATCGGGTGACAGACTAAACCGCATGGAGACGAGGCCGCTCTCTGCCGTGGTGCTCGCCGCCGGCGAAGGGACGAGGATGCGCTCGTCGCGCCCGAAGCCTCTCCACCGGTTGTGCGGTCGCCCCATGATCCTGCACGTGCTCGACGCGCTGGCCGAGCTCCCCGTGCACAAGGTCGTTGTGGTGGTGGGACACCGGGGTGATTGGGTCACGAAGACTCTCGTCGACCACGCGCCGCGCTCGCTCGCCATCGAGTTCGTCGAACAGAGCACGCAGCTCGGGACGGGCGACGCGCTCGCGGTGGGCCTCACCGCTCTTCCCGACGGTCTCGTCGACGCCGACGGCGACGTCGTGGTGCTCCCCGGTGACACGCCGCTCGTGCGCCCGCCCACACTGGCGGCGCTCGTCCGTCATCATCGCAACACCGGAGCCGCGGCCACGTTGCTCACGGCCGTGCTGCCCGATCCCACCGGGTACGACCGCGTGGTGCGGGGCAAGAACGACGCCGTGGTGCAGGTGGTCGAAGCCGCCGACGTGCGCGCCGACGACGCCTTCGTCGACGAGGTGGCCACCACCATCCACTGCTTCCGCCACGCCGTGCTGGCGCCGGCGCTACGCCGGCTCCGACCCGTGGGCCGCACCGGTGAGCACTGCCTCACCGGGATCTACGCCGTGCTCCACGACGCCGGGTACGGCGTCGAGACGCTCGTGGTGGGCGATCCCATGGAGGCCGCCGGGGTCAACGACCGCGCCCAGCTGGCGGTGGCCGACGCGGAGCTGCGCGACCGCATCAACGAGCGGTGGATGCGGCGCGGCGTCACCATGTGGGACCCCGAGAACACCTACATCGACGCCAATGCGCGCCTCGAGCCCGACGTGGTCCTGCTGCCCGGTGTGGTCATCCAGGGGGAATGCACCCTGGGCGCGGGGGCCGAGATCGGGCCCGACTGCCACGTCGTCGACAGCGCCATCGGTGCCGGTGCCAAGGTCACCAAGAGCACGGTGCTGCGGGCTGAGATCGGCGAGGACGCCCGGGTCGGGCCGTTCTCGGTGCTCGGGCCCGGCGCCAACGTTGAGGCGGGCGCGGTGGTGGGCCCGTTCACCCAGTTGGGGGCGGACTTCCCGGCGCTCGACTGATCCGGGCCGCCGTCGGGGATCGGGCCGTCGGCGACCTCAGGTCGTCTGGACGATGAAGACCGCGCACGGCGCCTTGTGCGCGACGGAGTTGGGCACGCTGCCGAGGGCCCGGCGCACTCCCGCCATGCCCCTGTTGCCCACCACGATCACGTCGGCCTTCTCCCGCTCGGCCACGCGCACGATGGCATCGGCGGGATCGCCGGTGCCGGTGTGGCCCTCGACGTCGACGCCGGCGGCCCGGGCGCGGGCGCACTGGTCCTCGAGCACGGTGTCCGCTTCGCCACCGGGGCCCAGGCGCTCGCGGAACTCCTCGGGAACCCCGGCCGCCCGCACCGGCTTGGGCTTGTAGGCCGTGACGATGTGCAGCTTCGCGCCGCACAGTTTGGTCAGCTCGATGGCGTGACGCACCGCTTCGGCGGCGGTGTCCGAGCCGTCTGTGCCGACTACGACCGACGAGAAGATGGGCATCGATGTTGAGCCTCCGGCCGCACTCTAGCTACGTCGCCGATGTCTCGCCCTGCCCGGGTGCCAACGGCATGGGTGAGCGCGAGGGCGACGGGGGAAGATATGAGAGACACCGTCGGGGCGACGGGCGGCCGAGGCGAGGAGAGACCCGTGGACGTGGCTGTGCTGGGCACCGGGAAGATGGGCGCCGCGATCGCCGGGCGGTTGCACGAACAGGGCCACGCCCTCCATTTGTGGAACCGCACCCCGGCTCGGGCGGAGGCGCTCGGCTTCGGCTCCGTGTACGACACGCCGGCGCAGGCCGCCGCCGATGCCGACGTGGCGGTGAGCGTCCTGACCGGTCCCGAGGCGGTGCGTCAGGTCTACCTCGGGGCGCAGGGGGCGCTCGAGGCCGGCGGGGGCCGGGTCTACGTGGACATCACCACAGCCAGCCCCGACGTCCACGTGGAGGTGGCCGAGGCCGCGGCGGGTCGCGGCGCCGCCTTCATCGAGGCCCCTGTGCTCGGCTTCCCTCCGGCCGCGGCCGCGGGCCGCCTGCTGGTCCTGGTGGGGGGCGACGACACCGCCATCGAGGGGGCCCGCCCCGTCCTCGGCGCCCTGGGTGAGGTGCGCCCCATCGGCCCGCTGGGGTCGGCCATCCGCGTGAAGCTGGTGGCCAACTCCTATCTGGCCATCACCCACGCCGCCGCGGCCGAGCTCCTGGCGGCGGGCACCCGCAGCGGTCTCGACATCGAAGCCGTCTTCGCGGTGCTGGCCAGGTTCGTCCGCTCCTCGAGAGCCGCCGGGCCGAGTTCGTCGAGCGGCGCCACGAGCCGGTGTTGTTCCGGGTGGCCGATCTGGCCAAGGACCTGGGCCTCGCCGCAGATGTCTACCGGGACGGGGGGAGCTACACGCCGTTTACCCAAGTCGCCGACGATCTCTACACCCGGGCCCTGCCCGACCACGCCGAGCTCGACATCCCGGCTGTGGCCGAGATCTTCTACGACACCTGACCTCACCGGGCAGTAGCGTTCGACGCATGGAGCTGGTCCCCAAGCGGCGTCTCGAGCTCGTGTCCGGGAGATCACACCCGGCCCTCACCGAGGAGATCGCCGAGCATCTCGGTGTCGAGCTCGGCGGGGCCAATCTGCGCGAGTTCGCCAACGGCGAGATCCACTGTCGCTACGACGGATCGCTGCGCGGCAGCGACGTCTTCATCGTCCAGACGCATTCGGGCCCCGTCAACGACTCCATCATGGAGCAGCTCATCATGATCGACGCCGCCAAACGGGCGTCGGCCAAGCGCATCACCGCGGTGTGCCCCTACTACGGGTACTCACGCCAGGACCGCAAGGCCACCGGGCGCGAGCCCATCACCGCCAAGCTCGTCGCCGACATGTTCCAGGTGGCCGGGGCCGATCGCGTGGTGAGCGTCGACCTGCACTCGGGACAGATCCAGGGGTTCTTCGACGTCCCCTTCGACCACTTGACCGCCACGCCGGTGCTCGTCGAGGAGCTTCACCGGCTGGGCACGAGCGATCTCGTGATCGTCGCCCCCGATGCCGGCCGGGTGCGGGTGGCGGAGCGCTTCAGCCAGCACCTCGGCGCCGACCTCGCCTTCGTCCACAAGCGCCGGCCCCGGGGCACCCATAATCAGGTCGAGGCGCTCGACGTCGTCGGTGAGGTCCAGGGGCGCCACTGCGTCCTGATCGACGACATGATCGACACCGCCGGCACCATCTGCGCCGCGGCCGAGCTCCTCGCCGAGCGCGGGGCCGCGGACATCTCGGCCATGGCCACGCACGGGGTCTTGTCCGACCCCGCCACCCAGCGCCTCGAGAAGTCCCCGCTGTCCCGGGTCGTGGTCACCAACACCCTTCCCATCTCCGACGACAAGCACATCGAGAAGCTCCAGGTCCTGTCGGTGGCGAAGCTCATCGCCGATGCCATCGACGCCGTGTTCGAGGACACGTCGGTGTCGGAGATCTTCGGGGGCGACAACCTCACCTGAACGGGCTCGCGGGCCCGGGACAGTGCGGTTCCCGGCCCCGGGTGGGCAGCACCGCCGCTCGTCCCGACGTCGGGCTTCCGCCCCCCGCTCCGGGCCTTCTATGCTGGGTCGCCCGTTCGTCGCATCCGAGGAGCCCCTTTTCCCATGGCTGAAACCATCCTGGTCGCCGAGGCCGGCCGTCCCTCCGGCTCCAGCGCGGCGCGCCGGCTGCGCCACGTCGGTCGGATCCCGGCGGTGGTGTACGGCCCCGGCGTCGACCCCATCCCCGTGTCGGTGGTGGCGCGCGAGCTGCGCGCCGCGCTGAGCACCGACGCCGGGCTCAACGCGGTGCTGTCGCTGCACGTCGACGGGAAGACGTTCCTCACCATGGCCCGGGAGCTCCAGCGCCATCCCGTGCGGGGAAGCGTGACCCACGTCGACTTCCAGGTCGTCGACCCCAACCGCGAGGTCACCGCCGACGTCACGATCACCCTCACCGGCGAGGCCCTCGAGCTGCACCGGGCCGACGGGGTGCTCGAGCAGCAGATGTTCACGCTCACCATCCGGTCCCGCCCCGCCGACATCCCCGCCCACCTCGAGGTCGACATCAGTGACCTCGTCATCGGGTCGGCGGTGCGCGTGTCGGACATCGCCCTCCCCCCCAACGTGACCGCCGAAGCCGACCCCGAGTCGATCGTCGCGGCGGGACAACCCCCGCGCGTCCAAGCCGTCGAGGAGGGCGCCGCCGAGGCCGAGGGTGCCGAGGGTGAAGCCGTCGAAGGCGAGGCCGGTGGTGCCGGCGCCGGCGAAGCGTCGGCCTCGGGCGGGGGCGAGCCGGGCGGGGAGAGCTAACCCCTGCGGCGCCTGCTGCCTGCGTCCGGCAGGGGGGCGGCGGCCGACCTGCTGGTGGTGGGTCTCGGCAACCCGGGAGCGGAATTCGAGCGGACCCGCCACAACCTCGGCGCCGAAGTCGTGGAGCTCCTGGCGTTGCGCCGGGGCCAACGGCTCCGGCCCGAGAAGGGGACTCGAGCCGTCGTGGCCCAGTCCCGCCGCGACGATCACCTCGTCGTGCTGGCCGTTCCTCTGACCTACATGAACGAATCGGGGCTGGCCGTCACCGCCCTGATGAAGCGGTTCCGGGTCCCGGCCATCGACCGGCTCGTCGTCGTCCACGACGAGCTCGACCTGCCTTCGGGCCGGGTCAAGGTGAAGGTGGGAGGGGGCACGGCCGGCAACAACGGGCTCAAGTCGATCCACGCCCACCTGCACGATCCGGGATATGCGCGTGTCCGGATCGGCATCGGCAAGCCTCCGGGGCGCGAGGCCGGCGCCGACTACGTGCTGCACCGTCCCTCGCGTGCCGAGCGCGGGGTGCTCGACGTTGCCGTCGAGGTGGCCGCCGACGCCGTCGACGTCATCGCACTCGAGGGAGTCGACGCGGCCATGTTGCGGTTCAACGGCGACCCACCCCCCTGAGGCGGGACCGGGAACGCTCGCCGCGGGCCTCGGTGGCCGGCGCCGTCGGTAGCCTGCATCCGTGAGCCTCCGCTCGCTCCCCCTTCTCCTGCGCCACGAGCCCGCCATGGTCGACGCCATGGCGGTGGGCTCCAGCGCGCTGGCGGTGCCCGACGCGGCGGTGGCCTACGTGGTGGCCGGGATGGCCGAGCTCGGCGAACGCCGACCCCTGCTGGTGGTGACGCCGACGGTCCTCGACGCCGAGCGTCTCAGCCACGACATCGGCACCTTCCTCGGCGACGACGTCGTCGAGCTGTTCCCGGCGTGGGACACCCTTCCCTTCGAGCGCGTCAGCCCCGAGCTGTCGACGATGGGTCACCGTCTCCGACTGCTGTGGCGGCTGCAGGACCGTTCGAGCGCACCGGACGTCATCGTCGCCCCGGTGCGGGCCCTGCTGCAGCGGTTGGGCCCTGTCGAAGAGGCCGCCGTCCCCGTGGTGGTGGCGCGCCGTGACCGAGTCGACCAACAGGAGCTGGTGAGCCGGCTCGTGGCGCTCGGGTACCGACGTGAGTACCAGGTCGAGCACCGCGGCGAGCTCGCCGTGCGGGGCGGGATCGTCGACGTGTACCCCTCCACCGCCGAGCTGCCCGTCCGGATCGACCTCTGGGGCGACGAGGTCGACCGGCTCACCGAGTTCGACCCCGGCGACCAGCGTTCGGTGTCGGATCTCGGTGCGGTCGAGCTCTTCGGGTGTCGTGAGGTGCTTCCGACCGACGCCGTGCGGGCCCGGGCCGCGACCCTCGTCGGCACCGAGCCGTGGGGACGCTCGCAGTGGGAGCGCCTCGCCGAGGGCCAGGTCTTCGACGGGATGGAGTCGTGGCTGCCGTGGCTCGTCGACGAGGAACGGGTCCTGCCCGACCTGATGGGCCCGGGGGGGCGCGTCGTGCTCGTCGATCCCCGCCGCATCCGTGACCGCGCCGTCGAGCTCAACGACGAGGAAGCGGCCCTGGCGGGCGCTCTCGCCGTCACGTGGGGCGTCGTGGAGGGCACCGATGCCGGAGGGGGTGGGGACCCTGATCCTTCGGCGCGGTTCCCCCGCTTGAACGTCGCCTTCGAGCGCCTCCTCGGACGGTCCGAGGCCCCGGTGCTGTCGATGGTGCCGGTCGCCGACTCGCCCTCGACGCCCGGCGTGGTGGCACGCGGTTTCGAGGCCGTCCACGGAGACCGGACGCTGTTGGCGGCGCGCCTGTCGGAGCTCGTGGCGGGCGGGTACACGGTGACGGTGTGCGCCGAGGGGACGGCCTCGGCGGCGCGGTTGGCCACCGTCCTGGCCGAGGAGGGCATGGCCGTGCCCGTCGTGCCCGTCGTGCCCGTCGGCGACGGGGACGGGTCGCCGGGAGCGGCGGTTGCGGGCCCCGACCTGTCGCGTCCGGGGCTGCGCATCGTGGTGGCGCCGCTCGAGCGCGGCGTCGTGGTGCCGGGCGCCAAGGTGGCCATCCTGGCCGAGGCGGACTTCACCGGGCGCCGCCGTGCCCATCGTCCCGCCCGGGCGCGGGCCCGGCCCACCGACGGGTTCTTCGACGATCTCGCCCCCGGCGACTACGTGGTGCATCGCCAGCACGGGGTGGCCCGGTACGCCGGGATGGTGACGCGCACCGTCAACGGCGCGTCTCGCGACTACCTGCTGCTCGAGTACCGCGGCGACGACAAGCTCTACCTGCCCTCGGATCAGATCGACGCGCTGACCCCCTACAGCGGCGGCGAATCACCGACGCTCAACCGCCTCGGCGGCGGCGAGTGGCAGCGCACGCGGGCCAAGGCGCGCGCCGCGGTGCACGAGATCGCCCAGGAGCTCGTCGAGCTGTACCGCTTGCGCCTGCACCTGAAGGGCCACGCCTTCGCCCCCGACACGCCGTGGCAGCGCGAGCTCGAGGACTCCTTCGCCTTCACCGAGACCGTCGATCAGGTGCGCGCCATCGAAGAGGTCAAAGCCGACATGGAGTCCGACGTGCCCATGGACCGGCTGGTGTGTGGTGACGTCGGGTTCGGCAAGACCGAAGTGGCCGTGCGCGCCGTGTTCAAGGCGGTCCAGGACGGCAAGCAGGCGGCCGTGCTCGTGCCCACCACGCTGCTCGCCCAGCAGCACGCCCAGACGTTCTCCGAGCGCTACGCCGGCTACCCCGTCAGGGTGGAGATGTTGTCGCGCTTTCTCACCCCGGCCCAGGCGCGCGACGTCGTGGCCGGCCTCGCCTCGGGGGCCGTCGACGTGGTCGTCGGCACACACCGGATGTTGGCGGGTGACGTCAAGTTCAAGAACCTCGGCCTGCTGGTGGTGGACGAGGAGCAACGCTTCGGTGTCAGCCACAAGGAGACCATGAAAAAGATGGCGGCGGGGCTCGACGTGCTGACGCTGACGGCGAACCCCATCCCCCGTACCCTCGAAATGGCACTCACCGGCATCCGCGACCTCTCGCTCATCAACACACCTCCGGCGGCGCGCCAGCCCATCCTCACCTACGTGGGTGAGTTCGAGGAGGCCGCCGTCGTCGAGGCGTTGCGTCGCGAGCTCCTGCGCGAGGGCCAGGCCTTCTTCGTGCACAACTGGGTACAGAACATCGAGGCCGTCGCGGCCCGCCTGCGCGACCTCGTCCCCGAGGCGCGCATCGCCGTGGCCCACGGCCAGATGGACGAGGGAACCCTCGAACAGGTGGTGCTCGATTTCTGGGAGAAGCGCTTCGACGTCCTGGTGTGCACCACCATCATCGAGTCGGGCATCGACATGCCCACCGTGAACACGCTCGTGGTCGACCGTGCCGACCGCCTGGGACTGGGACAGCTCCATCAGCTGCGCGGTCGGGTAGGGCGCTCGGGGCAGCGCGCCTACGCCTATTTGTTCCATCCGGTCGACAAGGTGCTGTCCGAGGCGGCCTACGAGCGGTTGCGGACCATCGGAGAGCAGACCGAGCTCGGCGCCGGGTTCAAGATCGCCATGCGCGACCTCGAGATCAGGGGGGCGGGCAACCTCCTCGGACAGGACCAGTCGGGCCACATCGCGGCGGTGGGCTACGACCTCTACGTCCAGCTCGTGGCCGAGGCGGTGGCGGAGATGAAGGGCGAGCCGCTGCGGCCTCCGGTCGAGGTCAAGATCGACGTCCCTTCCGACGCCCATCTTCCTTCCGACTACGTGTCGCGCGAGGACCTGCGCCTCGAGGCGTACCGGCGACTGGCGGCGGTCACCGCCGAGGCCGAGGTCGACGACATCCGCTCCGAGTGGCTCGACCGTTTCGGCCCGTTGCCCGCGCCCGCCGAAGGGCTCCTGGCCGTGGCCCGCCTGCGCGTCGAGTGCCTGCGGACGGGCGTGCGGGAGGTGTCGGCCACGCGGGCGCGTCCCGGGGAGGGGACGGGCCGGCCGGGGCGGCGCGGCCTCGTCGCCCGGCTCGCCCCGCTCGAGCTCCCCGCGTCGGCGCGGGTGCGCCTGCGGCGGTTGCGCCCGGAGTCCCTGGTCAAAGAAGAGACGCGCCTCGTGGTGGTCCCGCTCGGGCCCGATGAGGACGCCGTCGAGGCGTTGACGGAGCTGCTCGGTGAGCTCGTTCCTGCCGCGGGCGTGCTGGGTGGGGCCGAATCGTCTGGCGCCGGGGCGCGCCGGTAGAGTGCCCGTTCCGTGAAGCGCCTCCTCGTCCTGGTCGCCTTGGGGGCGCTGTGCGCAGGTGCGGCCGGATGTGACGCGTCTCCCACCGCCGCCACCGTGAACGGCATTGTCATCAGCCAGTCGGATCTCCAGAACCAGCTCAGCGTGATCGCCGGCAGCCCGGTGGCACAGTGTGCGCTGTCCATCGAGGAGGCCCAGAGCGGCGGCACGCTGCCGGCGGTGACCGGCACCGGCCAGGCCACCGTGACCACCCAGTTCGCCGCCTTCCAGCTCAACGGGCTCGTGGCCCAGGCGCTCGAGCAGGACGCGCTGGCGAAACGCCACGGGCATGTGAGCGCGAGCGACATCGCCGCGGCCCGCCAGGACTACGAGTCCCAGATCGAGGCGGCGTCGACGCAGGTCACCTCGCCCTGCAACCTCACCGGCACGAGCCTGGTGGATCGTCTGCCCGCGGCCTTCGTGGACCAGCAGGCCCAGAGCCTCGCCACCCAGGAGAAGCTCGAGGAGGTCGTGGGCCACGTCGATGTCAGTCCCAACGCCGTGCGCGCCTTCTACGACTCCCACCACAGCCAGGTCACTCAGCTCTGCCTGAACCTCCTCATCGCCACCGACCAGGCGTCGGCCCAGGCCATCCACGACAAGATCGCGGCGGGGACGAGCTTCGCCACCGCCGACGCCGGCTCTGGAGTCGACCCCAACAGCCCAACCGGAGGTGAAGGCCCCTGCGTGTTCCCCTCCGACCTCGTGTCGCAGCTGGGACAGGCGACCGCCACGGCGGTGGAAGCGTTGGCCGACGGCCAGCTGGCCCCGCCCCAGGAGATCCAGGTGCCGAACCAGACCACGGGCCAGACCCAGGCCGTCTGGCTCGTCATCGCGGTGCGGTCCCGGAACCTCGTGTCGTTCGCCGAGGCCGAGGCCGGGCTACGCCAGGAGATGATCGGCGCCGGTGGCCCCAGTCTCAGCGCCGCACTGGGCCGTGCCGTGAAGGAAGCCCGGGTGGAGCTCGACCCCCGTTACGGAGCCTGGAACGCTGGCCATGGTGTGGTGCCCCCGACCCCGCCCCCGTCCTCGATGTTGCTCAACGCCGCCGTCGACGGCTCCTCGTCGGGCTCGTCCATCCTCGGTTCGGTCGGCCAGCCCGCCGGTTGACGGCGACCCATGCCCGTGGCACCGCGCCCACCCGCGGCCGGGGGTCCCGGTCCTGAGCATGGGGGAGAGCGCCGGGGGAGCGTGACCGTCGTCGGGCTCGGCCCTGCCGGCGTCGAGCTCGTGTCGACCGCCACCCTCGACGCCATACGGGGGGCGGCACGTTGCCTGGTGCGAACGGCGCGCCACCCGTCTGCGGTCGTGGTCGACGACGTCGCCACCGGGCCCGTCGAGGCCCTCGACCGTCTCTACGACGAGGCGGTCACCTTCGACGACGTCTACGCGGCGATCGTCGAGGAGGTCGTGGCCGCTACCGCGCTGGCCGGGCGCGGCTATGTCGTCTACGCCGTGCCCGGCTCGCCCCTCGTGGCCGAACGCACGGTGGTGCTGTTGCGTGCCGATCCCCGCGTGTCGGTCGACGTCGTCCCCGCGCTCTCGTTCTTGGATCTGGCCTGGCAGCGTCTCGGGGTCGACCCCGTCGACGCCGGCGTCCGGATCGTCGACGGCACGGACTTCGTCGCCGCGGCAGCTGGCGAGCGCGGCCCCCTTCTCGTGGCGCAGTGCCACAGCCAGGCGGTGCTCGGTGCCATCAAGCTCGCCGCCGATGACGCGTCGGGCGCGGACCCCGGGCGCCGCGCCGTCCTGCTGCATCATCTGGGTCTTCCCGACGAGCGGGTGGTCGACGTGCCGTGGGCCGACATCGACCGCACCCTCGACGCGGATCACCTCACCGCTCTGTGGGTGCCCCGTCTCGCCGCGCCGGTGGCGGCCGAGCTCGTCGGCCTCGAGGAGCTGGTGCGCACGCTGCGGGCGAAATGCCCGTGGGACCAGCGCCAGACCCACGGGTCGTTGGCGCGTCACCTGCTCGAGGAGGCCTACGAGGCGCTCGACGCCATCGAGGTCGTGGCCACCGCCGGGCCTGACGTTGGCCCCAGGGACGTCGACCATCTCGAGGAGGAGCTCGGGGACCTGCTGTTCCAGGTGTACTTCCATGCCTTGCTGGCAACCGAAGAGGGCCACTTCACGCTGGCCGACGTGGCCCGGACCCTGCACGACAAGCTCGTCAGCCGGCACCCCCATGTCTTCGGTGACGCCGAGGCGCACACCCCGGAGGACGTCGCCGCCCGGTGGGAGGTGCTGAAGAAGGCCGAGAAAGGCCGGGCCAGTGTCACCGGCGGCATCCCCCGGTCCCTCCCCGCCCTGGCGTTGGTGGCCAAGCTCCAGCGCAAGGCGGAGTCGCTCGGCATGGCTACGGGGTCCCTCGACGACCGGCGGCGCCAGATCGCGGCCGGACTCGAGGCTTTCGGACCCCCGGGACCGGGGGACAGAGGCGGGGCCGGGGTTTCCTCCGAGGCGTCGGGGGAGACCCTCGAGGCCTCGGCGCAGACCGTCGAGGCGCTCGGGGAGATGCTGTTCGCCGTGGCCGACGCCGCCCGGCGGTTGGGGGTCGATCCCGAGACGGCGCTGCGCGGTTATGCCGGCGGGTTCCGCCGCCGCATCGAGACGGCCGAGACCTCGCCCCACCGGTCGCCGCCGGACTGAGGTCCTGTCCGGTGGCGTCCCAGCTCACGGGGGTGCGGGGCGAAAAACCGTTCTGGAAACAGGTCTCGTCGTACCGGTGCCCGAGCTGGGGCGGCTCCGCCTCCGCCGGACCCTCAGCGAGTAACTTCTACAACACTTACAACAGGGACAACAGCGAGCAATGACTGCCATCGAAAAGATCGCGGCGCGGGAGGTCCTCGACTCCCGCGGCAACCCCACCGTCGAAGTCGAGGTCGTCCTGGACACGGGCGCCGGAGGCCGCGCCATGGTCCCTTCGGGCGCGTCGACGGGCGTACACGAGGCGACGGAATGGCGCGACGGGGGGGAGCGGTACGGGGGCAAGGGCGTCCTCGGTGCCGTCGAGCACGTCAACGGGGAGATCGCCGAGGTCCTCTCGGCCTTCGATCCCTACGACCAGCGCGGGATCGACATGGCCCTCGTCGACCTCGACGGCACGCCGTCGAAGGGCCGGCTGGGTGCCAACGCCATCCTGGGGGTGTCGTTGGCCGTAGCCCGGGCCGCGGCCGTCGATGCCGAACTGCCCCTGTTCCGTTATGTCGGGGGCGCCAACGCGCACGTGTTGCCGGTGCCGATGATGAACGTCGTCAACGGCGGAGCCCACGCCGACAATTCCATCGACTTCCAGGAATTCATGATCATGCCCGTCGGGGCCGCCTCGTACTCCGAAGGACTGCGGTGGGGGGTCGAGACGTACCACGCGCTGGCCAAGGTGTTGAAGGCGCGCCGGTTGTCCACGACCGTGGGCGACGAAGGGGGCTTCGCACCCGATCTTCCCTCCAACGCCGAAGCCGTGGCCATCCTGATGGAGGCGATCGAGGAGGCGGGCCGTGTGCCGGGCGACGAGGTCGCCATCGCGCTCGACCCCGCCACCAGTGAGATCTTCAAGGACGGCGCCTACGAGCTGTCCGGGGAAGGTCGCCGGCTGACGCCCGACGAGATGGTCGCGTACTGGGTCGAGCTGTGTAACCGCTACCCCATCGTGTCCATCGAGGACGGCATGGCCGAGGACGACTGGGACGGTTGGGTCGCGCTCACGAGCGCGCTGGGGGAGCGGGTGCAGCTGGTGGGCGACGACATTTTCGTCACCAACCAGGAGCGCCTCCAGCTCGGCATCGACCGCGGCGTCGCCAATGCCATCCTCATCAAGGTCAACCAGATCGGCACGTTGAGCGAGACGCTCGACACCATGGCGATGGCGACCCGCTCGTCCTACACGTGCGTGATGTCCCATCGCTCGGGCGAGACCGAGGACACCACCATCGCGGATCTGGCCGTGGCCACCAACTGCGGACAGATCAAGACCGGTGCCCCGGCCCGCTCGGACCGGGTGGCCAAGTACAACCAGTTGTTGCGGATCGAGGAGGAGCTCGGCGAGTCGGCCGCCTATCTCGGACGCGGCGCACTGTCGGGCACGGCGCGCCGGGGCGGTTCCACCTGGTGATGCTCAGCCGCACAAGACGACAGCCGCGCCACGCCGCCAAGCGGCCGCCGCGGCGGCGCCCGCAGGTGCAGATGCATCTGCGTGTGCCCCGTCCCCACCTGCACGTGCCCCGACCGCATGTCCACGTCCCCCGGCCGCATGTGCCGCGGCCCCGTCTCCGCATGCCGTCGTCACCGCTGCCGGGACTGGTGGCGTTCGTGAGGCGCTGGAGGGGCGGTCGCGAGACGTTGTCGCTCGAGCGGCGACGGGCTCGCACCCTGTTGGTCGGAGCCATCGTATTCGCGTGTGTCGTGCTGCTCACGAGCTTCCCGATCGACGGTCTGCTGTCGCAGCGCTCGGCGCTGACGGGCACGGCGCACGAGCTCACCACGGTCAGGGCGGAGAACGAGGCCCTCGCCCGCCAGGTCTCGGATCTGTCGAACCCCTCCACGGTGAACGAGCTCGCCCGCAACGACTACGGCTTCGTTGCCCCGGGCCAGCGCGTCTACGACATCCTCCCGTCCTCGAGCCCGTCGGGCTCGGCGTTGACGGGTTCGGGCCAGGTCCCTCTCGACGGGCCGCCGGTGGTGCCGGGTTCGGCCCGGTCCCAAGCACTGATCGGGGTCGTCGCTCCTGTCGGGTCGACCAGCCCGGTGAGCGGCTCGAAGAGCTCCCATGGCAAGGACACAGCGGGCGCGGCGGGCGCGACCGCCCCTGAGCTGCCGGAGCCCCACAGCTACTGGGGACGGGTGGTCCAGACCCTGGAGTTCTGGAACTGACCACCCCTCCCCGCCCGCCCGGGGAGCCCGACCGGGAGGCGGTGGCGCGTCTGCTGGGACGCTCGCCGGCCGGGGTGTTCACCGTGGTGGTGCGCCGCGGTGACGGGACACCGGTGGTGATCGAGAACGCCCCGTTCCTCGACGACGGAACGCCGATGCCCACACGTTTCTGGCTGGTCGACGCCGAGGTGCGCGACCTGGTGAGCAGGCTCGAGGCCTCGGGCGGCGTCCGGCGCGCCGAGGCCGCACTCGACGCCGAGGCGATCGCCGACGCGCACGCCCGCCACGCCGCGGACCGTGACCGGGCCATACCAGCCGGGCACGTCGGGCCCCGTCCGTCGGGGGGCGTCGGAGGAACGCGCCGGGGGGTCAAGTGCCTCCATGCCCATCTGGCGTGGTATCTGGCCGGCGGCGACGACCCTGTCGGCCGCTGGACGGTGGGTGAGCTCGAGCTCGACGTGTCGGAGTTCGTCGTCGAGCCGGGCCCGGGGTGATAGAGCGAGGCCATGACCGGTGAGAGCCCGGGCCCGGTGGCGGCCATCGATTGCGGGACCAACTCGACGCGTCTGCTCGTCGCCGACCGCGATGGCACCGTCCTCGAACGGCGCATGCGCATCACGCGGCTCGGCGAGGACGTGGACGCCACCCGAATGCTCTCGCGCGACGCCGTGGCGCGCACGATCGCCGTCCTGGGGGAGTACCGCGGCCTCATGGACCGCCACGGTGTCGTTCGGGCCCGTCTGGTCGCCACCTCGGCGGCCCGTGACGCCACCAATGCCGGCGGGTTCCTCGACGCGGCGCGAGAGGTCACCGGCTTCGTCCCCGAGATCCTGAGCGGGCACGAAGAAGGAGCCCTCTCCTTCGCCGGCGCCACCGCGCATCTCGGCGACGTTGTCATCGGTCCCGGTCCCGTCCTCGTGGTCGACATCGGTGGAGGGTCGACCGAACTGGTGGCGGGTTCTCCGCCGGCGTCATCGTCGACGACAGTCGAGATCTCCGCGGTCTCGCTCGACCTGGGCTGCGTCCGGGTCACCGAGCGGTTCCTGCCCGGGGACCCACCGAGCGCCGACGAACTGTCCGAGGCGCGTCGCACCGTGGAGGCCCAGCTGATCAGCGCACGCGCCGACCTCCCCCCCTGGCTCCGGGTGGTCTGCTCATCGGGCTGGCCGGCACCGTGTCCACGCTGGCGGCGCTGGAGCGGCGCCTGACCGACTACGCGCGTGCCGCCGTCCACCACGTGGTCCTGGGCCGCGCCACCGTCCGGCACTGGCTGGAGACCCTCGCCGGGGAGGACAGTGGGGCCCGGCTGGCCCGACCGGGGATGGTCGAGGGGCGGGCGGACGTCATCGTGGGTGGGGTCCTCATCCTCGACGCCGTCATGGACGTCTTCGAACGCGCCCAATGCCTGGTGTCCGAGGACGACATCCTCGACGGTCTGGCCGCCAGCCTGCGGTGAGGCCGAGCGGTGCTCGACGACGTGTAGCCGGCTCCTACGGCGTCGGCGTGGGACCGGGTCGAGGCGCTTCGGGGCTCTGGTCCGTCTCTCCGTCTCCGGTGCCCAGTGCCGACGGCGACATCGTCGTCATGAGCCCGATCTCCTGGACCAGGGCGATCTGTTTTGCCGACAGCCTCGCCAGGCTCAGCGACAGGTGGAACACGAGGACCATGAGGAACAGCACCGCCAGGAGCAGGATGAGGTCAGGGGGGTAGGCGATCCCGACGAAGTGCGACACCCGGTCGAGGACATGCGTGGGGAGCGTCGCGCTCACGAAGACCATGACCAAGCTCACCAACAACCACAGCAGGGCGGCCTGCTCACGCAGCCGTTGCCGTCGCATGGCGATGACCGAGACGACGAGAAATCCCACACTCAGGACCATGGACAAGATGATCGCCTTCACGTGGCCTCCTTGATCTTCGAAGGGTCCTTCCGGTTCAAGCTTCCGACGACGAGGGCGACGGTGACGCGGGCCATGTAGTAGGCGGAGCGGATGCCGGCGATGCTGGACTTTCCGTGACGGCGGGGCGTCATGCGCACCGGGACCTCCTCGACGAGCAGCCCGTTGCGGCTGGCCAGGACCAGTGATTCGACTTCGGGGAAGTCGGTCGGGTAGGTCCGGGCGAAGAGGGCGATCCCCTGTGCTCCCACGGCCCGGAATCCCGACGTGGTATCGGTGAAGGTGCCCCCCGTCCTCCACCGGACCAAGGTGGCGAGCAGGCGCATCGCGAAGCGGCGACCGGCCGGCGCCACGTAGTCGCCGCGCCCCAGCCACCGGGACCCGACGGTCATCTCGGCCCGGCCCATCCTGATCGGGTCGAGCAGTCTCGCGATCTCGGCCGGATCGTGCTGATCGTCACCGTCGACCTGGATGGCGATGTCGAAGCCGTGGCGCAACGCGTAGAGGTAGCCGGCTTGGACCGCCCCTCCGATGCCGAGGTTGACGGGCAACGTGATGACCGTGGCACCGGCCCGCAGGGCGCGCACCGCCGTGTCGTCCTTCGAACCGTCGTTGACGACCACGACGAGGGCCTCGGGAATGGCCGAATGAGCCCGTTGTATGACCCTCGCCACCGAGCCCGCTTCGTTGAATGCCGGGATGACGACACAGATTCGGGATTTGTCGACGCTCTCGGACGGGCCGGCCGACCCGCCCACCTCGTTGACAGGGATCTCCGGTTGCCCCTCACGTCGACCCGCGCTCGTCGAGGGCCGAGTGGAGCCCGGGATGGTGGAAGGAGCCAACGTCTTGTTCTCGGCGGGGGGCACCGCTCCTCCTTGGAGCGCGAGGAATGTCGAGCAAGGGTAGTCGTCACGGTCGGAACCAGGGCCGATCCGGGGCCGGCGCCCGCTGCCGTGCGACAAGAACCAACCGCCCGCTCCCGATGGCTCGACCTCTCCCCAATATTGACAGGAGTAGGCAAAACATTTCCGGTTGGCGGGGCCGGTCACTTAGCATTGTAGGGATGCCCCGAGAGAGTTGGCCCACAGACGTCGTGGTGATGGGGGGCTGTGGGCACGTTGGCTTGCCCCTCGGCATCGCGCTGGCGCAGTCGGGACTGAAGGTCTCCCTCTACGACGTCGACCTGGCCGCCGTGGACCGGGTGGGGTCGGGCAAGATGCCTCACCGGGAGCCCGGTGCCCCCGAGGTCCTGGCCCGGGTCCTGGCCGACGGTCACCTGTCGGTCTCGGCGGACGCCTCGACGGTGCGAGACGCCGAGCATGTCATCGTGGTCCTCGGCACCCCGATCGACGAGTACTTCAACCCCGACCCACAAGCCCTCGTCCGTGCCCTCGAGAGCGTGGCCGACGAGCTGAACGACGGCCAGCTCCTGGTCCTGCGCAGTACGGTGTTCCCGGGGGTCACCCGGATGGTGGAGCGCCTCATGCATCGCCTGGACAAGGCTGTAGACGTGGCGTTCTGTCCTGAGCGCATCGCCGAAGGACGCGCCATGGAGGAGCTCTTCACGCTTCCGCAGATCGTCTCGGCACGAACCAACCGGTCATTCGACCGGGCCGCGACGCTGTTCGGTCACCTCACCGACAAGATCGTCCGGGTCGGCCCCGAGGAGGCGGAGCTGGCCAAGCTCTTCACCAATTCCTATCGCTACATCAAGTTCGCGGCCGCCAACCAGCTGTTCATGATGGCCAATGACTTCGGACTGGACTACGAGCGGATCCGCGCCGCTGTCATCGAGGACTACCCCCGTGCTGCCGATCTTCCCGGGCCCGGGTTCGCGGCGGGCCCGTGTCTCTTGAAGGACACGATGCAGCTGGCCGCCTTCAACAACAACAATTTCCCTCTCGGCCAGGCCAGCGTCCAGATCAACGAGGGCCTACCCCTCTATCTCACGGCGCGCATGGCAGCTCGCTACGACCTGTCGTCGATGACGGTGGGCATCCTGGGCATGGCGTTCAAAGGCGAGTCTGACGACAACAGGTCGAGCCTGTCCTACAAGCTCAAGCGGATCCTGGGTGTCAGAGCGGCGGGTGTGCTCACCGCCGACCCGTACGTCACGGTGGACGATGATCTGTGGCCGCTCGAAGACGTCCTGGCCCGGTCGGACCTGATCGTCATCGGCGCCCCCCACAAGGTCTATGCCGATATCGACATCCCGCAGCCCGTCGTCGACATCTGGAACCTCCGCGGTGGCGGCGTCTGTATATGAAGCCGCGCGTCTCGATCGTCGTACCTGCGTATAACGAAGGGGCGTCCATCGAAGAGTTCCTCGGCCGGGTGCTCGAAGCGGTGGAGCTCCCCTGCGAGTTGCTCGTCGTGGTCGACTCCGCCGAGGACACGACCCTTCCCTACGTCGAGAAGTACGCCCGCCAGGACCCACGCGCCCGGTCTCTGTTGAACACCATGGGCCCCGGACCGGCTCAGGCGATCCGGTATGGCATCGAACATTCGCTCGCTGACGTCGTCGTGGTCACGATGGCGGACGGCTCCGATGACCCCCGTCAGATCGACCAATTGGTGCGCCTGATCGAACGCGGCGTCGTCGTCGCCGCTGCGTCGAGGTATTCACGCGGTGGCCAGCAGGTGGGTGGCCCGTTTCTCAAGGGCTTTCTGTCGCGGCTCGCCGGACTGTCGCTGGCGCTGCTGGCTCGGGTGGGGACTCGTGACGCCACGAATTCGTTCAAGGCCTACGACATGGACTTCATCCGGTCTGTCGGTATCGATTCGGATGCCGGCTTCGAGATCGGGATCGAGTTGGTGGCCAAGGCCCGCCGTGCCCGCCTGCCGGTGGCGGAACTGCCCACGATCTGGTTGGAGCGCGACCAGGGCATGTCCAATTTCAAGCTCGCGTCCTGGATACCGCGCTATGTGCGTTGGTGGCTGTTCGCCTTCGGCCCCCGCCTCCATGTGGAGCAGGTCCGAGAGGCCGCCAACCGAGGAAGAAGGTCATGAGCACAGTTCTGGTGACGGGTTCTGCGGGGTTCATCGGCGGCTACGTCGTGAAGGAGCTGTTGGATCGCGGCCACCACGTGATCGGGGTCGACAACTACTCCAAGTATGGACCGATCCGACGTTCCTACGACGACAATGACCGGTACCGGTTCGTCGAGGCCGACGCTCGGGACGTCGACCTCTTGGCGGGTCTGCTCGGTGACTGCGACCACTTCATCGCCGGGGCGGCGATGATCGGCGGGATCTCGTATTTCCACACCTATGCCTATGACCTTCTGGCCACGAACGAGCGGATCATCGCCGCCTCGTGTGACGCGGCCATCAAGGCGCATGCCGGCGGGCGGCTGGAAAAGGTCACGTACCTGTCCTCATCGATGGTGTTCGAGTCCACCGACACCTGGCCCTCCTACGAAGGCCAGGAACGGATGATTCCCCCGCCCCTGTCGTCGTACGGGTTCCAGAAGCTCGCCGTCGAGTACTTCGCCCGGGCGGCCTGGGACCAGTACGAACTGCCGTTCACCATCATCCGGCCGTTCAACTGCGTGGGGATCGGAGAAGGGCGGGCGCTGGGGGACGTGGAGGTGCTCTCGGGGAACGTCAAGTTGGCGATGAGCCATGTCGTTCCCGATCTCGTGCAAAAGGTCCTCAAGGGCCAGGATCCGCTCCACATCCTGGGCGACGGGACCCAGACGCGGCACTACACCTACGGGGGCGACCTGGCCAGAGGTATCGCCATCGCCATGGAGCACCCCGCGGCGCGCAACGACGACTTCAATCTCTCCACCGACGTGTCGACCACGGTCCTCGAGCTGGCCGAGGTCATCTGGCGCAAGATCCGAGGCGACAAGCCGTTTCGCTACGTCTCGGACGAACCTTTCGAACACGACGTCGCCCGTCGAGTGCCTTCGACGGAGAAGGCCAAGAAGGTCCTCGGCTTCGAGACGACCTGGTCCCTGGACCAGATGCTCGATGAGGTGATCCCCTGGATCGAGAAGGCGGTCGCCGAGGGTGTGATCTAAGGCCCCGGTGTCATCCGGATCCCGCCATCGGTATCTCGTAGAACGAGATGGAGATGCCCGAGGGACTTGGCGATTCGCCCTTGATCGAGAACGTGAGGCTTTGGACATCGCCGGGGACAAAGGCCGTGGAATAGCCAAGGTTCGCTGACGCTCGCAAAACATGGAGGTCGGGGCCCGTGGCCGCGATGAACCGCCATGTCTGGTGGCCGGCATCGGCGACCAGGTAGACGCTGGGCGGCTTGAACGCCAGCGACTCGACTTGCCACGCCAAACCGGTGGGCAGCCCGAAGCTGGCCACGACGGCGTCACCGGCAGGCGCCGAGGGCACCGTCACCCGATGCCCGACCCCCGTGGTGACCCTCTCGAGCAGTCGCGAGCGTCCGCACCGGTCGGGCTGGCGTACGAGAAGCTGCCATGCGCCGCTGGTGGCTACCTCGCGGTATCGGCATTCGATCGCCAACTGGGTGGCAGGGGGCTCGAAGGCGGGGTTGCGCTTGTCGATCGCGACCAGGGGTTGCCGAAGGATGTACCGGGGAGCTCGCGACGATCGCAGGAAGGTGGCGTCGAGCTGATCGAGGGAAGGGGTGAAGGCGCTGTAGTCCTGAAGGACGGGGAGGGGATCGAAACGAATGTCCGGATGAGCCCAGATAGCCGTGTGTTGCCATGGACTGACCGCAACGGTCTGACCCCGCATCAACGTCAGCATCGCACCGGGAAGCTGGAAGGAATCCTGTAGTGCTTTGCGAGACTGCGCGATGACGGCCGACTGCTTCTTCGAGGACACCATCGTCTGGGCCTCGCCGAAGAAGTTCCGAGCGGCCTGGACGGGCTGCACCAGCGTCGGAGGAAGTGGTCCGGCCAGACTGGCCGTCACGATGGTCATTCCGATTATCGCCGTGACGAGCCATATCGGGGATCGCCACCTTGGCGCGAACGCGGCCAGGACGATGGGCGCGGCGACGAAGAACACGAGAACGTGCTCATCGTGCCGTACGAATCCTTCTTTGAAGAGGAACCACAAGGTGGCGAGGGTGATGAGGCAGACGCCCGTCCTCGGCCGGTGGGCCAGGCCACGGGTATGGACGATGGCGACGGCGAGGATCAGCACGGACGCGCCCGCAGCCAACCAGTACGTGTACCAGCGGGTCGGATCCTCGAGCGCCATGGCCGCTCCGTAGCCGGCGATCACGTCGACCGAGGAGCGGGCGAACGGGACCAGGTTTCCGAAGCCGTTTCCGGTTCCGAACCAGCCCAGACAGAACAGCGGCACTGCGCCCAGGACGACGCCGCCCACCGCCCGCCACCGGCACGCCGGGAGGCAGATGAGCGTGATCAGCAGTGCGACGCCGATCCCGATGCCGAGGCTCAACTTCACGAGCGAGAACATCCCGAGGGCGCCGCCCAGACCGATCCATACCCACCGAGAGGACGGGTCGTCCCGTCCTCGGCTGAGGGCGGAGACGCACACGATGAGGGTGAGGGCGAGGACGTCCTCCACGGCAACATCGGTCCCGAAGGCCAGGGCGCTGACCAGTGATATCCCGCCGGCGAAATAGGCCACCACGACGGCCACAGGGAGCGGAAGGGTGCGTTGGAGCGCCCACACCAGCATGGCGAAGATGGCCGTCGTGAACGCCAGTGTGAAGAGGAAGGCGAGGACGGTGTTGAAGATGAAGAAAAGCTCCGGCGAAACCAAGAAGCCGAGCGGCCCGAACGTGAACACGACGCGCGACCCGAAGGCGAGGTGGTCGTGGGCGGCCATCGTGACGCCGGCGAGCCACGACGAGGCGATGTTGTTTGACGCGATCAAGCGTCCTGTCGAAGTCGGCCAAGCCAGTACGGCCAGGACCACGCCGAGAACCAGGTTGGAGGACAGGTATGGCTTGATGCGCGACGAGCCGCTGCGACGAGCGTGCCGGGCTACGGGTCCCGGGGTCGGACGGCCGGGGCCGGGGGGTACCGGCTCCGCCACGTCGGGATCAGTTGCAGTCGCCGCATCAGCATCCGACTCGTCCAAGGATGGTCCTTCGGTCTGAAGTCGGCCGCTTCAGGCGGCGGCGACCACGAGGAATTGCTTGCCCAGGAGTCGAAACGCCCAGGGATTGCGCAAGTAGAGGCGGGTCAGGGACGGCGACGGTGGGAGCCGCCCCCGGAACGAGTACGGAAGGTAGCGCGGCAGCACGGATCTGATCTCGAACCCCGCGGCGTAGAGATGCTCCTGGACCGAGATGTGCGTCAGCGCCAGGACGTGGTCGGCGCAGTCGAAGTATTCATCGGCGCAGTACTTGAAGTTCGGCCCGAGGACGGCAACCACCCCGCCGGGCCGGATGGCGGCGTGCATCTTGAGCAGGCAGCGCTGGATGTCTTCGTAGGACATGAGGTGTTCCAACAGATTCGACAGCAAGACGCCGTCGAAGTGCTCCGGAGGTAGCTCCACGTCGAAGAAGTTCGAGATGATGGTGTGGACGCCCTTGCTCTCGAGGTCGGTCACCGAGGTCATCTGGTCGATCGCCCAGCGCTCCCGGGCGGGAACGGCGCTGATGAATTCCCCCGTCCCGACGCAGGATCGAGCACGACCTCAGGTCGGCCCATCCGCACGAAGAGGTCCTCCGTGATGGCGGTCCAGACAGCCTCGCGCTCACCCTGGTCGTAGTCTCGAAAACGGAATTCGTAGAGTCTTCGGTAGTCCATCGCCCCTGGTTCAGAATCGTTGCTGATCGAGCTCGACTGATGGCTCGGTGAAGCGCCGAGATCACTGTAGCGCCGGCGACCAGGGGGACGGCGACACGTCGGTAACTCGAGATGTTCTCCGGCCGAGCCTTCAGGCCAAGCGGTACGCCACGAACGCGACGCTCAGCAATCCTACCCCCACGGTGCAGATCCCTGCCCATCGCGTGCGAATGGCGTCCGCCGTGCACACGACCATGGCCGGAAGGAGCGTGAATCCGTAGCGGGGTGGCATGGGGATGTACTGGCTCATGGAGAGATAGTTCAGGATCACGAAGATGGGGCCCCCGAAGAGGGCCAGCAGCAGCGTGGCCCGTGCTAATGCGGCGATGGCCACGGTGCGGGCGGTGAAGATCGCCGCCGCCACGACGCCGGCTACAAGCAGCCACGACAGGACATTGGTCATGTCGACCGTCCACACGTTCTGTGTCGACATGGGGATGTAGGAGCCCGGAATGGGTGCCAAAAAGACTCCAAAGGTGGATGCGATCTGTTCGAGGGAGATCGAATGCACGATGAATTGCTCGTTCACCAAGAGAGTGTTGGGGTTGATCGTCTCGGTGACACGCTGCAGGATCGTCCAACTGGCCGCGATCGCCAGCGTCACTATCACGATGATGCCGACCGCCCTTGTCTGTGCGTTGTGCACGAGACGGAGCGGCACGCGCGCACCCTGGCGCAGGAGGCCCCCCCCGCCCGAGTCGAGGGCGGCGTCAGACCCAGTCATCGAGCTCCGGCCCGCGGTGGGGGAGTTCGTGGCCGCATTCCTGACGCGCAGGAGGAAGTAGACGACGATCATCATCACCACAATGCTGTTCTGGAGCTTGATGCCGGTCCCGACGAACCCGATGCCGACCAATGCGATCCACCGCCACCTGCCACCTTCCTCCCATCGTGACGTCAGGTACAACACCGCCCCTCCGATGAACGTCGAGGCGGCGTCGGGGTTGACGGTGGAATTCGTCTGCAGGATCGATGGTGCTGAGGCGTAGAGGACGAGGAGCCCAACGAGAGGTAGGGGTCTGGCGCCGAATCGGAGGCCGGCGGCATAGGTCACCAACAACCCGACGGCCAACCACAAGGCACCCGCGAGCCGCCAGGCAGTGACCCAGCTCTTGGTGCCGGTGCTGTGCTTGATGACCTCACCGGCGGCCCACGTGATGTCGTAGTACGTCGGGGGGTGGATGTATGCCGTGTCGTAACCCTGGTCCTGGAACGCCGAAGTCTCCAGTTTCTTGGTGGAGCACGGCGGGGGCGGGTACACCGAATCGATGCCTCGGCATGCCTCTTCTCGCATGGCTGGCTCGACGAGTTTGGTGCCCGCGATGACCGGGTGCAGACCGGGAGATCGGAACATGTAGTCGATGTGCTCGAGCTCGTCGATGGGGGAGAGCTTCGTATATGCGCGGACGTGGAGAGACACGAGCAATATCGGAACGGCGACAAGGAGCAAGGCGGGCGCCCATGTGCGGATCGCCGCACCGCGGCGCGCTCGCCGGGACCTCAAGGAGACCTTGTGTGTCTCGTCGGTCGTCTCGTCGGTCGTCTCCAGGTCGGTCACGGTACTTTCATCTTCGTTCGTGAGCCAAGTCCCGGCGGCGGATTCTTCTCGGACGGGCGTTGTATAACACACGCTGTTCGCAGCCCTGAGGATGTGGCAGAGACAGCCGCGGTCTTCTTGCAGTCAGCCCCGGCTGCACTCATGGTCCTGGGGGCGAGCACCCCGGTGATATCCTGCTCACGTGCTCGAGGACCGCGCCGGATGAGCGGGACGGGCCAGCACACGCCCGAACAAGGGGCGATCGAGGGTGTGTTCGTCCTCGGCATGTACGACAGTGGGGGCGATCTGGTGCAATCGCTCCTCGGTCGTATGGGCCTGCGGTCCCTGGACGACCCCGCCCACGGCAAGGACGATCCTCTCGTCGCTTTCAACGACCGGCTTCTCGAGGCGGCCGGGGGCTCGAGGGAGCAGCTTCCCGAGGTTGCTCCGGGCGAGGTGGCCCGGATCCTGGACCGGTTTGCCGATGAAGCCACCACGCTGTTTCGAGCCCTCGGTGGGGCGTCGGGTTCCACGGGAGGCTCACGGCCCTGGGTGTGGGCAGATCCCGCCAACAGTTTCCTGATCCCGTTCTGGGCCCACACCCTCGCCGTCCCTGTCGCCGTCATCCTCGTGCACCGACGACCGGAAGCTGTCGTGTCGTCAGGGACGGCGCTCGACTTGAGTGACGCCCAAACCCTCGATCAGTGGGACCGATACAACCGGGCGGCACTGGTGCAGTGCTCGGAACATCCCTCCCTGGTACTGAGCTACGAGGCATTGGTGTCAAAACCGAAGGAGACCATTTTCGAATTGGGCGAATTCGTCGAACGGTGCGGGCTCTCGATCGCGCCCAACGCCGGGGGAGCGATCGAGCTCGTCGACGGACTGTCAAAGGGGGAAGCAACGCCGTCAGACGAACCAGCCGTGGACGAAGTGGCCATGAACGCCCAATACAGAGTGCTTGCCGACGTGCTGGTCCAGCTCGACGGAATGCACATCGGCGACCACGCCGGTTCCGACGACCCCGGAGCGTTGCTCGAGGCAGTCTCGAGCTTCTACGGGGAGGACTACTACGGAACCTCCTACGACCACAGCGGCGTGCCGTATCGAAGAGGCGAGCAGCTCTGGGAGGATTTGTTCGGCCGCTTGGCGATCTCCATCGAGGAGACCCTCAGGCCCCGGACCGTGTTGGACATGGGATGTGCCACAGGCATGCTGGTGGAGGCGCTACGGGATCGAGGAGTCGACGCCCGGGGGATCGACGTCTCCGCCTGGGCGATCGGTCAGGTTCCCGCCGCCCTTCGTCCGTTTTGCAAGGTCGGCTCGATCACCGACGAGCTGGACGGTGATTACGACCTGATCACCTGCCTTGAAGTCCTCGAGCACCTCCCCCCCTCCCTCGCCTCTGAAGCCGTCGCCAACCTGTGCCGCCATTCCGACGCCGTTCTCTTCTCGTCCACCCCGGACGACTTCGACGAGCCGACACACCTCAATGTGGAATCCGGTGGCTACTGGGCACGTTTGTTCTTTCGCCAGGGATTCGTGCGCGACGTCGATTTCGACGCCTCGTTCCTCGCACCGCACGCCGTGCTCTTTCGACGTCACGACGTCGATGTCGACACGTTGATCGACGACTACGAGCGGGGCATATGGAATGTCACCTCGAGGTTGGGAGCCGATCTCCAAGACGTTGTGGCTACCATCGGTGAACTGACCGGGCAGAACAACGAGCTCGCCCCGCTGGCACGCGAGACCGAGCATCTTCGAGAGGCCCTCAGTGACCTGGAGCGCCGGGGATCAGCCGAAGCGCAGGCGGCGTTCGAGATGGTGCGCCAGCACGAGGTCAGTGAGCGTCGCCTCGCGGAGTTGCTGCTCCTTCGCGACGCCGAGATCGATGCCATTCATCGTACGAAAGTCTTTCGGTACACGGCGATGTTGCGCAAGGCGTATGGGCGCGTCCGACGTTCTCGCGAGCCTACCCAGCTCTCCCAACCCTCGAGCCCACGTGCCTATCCCTTCGACAGCACCTACGCCGAGTGGGCCGAGGAGTTCGACACGCTCGACGACGTCACCCGGGCCACGATCCGCGATCGCGTGGCCGGGTTGGACCACCAACCCGTCATCACGATCATCATGCCCGTCTACAACTCGCCACCCGACTTGTTGCGGGCCGCCATCGACTCCGTACGAGCCCAGCTCTACACGAATTGGGAGCTCTGCATCGCCGACGACTGCTCATCGGATACCCACGTCGCTGACATCGTTGCCGACTACGCGGCGACCGACGCCCGCATCAAGGTGACGACTCGGGAGACCAATGGGCACATTTCGGTGGCCTCCAACTCGGCCTTGTCCATGGCGACCGGCGAGTGGGTCGGCTGTCTGGACCACGACGACATCCTGGCCGAGCACGCCCTGGCGTTGGTGGCGCTCGCCATCGCCGAGCACCCTGAGGCGGGCATCGTCTACAGCGACGAGGACAAGGTCGATGACGCCGGGGTCCGTCACGGCCCCTACTTCAAGCCCGATTTCGACCCGCTGTTGCTCCTCGGGCAGAACTACCTCAGCCACCTGTGCCTGTTCCGTCGAGACCTCGTGACCGAGGCCGGGGGATACCGGGAAGGGTACGAGGGAAGCCAGGACTGGGATCTCACCCTGCGAGTCTCTGAGCTCGTGACCCCGGGTCAGGTGGTCCACATCCCCCACGTCCTGTACCACTGGCGGGTTCATGCCGGCTCGACGGCGTCCGGGCTCTCTGCCAAGCCGTACGCCGTCGACGCCGGCCGGCGGGCCGTGGTCGATCACCTCACCCGGACCGGTCGTTCCGCCCGGGTCACGCCGGCACGGATCGGGAGCTCGGGATTCAACCGCGTGTCCTGGGCCGCTCCCGAGACGGCGCCGCTCGTGACGATCATCATCCCCACGAGAGACGGTGGCCTCGTGCTGCGACGGTGCGTCGACAGCGTGATGGCCATGACCACGTACCCAAACGTAGAGATCGTCGTGGTGGACAATGCAAGTCGAGATGTGGACACGCTGCAATACCTGCGCACCCATCAAGGTCGTATCACGGTTATCCGCGATGAGCGACCCTTCAACTTCTCGGCCATCAACAACAATGCGGTGCGGCGGACTTCCGGCGAGATCATCTGCTTGTTGAACGACGACACCGAGGTGATCGCAGAGGACTGGCTCACGGAGATGGTGGGGCACGTCCTGCAGCCCGGGGTCGGCGCTGTGGGGGCAAAGCTCTACTACGACGACGGCCGCGTCCAACATGGAGGGATCGTTCTGGGACTTCATGGGGTCGCGGCCAACTCGTACCGTTACTCGGGACGGCTGTCGCCCGGGTACTGCGGGCGACTCCAGCTGGCCCAGCACATGTCGGCCGTCACTGCTGCCTGCATGGTGGTTCGCCGTGAGGCCTGGGACCAGGTCGGGGGTCTCGACGAGCAGAACCTGCCGGGTGCCTTCAACGATGTGGACTTCTGCCTCCGTCTGCGCCAGAGCGGCTGGGGGGTCGTGTGGAGCCCCTACGCCGAGCTGTTCCATCACAAACCGATCGGTCGTGGCCCTGACGACGGTGAGCCTCGGGCCGACCAATTCAGCCGCGAATTCAGCTACATGCAGAGCCGGTGGGGGCCCGAGGTCTTGCTCTGCGACCCGTACTACAACCCCAACTTGTCGCTCGACGGCGAGGATTTCTCGTTGGCGCGACCACCTCGAACCTCCTACCGCTGACCATCCGGCGACGGCACTTCGCCCGATGGGGTGTGAACCCAGGTGGCGGGGGGTACCGCCGACCTGCCTAGCATCCTGATGTGGTGCTCAGCGACCGCGTCCTGATGGGGCCAGGACCTTCCAACCTCTATCCCGAGGTGGTCTCGGCCTTGGTGCGGCCGCTCCTCGGTCACCTCGATCCGGAGTTCCTCGAGGTCCTCGACGAGACCTGCGACCGTCTCCGAGCCGTGTACCGGACCGACAACGCCCTGACCCTGCCGGTGAGCGGGACGGGCTCGGCGGGGATGGAAGCGGCCTTCGTGAACGTGGCGGGACCGGGCGACGTCGTCGTCGTGGGTGTCAACGGCTTGTTCGGCGAACGCATGTGTGAGGTGGCGCACCGCCTCGGGGCGGAGGTGGTGCGGGTCGAGGCCCCGTGGGGCGAGCCCCTCGACCCCGACGCCGTGCTCGGCGCGCACCGTTCCCCGACCGTGATCGCGCTGGTCCATGCCGAGACCTCGACGGGTGTCCGCAACGACGTCGAGGAGGTGGCGAGGGGGAAAGGCGATGCCCTGCTCCTCGTCGACGCCGTCACCTCGCTCGGAGGCATCCCCTTCGACGCGGACGGGTGGGGGGTCGATCTGGTCTACAGCGGGACCCAGAAGTGTCTCGGGGTCCCCCCCGGCCTGTCGCCGTTGACGGTGAGCCCTGCGGCGCGGGCCCGCCTCAAGGACCGGCCGCCGTCGTGGTACTTCGACCTCGGTCTCATCGCCCGCTATGTCGAGGGCGAAGGCGGCCGCACGTATCACCACACCGCCCCCGTGTCGATGGTGTTCGCCCTCCACGCCGGTTTGGGCGTGCTGCTCGAGGAGGGTCTCGAGCACGCGTGGGCCCGGCACGGTGCGTGCGGACGGGCCCTGCAGGCCGGGCTCGAGAAGCTCGGGCTCGGGCTCGTCGCTCCCGCTCATCACCGTCTGCCCCAACTCACCACGGTGTGGGTCCCCGACGACCTCGGTGTCACCGGTGAAGCCGACGTCCGCACCGCACTGCTGCATCGCTACGGGATCGAGATCGGAGCCGGGGTGGGCCCGCTGGCGGGCCGGGCGTGGCGCATCGGCTGCATGGGCCACACCGCCCGACTGCGCAACGTCGAGCTGCTCCTGGGCGCGCTCGGGGAGGTGTTGGGAAGATGATCGGCCGGACGGCCCGGGCCACGCCGCTCGAGCTCAATGGGGGTCGGATCCGACTCCGGACCCTCAGCGAGGATGACTACGAGGGATGGTTCGAGGTGCGCGCCCGGTGCCGACGCTGGCTCGTCCCATGGGAGCCCCGTCCCGCCGGAGCGCCACTGACCCCCGAGGACCGCGCCAGCTTCGCCGCCCGGTGCGCGGCACGAGAGCGCGAGCGGCAGATGGGGAGCGGGTACGGGTTCGGGATCTTCGTGGGGGAGCGGTTCGTCGGAGAGATCACCCTGTCGTCGATCCAGCGGGGTCCGTTCCAAAATGCGTTCGTGGGCTACTGGGTGGACGAGGCCATGGCCGGGCAGGGCCTGGCGCCCGAGGCCACCGTGGCGGTCCTGCGATTCGCGTTCGAGGAGCTCGGCTTGCACCGCGTCGAGATCGCCATCGTGCCGCGCAATCGAGCCAGCCGGAGGGTGGTCGAGAAGCTGAACCTGCGCCAAGAGGGGGTTGCCGTCCGCTACCTGGAGATCGACGGGCACTGGGAGGACCACGTTCGCTACGCCATGACCGCAGAGGAGTGGACGGTCCGGGTCGACGCCCTGGCCCGGCAATGGCTCACCCGGACGTGAACGTCGTCATCCCTCTGAGCGCACCACCGCGGGGGAGTGACGGAAGAACTGCTCGACGTCCTGGGAGTAGGTGTACGAAGGGGGTGCATCGCCCACGCTGCGACGGAGCCGCACGGCGCGGATGAAGTTCTCGACGGCGCCGGCCGTGGTGTAGCGACAGGAGAAGCCCGTCTTCCCGATCCGGGTGGTGTCGACCCCCCTCCCGTAGCGCAGGAGGCTCTCGAGCTCGGGTGGGAACTCGATCAAGCCGAGCCGCACCAGCGGGACGGCGGCGGCGTGGGTGCCCGCCGGGGAGATCGGCAGAAGGCGGGTGCCGCAGATGGCGGTCACTTCGCTCCAGGGGAGTTTGCCCGCCCCGGCCACGTTGTAGAGGCCTGGGATCCGCTGCCGCGTGACGTGCTCGAGGCAGCGCACGACATCGTCCTCTTCGACGAATTGCAGGAGGGGGTCATAGCCTGCGATCGCCGGACAGATCGGTCGGGACAGGTTCGTGCTGATCGGTGTCACGATGTCTGTCCCGAGCACGTTGGCGAATCGCAGGACCGAGACGACCGTGGCGGGATTGTCCTCGGCGAAGTCCCGTACGAACCCCTCGACCTCGAGCAGGGAGCGCTCGACTCTGGTCCGGGCAGGAGAGGTGCGCGGCATCTCCTCCCGGAACCACGTCGGGTCGGTCGATGCCGAGCCGTAGACGAGCGTCGATGACTTCACCACGACCTGACGCACGGGCGAGCCCGACTGGCCCGCGGCGGCCAGGAGGTTCATCGTCCCGATCACGTTGATCTCGTGCAATGCCCGGCTCGACACCCGGGTCGAGTCGACGACGAGGAACGTGTGGACGATGGTGTCCACTTGGGTGGCACCCACGATGCGCGACAGGATCGAGTAGGTCTGGTCGGCTTTGACGAACTCGGTCCGCTCGAGCGGCACGGTGGGTTCCCGGGTCCCCATGCCGAGGATCATCTCGACTTCGGGGTCCGACTCCAGGGCTTGCGCCATGCGACCGCCCCAGAACGAGTCCAGACCGGTGATCAGGACGCGTCGCCCCACCCGCCTCACCCGAACCAGACGCTGCGGCGCTCGCGCAGCATCTCGTAGATCGTCTCCTGCATGTTGATGCGGATCTTCTCGGCCTCTTCCATGACGCGGCTTTTCGAGTACCGCTCCTGGCCGCTCGGCACGTTGAAGGTCACCGGGTCGAGGACGCGTAGCTTGAACTTCGCCGGGAAGTACATCGCCAGCCCGAGTGGGCCGAAGAGCAACATGTTTGCGGTCACGGGGAAGTAGGGAACGCCGATGAGCTTGGCCAGGGCGGGGATGCGGAACACGATCGGCATCGACTCCTCGGCACCCACCACGGCGATGGGGATCACCGGGACACCGGCGCGCATGGCGATCTCGACGAAACCGCCCCGACCGAATCGCCGTAGGCGGTAGCGGTCCGCATAGGTCTTGGAGGGTCCCTTGGTGCCTTCGGGGAAGACCAGTGCGAGCTGGCCCTGATCACGCAGGAGGCGCAGGGCGTTGTCGGGGTGGGCCGGCACACCGCCCACTCGAGCCCACACCGTCCCCAACCAGGGGACTTCGCGGAAGAAGAAGTCGGCCATGCCGTAGACGGGCCGACCCCGCTCCACCTCGATGCCGTGCATGATCGTCGGCGCGTCCGACGGGATCGCTCCGGCGTGGTTCGCCACCAGGAGCGCACCGCCCGTCTTCGGAATTTTCTCGAGGCCTTCCCACTCCACCCGGAACCAGTTGTTGTAGAGCGGGGCGAAGATGCGGCGGGCGATGGTGCGGGTGTGCTCGGAGCGTCCCCATTCGTCGACGTCCGACAGCCGTTGCCCGGGACTCGGCATTTCGTCGGATCGAGGGAGTGGGACGAGCGCGGCGCGTTGCTCGCGCTGTGTTACTTCTCTGCCCGCCGTCACGTGGTCATGGTACCCGTCGCCGCGGGCGGGTCCCGCTGGCGCTCGGGCCACCCGATGGGGGCCGGCGCCCTAGGGCTGGGCTGCTCCCACCAGTCCCAGGTACCAAATGGGATCGAATTCGACCACGGTCCCGGAATGGGCGGCCTGGATGATGGTGTCGGCGCCGTAGGGGCCCGAGCCCACGTACATCACCACGTGGTCGATGCCGGCACCTTCGAGGTCATAGAAGAGCAGGTCGCCCGGCCGGACCTGGCTGAGCGGGATATGGGTGGACTCCTCGTACTGGATGTCCGCGGAGTGCAGCAGGTTCACGCCCGCGGCGCGCCACGCCAGCATGGTGAGCCCCGAGCAGTCCAGGCCGCTGGTGCTCGCGCCCCCCCATTGGTACGGCACGCCCAGATACCTCTCCGCACCGTTGAGCGCGGCAGCACCGGCGCCACTCGCCGCCTGGGGCGCGCCGGTACCGATGACCCCGGTCGACCCGGCGCTGGCGGACGCCTGGTTCGCCGCGTTGGCCGCCTGCTGCGCGGCCGTGGACCCGGCCCCGAACGTCTCGGCAACCTGCGCCGCCTGCGCCGCCGCGTCGGCCGCCCGTTGCTTTGCCGCTTGACTGGCTGCCACTGCCGCGGCAGCGGCCGCGGCGGCTGCCTGTTGGGCGGCGCGTTGCGCGACGAGTTGCGCCAGGTGCCCCTTTACCTCGGTGAGCGTGGACTGGGTGGCCGCCGCGGTTGCCTGGGCCTGGTGTTGCGCCGAGCTGACCTGGCTCGACATGCCCGACGCCTGATCCTGCTGGGCGTGGAGAGCCGACTCTGTCGAGGTGAGCTGCCGTTCACTGGCCTGGAGCTGATCCACCGCGCCGTTGATGTTGCCGATCGCCGTCTGCTCGTATTCGTCGTGCAGCGCGCTCGAGTCCGTCGGCGTCGCGAACATCGCGGTCAGCTGACCTGAGGGCGTGTCGAACATGTAGGCGTTCACCGCGGCGGTCTCGAGGGTGTGCTGCGCGACGGCGTGTTTCCTCCTGGCCACGGCGAGGCGTGCGTCGGTCGATGCCAGCTGGGCATCGATCTGCGTCAGGTGGACGGTGGCTTGGTCGTACTGCTCGGAGAGCTGCGCCAACAACTGTTGTTGCTGAGCGAACTGCGCCTCGACCGCGTCGACCTGCGCCTGGGTCGCGTCGATGGTGCCGGTCGTCGCCGCCGGGCTCGCACCGGCACCCGAGGGGCCGGGAGAGGCGACTGCCGGTGTCGTCGCCATCGAGCCCATGACGACGGTCGTCGCCACGAGGAGGGCCACCCGGCGGGCCTTGGACTGCGTCCGGGCGCGACGAAACAGACCAGTCACAACAGTCACTTTGACCACAGTAGCCAGGGCAGACCCGGGGCGGAAGGGCCCGGGTTCATTTGGCCATTCCTTGATCTTCTGGGGGGCTGCCTCTACCTTGCCTTAGAGGCCGGGGTGCAGAACCAGGGCCGAAACAGGCGTGGGGGGATCCTTGGAAGGCGTGACCCGCACCACGGCCGGCGACCTCCAGGGGCAGCTCGAAGCCGGGATTTGGGTATTTCGCGGTGTTCCCTACGGGCGCGTGGCCGGGGCCGAAGGCCGGTGGAGCCCCGCCTTGCCCCCCGAACCCTGGACCGGGACCCGCTCGGCCGCCGCCTGGGGGCCGATCTCGCCGCAAACCCCCCCGGTCCCGGGTTTCAGCTTTCCGGCCGACCCCACCGCGTCTGACGAGGACTGCCTGAATCTCAACGTGTGGACACCGAAGGTCGACGACGGCCGACGACCCGTCATGGTGTGGGTCCACGGCGGAGGGTTCACCACGGGCACCGGTTCGAGCGCGTTGTTCGCCGGTGATCGTCTGGCCGCCAGGGGTGTCGTCGTGGTGACCATTAACTACCGACTGGGTGCCCTGGGCCTGCTTGCCCACCCCGATCTCGTGCACGCGGACGACGGCGGATGGGGCAACTGGAGTCTGCGGGACCAGCTCGCCGCTCTCGGTTGGGTCAGGGAGAACATCGCCGCATTCGGAGGTGATCCGGACAACGTGACGCTGTTCGGGGAGTCGGCCGGCGCCATGAGCATCTCGAACCTCCTGACCGCGCCGGACGCGTCGGGGCTCTTTCATCGTGCCGTCCTCCAGAGCGGGCCGCCGGCGACGGCCACCCCGCGCTGGGCGACTCGGCGGGCCGAACGACTGGCGGGTCACCTCGGCATCGACGCCGGTGAGGTGTCGACACTCCGTGACGTCGCCGTGGAGCGCCTCGTCGAGGCGACGCAGCGATTGGCCGTCGAAGCTCCTTCGGACGGTGGCCTGCCGTTGGCGCTCCTCCCCGTTGTCGACGGCGTGCTGCTCGATCGTCCGCCGGGTGAGCTCATCGGCGAGGGAGCGACTGCGTCGGTGCCTATCCTCGTGGGCACCACCCGGGACGAGTGCGCACTGTTCACCACCGCCGATCACGACGTCCCCGGTGTCGATGCCGCCGTTGTCGCCCATCGCCTAGCGGGGCTGGTGGGGCCGGCCGGGGCCGACGTCGTCGACGCCTACCGGGCGGCGCGCCTGGCCCGCGGAGAGCCCGTGACAGGCCGCGACCTGTGGACCGCGGTGACGACGGACTACGTGTTCCGGCTGCCCCTCCAAGCGCTGGCGGTCGGTTATGCCAAGTACCAACCGAAGACGTACTCGTATCTGTTCACGTGGGAGTCCCCGTTCCTGAACGGGATGTTCGGGTCATGTCACGGGCTCGAGATCCCGTTCGTGTTCGGCACCGTGCAAGACGCCGGCGTGCAGGTGTTCACCGGCGGAGGCCCGCACGCGGAGGCCCTGTCGACGCGAATGCAAGACGCATGGGTCGCCTTCGCACGCGACGGCGACCCCTCGTGTGATTCGGTGGGGTCGTGGCCGGCCTATGACCCCGTACACCGGCCCACCATGGTCCTCGGTCCCGACGGGGGGATCGAGGACGACCCGCGCCGCTCCGAGAGGCTCATCTGGGAAGAGACCGGCACGGCACCGACCATCGGTCATCACCACGATTGATGCGGCCCGTGTCGCCACGGTCACCGGGCAGGACAGAATAGAACCGTGCGTCGCGCCGCAAGGCGTGACCAAGGCCGGCCCGGGCGCGGCCCCGGGGGTGTAGCCCAATCGGCAGAGGCAGGACGCTTAAAACGTCCCCAGTGAGGGTTCGAGTCCCTCCGCCCCCACGAAATCGGTCAGGGACAGGACGACTCTGTGGTCACCTTGTCGAGGGTCACTTTGTCGAGCGCGTCGGCGAGGGCTTCGAGCTGCTTGCGGCTCAAGCGGTCGACGAAGTGCCTGCGGACGTGGTCGACATGGTCGGGAGCCGCGGCTCGCAGCCGTGCTTGTCCGGCCGGGGTGAGCACGGCGAAGGCGCCACGGCGATCGGTGGGACAGCGGTGCCGTTCGACCATGCCCGAGGCCACGAGCCCGTCGAGGCGCCGGGTGAGACCGCTCGGCGACAGCAGGAGCCGGTCGGCGAGCTCACTCATCCGCATGCTGCCCCCCTCCTCTTCGGAGAGCTGGACCAGGACCTCGTAGTCGGTGACCGAGATGCCCTGGCTCGCCTGGAGATCCGCGTCCAGCCTGGCGAGCAGGCGGGCGTGGGCCCGCAGCAATGATCGCCAGGCGTGCATCTCGACGTCGTCGAGCCAAGGTGTGCCACGCGTCGTGGACATAACCCCAGCGTACCGGACCGCCTGGTGGTTGCGCTCGCAATTACTGTCGAATGCCGAGAAAGATCGGGGAGCGGCGGCCGGCGCGGCTCTTCTAGCCTCCGGGGCCATGGCCCCTGACCCGACCACGTTGCCCGGGCTGCTCGCCGACCTCGAGGCCGAGCACGCCGATCTCGAGGGACTGCTCGAGCCCCTCGACGAGGCATCGTGGGGCCTCGACACACCGGCGCAGGGGTGGGCGGTGCGTGACCAGGTGAGCCACCTGGCGTTCTTCGATGATGCCGCCACCACGGCCATCGTCGATCCCGCCACGTTCACGGTGGCGGCCGAAGCGGCCCTGGCGGCCGGAGGCGACCCCATGGAGGAGCATCTGCTCCGAGGTCGGGCCATGCCGGGCCGTGACGTGCTGGCGTGGTGGCAGGGGGCGCGGCGCGCCATGGTCGCCGCCGCCCGGGGCCTCGATCCCCATGCCCGGGTCCCGTGGTTCGGCCCCCCGATGGGGGCACTGTCGTTCGTCTCGGCGCGGCTCATGGAGACGTGGGCCCACGGCCAGGACATCGCCGACGCTCTGGGTGTCAGCCGGGTGCCCTCGGCGCGGCTGCGCCACATCGCCCATCTCGGGGTGCGGGCGCGACCGTTCTCGTACGTGGTGCACGGTCTCGAGGTCCCCGACGTCCTGGTGCGAGTGGAGCTGACGGGGCCGTCGGGGGAGCGGTGGGAGTGGGATGGTGCGGCATCGGACGTCGTCGAGGGGTCGGCGCTCGACTTCTGTCTGGTTGTGACCCAGCGCCGTCACCTGTCCGACACAGGGTTGACGGTGCAAGGCGCGGCGGCCTCGCAGTGGCTCGGCATCGCGCAGGCGTTTGCCGGGCCCCCCGGTACGGGACGACAACCGCGTGGTGCCGACAGGGCGTCGGCGACCCACGAGGACCGATCAGGTCGGCGGGGCTGAGACCTCACCGCCCGCGCTGGCAACGGTGAGGACGTCGCCGCCGGCATCCGCTTCGCCATCAGGGGGTGACGCGCTGCCCCGACGTTGGTGGCGGTACAAGACGAACATCACCGCGAGCCCCGCCGCGAACAGCGCCAGTCCGGCGACCTGGACGAGCACCGAGCCCAGGTGCCCGATCTCGCCGAGCCACAGTCGCTCTTCGTAGAACCGCGTTAGCCCCCATAGCGCCATGGTGGCGGCGAGGACGAAGCCGACCGGCCTTTTGCGGTAGTAACGCTCGATGAGCAGGAGGGCCCCGAAGATGATGAAGCTGTCGATGGCCTGCAGGATCGGAACCGGGAGCCGCTTCCCGACCTGGCCCGCGTAGTACATGCCGAACCACTCTTTGGTGGGGTGGCCCCCTCCGGCCACCATCAACTGGGGTCCGAGTAGGCGCCCGACACCCCATGCCGCCATGAGGACCGGGGACACGATGTCCAGGGCGCGCACCATGGAGAGCTGGGGACAGCGACGACGGGCGAGGATCAAGCCGGTGGGGACCCCGCCCAACAGGCCGCCGAACGACGAGAGGCCCCCGTGCCACACCTGGATGATCTGGCCGGGGTCGGCCTCGTAGGTGGAGAGGTTCGCCAGCACATGGAGCAGGCGGGCTCCGACGATCGAAGCGACCACGATCCAAATGAACACCCCGGTGAACCAGTCGGTCGGGTATCCGTTCGAGCGCAGCCGTCGCTCGAAGTACCGGTAGGCGAACCAGAACGTCACGGCCAGCCCGATGCCGTACGTGTGGATGACGATGGGCAGCGGCCCGAGATGGAAAGCGACGGGGATGGGCTTCACGGCGGTCCTCGCGCGGTGGGCGGGATGGGCGGGCCCCGCGGGCCCCAACGTCATGCAGCGTAGCGCCGCCGACCCCGCTTCCCTCGTCGGGTGCCGTGGCGGCAGCGGCGCACCCGTGTTCGACGCACTCGAGAGGCCCCATTAACGTCAACGCCGCGTCGCGTCATGGACGCCCGGGCCCTGTCGAGGAGGGTGTGATGGGAGCGCTTGAGGGCAAGGTCGCCATCGTGACCGGTGGGGCCTCGGGAATCGGCCTGGCGACGTGCCGGAGGCTCAGTGCCGAGGGAGCCACCATGGTCGTGGTCGACTCCAATGGAGACGGAGCCGACAGGGCGGTGTCCGAGGTGGGTGGCGTGGCGGTGCAGGCCGACGTCGCCCGTCCCGATGATTGGACGCGCATCGTCGACGAGGCACGCCGGTTGGGGGGGATCGACATCGTGCACCTCAACGCCGGTGTCACCACCGGCGAGGAGGACATCACCAAGGTCACCGACGAGCAGTACCGTCGCATCATGTCCGTCAACGTCGACGGCATCGTGTTCGGCACGCGCGCCGTGGTGCCCGAGCTGGTGGCCCGGGGCGGGGGAGCGGTGGTGGCGACCTCGTCGCTCGCCGGTGTCGTCGCTTTCGCGGGCGATCCGATGTACACGCTGACGAAGCACGCCGTCGTGGGCTTCGTGCGGTCGGTGGCCCCGCGCCTCGCCGAGCACCACATCACGATCAATGCCATCTGCCCGGGCCTCGTCGACACACCGCTCATCGACGGGCAGATCCGCGACAGCCTGGCCGGGGTGGGGTTTCCGCTCATCGCCCCCGAGGCCGTGGCCGAAGCCGTCTTCGGCTGCGTGGTGGGCGAGGACACGGGACAGGCCGTCGTCGTCCAGCTGGGACGAGAAGCTGTCGCCTATCGCTTCGGCCGTCCCCCTGGGCCCCGCGCCCCCGGTGTCGAGGGCAGGATCCCCCCGGAGTGGCTCGCCGATGCCGGCCAGGGGACCACGCCCAAGGCCGACGGCTGAAGAGGGTCGTCACGGCGCGCCTCGGGGCGGCCGTCGACCGGTTGGTCAGGGCCGGCCGGCTCCGACGAGCCCGGTCGTCCAGATCCCGGTGATCTGGATGTTCGTACCCGTCTCCATGGCCTGGACCATCTGTCCGGGGCCCACGTACATGGTGACGTGCCCGATGGTGTCGCCCTCTTGGTAGAAGAGCAGGTCACCAGGTTGGAGGTCCGACAGGGGCACGTGCACGGACTCGTCGTACTGGGCGGCGGCGGAGTGCGACAAGGAGACGCCGGCATGCGCCCACGCCCACATGGTGAGCCCCGAACAATCGAATCCGACACCCTCTGTGGCGCCCGCCCATACGTAGGGCACACCGATCTGGGACTCGGCGGCGGCGACGGCCTCTGCCCCTCCGCCCCCTGGCACGGGCGGCACCGCGCTCAGGCCGCTGTTGCCGTTCTGCGCGCTCAGTCGTTGGGCGGCGGCGACGCGGGCTTGGAAGGCGGCGGCCTGGGCAGCGGCCTCGGCAGCTTGTCGTTGGGCAACCAGGGTGGCGATGCGGCCTTTGAGCTTCGAGAGCGTGGTCTGCTGGCTGGCCAGCGTGGCCTGCGCATCCTGTTGCGCGTTCTTGGCCGCGGCCAACGTGGCGCGAGCCTGCGACTGCGTCGTCTGCAGCGCGCTCTCCTGCGCGCTCAGCACGCTCTCGGACTGCTTCAAGCGATCGATGGCGCCCGAGACACTGTCGCTCGCCACCTGTTGGTACTCCGAGATGGCAGCAGCGCGCTCTCCCCCCGGCGCGAACAACTGGTCGAGGTCGTCGCTCGAGCTCCCCGAGGTGTAGCTCTGGATCGCCAGTTGGCGCAGCTCACCTCGGGCCGAGCTCACCTGTGTCTCGGTCTGTGCGATCTGGGCCTGGGTCTGTGAAACCTGCGACTCCAGTTGCTGGACGTGAATCTGGTCCTGGTCGTACTGCTCGGAGAGAACGGCCAGCTGGTTCGCCTGGGCCTGGATCTGCGCCGCGATCTGCGCCGCCTCGGCCTGCGCGCTCTGAACCTGATCGGCGCTGGCGGGAAGCGATGAGGCCAGCGCCGGTCCCGCGACGGCGACGACGGCTACGATCGCAGAGACCAGTCGACTGAGTCGGGGGGACCGCCGGGCCCACCCACCCGACCGTGCCTTCGAGTAGTGCTCGAGGCATGTCACAACAGCCACGTGTCTATCAATTGCGTCCGACCAGGGCAAGCATTTCGCCTGGGCCGGGATCGGTCAGGCGCGAATCGACGGCAACAGGGGTGGGTCTTCGCGGTGCGGGGGCCCCATTAGCGTCGCGAGGGTGCACCCGATCGAGCGACTGCGGTACGTGGCCCGCGCCGGATGGGCGCCGCCCGCCGTTCTGGCCGCCGAGGCGGCATGGGCTCTCGGCGATCTGGCGCTGCACGAAGAGTCCGCCGTCCTGCCCGCGTGTCGACGTCTGCTCGACCGGCATCCCGGTTGCGGTCCGCTGTGGTGGGTGGCGGCCCGGATGCTCACCGCCGGGGACCCGGCCCAAGAGGCGGAGCGGTGCGCCGACTTGCTCGAGTCCGACCCCACCCCCGATCGGCTGCTCGAGGAGCTCGGGAGCGAGCGGCGTGCCGTCAGTCACGGCGGGGTTGGGGAGGTCGCGAGTGCCGACGTCGTCATCGTCGAGGTCGATGCCATCGGCCCCGGAGGAGTCGTCCTCGATGCCGATGACTTCGGAGTGATCGAGGCGGCTCGGGCCGTCGGCGTGCCGGTATGGGTCGAGGGAGGTGTGGGGCGTGTCATGCCGCCCAAGCTCTGGGACGCGCTGGTCCGACGTCTCGACGCCGCCCACGTCTCCCGGTCGGGCTCGGTGGTCGACCTCGACGGGATCGACCGCGTGGCCGGACCGCTCGGTGTGCAGCCCGTCGCCGTCGCGTTGGCGTACCCCGACTGCCCCGAGCCCGGGGAGCTGCTGGCGCGCTGGTAGATGGTCGATCGACGTTCGACCTCCGTCGTGGATAGGGTCGGCGCTCATGGGTGAGATGATCAGCTTTCTGAGCAACGGGTCCGAGGGCCAGGGGTATCTGGCGGTGCCATCGTCGGGCACGGGACCGGGGGTCGTCGTCATTCAGGAGTGGTGGGGACTCGTCCCCCACATCGAAGACGTCTGTGACCGGTTCGCCGCCGCCGGTTTCGTGGCGTTGGCTCCCGACCTCTACCGCGGTACCAAGGTCACCGAGCCCGATGAGGCGGGCAAGGAGATGATGGCCCTCCAGCTCGAGCGCGCCGGCAAGGACATGTCCGGAGCGGTCGACGAAGTCAAGAGGCGGTCGGGGCGCGACAAGGTCGGCGTCGTCGGCTTCTGCATGGGAGGCGGTCTCGCCTTGGTGCTCGCCACGCAACGCCCCGATGCCGTGGCCGCATGCGTGTCGTTCTACGGGCTGATCCCGTGGCCCGATGCCCAGCCCGACTTCTCCAAGGTCTCGGGGGCGGTGTTCCTCCACGTGGCGGGGAACGACGAGTACTTCACCCCGGATGCGGCCCGGACTCTCGAAGAGCAGCTGCGCAGTCTGGGCAAAGAGATCGAGGTTCATGTCTACGAAGGCGCCGACCACGCCTTCTTCAACGACACCCGACCCGAGGTCCACGACGCCGCCGCCGCGGCGACGGCGTGGACTCGCACCATCGAATTCCTCCACGCCCGCCTCGGGTGACTCCCGGCACCGACGCCGCCGGTGGTGCCGTCGGGAGCTATCTCCTCCTCGGCCTCGCCACGGGCCGCCACATCGAAGGATTGGTCGACGCGTATTACGGCCCACGTGACCTGGCCGAGCGCGTGGCGCTCGCACCGCCGGTCGACCCCGGTCGCCTCGTCGAGGACGGTCGGGCCCTCCTCGCCGCCCTGGACTCGGGCACGCCTCTCGAGGGCGCCACCACGGGCAGCGAGTCCGCACCCGATTCCGGGAGCGCCCGGCGGCGACGGTGGCTGCGCGCCCAGACGGTGGGCCTGCTCACCACGGCGCGCCGGCTGGCGGGAGACGCCGTCGGGTACGAGGAGGAAGTGGAGTTCTGTTACGGGGTGCGCCCCCGGCCCGTCCCCGAAGACGAGTTGGCGGCGGCGCATCGTCGGCTCGAAGAAGCGGTGCCCGGTTCGGGGCCGATCGGGGAACGGCTGATCGCATGGCGCGAATCGCATGCCGTGCCGACGGACGTCCTCCCCGACGCCATCGAGTCCTTGGCCGACGACCTGCGCGAACGCACCCAGCGCCTCTTCGGGCTTCCCGACGGCGAGCACATCGAGTTCGAGCTCGTCACCGACAAGCCGTGGTCGGGCTTCAACACCTACCTCGGTGGCCTGCGTTCGAGGGTCTCGGTGAATACCGACCTGCCGGTGCTGTCGACGTCGTTGGCGCATCTCGTCGCGCACGAGGCGTATCCGGGTCATCACACCGAGCACACCCGCAAGGAGGTGGGCCTGGTCCGGCGCCGGCGATGGCTCGAGGAGACCATCTTCCTCGTGGGGACCCCGCAGTGCCTGATCGCCGAAGGTCTCGCCGATCTCGGGCTCGAGGTGCTCCTGGGTCCGAGGCCCGAGCCCGTGGTGGCGGAGCATCTCCGTCCTCTCGGCATCCGCTACGACACCGACGTCGTGGCGGCGGTGTCCCAGGCGAGTGAGGCCCTCGGCGCCGTGCGCGCCAATGCCGCGTGGCGGCTCCACGCCGAAGGCGCGGATCCCGAGGCGGTCATCGACGAGGTGGCCCGTTGGGCCCTGCTCCCCCGAGCTCGAGCTGCCAAGGCCGTGGAGTTCCTGCTCCACCCCACCTGGCGCGCCTACATCACGTGTTACGTCGACGGTCTACGGCTGTGCCGCCAGTTCGTGGCCGGAGACCCCACCCGCTTCGGTGAGCTCCTGAGCGAGCAACTCGTGCCCGCCGACCTGGCCGCGTAGAACGCCGACGTCCGTCCCCGGGGAAGCCGGCCCCCCCCGCACCCCCACCACCACAGGGGTATGACGGGCACAGGGGTATGACGGGCACAGGGGTATGACGGGCACAGGGTTATGACGGGAGCCACCGGTAACATGCGTGCATGTCCCAACGCAGCCGGAACCTGCCCCGCCGATCGTGCTTTTCCACCCCCGGCTCGAACGAGCGCTTCCTCGAGAAGGCGCCGACCGTGCCCGCCGACATGTCGTTCCTCGACCTCGAGGACTCCGTCGCCCCCCTCGAAAAGGACTCGGCGCGGGCCAAGGTCGTCGAGGCCATCCGCAAGCAACCCTGGGACGACCGCGTGCTGTGTGTCCGCATCAACGCATGGGACACCGAGTGGACCTACGGAGACGTCATCGAGGTGGTCGGCAATTCGGGGGAGCGACTCGACGAGGTCATGCTGCCCAAGGTGCAGACGGCGGCCGAGGTGGTCGCGCTCGATCTGTTGCTCACCCAGGTCGAAAAGAGAAGCGGGCTCCCCGTCGGCCACATCGGCATCGAAGCCCAGATCGAGACCACACGCGGTCTCATCAACGTCGACGACATCTGCGCGGCCTCCCCCCGTCTCGAGACCATCATCTTCGGGCCGGCCGACTTCGCCGCCTCCATGGAGATGCCGGTCTTGACGGGGGGAGTCCAGATCCCCGAGTACCCCGGTGACCATTTCCACTACGTGTTCAGCCGCATTCTCATGGCGGGTCGGGCCAACGGCCTTCAGGTGATCGACGGGCCCTACCTGAGGGTGAAGGACATGGACGGGTTGCGGGACTTCGCCCAGCGCACTCGGGTTCTCGGCTACGACGGCAAGTGGGCGCTCACGCCCGACCAGGTCGCCGCGCTCAACGAGTTGTACTCACCTACCCAGGAGCAATTCGACCACGCCTGGGACATCCTCGACGCCTATCAGAAGGCGACCGAGGACGACCGTAAGGGTGCAGTCATGTTCGGCGACGAGATGATCGACGAGGCCAGTCGTAAGATGGCCACCAAGTTCGTCTTCCGCGGGGAGCGCGCCGGGTTGAGCCGCTCGAAGAGCTAAGCCCCCACCGCCTGCTCGACGAGCCGGCGGGCGACCACCTTGAGTGCGAGCGTCTCGTCGGCGCCCTCGAAGATCGACAGCACCCGGGCGTCGACGAAATATCGGCTCACGGGGAACTCCTCGGCGTACCCCATCCCGCCGTGGATCTGCATGGCCTCGCGCGTCACCCACTCCGCCGCCCGACATACGTACGCCTTGAGCATCGACGCCTCGAGCGACCCCTCGCCCTTGGCCATGAGCGTGGCCACCTGGTACGCAAACTGCCGAGCCACCTGGATGAGGACGGCCATCCGGGTGAGCTTGACCTGGGTGAGCTGGTAGCGGGCGATGGGCTGGCCGAAGACCACCCGGTTCGCCGCGTACTCCGACGCCGCCTCGTAGGCGGCCTGCATGACGCCGAGCGCCCGCGCCGCGGTCTGCAGGCGTCCGTTCTCGAAGCCGGCCATCTGCAAGTAGAAGCCCCGGCCCACGCCGTCCTCGCCACCGACGAGGTTGGTCGCAGGGACGAACCAATTCTCGAACGCGATCTCGTAGGAGTGCATGCCCCGATATCCGATGGTGTCGATGGGCCGTCCCTCCATGCGCCCGGGCGGGTCGATTCGACCCTCGGTCGCGGGGTCCTGGGTGAAGAGAAAGCCGGCGCCGTCCCCGCGCGCCTTCTCCACGATGAACAGCGAAAGGCCCCGATGGGCCTTGGAGCGGTCGGGGTTGGTCCGGGCCAGCAGCATGAGCACGTCCGCCCGGGCCGCGAACGTGCACCAGGTCTTCACGCCGTTGACCAACCAGCCACCGCTCGTCCGCGTGGCGGCGGTGACGATGGCGGCCACGTCGGAGCCGAAGTCGGGCTCGGTGACGGCGACGGCGTTCATGACCTCCCCCGAGGCCAGGCGGGGCAGCCATGCCTGCTTCTGCTCGTCGGTCCCGCCGGCGACGAGGGCGCGGCTCAGGATCTCGGGACGGGTGATGAGCGATCCGCCCGCGCCCAGCGAGCCCCACGACAACTCCTCGGTGGCCACCACCATTCCCATGTAGTCGCTGGCGCCGCCGGTGGCGAACCCGCCGTAGTCGTCGGGGATCGACAAGCCCAGCGCGCCCATCTCCGCCAGGCCGGAGATGATCTCCTCGGGGATGTCGGCGTTGGCCCGATGGATGTGCTCGGCACGCGGCCGGATCTGGTCCTGCGCGAACCGGTGGAACGTCTCCCGCACGAGCGCGAAGTCCGAGTCCAGCCGACGATCTCCCTCGACCCCGACGAGCGACGCGAGATAGGCGGGGTTCCGGAACGTGCCGAGAAAGTCCCGAGCCGGGTCGAGCCATCCCGGTGTGGTGCCGAAGGCGTCCTCGCGCCCGACCGTGCGCGCGGCCAGATCGGCCAGAGCGTCGGCCACGAAGACACAGGCGATGTGCGCTTCGTCGGTGCCGGTGGCGCCGTATTCGAGGGCAGCCTCGGCGGCGCGCACACTGGCGGCGATGTGGGCGAGGTCATAGGCGACGACCTGGTCGGCTTCGGGGCCACCGGCGTCTGCCAGCTGCCGCGCCGCGTTCGTCACCAATGACGAGGCCAGCGCGACCGCCGCCGCGGCCGCGTCGAGATCGGGCGCCGGCGACCCGGCCGGGGCGTTCGAGGTCACCGCTCGCCGCCCGGGGAACGGGGGACGCGGCCGAGCACGGTCACGAGCGGGGGGAGCACGACGGGATCGTCGCCGGGATCGACCTCGGTCAGCGAGCGAAGGTACTCGGTCACCGGCCCGGGGCCCACGCCCGCCGGTGCTTCGGCCCAGGCGTCGACGATGTCGAGCCCGGCGTCTCGGACGAGAGCCGGGAGCAGGGCCCCGATGTCGGGATGGGGGGCGGCGGGCATGGACAACGCCACCCCACCCACCCGCCCGGCGGAGGTGATCGGCTCCTGGGCCACCACCCATCCTCCGGGACGCACGGCCTGGCGCATGCGGCGCAGCACGACGGCGGGGTCGGCGACATGCATGAGGAGGAAACGGCAGAAGGCCAGATCCACTGCTTCGGGCAGGAGCAGGTCCTCACCCGCCTGGGTCACGGCGAGCACCTGGCTGAACGCGGCCGCCGCCGACGCGACGTCGTCGCGGGCGCGCGGATCGCTGTCGACGGCATAGACGCGTCCTTCGTGCCCCACGATCTCGGCGAGCGCCACCGACACGTCCCCGCCGCCGGCGCCGACGTCCACGCACCGCCACCCGGGCGCGACGGCGAGGCGCTCGAGCGCCGTGGCCAACGGGCGCCGATACACGTCGTCGCGCAGGGCGTTCGGCACGGGCCAAGACGCTACTGGCTGTAGCCTGCCGAGCGTGAAGGTCACGATGCTCTTGTGTGACGCAGCGCAGGTCGCGGACGGAAAGCTCTTCGTGCTGGGAGGCGGCTGGTCCCTGACGGGACCCGACCCCATGCCCTCGGGCATCGCGCTGAAGATCGATGTGGGTTGGCACGAGGCCGATCAGGTGCACCACTGGGAGCTCTACCTCGAAGACGCCGACGGTCGGCCCGTCATGGTGGACACCCCCGACGGGACCCATCCCGTCGAGGTGCGGGGCGAATTCAATGTGGTACGGCCCACCACCGTTCCCCTCGGCACACCGATCGATGTGGCCCTGGCCGTCAATCTGGGGCCGCTCCCGCTCGAGCCCGGTAACCGCTACACGTGGCGCCTGTCGATCGGCGGGGAGTCCGAGGCGGACTGGGCATTGGGGTTCACCACCCGCCCCCGGGCGGTGTCATGACGACCTACGACCGGCCCTTCGGCCGCTACTTCGAAGACTTCGAGCCCGGGGACGTCTACCGCCACTGGCCGGGCAAGACCGTCACCGAGTACGACGACCATCTCTTCTGCTTGATCACCATGAACCACCATCCCCTGCACATCAACGAGTGGTTCGCCCAGAACGAGACGGTGCACGGCAAGAACGTGGTCGTCGGGAACCTCGTGTATTCCCTCGTGCTGGGGATGAGCGTGCCCGATGTGAGCGGGTCGTGCATCGCGAACCTCGAGGTCGAGTCCCTGGTGCACAGGAACCCGACGTTTCACGGCGACACGATCTATGCCGAGACCCGCGTCATCGGCAAGGTGGAGTCGGCGTCGAAGCCCGACCGCGGCATCGTCACGGTCGAGTCGAAAGGCTTCAACCAGCGCGGCGAAGAGGTCTGCTTCTTCCGGCGCAAATTGATGGTCTGGAAACGCGAGTCCGCCCCGGCACGTCGCCGTCCCTACGGGGACGACGTCTGGGATTGACCGCCGCTCCGGCCGGATCGGCACTGCGGCTCCTGCGCCGTGCCGTGCTCGGCTTCGGCCGGTCCGGTCTGCGACCGTTCCCGTGGCGCGAGACGCGCGATCCCTGGGCGGTGCTCGTCAGCGAGGTCATGCTCCAGCAGACCCAGGCACCGCGTGTCGTCGCCCCCTATGCCCGCTTCCTCGGGCGGTTCCCCACCGCCCCGGCCTGCGCCCGGGCGGGCCTCGGTCCTGTTCTCGAGGCATGGGCGGGCCTGGGCTACAACCGCCGGGCACGCTCGCTGCACGGGGCGGCCTGCGCCATCGTGGACCGCCACGGCGGAGCCCTGCCCTCCGAGCTCGCGGAGCTGCGGTCGCTACCGGGGGTCGGGGCCTATACCGCCAGAGCGGTGCGCGTGTTCGCCTTCGAGCACCACGACGCCGTCGTGGACGTCAACGTGGCACGCGTACTCGCCCGAGCGGTGGCCGGTCAGCCGTTGTCGCTCTGTGACGCCCAGAGGGTGGCGGACGAGCTGGTCCCGAAGGGTCGGTCGTGGGAATGGAACCAGGCGCTCATGGAGATCGGCGCCACCGTGTGCAGCGCGCGAGCCCCGGCCTGCGGCCGGTGCCCGCTGTCACCTCTGTGTGCGTGGGCCAACGCGCCGGCCGCGACGCCCGACCCGGCGCCGGCCGGCCCCCGCCAGACCCGCTTCGAGGGTTCTGATCGCCAGGGCCGGGGTCGCCTGGTCGACGCCCTGCGCTCCGGACCGGTGCGCCTCGCCGGCCTGGGCGCTGCGTGCGGATGGCCCGACGACCCCGAGCGTGCCCAACGCGTGGCGGACGGACTCGTCGCCGAGGGATTGGCGCGTCGGGGGCCGGGCCGTGTCCTTGTCCTACCCTGAGCGCGGGACTGCGGCGTCGGACCTAGGAGTCGAGGAATCCCATGATCCGGGACCCGACCACGTCGGGTCGCTCGAGGTGGAGAAAGTGTCCGGTGTGCTCGACGATCACGTGTTCCGAGCCCGCTGACAACTGGGAGCCGACGTCACCGATGGCATCGAGGCCCAAGGCCCCGTCGTCCGCGCCGTGCAGGTAGAGCGTGGGCTGAGGGGGATTCGACGCGCAGGCCTCCTGGGCGTCGTCGTAGGCCGGGCTGCGGCACGACGGGTCGAACAGGGCGCGGTAGGTGCCGATGGCGGCCGAGAGGTTGTCGGGGTTCCCCAGAGCCTCCTTCACCTTGGCGACGTCCCACGACGCGTCGTAGCCCGGTGACCAGTCCTCCCAGAGATGGTCCAGGAACTCGTACCCGTCGGCGCTGACCGCCATCTCGGCGAGCGGCGTCTGGAACAAGAAGATGTAGAAGCTCCGTTTCATCTGCGGGTAGGTGAAGAACGACGACGCCGAGGCGGCCAGCGGTGGGACGGCCATGGCGACGATGCGCCGCCACCGCTCCGGGTGCAGCGATGCCGCCCCGTAGCTGGCGTAGGCGCCCCAATCGTGGCCCACAAGCACGGCCCGGCTGTCTCCGTCCCAGGGCCTCGTGGAACGCCGAGGCGTCGGCGGCCAGCGCACCCACCTGGTAGATCCCGTCGGGGGCCACCTCGGTGGGCGCGTAGCCCCGCATCCACGGGGCTACGGCGCGGTACCCGGCCTCGGCCAGGGCCGGCATGAGATGGCGCCAGGTGTGGGCCGTGTCGGGAAACCCGTGCAGGCACAGGGCCAGGGGCCCTTCCGGGGGTCCCGACTCAAGGTACGAGAACTCGATGCCGTTGACATCTACTGCTCTCTGTCGCATTGACGCAGAGTAGTGTCGCCTTCAACAGGGCCCTCCTCGGTTTCCCGGCCACCGAATTCACTTCGGCGGCCGAGATCGCCAGGTGCTGTCGGAGGGAGACTGAGGGGGAGGGGGTCGTCCGCTGCGAGTCACATTCTTCGGCGTGAGGGGTTCTTGCCCGTGTTCGGGCGAGCAGTACATGCGCTACGGCGGCAACACGGCCTGCGTCGCCCTCGAGGTCGGTGACGAGCCGCCGATCATCCTCGATCTGGGCACCGGCCTGCGCCCGCTCGGCCACGCCCTCGAGGAGCGCTGCGGACTCGGCAATCCCGTCGAGGTCACCGCGTTCCTGACGCACCTGCACTGGGACCACATCATCGGCCTGCCGTTCTGCACGCCCCTGCTACGCGAGGGGGGACAGATGGACGTCTACGGGCCGCCCCAGGACGGAGGCTCGCTCCACGACCTCATCGACCGGGTGGTCAAGCCCCCGTTCTTCCCGGTGCAGGTGAAAGAGCTCCAGGGGAAGATCGAGTTCTACGAGGTGACCGACGACGTCATCGCCGTGGGCTCGGCCAAGGTGCTCGTCCGGCAGGTCCCGCACGTCGGGACCACCCTGGGCTTCCGTATCGAAGCCGGTGACTGTGCCGTGGCCTTCGTCAGCGATCACCAGGCGCCCGACGATCGCGCCGAGGTGGACCCCGCCGTCCTCGAGCTGTGCGACCGGGCCGACCTCGTCATCCACGACGCCCAGTACACCGAGGAGGAGTACCGGGCCAAGGCCACCTGGGGTCACTCCACGGTCGCCTATGCGGTGCACGTCGCCGCCGAGGCCGGCGCCCGGCAGTTGGCCCTGTTCCACCACGACCCCCGGCACACCGACGACGACATCGACGGCATGCTGGCCGAGGCGCAGGCCACCGACGACGCCCGTCGTCTCGACGGCATCCTCGCCGCCAGGGAAGGATTGGCGATCGACCTCGGCCGTCTCTGAACCCACTGAGGTCGCGACCCGTCGAGGGGATCAGGCCCGACGACGATACGGCCCGAGGACGAGGGGACGAGATGAGCGAGGCAACAGACGGTGGGGTCGGACCCCTCGACGGCGAGGGGGACGATCTCGAACGCGCCGGTGCCGCCACCTTCGACGCCGGGCGCTTTCGTGAGGTCCTCGGCCATTTCGCCACCGGGGTCACGATCGTCACCGCCATGGAGGATGCCGAGCCCGTCGGGTTCACCTGCCAGGCATTCACGTCGCTGTCGCTCGACCCGCCCATGGTGGCGCTGGCGCCGGGGAAGAACTCCACGAGCTGGCCCCGCATCGCCGCGGCCGGGTCCTTCTGCGTCAACATCCTCGCCGACGACCAGGAGGCCCTGAGCCGGGACTTCGCCGTCTCCGGCGGCGACAAGTTCACGGGCGTGGGGTGGCGCCCGGCGCGTAACGGCGCCCCCATCCTCGACGGCGTCCTGGCCTGGGTGGAGTGCGATTTCGAACTTGCCCACGACGCCGGTGACCACGAGCTCGTGCTGGGCAGGGTTCGGGACATGGGTGTCAACCGCGGCCAGCCCCTCGTGTACTACCGGGGTGGCTTCGGGCGCTTCGAGCCGTAGGTGCCTTCGGTCCACCTGGCACGACCCGTCGATGCCACGGGCGGACGCCGGTTAGCCTCGGCGAATGCCCCGGATCACTCCTTCTGACGTCATCGCCGATGTGGTCGTCGTCGAGCCCGACGCCCATGGCGACGAGCGCGGCCGATTCGTCGAGACCTACCGCCGGTCGTGGTTCCCCCTGGGGCGCGAGATGGTGCAGGGGAACCGTTCCGAGAAGCAGGCCGGGGCCGTGGTCGGTCTGCACTACCACCTTCACCAGGCCGACTTTTGGTACGTGCTGCGCGGGACGGTCCGGGTCGTGTTGCACGATCTTCGTGTCGGCTCGCCGACCGAAGCCGCCACCCTCACCCTCGACATCGACGGCCAGCACGACAAAGGTGTGTTCATCCCCCCCGGTGTCGCCCACGGGTTCGCGTCGCTCACCGACATCTTGCTCTGGTACCTGGTCGACAACTACTACAACCCGAACGATGAGCTGGGTGTGGCCTGGGACGATCCCGAGATCGGTGTCGGGTGGGGGATCGAGGTGCCGGTCCTGTCGGCGAGGGACCAGGCCAATCCCCGCCGGGCCGAGCTCGAGCCCGCGTTGACGCCTCGCTTCGGTCTCCGCACGTAGCAGCACGGGGGCGCCACCGTGGCCGCAACCTGCGTCCGAGCGCGTCGTTCGCGATGTCGTTGACCGGCTGGACTCGGAGGCCAGGAACCGGCACGCTGGCGGCGTGGACGAATCGCAACAGTGGGTCGAGTTCGGCCGGTGGCTCGCCGAGCAACGCGAACAGCGCGGCCTGCGACGCCGGGACGCCGCCCGACGGGCCAAAGTCTCCGAAACGCTGTGGCGGGACCTCGAGACCGGCCGCAAAGAGGCCATCGGCGCCATTCGTCTGCTTCCCAACCCCAGTGCCGACGTCCTCGAACGCGTCGCCGGTGCACTGGAGCTCCCGGTGGAGGACGTGCTCGCCCGGATAGGTCGACCGACCCGTCCGCACTCGATCGTCGACCAGCCTCGGCCTGGGCGCACCCCGGGCCGAGGACGACGGGTCTCTCCTCGGAATCAAGCTGCGCCGGCTCTCGGAGCGTGACCGGACCGTGGTGGAACGCCTGGTGGACGCCATGCTCGAGCACGAGCACGAGCACCGCGGCTAGGCGTCCAGGTGCGGTTCGGCATCTTCTACGAGTTCCAGCTGCCCCGTCCCTGGGAGGCCGGGTCCGAGCACCGCCTCCTCAAACAAGCCCTCGAGCAGGTCGAGCTGGCTGATCGTCTGGGCTTCGACTACGTCTGGGAAGTCGAGCACCACTTCCTCGAGGAGTACTCCCATTCCTCGGCACCCGAGGTCTTCCTGGCCGCCGCGAGCCAACGCACCTATCGCATCAGGCTCGGCCACGGCATCGTGCAATTGCCGATGGGGTTCAACCACCCGGCCCGCGTGGCCGAGCGCATCGCCACGCTCGACCTCGTTTCCGACGGCCGCGTCGAATTCGGCACCGGAGAGTCGAGCTCGGAGGCGGAGCTGGGCGGCTACGGCGTGGACCGCGCCACCAAACGTGACCAGTGGCGCGAGGCGATCGACGTCGTGACCCGGCTCATGGTCGAGGAGCCGTTTGCGGGGTACGAGGGCCGCTTCGTGACAATGCCTCCGAGGAACCTCGTGCCCAAGCCTCTGCAACGACCGCACCCTCCTCTGTGGGTGGCGTGCAGCCGCCGCGACACCATCCATCTGGCCGCCACCATGGGGATCGGGGCGCTCACGTTCTCGTTCGTGGAGGCCGAAGAAGCCAGAGCGTGGGTGGACGACTACTACGCCACGATCGCATCGGCGGACTGTGTCCCCGCCGGCTTCGCCGTGAACCCCAGCCTGGCGTGCGTCCTTCCCCTCATGTGTCACGCCGACGAGCCCACCGCCATCGATCGCGGCCTCGACGGAAGCCACTTCTTCGGGTACTCGCTCGGGCACTACTACGTGTTCGGCATGCACGAGCCCGGTGTCACCGACGTGTGGCAGGAGTTTCTCGACAACCGCGATCGGTTCGGTTTCAGCCGCGCCGTGGCCGCCCAGACCGGCCTGCAACTGGGGGCGCAGCTCATGGAGCAGGGCCTGGGCTCCTTGCGTGGCGCGGTGGGGACCCCCTCGCAGATCAGGGCGCTCGTGCGGCAGTACGAGGACGTCGGCGTCGATCAGCTCATCTTCGTGAGTCAGGCGGGCCGCAATCGACACGAGGACATCTGCGAATCGCTCGAGCTCTTCGCCCGCGAGGTCATGCCCGAGTTCCACGAACGCGCCGACAAGATCGAGAACGCCAAAGCCGAGCGTCTCGCCCCCGCGATCGGCGCCGCCCTGGCGCGGCGCGACCCTCCACGTCCGGCGCCGGCCGGCTATGCCTTTCCGGCCATGCCTCAATTCTGAAATTCTGAGCCTCTGCTCGGGCCGGGTCCCGCCGAGAAGGGTCCGGGCGTCGGGATGAAGGCCGGTCCGGGGCTTCTCACGCTCGAATCAGGCCTGCATAGGGCGCCCGTCGCCCCGAGGTACCCAAGCGCCCCCACGTTCGGTTGAATGGAGGCGATGCCAGCCGTCGTGGTTCTGGGTGTGCTCGCCCTCGTGGCGGCCATCGTGGCGTGGGTGACTTGGCATCGCGGAGCAGACGAGCGCCAATCGGTGCAGCATCATCAGCACGCCCTGGAGACCCTTCGTCAGGTGGCGGACCGCCACGGGCCCTCGGGATGGGCGGCTCCGTCGGGCCGGGGTACGGCTTCGAAGAACGGACCGACACCGACGAGCGCGAGGAGCACGACGAGACCGCCGGCGCGCCGACGAGGCACGGTAGCGGCGTCTTCCCATGACGTCGGGCACGAGAGCGGGAGCGTCTGTGCCCCCGCGGGGCATGGCGCCCTCGTCCGGGCCACCCCGGGAATCGGCCCAGGTCGAAACGAGACGACGGGAGACGGTCGCGTTCGACGCCACCGCCGCGCCGCGTCGGCGCTCGTCGCTGCCGTCGGCGGCCTACCGCATGGGGTCGCAGCTTCCCGGGGCGGCCGAGCAAGCCCGGCGCGACGGCCGCGCCCGTGTGCGTCGGACCAGGATCGTCGCCTCGGCGGCGGTGATCGTCATCGGCGGGGGCGTCGGCGCGGGGCTCGCCCTCGGGGGGACGCCCGCCCCGACTCGCCCCCCGTCGCGCGCCACGTCACATTCGTCGCGACCCATCACCGCCGCCGGCCATGGCCTGACGACCACCACCGCCGTCGCCCATGACGTCGTCCCGACCGCGGCGACCGCATTCAGCGCCCACTACGCGCCCCCGTCGACCGCGTACACCGTCGCCGTCCACGCGTCCGCACAGTGCTGGGTGATGGCGACCGACCCGTCGTCGGGACGTGTCGTCTGGACCGGGACCATCGCGGCGGGATCATCACGCTCGTTGCCGGTGTCGGGAGACCTGGCCCTCGAGCTCGGTGCCCCCACCGACGCGGATGTGACCGTGGACGGCCTTCCCGTGCAGCTCCCGACCGGGTACCGTTCGCCGTTCACGATGACCTTCGTGGCTACCTCGTAGGCTCGTCCCGCGTCGTCAGGTGCGACCGACGGCGTCGAGGACGAACGCCATGACGAAGGCCTCGTCCCGCCAGGCCTCGTAGCGGCCGGACGGACCGGCGTGGCCGGAGTCGAGCTCGATCTTGAGCAGGATCCGCCCCCCGCCGTCCGCCGCCCGCACCTTCTGGACCCATTTCGCCGGCTCCCAGTAGCCGACGCGGGGGTCCTCGAGGCCGGCGGTGACGAGCATGTCGGGGTACCGCGTCGATCGGACGTTCTCGTAGGGGGTATAGCCCTTCATCACCCGGTACACCTCGGGATCGGCGGCGGGGTTCCCCCACTCCTCCCACTCGATGACGGTGAGGGGGAGGGTGTCGTCCAGCATCGTGTTCAGGCAGTCGACGAAGGGCACCTCGGCCACCACCGCCCGGAACAACTCGGGAGCCAGATTCGCAGTCGCCCCCATGAGCAGGCCTCCGGCCGACCCACCACGGGCGACGAGGCGGTCGGGCGCCGTCCACTGCTCCTGGACGAGATGGCGCGCGCACGCTACGAAGTCGCTGAAGGTGTTGGGCTTGGCGAGGAGCTTGCCTTCTTCGTACCAGCGACGACCGAGCTCACCGCCGCCGCGCACATGCGCGATGACGAAGACGAAGCCGCGGTCGAGGAGGCTGAGTCGCAGCGACGAGAAGACGGGGTCGATCGAGTACTCGTAGGCGCCATAGCCGTAGAGCAGGCACGGCGCCGTGCCGTCACGGGCCACGTCCCGGCGCGCCACGATCGACATGGGCACCCGGGTCCCGTCCGGTGCGGTCGCCCACTGTCGTTCGGTGACGTAGCGAGACGGGTCGTAGCCGCCGAGCACCGTTTGGCGCTTGCGCAGCACGGCATCGCCACCGTCGAGGTCGAGGTCGTAGACCGAGCGCGGGGTGACCAGCGACGAATACTCGTAACGGAGGGACCGGCTGGTGAATTCGGGGTTCGGCCCTCCCCACGACGCCGCCGGTGTCTCGGGGCACGGCACCAGGTACCCCTCGGGGAGCTCTCGGTCCCATGAGGGTCCGTCGTCGGGGAGCGCGATCACCCTGATGCGGGGCATTGCATCGCGGCGTTCGTAGCTGACGACGTGCCGGTCGAACACGTCGATCCCCTCGAGCCGCACCTCGGCGCGATGGGGTATGAGCTCGCGCCACGACCGGCGCGACGGGTCGTCCGCCGGGGTGGCGATCACCCTGAAGTTCTCGGCGCCATCGTTGGTGAGCACGATGAAGGTGCCGTCGTGGTGCTCGATGCCGTACTCGACCCCCTGGGTACGCGGCTCGACGACGCGGGGCGCCACCTCGGGTCGATCGGCGGGGATGACGTGGACCTCGGAGGTGATCCGCGAGTGCATCTCCACGATCACGTACCGGCCGTCCTTGGTCCGGCCGACGCCGAGGTGAAAGCGTTCGTCGGGCTCTTCTAGGACGAGGACGTCGGAGTCCGCCCCGGTCCCGACCCCGTGTCGCCACAGTTGGAACGGCCGGTTGGCGGCATCGGGCCTCGTGTAGAAGACCGTCTGCTCGTCGTTGGCCCATGCCACGCCGTAGGACGTTCCCTCGAGGGTGTCCGGAAGGTCATCACCGGTCTCGAGGTCCCGCACCCGCAGGGTGAAGCGCTCGTCCCCGGTGGTGTCGGTGGCGTAGGCGAGTCTCGAGTGCCCGGGGCTCACCGCCAGGTTGGCGACGTCGAGATAGCCGTGTGTGGCGGCGAGCGCATTCTCGTCGAGGAGCACCTGCTCACCGCGTCTGTCGCCTTCGGTCATCGAGGGCGGGGTGGCCGGGTCGCGCCCGGGGCCCTCGACGGGGAGGCGGCAGTGGATGGCGTAGTCGCGGCCCTCGAGGGTCCGCTCGTAGTACCACCACGGCCCCTTTCTCACTGGCACGCTCAGGTCGGTCTCGACGATGCGCGCCTTGATCTCGTCGAAGAGCCCCTCGCGCAGATCGGCCAGATGCGCGGTCTGTCGGGTCGTGAACGCATTCTCGGCCCGCAGATGGGCGAGGACCTCGGGGTCGTCGCGACGGCGCAGCCAGAACCACTCGTCGACCCGTCGGTCCCCGTGGGTCTCGAGCACCGTGGGACGTCGAGGCGCGATGGGCGGCCCTTGGTCAGGTCCTTGGTCGGCGGGGGGCAGGGTCATCGGAGGATGATCCCAGACGACCGGTGGTGATCGACCACACCGTCGGGGGCTTCCGGGACAGGGCCGGGGTCGATTTCGTGGCGGGCTGATCAGCCTCGTCTGACGCGCCGTCAGGGGGTGTCCGATCCCGGCCTGACCCCCACCCCGGGGTGCTGCGCCACCACACCCGGGTTGTTACTATCTAGATAGGGGAAATCCTCCTGGGCGGCATGACAGTCGGCCAGGCGATGTCCGGCTCGTGCAGCGAGCCAGAGGTGATGGTAGCGATGACGACAACGGATCTCGATCTCGGCCGGTACAAGCTCGGCTGGAGCGACGTCGAGGACTACGTCTTCAAGCCCAAGAAGGGCCTCTCCGAAGAGATCGTTCGCGAGATGTCGGGCATGAAGGGCGAGCCCGACTGGATGCGCGACTTCCGCCTGAGGGCGCTCAAGCGGTTCATGGCCAGGCCCATGGCGCCGTGGTTCGCGGTCAACATGCCCGACCTCGATTTCGACAACATCTACTACTACGTGAAGCCGACCGAGGGTCAGGTGCGGGACTGGGACGCGCTGCCCGACTCCATCAAGTCGACCTACGAGAAGCTGGGCATCCCCGAGGCGGAACGGAAGTACCTCGCCGGTGTGACCGCCCAGTACGAGAGCGAGGTCGTCTTCCACCGCAACCGGGCCGACCTCGAGTCCCAGGGCGTCCTGTTCTGCGACATGGACACGGCGGTGCGCGAGTACCCCGAGCTGGTGAAGCGATGGTTCGGGACGATCATCCCCCCCAACGACAACAAGTTCGCCGCACTCAACTCGGCGGTGTGGTCGGGCGGGTCGTTCATCTACGTCCCGCCCGGGGTGAAGGTCGACATGCCGCTGCAGGCGTACTTCCGGATCAACACCGAGAACATGGGCCAGTTCGAGCGGACCTTGATCATCGCGGACGAGGGTTCAGAGGTTCACTACGTGGAAGGGTGCTCGGCGCCGGTGTACACCACGGACTCTCTCCACTCGGCCGTGGTCGAGCTGGTGGCGCTGCAGGGCTCGCGCATCACGTACACCACCATCCAGAACTGGTCGAACAACGTCTACAACCTCGTGACCAAGCGGGCGCGTGCCGAAGCCGAGGCCCACGTGGCCTGGATCGACGGCAACATCGGGTCGCGTCTCGACCATGAAGTACCCGTCGGTGTACCTGATGGGACCGAAGGCATCCGGCGAGGTGCTGTCGGTGGCGTATGCCGGCGCCGGTCAGCACCAGGATGCCGGGGCCAAGATGATCCATGCCGCCCCCGAGACCACGTCGACCATCGTGTCGAAGTCGATCTCCAAGGACGGCGGCCTGTCGACGTACCGTGGCCTCGTCAGGGTGGAGGAGGGGGCAAAGCACGCCAAGAGCTTCGTGCGTTGCGACGCGCTCATCCTCGACGAGGAGTCGACCTCCGAGACCAAGCCTTACATGGAGGTCGAGGAACGCGACGCCCAGATCGGTCACGAGGCGACGGTGTCGAAGGTCGGCGAGGACCAGCTCTTCTATCTCATGAGCCGCGGGCTCTCCGAGAGCCAGGCCATGAGTATGATCGTGAACGGCTTCATCGAGCCTGTCGTCCGCACGCTGCCCATGGAGTACGCGGTCGAGTGGAGTCGGCTCATCGAGCTGCAGATGGAAGGCGCCGTCGGCTGATCGGGTCGGGCATTTCCCGGCACCTCCGCTCAGCCGGCCGAGGGAGAGGAGGCGGTCTCTGTGCCCATGCGTGAAGGGTGCAAGCACTTCCAGAGCCGCTCGTACGACAACGGTGAAGTGGTGCGGTTCTGCGAGCTCGACCTCGCCCCGGAGGCGCCGTGGCGGTGCCCCGATCCGTGTCCCTCGTTCGAGCCTCGCATGGTGGACCTGGCCTGGCAGCCCGGGACCCTGGTCCGACCTGCGGTCGAGGACGAGCCCGGCCCCGGAGGTCCCGACGTCGTGCGACTGCTCGAGGAAGCGGCTGACATCGTCGACGCCGTCGTGCCCGAGACCCTGGCCGACGTGGAGAAACAAGAGCGCGCCAAAGATCGCGGCCGCCGCTGGTGGAGACGTCGCTGACCGATCGGGTCGCGCCGTCGCTCGGCGCTGGACATCGACGTGGGGTCAGCGACCTTTGAACTCCGGGGCGCGCTTCTCCATGAAGGCCGTCATGGCCTCGACCAGGTCGTCAGAGCCGAGGAACCCGGCGTTCCAGGTCGCCACGTAGTCGAGGCCCTCGGCCACCGACCTGTCCTCACATGCGGCCAGCACGACTTTGGTGCCCTGGACGGCCAGCGGCGAGTTGGCGGCGATCTCGGTTGCCAACTGGTGCGCCGCCGCCCAGGTCTGTGGGGCGTCGGGCAGGACGTCGTTCACGAGGCCGATCTCCTTGGCGCGCGCCGCGGTGATGTCCTTGCCCGTCAGCGCCAGCTCGGCCATGTGACCCTTTCCGATGATGCGCGGAAGCCGCTGCAGGCTCCCGAGGTCGGCCACGATGGCGACCTTGGTCTCGCGTACCGAGAAGACGGCATCGGCGCTGGCCACTCTGATGTCGCACGCCGAGACGACGTCGACCCCACCTCCGATGCAGTAGCCGTGGATGGCGGCGATGACCGGCTTCGGGCACACGGCGACCGACGTCACCGATGCCTGCATCCGGAGGACGCCTTGGCGCGCCGTGACGGCTCGCGACGCCATCGAGGGCTGGTGAGCCGACGCATTGCCGTTCCCCGCCCCCGCGGCACCCTCGTCGGCGTCCCCCCCCTCGGCACCACCGGTGAGCATGCCGGCCATGGCCTTGAGGTCGAGCCCCACGCTGAAATGCGGGCCCCGGGCCGCGATGACGATGGCCCGCACGGTTCGGTCCTCGGAGAGCCGGCCCATGGCGAGAGGCAGATCGTTCCAGAACGCCGGGCCCATGGCGTTGCGGGCCTCGGGTCGGTCCAGCCACAGCGTGGCGACGTGGCCGTCGCGTTCGATCGAGAGCACTTCGAATTCGGGCATGCGGAAACACTACGGCCCCGAGGGGCCTGCTCCTTTTTGGGGCCCCCGCCGGCGCTCGTGCTCTCGTCTCGTCGGAGGAGGGGGTTGGCATGGCCGGTAGGATCTGTCACAGGGTGTGTGTACTCGCGCCGCCCCGTGTCCGTGCCCGTGTGAGATCCAGGCCCGTGTGAGAGAGGTAGACCCCTGACCACGTTCACCGCCGAGGCGTCCTCGGCACTTGGCGGCCCGCAGTGGCTGGCGCGGCGGCGGGCCGAGGCATGGGAGCGGTTCTCCTCCTCGAGCGTCCCCACCGAGGCCGAAGAGGTGTGGCGCTACAGCGGCATCGACGACTTCGACTTGGACGCCTTTGCTCCTGCACCTCCCCCGAAGGCCGGGGGACAAGGGGCCGCTCTTGCCGCCGCCCGCCGCCTCGCCGACTCCCTCGGGCCGCGTGCGGGCCTGGTCGTCACCCGCAACGGCACCGTCGAGGTGATCGAGATAGCGGCCTCGGCACCCGAGTCGCTGTCGGTCGTGGCGGCCCGGACCGCGCCCGGTGATTCGGGCCCTGAGTCCGTGGGGATGACTGGACCCGCCCACGATGCCTTCGGCGAGATGCACGACGCCTTCGTCGCCGATGTCGTGCTCGTCACCGTGGACCGCAAAGCGGTCGTCCCCGATCCGATCATCGTCGTACACCTGGTCGAGCCCGGCCCACGCGACGCACCGGGCATCTCGGTGTTCCCCCACACGGTGGTGGACATGCACGGGTCGTCGGAGGCCGGGATCATCGAGATCATGGCGCCCGCCGCGGGGGGTGACGCCCTGCCCACCGGTGAGGAGTCCGACGCCCCCGAGGCCACGCTCGTCGTCCCGATCACCGAGCTCCTGATCCCTGACGACACCCACCTCCGCTATGCCAACCTTCAGGTCCTCGGGCAGGCGACGACGTCCATCGCCGTCCAAGCGAGCCGCGTGGGGCGCGACGCCAGCCTGCAGTCGTTCACGGCGGGCCTCGGCGGTCGCTACGCGCGGGTACGCACCGATTCCGTCCTCGTCGGCCAATCCGGGCGTACCTCCCTGTTGGCCGCCTATCTGGGAACAGGCCAACAAGTACACGACTTCCGGACCCAGCAGGACCACCAGGCGCCGCGCACCGAGAGCCAACTGCTGTTCGAAGGGGCCGTGGCCGACACGGCGAGATCGGTCTACAGCGGGTTGATCCAGATCCGGAAAGGGGCACGGGGAGCCAACGCCATGCAGACGAACCACAACCTGGTGCTCTCCGAGGGTGCCCATGCCGACTCCGTGCCCAACCTCGACATCGACGAAAACGACGTCCGATGCAGCCACGCATCCTCGGTGGGGCCGATCGACGAAGAGCAGCGCTACTACCTCGAGACGCGGGGGATCGCACCGTCGGTGGCCGAGCGGCTCATCGTGTTGGGCTTCTTCTCGAACCTCGCCTCTCGGGCCCCGTTCCCGGGCGTGGGCCGGTGGGTCGAGGAGGCGGTGCACCGCCGCATGGCAGGACGCCTGTCGGCGCGGGGGCCCGGCGATGGGTGACGTCGTTCGTCTGTGTCGGCGCGACGAGCTGTCGTCGGGCACGGCTCGGCGGTTCGACGTCGGGAAGCATCGCATCGCGCTCGTACGCATCGAGGACGACTTCTACGCCATCGGCGACGAGTGCAGCCACGAGGACTACTCACTGTCCGAGGGAGAGGTGCTGGTCGAGGCGTGCGAGATCGAGTGCTGGAAGCACGGCTCGATGTTCGATCTGCGCAGCGGCGAACCCACGTCGTTGCCGGCGACCAAGCCCGTCCCGGTCTACGACGTGCGGATCGACGGTGACGACGTGTTCGTGGAGCTCCCGTGACCGCCGCGAGCCCCGGTGTGCAGGACGTCGACAGGACCATCCACGAGCTCGCCATCCACGGGCTCCGGGCCGGCGTGGCCGGGCTGGAGGTGCTCACCGGCGTGGACCTTGTGGTGCGCAGCGGCGAGGTGCATGCCGTCATGGGCCCCAACGGCTCGGGCAAGAGCACCTTGGCCCATGTCCTGATGGGCAAGCCGGGTTACCAGGTGCTCGGCGGTGCCGTGACCCTCGACGGCGAGGACCTCCTGCGCCTGGCGCCTTTCGAACGGGCCCGTCGGGGGTTGTTCCTCGCCCCCCAAAACCCCATCGAGGTACCCGGGGTGGGCCTGCACCAGGCGCTCACCGAGGCCCTGGCCGGGCGCGGGATGAGCCCCGACGACGCCAAGGGATCGCTCGCGTCGCGCGCGCTCGTCGAAGCCGGTCGAGTGGGGCTCGAGTCGCGCCTGCTCGAACGGCCGCTGAACGCAGACCTGTCCGGAGGGGAACGCAAGCGCAGTGAGACGTTGCAGATGGCGATGTTGCGACCGAGCATCGCCGTGCTCGACGAACTCGACTCGGGCATCGACATCGACGGATTGCGCGACGTGGCCCGTCGTGTGCGTGACGGCGTGGCGGAATGGGGCCTCGGCGTGCTCGCCATCACGCACTACCGTCGCCTGTTGTCGGTGTTGCAACCCGACGTGGTGCACGTGCTCGTGCGCGGTCGGATCGTGGCCAGTGGCGGCCCCGAGTTGGCCGGTGAGCTCGAGCACACAGGCTATGCCGCCTTCGAGACCGCAGCCCGGGAGCACGACGCCGAGGGCGGTGCCGTCCACCAAAACTGATTCGTCAGTCAAGAACCCCGGCGGTACCATGACCGCGGCGCTGCCCAGTGGTTCGACGCAGGAGGCCGACCGTGCGTTTCTTCAGCTTCCACCTCATGCCGTACCCGGATCTCCCCCCTGACTACGACGGGCCGGCGTGGATCACCTGTCCGAACGAGTTCTTCGACCCCCGGCTCGGCGGCGACCTCTACAACCGCTACATCGACGAGCTGGTGTACGCCGAAGAGCTGGGCTTCGACGGTGTGTGCGTCAACGAGCACCACCAGAATGCCTACGGGATCATGCCGTCTCCGAACCTGATCGCGTCGATCCTGGCCCGACTGACCTCACGGGTCCGCATCGCGGTGGTGGGCAACGCGCTTCCCCTGTACGATCCCCCCACACGCGTGGCGGAGGAGTTCGCCATGATCGACTGCATCAGCGGTGGACGTCTCATCGCCGGAATGGTCGTCGGTGGGGGGCCTGAGTACTACTCGTTCTCGTTGAATCCTGCGCACGCGCGCGAGCGGTTCGCCGAAGCCCATGACCTGATTCTCAGGGTGTGGACCGAGCCCGGCCCCTTCGAGTTCACCGGCAAGCACTACAAGCTCCGGTACGTGAACTCCTGGCCCCGCCCCGTCCAGCAGCCCCATCCCGAGATCTGGATCCCCGGTGTCGGGTCGCTCGAGACCCTGGAGTTCGTGGCCAAGCACCGCTATGCCTACATGGGCATCCCGTACTTCCACATCAGCGTGTTCGAGCGCATGTTCACCATGATGCGCGAGGCGTGCCAGAAAGAGGGGTACGACGCCGATCCTCTGCAACTCGGATGGCTCGTACCGATTTTCGTGGCCGACACCGATGCCGAGGCCCGGCGGCGCTACGAGGAGCACTTCTGGTACTTCGTCCGACGCCTCCTGCCCGGCATCAACATCTCGCCTCCGGGATACACCTCGGTTCGCTCGTCGGAGAACATCATGAAGAACGCCGGGACCTTCGCACTCAACCTGGCCTCGTGGGACGAGGTCGTCGACGGTCAGTACGCCATCGTCGGATCACCCGAGACGGTCACCGAGCTGCTCGCCGCCAACGTCGAACGATTGGGGGTGGGCAATCTCCTCGGGCTCTTCCAGCTGGGAACCCTTCCAGCCGCGGAGACGAAACAGAGCCTCGAGCTCTTCGCGGCCGAGGTCATGCCGAAGCTGCGCGCCTCGTTCCCGGGCACCGAGCTGGCCGCGCCCGCGGCGGCGGCCCCGGCCGCGGCGACGTCGTGACGACGCTCGTCCGCACCACCCTCCACAGCGCGCTCGGTGCCATCGAGGTCCACCGGGGGGGCCAGGGTGGGCCCGCACCGCTCGTCTACCTGCACTCGGCCCAAGGGGAGGGCCCCGGCGCGACCTTGTTGGAAGAGCTGGCGGCGACCCGACTGGTGGTGGCACCGTTGTTCCCGGGCTTCGGGGACTCCGAAGGGCTCCAACACATCGACGACATCGAGGACGCCGCCTTCCACATCCTGGACGTCCTGGACCGCTCCGGCCTGCCGGAGTGCGACCTCGTGGGCACGTCGCTCGGGGGATGGATGGCAGTCGAGTTGGCCGTGCGATGGCCCGAGCGGGTGCGCCGGATGGTGCTCGTGAACCCGGTGGGCCTGTACGTGTCGGGCGCGCCCATTTCGGAGATCTTCGGCAGGAGGCCGTCGGAGCTCGCCGCCGAGCTCTTCGCCGACCCGGACTATCCCCTCGCCCAGCTGATGCGGGCCATGGACGCCATGGAAGCGGACCCGTCGCAGATCCCCTTCGACCTCGTGCGGCCGATCCTGCAGTCCCAAGCGGCCACGGCCAAGGTGGGGTGGAACCCCTATCTCCACGATCCCAAGTTGCCGGGGCGCCTGCACCGCGTCACGGCCCCGACACGGATCGTCCATGCCTGCCAGGACGGGATCGTTCCCCGGGCGCACGCCGAGGCGTACGCGTCCGCTCTTCCCGACGCCGTGATCGCCGACCTCGACGGCGCTGCTCACCTGGCCGTGCTCGAGCGACCCGACGAGGTGGCCAAGCTCGTACTCGAACACCTGGGGGACTGACACCGCTCCGTCGACGCACGCGCCGACACCACGCGCCGCGACCTGGCGGGGACAAGACCCACTGGTACCGTTTTGTGTCATGGCCCGTCGTCCTCCTCGTGGTACGGACGCGGGAAAAGGCAAGCTGATCGGCCACGCGCGGCTCGATCCCGAGTCGGGACCGGGGTCCGGCAGCGGGGGAGCGGGGCGCGTCGGCCTCGAGCGTCTCGGTGCGCGCCAGGGCGGTGCCGCCGTGCCGGCCCCGGGCGATGTTGCGACGCCGGGCCCGGTCCAACCTCCCGGCGCGGCGGCGGGAGGTTGGAAAGGCGGGAAGGAACCGGGAGAACGTACCGGCACCGTCCCGGGCGGGGTGCCGCCACCGGCGGTTCGGCCCCCGGGTCGTCGTGCCCGGCGCCGGCGGCGAAGCACCGGACAACGGGTCATCCGGTGGGTGGCGCTGGTCGTGGCGCTCGTGCTGGTGCTGTCGGGCTCGGTGTACGGCTACCTGTGGTACCGCCTCGGGCAGATCAAATCGGTCAAGTGCTCGGCGTGCGCGACGGCGGCGCCTGGCGGCGCCTACAACGTGTTGATCGTGGGATCGGACTCGCGGGCCGGGGACACCGGTGCTGCCGCCAAAGCGTTCGGCAGCGCATCACAGGTCGGGGGCCAGCGCAGTGACACGATCAAGATCCTGCACGTCGACCCGACCACGAACTCGGCCCGACTGCTGTCGATCCCGCGCGATACGTACGTCGCGTTGTCGGGCATGCCGTCGGGCACGGGGTTGGCGACCGACAACAAGATCAACACTGCATTCAACAGTGGGCCGATCCCGCTCATCCAGACCATCGAGAACACGTTCGGCATCCCCATCAACCACTTCGTGATCACCAGCTTCAACGGGGTGATCGACCTGGTCCAGGCGGTGGGCGGGATCAACATGGACTTTCCGTACCCGGTACGTGACAACGACGACGGGAACAACAACTCGGGGCTGAACATCACGCACTCGGGCTGCCAGACCTTGAACGGCACCATGGCGCTGGCGTTGGCGCGCTCGCGCTACTACGAGTACGAGGTCAGACCCGGGTACTGGGAGTACGACGGCACCGGTGACCTGGGGCGCATCCAGCGTCAGAATGCCATCATCGAAGCCGTGATCGACCAAGTGAAGTCGAGTTACAACCCGCTGAAGGTCAATGCCTTTCTCAGCTCGGTCGTCCATGACATCACCAAGGACACGGCCATGTCGACGAGCATGATGATCTCGTTGGTCCAGCGGTACCACGCCTTTTCCGGGTCGGATTTGCAGACCTTTACGCTGCCGACCCTGGGAGCGAGCTCGGACGGGGCAGGGTCGGTCGAGGTCGTCGAGCAGCCCGCTGCCAACCAAGTGATCAGCCAATTCCTGGGCACGTCCCCGAATGCGGTCGTGACGCCGCCACTCGACGCCTACGGCTCGCCGATCACCGTGCCGTCCACCACCACGACGATGCCCTCCACCCCGAGCGGCGCCGGGCAATCCACCCCCACGACCACGACTCCGGTACCGGGCACGGGGCCGTTCAATCCCACTCCCTGCTGACGAAGGTCGCATCGACCCGAACTCGTCATCTCGGCCGGAGCCGGTCACCACCGGCTTCGAGCGGGGATCCGGCGCCTGCGTGGTCAGGGATAGGTGACGGTAACCTTCGCCGCGCCGATGAGCGACAGGGTATCGACGCCCGTTGGCTGCGGTTTGCCGATGTAGCAGATCACCGACGTCGGCTCCTTGCCCCTCTGCCCATCGGCACAGACCCCCGCTTTGATCGAAGCTCGAAATCGACCCCGGCTGTTGGTGGTGACCGATACCGCGTTATTGGCGGAGCACGGGTCCTGGGGGGCTATCCACGCCGTCGTCGAGCACTCTTTGATGGTGAACGTGCTGAGGGCGGGGAACCTGACGCCCGTCAGGTCTACCGAGGTATCGACCATGACATTGTTCGGCTGCGCCTTGATGTGTGGTGAACTCACCGCGGCATCGGCTGAGGTCATACAGAGAGGGGTAATCGCTGCTGCAAGACCGATCACGATCCCGATCCGCCACCGACGTACCAGCATGAGGACCTCCTCACCGGTGTCGTGAACTGGCATCGAGTCTGCCCAGCTTCGGTCTCGTCTACAACTGTCCTGCCCAAGCTGGACGATGGGACATCAAGGAAGTTCGCCGCTCACGCCTCGGAGGTGGTGGTGCTCTCCTCGGCTTCGTCGAGTCCCTGCGCCAAGGTGTTCCAAGACAGCGTGGCGCACTTGATGCGCACCGGGAACTTGACGACACCCTGCAGGGCGGCCAGCTCGCCGAGGGACTCGGGATCGGTCTCGACGGCATCGGCCCCGTCGTCTGCGGAACCGTTTCGGGATCCGGTCGCTTCGGGTCCGTCGCCGAGGCGCGCCTCGTGGACCGACATCATCGCCTTGAAGGTACGGATCAGGTTGCGGGTCTCGTCCACGGTCTTCCCCTTCACCGCGGCGGACATGAGCGACGCCGATGACTGGCTGATCGAACAGCCCTGGCCGGCGAAGCGGATGTCGGTAACCGTGCCGTCCTGCACCTGCACGTACACGACGACTTCGTCCCCGCACAACGGATTGAACCCTTCGACCCGCCGGGCAGGGGGCGCCGGCAGCTCGCCCCGGTTCCGGGGGCTGCGGTAGTGGTCGAGGATGATCTCGCGGTAGAGGTCTTCCAAACCCGTCATGGGCTCCTCGTCGTTCGGGACTCGATCGTCGGCCCGCAGGGGGGGTCGATCCGGTGTCGCTTCACTACGCGAACAGGGTACCGGCCTCGGCGATCGCGTCGGCCAGCACGTCCACGTCGGACTCGTCGTTGTACAAATAGAGAGAGGCTCGGGCGGTGGCGTTGACGCCCAGTCGCCGCATCAGGGGCTTGGCACAATGGTGGCCGGCCCGGACGCACACCCCCGCCTGGTCGAGGACCTGGGCGAGGTCGTGGGGGTGCACGTCGCGGTACGCCAGGGACAAGACGCCGCCACGTTGCACGGTCCCCGGCGGCCCGAAGATCTTGAGGTCGTCGCCGAAGCGCTCGGTCAGGACCGCCTGGGCGTACGCCGTGAGCTCGACCTCGTGGGCTCGAATGGCATCGAGACCCAGCGACTCGAGGTACGAGACGGCCGCGCCGAATCCCACCGCCTCGGCGATGGGCGGCGTGCCGGCCTCGAACTTCCACGGCAGGACATTGGTGGTGAACCCGTCGTGGCGAACGTCTCGGATCATCCCGCCCCCACCCAGGAACGGAGGCATCGCCTCGAGCAGTTCGCGCCGGCCCCACAGAACACCGATCCCGGTGGGGCCGAGCATCTTGTGCGCGCTGAAGGCAAGGAAGTCACAGCCGAGCTCGCCCACATCGGTGGGGATATGGGGTACGGACTGGGCGCCGTCGGCGAGCACCACCGCGCCGGCACCATGGGCGGCCTGGGCGATGCGGGCGAAGGGCGTGATCGTCCCGAGCACGTTCGACATCGTCGTGCACGCCACGAGCTTGACCCCGTCGAGGAGCTGATCGAGTTCGGTGAGGTCGAGGCGGTACTCCTCGTCGATGCCGATCCACCGCAGCTCGATGCCGCGCTCCTCGGCCAGCATGAGCCACGGCACGATGTTGGCGTGGTGCTCCATGTCGGTGAGCAGCACCACGTCACCGGGCCCGAGATGGGAGCGGGCCCAGGTCGCCGCCACCAGGTTGATGGATTCGGTGGCGTTCTTGGTGAAGATCACCTCGTGTTCGGGGTCGGGCGCCCCGATGAGCCGTCCCACCGCAATTCGGGCCCCTTCGTAGAGGCGGTCGGCCTCCTCGGCGAGGGTATAGACCCCTCGGTGCACGTTGGCGTGAGTGGTCTGGTAGTACGCGTCCATGGCGTCGAGCACGCACTGGGGACGCTGGGCGGAAGATGCCGAGTCGAGGTAGACGATCCGGTGCCCGTGCACGGTGCGACTGAGCACCGGGAAATCACCCTTGACCTTGGAGAAGTCGACGTCGGTCGGGCACGGCTCGGCGCGGACGGTCGGTGCACGTCTCTGTTCGACGTCGGAGTTCGTCACGGTCACCTCCGCCACGGCTCGTAGCCCTCGGCCTCGAGACGATCCGCAAGGGCGGGGCCGCCACTCTCCACGATCCTTCCGTCCACCAGCACGTGCACGGCGTCGGGTCGCAGCAGTTCCAAGATGCGCGTGTAGTGCGTGACGAGGAGCACGCCGAGGGAGGGCCGTTCGCCCCGCACCGCCTGCACGCCGTCGGCCACGATGCGCAAAGCATCGATGTCGAGGCCGGAGTCGGTCTCGTCGAGCACCGCCAGCTCCGGGTCGAGCATGGCCATCTGGAGGATCTCGTTCCGCTTCTTCTCGCCCCCGGAGAACCCTTCGTTCAGGTGGCGCTCGCCGAAGGCAGGGTCCATGCCGAGGCGCTTCATCCACTCGAGCATCGTCATGCGGACCTCGAGCACCGAACGGTCGTCGCCGACGCGCCCTGACACCGCTTGGCGTAGGAACTGGATCACCGGGACGCCGGGAATCTCCTCGGGATATTGAAACGCCAGGAACATGCCGGCCTTGGCGCGCACGTCGGTGGGCCACGCCGTGACGTCTTCGCCGCGGAAGCGGATGGCGCCCGAAGTGACCTGGTACGAGGGATTCCCGAGGAGGGTGCTCGCCAGTGTCGACTTGCCCGAGCCGTTGGGGCCCATGAGGGCGTGCAGCTCCCCCTCGCCCACGGCCAGGTCGACCCCGCGCAGGATCTCGGTCCCCTCGACCGCTACATGTAGGTGCTCGATCTCCAGGAGCGGGGTCACGGCAGGGAGTCTATCGCCGCGGCGAGATTTTCACTACGGCCATAGTGGCAATCCGGCGGCCGCCCCGGCGCCGGGCGTCGGCCCCCGCGACGTCCCCCGGAAACGCTCCGACCAGGTCATTCGGTTGTCCACTCCGGTCCGGTAGCGTCCCCTCGATGAGTGAACCGTGGACCTTCAGCGGCAAGGTGGCCGGCCTGGGGATGTCCGGAGGCGCCGTCACCCTGGTCGACGAGTCCACCTTCACCATCAGCGGCCGAGAGGGCGACGTGGTGACCCCTTCGGCCGAAGGGCTGTTCGTCCGGGACACCCGGATCCTGTCCCGCTTCGAGTTGCGGGTGAACGGGGCGAGACCCGAGGGGCTGGCCGTCGTGTCCGACGACCCCTTCTCGGCCACCTTCGTGTCCCGTTGCCCGCCTCGCCCGGGTCTCGCCGACTCCACCTTGATGGTGTTCCGCCGCCGCTACGTGGGCCAGGGGATGCGCGAGGACCTCGTGATCCGCAATTTCGGCGACGAGCCGACGTTCTGCTCGGTGGAGCTGTTCCTCGACTCCGATTTCGCCGACCTCTTCGCCGTCAAAGAAGGGCGGTTCGGAAGTTCGGACGGGGAGATCACCAGGGACCACCGCGACGGCCAGCTCGAATTCTCCTACCGGAGGGGCACCGTCAGTCGAGGACTGGTCATCCACCTCTCCCCGACGCCCGCCCTCGTCGCCGACGACCTCGTCAGCTTCGAGGCGATCGTCCCCGCTCACGGCGAGTGGACCGGGTGCCTGGAGTTCCACCCCGTGATCGAAGGCAAGGCCGTCGACCCCCGCTATCTGTGCGGGCAACCGGTCGAGCGGGCCGCCCCCGCCGAGCGGCTCGCCCAGTGGCGTCGTCAGGTGCCCCAGATCGAGACCGATCACGACGGCTTGCGGACCGTCATCGCCTCGAGTGCGGAGGACCTCGGCGCGCTTCGGATCTTCGACCCCGACTATCCCGAGCGTGTCGTCTTGGCGGCAGGCGCACCGTGGTTCATGACCGTCTTCGGCCGCGACTCGCTCATCACGTCGTGGATGGCGTTGCTCGTCGACCCCGATCTGGCGCTCGGGGTGCTGCAGACCCTCGCCCGGTTCCAGGGCAAGAGCATCGACCCGAGGAGCGACGAGCAGCCCGGCCGCATCCTCCACGAGATGCGCTTCGGCGACGCGCCGTCGCTGTCACTCGGAGGCGGCAACATCTACTACGGGACCGCCGATGCCACGCCTTTGTTCGTCATGCTCCTCGGTGAGCTACGGCGGTGGGGACTTGCTCGCGAGGTGGTGGACGAACTCCTCCCCAACGCGGAGCGAGCGCTCGAGTGGATCGAGAATTACGGGGACCTCGACGGCGACGGGTACGTCGAGTACCAGCGGATGACGGACCGGGGTCTCGCCAATCAAGGCTGGAAGGACTCTGCCGACGGTATCCGCTATCGCGACGGAACGATCGCCCATGCCCCCATCGCCTTGTGTGAGGTTCAGGCGTACGTCTACAGCGCGTACCTGGCTCGCGCCCACTTCGCGCGCGAGGCGGGGGACGAGACCACCTTCGAACGGTTCCGCTCCAAGGCGACCAGATTGAAGACCGAGTTCAACCGGGATTTCTGGCTCGAGGACCGGGGCTGGTTCGCGGTCGGCCTCGATGCCGACAAGCGTCCCATCGACTCGCTCACCTCGAACATCGGGCACTGCCTGTGGACCGGCATCGTCGACCAGGACAAGGCCCGGATGGTCGCCGACAAGCTCATGGAGCCGGAGCTCAACAGCGGGTGGGGAGTCCGCACGCTGGCCTCGTCGATGGGGGGGTACAACCCCATGAGCTATCACTGCGGTTCGGTGTGGCCCCACGACACGGCCATCGTGGCGGCGGGGCTGGCCCGGTACGGGTTCATGGACGATTCCCTGCGGCTCATCGGTTCACTGCTGGACGCGGCACTGTCCCTCGGGGGTCGTCTCCCCGAGCTCTACTGCGGGCTGGACCGAGCCGAGTTCTCGTCTCCGGTTGCCTACCCGACGTCGTGCTCACCCCAGGCCTGGGCGGCGGCGTCGCCGCTGCTGTGCCTGCGCACGATGCTGCGCCTGGACCCGTGGGTCCCCTACGGCAAGACGTGGTTGTCGCCGATCCTTCCCGAGGGCATGAAGCACCTGAAGGTGGCGGGGATCCCACTGGCCGGATCGCGCGTCACGGTGGAGGTCGACGGCGACGACGTCGAAGTGACGGGACTGCCCCCCGAGGTGGCGCTCGTCACCGAGCCTCGTCATCCCGCCACGGCGGTCTGACGGCACGGCAAACGTGCGCCGGGGCGTGCCCCGCGTCGCCGGGCGTCAGCCCGCCGGCAGGGTTCGGAGGCCGTCGACGGGGCCGACCGGAGCATGGGGAACCTGGCCCTGGGCCGTTCCCAGAGGAACGACGTCGTCGACGACCTGCACGCTCGTCGCCTTCGACCCACAGTCGGGATCGAAGGGCTTTCGCACCACGACCTGAACCGACGACGCGCTCGGGCCCGGAACCTCGGTCCATCCGAAATAGGTACTGCATGCCGGCATGGTCACACGCACGGCGGTGCTCGTCGGGCCCACCGGTTGCCAGGGGACCGAGACAAGCTCGTTCGGGCGACTGACGCTCGCCCCGAGCACGGGTCCGGTGCACGCCAGAGCGCTACGGCTCGTGTAGTCGATCACGCTGCCACCGGTGTCGGCGTCGATGACGACAACCACGTAGCGGGTGGCGGGCCGAGGTCGTCCAGCCAGCGCCGGGCAGTCGGCATCCCAGGCAATGCCCACCCAGGCAAGGCGATTGTCATAGCGGGGAAGGCTTGGGGCGGGTGTCGTGAGCGGGGGTGCCGACGACGTTGTCGTCCCCGCCACCGCCGTCCCGGCGCCGGCACTCGTGGTGGTCGCCCCCGGCGTCGGGGTGGTGTTCATCGTCGTGGTCGTCGTCGCATGTGTCGTGGTCGTGGTGGGACCCGTGGTGGACGTGGTCGCGCCGCCCGCGCCGGCAACCGTCGTGGTAGCGCCGGGCCCGGTTGTCGTCGCGGTGGCCGCTGACACCTCGGGTGAGACCGTCGCGTCGCCCAAGCCGAGGATGGAGAACCGGTAGGCACCGTCGACGACGTCGGCCGCGCTGAACAGCGCCTGTGCCGTCTCCGCCGACACGCGTGGCTTCACTTTGCCTGCCGGTGCCACCACCAGGTCCCCGTCGTCGAGCTCGACACGCGCCACGAAGCGTCCCCTCACGACCGACGACAGGGCCGGAAGGTGGGGAACCATGGCGATCTTGGGCGCCACCGAACAGGAGCTGAGCAACCCCACTGCGACGACCAGGACCGTGGTGCGAAGCAGGCTGGGCATGGGTCGCACGGGCCCCAGTCTGCCCGCGGCAGGGCGTTAGGCTGCGTCAATGTCGGCCGATGTCAGCGCACGCGGCGGATCGGCGTCATCTTCCGACGATGCCTTCGTCCTCGCCGTCGACCTGGGGACGGGCGGGCCCAAGGTGGCTGTGGTCTCCCCGCAGGGAAGGATCGCCGCCAGCGCGTCGGAGCCCGTGGCGTTGCATCTCCTGCCTGGCGGCGGGGCCGAGCAGGACCCGGCCGCGTGGTGGGGAGCCATCGTCGGCGCGGCGCGGCGCGCTCTCGAGCAGTCGGGGGCGAGCCCGTCGAGTGTGATCGGCGTGGGCTGCACCGCACAGTGGTCGGGGACCGTGGCCGTCGACGCCGAGGGAGAACCCTTGCGGCCCGCCGTGATCTGGATGGACTCGCGAGGCAACACGGCGATGCGACGTCAGATGAGCGGCAAGGTCAGCGTGCTCGGGTATGACGTGCGCAAGATCCAGCGCTGGATCCGACTCACCGGAGGTGCCCCGAGTCGATCAGGTAAGGACCCCACCGCCCACATCCTGTGGATCCGCGACGCCGAGCCCGATGTCTACGGCGCCACGTTCAAGTTCCTCGAACCGGTGGACTGGCTGAACCAACGCCTCACGGGGCGGTTTGCCGCGTCCTACGACTCGATCGCCGCCCACTGGGTGACCGACAACCGGAGGATCGACGCCGTCGGCTACGACGAGTCGTTGCTCCGCATGTCGGGGCTCGAGCGTTCCAAGCTCCCCGACATCGTCCCCTCCGCCACGGTGATGGGTTCGTTGCGGGCCGAGGCGGCCCAAGAGCTCGGACTCCCGGTCGGCGTCCCCGTCGTCACCGGGACCGGGGACGTGCATTCCGCCGCCGTGGGGTCAGGGGCCGTCGCCGATTACGACGGTCACCTCTACATCGGGACGTCGTCGTGGATCTCGTGCCACCTGCCCTTCAAGAAGACCGACGCCATACGGAACGTGGCGTCGATCCCCGCCGCCATTCCCGGTCGTTACATGGTGGCCGACGAGCATGAGACGGCAGGAGCGTGCTTGACCTTCCTCGCCAAGAACGTGTTGTTCGGCCCCGGACCGCATCCCGGTATCGGCAATGTGTACCGGTACTTCGACGAGGTGGCGACGAAGGTGCCAGCGGGGTCGCACGGAGCGATGTTCACACCCTGGCTCAACGGCGAGCGTTCGCCGGTCGACGACCACACCATTCGCGGTGGCTTCCACAACCTGTCGCTCTCCACTTCGCGCGACGACCTGGTGCGCGCCGTGTACGAGGGGGTCGCGCTCAACAGTCGTTGGCTGCTCGGTGCGGTGGAGCATTTCGTGGGGAGGTCGTTCGAGACCCTGGCATTCATCGGGGGCGGCGCCAACTCCGATGTCTGGGCCCAGATCCACGCCGATGCCATGGGACGGCGCATCCGCCAGGTGAAAGACCCTGTCCTCGCCAACGTGCGGGGAGCCGGGCTCTTGACCCTGCTCGCACTCGGTCGTCTCACGGTCGACGACATCCCTGCCCTGGTGGAAGTGGGGAGGACGTTCGAGCCCGACCCCGCCGCCGCTGCTGTGTACGGGGAGCTCTACGACGAGTTCGTGAACCTCTACAAGCAGACCAAGGACATCCACCGCCGACTCAATCGGCATTGACCGCCGGTCGCGCTCGGGAGCGGAGCCCGCGCCGCTCAGATGCGCTCGAAGTTCCGGCTCAGCTCCCAGTCGGTGACCACCTGGTTGGCCCGGGCCCACTCCTGCCGGGCGGTGTTCAGGAGGTGGTGATGCACGTCGTCACCGAACGCGTCCTTGGCGATCGTCGAGGACTCGAGCTCTTCTATGGCCTCGACCAGTGTCGTCGGCACACGGGGGACGTCAGTGGCGTTGTAGGCGTTTCCCTCGAACGGCGCGGCCAGCTCGAGGTCGTGCTCGACTCCCCACAAGCCGGCGGCGACGATCCCGGCCAGCGCCAGATACGGGTTCACGTCGGCACCGGGGATCCGGCACTCCACCCGCCTGGCCTCGTCCCGGCCTACGAGTCGGAACCCACAGGTGCGGTTGTCGTGGCCCCACACCGCCGCAGTGGGTGCCCACGACCCCGGGACGTAGCGCTTGTACGAGTTGACGTACGGCGCCCACAGCCACGTGAGCTGGCGGGCACCGGCGAGCAGACCGGCGACGAACTTCCGGCCCACGTCCGAGAGATGCGACGGCCCGTCCTCGCCCCACATCAGGGGTGCGCCGGACTCGGCATCCCAGAGGCTGGCGTGGATGTGGCAGGACGAGCCCACTTCGGCCATCGACCACTTGGCCATGAACGTGGCCGATCGGCCGCACTGGTCGGCGATCTCCTTCACCCCGTTCTTGAAGACCAGGTGTCGATCGGCGACCTCGAGGGCCCGTCCGTAGGTGACGTTGACCTCGTGCTGGCCCCGGCCCGCCTCGCCCTTGGAGAACTCCACCGGGATGTCGGCGGCCACCATCTCGTTGCGGATCCGGCGCAGTACGTATTCCTCGCGCGACGTCTGCAGGAGCTGGTAGTCCTCGATGGTCGACACGTGCGGATGGAGGTCACGCCACTGCCGTGACGAGGCTTCTTCGAAGTTCTCTTGGAACAGGTAGAACTCGAGCTCGGTGGCGCACCGGACGTCGAGCCCGAGCTGACGTGCCCTGTCGATCTGTCGCCGCAGCACCTGGCGGGGAGACACCTCGACTGGGTTCCCTTCGGTATCGGTCACGTCGCACACCACCATGGCCGAGCCTTCGAGCCACGGCAGGATCCGCAGGGTGGAGAGGTCCGGCATGGCGACGACGTCGCCGTAGCCGTTCTCCCAATTGGCGAACCTGTATCCGGGGAGCGGTTCCATGTCGACGTCGACAGCGAGGAGATAGTCACATGCCTCGATGCCGTGTTCGAGCACGTGGTCGAGGAAGAACCTCCCCGTGACACGCTTCCCGACCGGGCGTCCCTGCATGTCGGGAAAGGCCACCACCACCGTGTCGAGGGATCCGTCGGTGATCCGTCTGGTCAGCTCGTTCTGGTCAAGCATGCCCGCACCATGGCACGGTGCAGCGCCTGCGTCCAGCACGACCGGCGCGTCGCGAACCGCCCCTATTCCGGGGTCACGTAGGCGGCGGTGATCCCCCCGTCGACGACGAGAGCCGAGCCGGTCATGAACGAGGACTCGTCAGAGGCGAGGAACAGCGCGGCGCGCGCTACCTCTTCGGGGCGTCCCAAGCGCCCCATCGGGATGTGGACGAGCCTCCGGTTGCGGCGCTCGGGGTCGGCGAGCAGGTCGGCGAGAAGCGGGGTCTCGATGGGACCCGGGCACAGGGCGTTGGCTCGGATCCCCTGGCGGGCGTACTCCACGGCCAACTCCCGGGTGAAGGCAAGGACGCCGCCCTTCGATGCCGTGTAGGCGACCTGTGCCGTCGCCGCACCCATGAGCGCCACGAAGGAAGCCACGTTGACGATCGACCCTCCGCCCGAGTCGACCATGGCAGGGACGGCACCCCGGCAGCACAGCCACACACCCTTGAGGTTCACGTTCATGACGCGGTCCCAGGTCGCCGGGGGCGTGTCGAGGACGCCACCGTCGTCGCCGGGGAAGATCCCGGCGTTGTTGAAGAGCACGTGCAGACCACCCAGCTGCTGGGTGGCGGCGGCGACGACGTCGGCCACCTGCGATTCATCGGACACGTCCGCTACGACGGCGATGGCGCGTCCTCCGGCGCCGACGATCTGCTCGACGGTGTCGCGGGCAGCCTGGGCCACCATGTCGGCAACGACCACGGCGGCACCTTCGGATGCGAACAGGGTGGCGGCGACGCGCCCGATCCCGCTGCCCGATCCCGTGATCACCGCCACTTTCCCTGCGAGCCGCGCCGTCACGGCACGACCATACCCGGCACGGGCCGCGGCCCCGGGCTCCGACGACCCCGCCCGGGCCGGACGCCGCCGAGGGTCTCTGCCGGGACCGGGCACCGAGGCGTCGGTGTGATACTGGTCCCATGGCCACGCGCGCCACGCCCATCGTCGGGCTCACGACCTACCGCCAGCAGGCCGCATGGGGTGCGTGGGACCGACCGGCCGCGATCCTGCCCGCTTCGTATGTGGACACCGTCGCGGCCGCCGGCGGGTGCCCCGTCCTGCTATCCCCCTCCGAGGGCGGGGTCGGCGACGACGCGGCTGCGACCAGCGTGGTCGCAAGGCTGGACGCGCTCGTCCTCGTCGGCGGGGGTGACATCGACCCGGCTCTCTACGGACAACCTCCCCATGTGGCGACCTCGGGTGTCGACGCCGGGCGTGACGCCAATGAGGTGGCGCTGCTCGGTGCCGCCCTCGAGGTGGACCTGCCGGTGTTGGCGGTGTGCCGGGGCATGCAACTGCTCAACGTCGTCTTGGGCGGGACACTGTTCCAGCACGTGCCCGATGTCGTGGGGACCGTCGCCCATCAGCCGGCCCGGGGCTGCTTCGCAGACGTCGACGTCACGACCGATGCGGGCTCGGCGGTGGCGAAGATCCTGGGTGACAGCGCCACCGTGCGTTGCTCGCACCACCAGGCCATCGACCGGTTGGGTGACGGGCTCGTCGTGACGGCGAGAGCGGCCGACGGGCTCATCGAGGCCGTCGAGTTGCCGGCGGCTCGATTCGTCGTCGCCGTGCAGTGGCACCCCGAGGAAGAAGGAGACACCCGGCCCTTCCGCGCCCTGTTGGAGGCGATCCCATGATCGGGGCGAGCTCATGACCGCAGCCGGCGTAGTAGCAAGGCCATCGCCAGACACCATCCGGGTCGTGAACCCTGCCACCGAGCTCACCGTGGCCGAGGTCGACCGTCAGGGCAAGGAGGCGGCCGACGCCGCGGTCGAGCGAGCTCGGCGCGCCTTTCCGGCCTGGCGCGACGTCTCACCGGGCGACAGGACGCGGCTGCTGCGACGGTTCGCCGACGAGGTCGAGGCCCATGCCGAGGAGCTCGCCCTGCTCGAGACGCGCAACGTGGGCAAGCCCATCGTCGACAGCCGCGGCGAGGTGGCCATGGTCGCTGACGTGCTGCACTTCTATTCGGGCGCGGTGGAGAAGCACCGCGGGGCCACCATCCCGGTGGCAGGCGGTGTCGATCTCACCTGGCACGAGCCTCTGGGCGTGGTGGCGGCCATCGTGCCGTGGAACTTCCCCATCGCCATCACCTCGTGGAAGATCGGGCCGGCCCTGGCCTGTGGCAACACGGTGGTGGTGAAACCCGCCGAGCTCACCCCGCTCACCGCCATGCGACTGGCCGAGCTCGCCCTCGATGCGGGCATCCCCGAAGGTGTGCTCGAGGTCGTCGTCGGACGCGGCACCACCGTCGGCACCGTCCTCGTCGAGCACCCCGATGTCGCCAAGGTGACCTTCACCGGCTCGACCGAGGCGGGACGAGACGTGATGGCGCGGGCGTCGGGAACGATCAAGCGTGTCACGCTCGAGCTCGGAGGGAAGTCCGCCAACGTCGTGTTCGCCGACGCCGATCTCGAGCGCGCCGCAGCGAGCGCGCCGTTGGCGGTGTTCGGTAACGCGGGACAGGACTGCTGTGCCCGCAGTCGCATCCTGGTGGAGCACAGCGTGTTCGACCGGTTCGTGGAGCTCCTCGTGGCCACCACCGAAGCGCTGGTGGTGGGCGACCCCGAGGACTCCGCCACCCAGATGGGGCCGCTCGTGTCGGCCGATCACCGTGCCCGGGTCGCCGCCTTTCTCGACGGCCCCGACGGCGGTCTCTCGGTGGCGGGAAGGAGCCGGGTGCCCGAGGGCCCGGGTTGGTGGTTCCCGGCCACCGTCCTCGCCCCGGTCGAGCCGCAACGCCGGATCTGGCGCGAGGAGGTCTTCGGGCCTGTCGTGGCGGTGACGCCATTCGAAGACGAGGCTCACGCCGTGGCACTGGCCAACGACACCCCGTACGGCCTGTCGGGCTCGATCTGGACGCGCGACTCCGCTCGTTGCCTACGGATGGCCAAGGCCGTGCAGGCCGGCGTGCTGTCGGTGAACTCCAATACCTCGGTACGGGTGAACGCCCCCTTCGGCGGGATGAAGCAGTCGGGCTTCGGGCGCGAACTGGGCATGGAGGCGCTGGCATCGTTCTCCGACGTGAAGAACGTCTTTCTCTCCACCGAGGGCTGATCACGCTGATCACGTTGGTCACTCTGTCCGGGCGTCGGCGACGAACAGCGTGGCTCGCTCTTGGGCCGGTAACGTCTGGCGCGTGAGCAGCGGCCGGAAATTCGTCAAGCCCCTGGTGGCGGCGGTGGGTCTCGCCGGCACCATCGCCAGTGTGTGGTGGTTCGCCTTGAAGCCCCGGCGCAAGCGCGCCCGGCTACGGTCGTCGGAACCCCCCACCACGGGTTGAGCGCGGCGGGCCGGGCCGGTCGGCGCTCGGTCCGGATCAGCTCCCCACCAGCGGCAACGGCCGGTGCAGCATCCACCCCAGCGTCTCGAGGGCCGAGGTCGGGTTCCAGCCCGGGTCGAGGGGATGGGCGAGGTGGTCGAGACCCTCGTCGGTCAGGAAGCGGTGCAGGGTGGGGTTCAAGGTGCCGTGGAAGTCGGGGGCGGCACCGGTCGAGAACCGCACGGTCCCGTGGGTGTCGAGGACCACGAAACCGTCGGAGTGGTTGATGTCGTAGGTGAGCGGCTTTCCCGTCCACCAGTCGAGCGACGGCGGTGAGTCCTCGGGCACGCGCTGGACGACCCAACCGAAGAAGTGCTCGACGGCGACGGCCTCGGCCGGGGTCTCGGTCAGCAACTCCCACGAGGCGCCGGTGAGATGCGCGTACGCCGCCAGCCGCGCCGGCGTGTCACGAGCGGGGTCGACGCTCAACTCGACGAGTTGCACCTTGGCCGCGCTGCCGTCGGCGACGAGGGCGTGCTCGACCTGCAGCAGGTTCCCCGTGTCGAGGGGACAGATGTCGGTACAGAGGGTGAGGAACGGCACCACCATCACCGTCCTGCCCCGCCACGACGCCAATGCAACGGCCCGACCGTGCTGGTCGGTGAAGGCGAGATGGTAGATCGAATCGGGTACGGGGCGGTTCTGGACGACGCCGAGGTTGGCCGGAGGCGGCCCCGGCGCGGGCGAGCTGCACGCCGACACGGCGAGGGCGAGCACCGCCCCCAGGACCGCACCACGCCAGGCCAGGCGTGCTCGGGCGGGGCGTGACGCTGGCTCGGGCACGGGTTCGGAGTCTCGCTGGGGGTACCCCCAGATGCCAGTCAGCCCTGGTGCGTCTCGTCCCCGTCGGCCGGGCTCGGCTCGTTCGGCCCGGGATGGCGCGGATGGCGCCGACGATTCGATGGCCGTTGCCGACGCGTCGCCGACTGGCAGGAATGACCCGCCGCAGCCCTTTCGTGGGTGGGCTCGTCCCGAAGGTCGCTCGCGGCACAGATGGGCTACCGTCGCGTTGTGAAACGTCGACGAATTGCCCTCCCGGCCGCGGCGCGCGTGATCTTTGTCTCTGCAACTATTGCCATGGGACTGGCGGCGTGCGGCTCGAGCACAAACCCGACCGCCAAGGCGGCCACCACGGCCAGCTCGTCGGGCGCTCCGGTGACGTCGCTGACGTTGCAATCGCCGGTCTCCTACACGCCCCACGCGCCGGCGGGTGGTACCGACGACTACCACTGCACGCTCCTCAACCCCCACGTGACCAGCGATTCGATGATCGTCTACAGCGATTTCTTCCCCAATGACGGCAAGAGCTTCGAAGTGCATCACGCCATCTTGTTCCTGGTGCCGCCGAGCCTGGCCAAGGAGGCAGAAGCCGACGACGGCAACAACCAAGGCTGGACCTGTTTCGGGGAGTCCCCTCTGCCGGGGACGTCGTTCGCCCAGGTTTCCGACACGCCCTGGCTCACGGCCTGGGCACCCGGGCACGGAGTGGACATCGCCCCGAAGGGGACCGGTGTTCCGTTCCCGGCCGGCAGCCTCGTCATCGAGCAGGTCCACTACAACCTGCTCGAGGGGGACAACCCTGAGCGTCCCAGTCTGGTGCTGCACACCGTGCCCGCCTCGACGCATCTGACCCCGCTGCGCCTGGACCTGCTTCCCGCACCCCCCAACATCCCGTGCCCGACGGGAATCACGGGCCCGTTGTGCGACCGCGCCGCCTCGCTCGCCGATGTGGGCCAGCGCTTCGGTCCGGGGGCCGTGCAATTCGACGACTTCCTGCAGCAGTACTGCACGGGGAGCGGGGCCGACCCGGTCGGCGGCGACACGACGTCGTGTACGTGGCCGGCGCCCTCAGGAACCATCGTCCGTCTGACGGCGCACATGCACCTCCTCGGACAGGGGATGAAATTCGTGCTCGATCCCGGGACTCCCAATCAGAAGACGCTGCTCGACATCACCAACTACAACTTCGACTATCAGCGCTCCTACGACATCGCGCCGATCACCACCACGGCCGGGGAGAAGATCCAGGTCACCTGCACCTACAACGCGACGCTGCGCCAACAGCTCCCGCAGTTGCGCAAACTGCCGCCCCGCTACGTGGTCTGGGGGGACGGCTCTTCCGACGAGATGTGTCTCGGCCTTGTGAGTTACGTGTCCACCTCCACCGCTCCCTCAATCTGACGCGAGCGAGCACGCCGGCACCGGGACGACCCGGTGGTGAGTGGGCTCAGGCGCCGATGATGTCCGGGAGCACGACGCTGATCGGGCCCCGGACCACGACGTCGGCGATGTCGTCGTACTCGGTGGGCTCGGCGTTGACGATGATGACCCGGCCGCCCGAGAGGTGGGCGCTCGGGACGAGGCCGGCGGCGGGGTAGACCGACAGGGTCGAGCCGACGGCCAGCAACAGATCGCACCGGCGCGCCGCCTGTTCGGCGCGCACCAGATCCTCGGCCACGAGACGCTGACCGAAGCTGATCGTGGCCGACTTCAGGATGCCGGCGCACATCGCGTCGCCCATCGGCGCGTCGCAGGCAGGGTCTTCGTCTCCGGCCCGTACCCGGCCAGCACCTCCGGCATCGGGGTCCGCGTGCCGCAGGACATGCACATCACCTGTCGCATGGTCCCGTGAATCTCGACAACCCGATCGGGGTCGCTTCCCGCCGCCTGGTGGAGGCCGTCGACGTTCTGGGTCACCAGGATGTCGAGCACACCTCGGCGCTCGAGCGCCACCAGGGCGCGGTGCCCGGCGTTGGGCTGTGCCTCCCATGTCGGCGACTCGAGCCGGTTGCGCCAGGCCCGTCGCCGTACGTCCGGATCGGCCAGGTAGTTCTCGAGGGTCGCCATCTTCTCAGCCCCGGGGTCCTTGGTCCACACGCCGTCGGGCCCCCGGAAGTCGGGAATGCCCGAGTCGGTGGAGATCCCCGCCCCGCTGAGGACGACGATGCGCCTGCTCGCCTCCAGCAGGTGGCGCCCTCGGTCGACATCTCGGTCCACGGTTGGAGTTTCGCGCCTTTGCCGAGCCTCGTCCCGATAGGGGAGCCGCACCCCGAGGTGGCCATGGACGGCGCGGCGGTAGCCTCCGCAGACGGTGTTGACGCCCTGCGCCGAGGAACTTTGCCCTCATCGGGAGCCGCCTTCATCCCCATCGGCGTGCTCTCGCCTGTCGGCGGCGCCCCGGCGGACCGGCTGGATCGCCGCCGGTGGCTCATCGCCACCACACTGGCGGAGACCGTGTTCGCAGCGCTGTTGGCGTTGCTCGCCGCCACGGGCCACGCCCCGTCGTGGGCGTTGGTCGTCGTGGCCTTCGGGGGCCGGGTGGCCGCTGCGGTGGGCTTGCCGAAATTCTCACAAGACCATATTGACCAGAGGGACTTTGATTGGTCCCTAACCGGGAGTCATGTCCTTCCGGGCAGCTTCGTGATCCAGTATCGCCGAATCAAGCCACCCACACCCTAACCGTGGGAAAATATGAGGTCTTTGATTGCCCCTGTCTTCCTGGGTGTGGGTCTGACCCTTGTTAGTCCAACCCGCCCCTTCGGGCTCGCTCTCCTTGTGGTCGCTGTCGTCATGATCCTCTGGCCCAAGCGGCGTCAACCCGAAGAAGAGTTGCTCCCACAGCCAGCCCACGTCGTCGAGCGAGGATGGTCGCAGCTGGCCGCTTGCCGCCCAAGACGCCGCATTCCGCCAGCCCACGGGCGCCCTCGTCAGTTGTAGCGGAACCTGCCGACCCTGCTGTGGGTGAGGTCCGCCTGTAACCGGCCTCCGCCATCGACGGGGACTACGGCGCGTCGGCCAGCTTCCGCAGTCCGTCCCTGAGCGCCTTCAGATGCCACCGACCCGATCGAGCTGCACTTGGCGATGTACTGTGCCGAACGGGTCGACTTTCTCCCGTTCGGAAGCCGACATCCCATTGTCAATCTGACAGAACGTCTTCCCCTTAATCAGCTGGTTCTGTTCCTTCTTCTGAATGGCTGCCTGGGTAGAACGGCACTTCGTCAACCCAGCATCGCACCCTTGCTGCTACTCGTAGTTGTTGTCGCCACCGGCTGGCGGCCTCTGGTGGGAACCCTCCCTACAGCTGGAAGCTGGTCAAGGGTTCCGGAAAGCCTTCCAAGGGGCTCAAGCTCAACAAGCACACTGGGATCATCTCAGGCACGTCCAAGACGACTGCGAAATCATCCACCTTCATCGTGGTGGTGCTCGACAAGAAGATCAAGGTCAATCACCAACACGCCACACAGAACGCCGCCACGAAGGACTCTCGATCACGATCTCGTGAGGGCGCACGTTGGTCTAATGCGTCACGCATGGTGGCCCTTCTGCGGCCTCGATGATCTCTTTCTCGGTCGGTGGTCCTTCGGATCTGTACAGCCGTCTGGTGCTTCGCTGGAACACACTCAGGGATTCATGCGCCAGCTCGGCGCGCCACATGCCGATGTAGAAGATCGCCACTGTTGGAGGACGTGGCGGAAACACGTCGACGGCGAGATCGCATCCCCGTTGTGCTACCGGGATCCGGTTGAGATTGACCACGACGCGAGCGTCTGTCTCGTGCCGCTGATGCGTCACTCTTGCGCTCGCAAGACCGAACTGTGTAGCCATGACACACTGTGCAACGAGGAGTCCCCCCAACAACCCTAAACCGACACGCCTAAATCGAAAAGCCCACAGGTGATCACAGGCATAGGTGACGATGCCGACGAGCAGTATGAGATTGGGCATCGTGAAGCGAGAAGACAAGGCAAGAGGCAATCCTTCTCCTATTCGACCTGTTGTGATCAGGAGATCAAACAACAGCCCGAAGATGATCAGGACCGCCGGTAAGGGATTGCGGTGCTCGCGCATCGACTGGACCACGACGAAGCCCGCCACGATGCAAATCACCAGGCCGACGAACTCAATCATCGCCAGGTGCACTGAATAATACCAGAGGGGCACAACATTCCCGATGAGCAGCATCATGTACTTGCCCAATAGCACAGGATGCAGAAAGGCGTAGCTTGTAGCGCAACTCGGTGTTTGAGGACATTCCACGTTGGCGGTGTCGAAGCCAGGTAGATAGATCGCCGTCGTCGCAACTGCAACCGCGCTCCAAGCTGCCGCCCGGTAATAAGTACGACGCTTCCAAGGTCTGGACCACAACAGACAGAGAAGACCTACTGGCCACACAATGAATCCTTGCACGATCGAATATGATGCTGCCACTGCCGCCAGGATCCCGAGAGCCAGAAAGACCGCCCTATGACGGTGAGGAGCGAGAAGGCAGTACATCATTACGATGGAGAAGAACGTCGCCAAGTACCAGGCTAGTTGAAAGCTCCACAGCGCGTTCTCCACATCCACGAGACTGAACCACACGATGCCGACGGCCAAGACAGGTAGAAAAGTGAGGGGTTTCGTCAAGTAACTGCGAAGAAGAAGCAGTACCAAGAAGTAGCTGGCAACCAAGAGCACAGCGCTGAAAAGAATGATGGACTTCTCGTTTAGGGAATCGTAGAGGCCAAAACCCACGAAAACGAGCTTCGGCACCAGTAGTCGAGTGTCTGCATACTGACTCCAAAGCGCACTCATGCTGACGTACCCATGAAGGGCAGAGTGGACGAGGGGAATGAGTGTCCAGTCATCGGAATAAGGAACGTCGACCGAGTAGCGAAAGACAAACAGCAGATACAGCCCCGCTGGAATGCCTGCGCCTACCACGACACCGACTGTTCGTGCCCGCCCCATCGCAAGAGGAAGCCTACTCACCTTTCGAAAGCGTGACCCGATATCGTCCGCACAGAAGACACCGAACACCCACGACCTTGGCGGCGGCGCAGCAGCCGGGGAGCCGAACAACGCAGCTGCGCGCTCAACGGTCATGTTCTTACGGCGGTCATCACACCATCGCAACAGCTGGTGTCGCGAAAGGAGGACACGACACCAACACCTGTTGGTCTTACTTCGGTGTCACGGGCTCGACTCAGTGACTTCTATGCGTTCTACGGTGCTACTCATTTGTCGCGCCTCCTTCATTGGGCCGGACCGACAACAGCAGGGGCACGACACCCTTTTGTCGCCGGTTCGGCGGATTGTGACTCGGACTGGTCGGTCCGAGAAGTTGATGTGGCGGTCATACGAAGAGCCTCAGCGAGTCCGGCGGGTCGATCTCTTCAGTGGGAGTCTCTCATCCGACCCCCCCGATCCAAGCGGCGAAGAAAGTCGCGGTCAAGGGAGAGCGCCCCTGGGTGTCCACGACTTCACTGCTTGACTTTCGGGCGTGGACTCGGAGCGGGAGGAACGCCGACGAAAGGCACGGCGCCTCGTCGGCGGGACCACGGCGGGCGGATTCCTGGCTGCGATTGGTGCTGGCTTGGCAGTCGGCCTATCTCAACAAAGCGTTGGACGGGGGTTCGCGGCCGCGATCTTGGTCGGAGCAGTCATGACGATTGGCGGGATAACTCTTGGAGTGATCACTGGTGGCCGTGAGTGTCTACGGATGCTCGTCCAGATCTTCACGCATGGCGCCGCCGTGGTCCATGGCCCTCGATCGGGAAGAGGCGACGTTCCTCCTCGCCGAGCTTCACGAGGCCCTGCGACGGGTCCGCCAGCTGGAAGATGCGCTCCGTGCTCTGGCCGACGAGGCGTGATGACGCTGGCTCCTCAGCTGGGCGTTTACGCTCTTGTGAGGCGATGAACCGAGCAACGTTTACAGATGCCCGGTCGTACCCATGAGCCGACATCCCGACGGGGTCGAGACGCTCGAGCCCGGGCCGGCCGAGGAGGCGCAGTGTCGGGTGGCGGGGGCGCTCGATCGTCTCGGCATCGGACGCGGCGACCGCGTGGTGTTCTGCTTGGAGTCGTCGGCGAGTCTTCTCGTCTGTGTCCTGGGCGCGGCGCGCCGGGGGGTGGTTCCGGTGCTGCTCAACGCCACGCTGCTCGCGGCCGAACGTGCGGCGCTCATCGCCGACGCCGAGCCTGCCCTGGTGGTGAGCGATCCGTCCGGATTGACGGCGCTCCTCTCGGGCCCTCGCCGCCGATCTGGCGCCTTATCCGCTCGTGCGTCCGATGCACTACACATCGGGGACCACGGGTCGACCCAAGGGCGTGTGGTCAGGTGTGCTCGATGACAGCGGGGCTCGGGCGCTGTTCGACGACGAGGCCGACCTGTGGGGATTCGGCCCCTCCGACACGCACCTCGTGTGCTCCCCGATGTACCACTCGGTCTCGGTCCGCCTCGCCGGCGCCGCGCTGCTGCGAGGTGGCCGTGTCATCGTGATGCCCCGGTTCGACGCCTCGGCGGCTGTGGCCGTGCTCGAGCATTTCGGGCCCACGACCACGTTCATGGCGCCCACGGTGTTGCAGCGCGCCATGGCTGCGTCCCGAGGTGGGAGGTGCTTCGACTCCCTACGCCTCCTCGTGCACGCCGGCGCGCCGTGCCCCACCGGCTTGAAGCGGGCCGTGCTGGAACGGGTAGGACCCGGGGTGCTGTGGGAGTTCTACGGATCGACCGAGGGCCAGTTCACGGTGTGCTCGCCGCAGGAGTGGGTGCAGCGTCCGGGGACCGTGGGCCGGGCCCGTCCCGGCAGAAGACTCGACATCGACGCCGACGGCGTGGTGTGGTGTCACGCGCCGGGCTTCGCCCGCTTCGAGTACTGGCGTGACCCGGCCGCTACCGAGCGGGCTTGGCGGGGCGACGCCTTCACCGTCGGCGATATGGGCGTCGTGGACGAGGACGGCTATCTCTTTCTCGAGGGCCGTCGCGACGACCTCATCATCAGCGGTGGGGTCAATGTGTACCCCGTGGAGGTCGAGGCCGTGCTGGCGGAGGTACCGGGAGTCATCGAGGTGGCCGTCTTCGGTCTCCCCGACGAGGACTGGGGCGAGCGCGTGTGCGCCGCCGTGGTCGGAGTCGGGGACGAAGAAGCGCTGCGCCGACATGCGTCTGAGCGCCTGGCGCCGTACAAGCGTCCCAAGGGGTATTTCCTGGTGAGCGAGCTCCCCCACACGCCGACAGGGAAGCTGCGTCGGCGCGACCTCCGCGTCGCCCTGGGGTTGGCCCCGGATCCTCCCGGTCCCCGGGGCTGAACCGGCACCCACCCGCCACTCCGGGGCCCTGGCCCGTCAGGCTCGGGCACGTCAGGCTCGCCGTCGACGGCGGTGTGCCGGGCCCGTCCCGGCTGGGCATGATCTTGGCATGCCCATCGCCACCGTCAACCCCACCACCGGCGAGACCGAGAAGGTCTTCGAACCTGACTCCGACGAGCAGGTCGAGGCCAAGCTTGCCCTCGCCGAGCGTGTCTTCGCCGCCTACCGCACGACGTCGTTCGAGGAGCGCGGCCGACTGGCGAACGGCGCCGCCGACCTCCTCGAAGGCGAGATTCCCGACATCGCCCGGACCCTCACCACCGAGATGGGCAAGACCTTCGCGTCGGCCAAGGGGGAGGTCGCCAAGTGTGCCTCCGCCTTGCGCTGGTTTGCCGAACACGCCGAGACCCTGTTGACCGAGGAGTCCGTCGCCACGTCGGCCCGAAGGAGCAGCGTGCGCTACGAGCCCATGGGGCCGGTGTTGGCGGTGATGCCCTGGAATTTCCCGATGTGGCAGGTCATGCGGTTCGCGGCCCCCGGCCTCATGGCGGGCAACGTCGGGCTCCTCAAGCATGCCTCCAACGTGCCGCAGACGGCGCTGCTCATCGAGGACGTGTTCCGGCGGGCGGGATATCCGGCCGGGGCCTTCCAGACGCTGCTCGTCTCCTCACAACGGGTCGCGTCACTGATCGAGGACGACCGGGTGCGGGCCGTGACGCTCACGGGGTCCGAGGGGGCGGGTCGCTCCGTCGCCGAGGTGGCGGGCCGGGCCATCAAGAAGTCCGTGCTCGAGCTCGGGGGAAGTGATCCCTTCATCGTCTTGCCCTCAGCGGACCTCGATCGAGCCGTCGCCGTCGGCGTCCAGGCACGGGTACAGAACAACGGCCAGAGCTGCATTGCCGCCAAACGCTTCATCGTGCATCGTGGGGTCTACGACGAATTCGTGGAGGCGTTCTCGGCGACGATGGAGGGACTCGTCGTCGGTGATCCCATGGACCCGGGCACCGACGTCGGGCCCCTGGCGACCGCCCAGGGCCGCGACGACGTGGATGGGCAGGTCGAGGACGCCCGCGCCCACGGTGCAGCCGTGCTGTGTGGAGGCCGACCCGGAAGCGGCCCTGGGTACTTCTATCCTCCGACCGTGCTGGCCGGGATCAAGCCGTCGATGCGCGTCGCCAGCGAGGAGGTCTTCGCGCCCGTGGCCCTGCTCTACAAGGCAGACGACGCGGCCGACGCACTACGGCTGGCGAACGACTCGACGTTCGGCCTCGGGGCCAGTGTGTGGACGCGCCAGGCCGACGAGGAGGAGATGTTCGTCGTTGGTCTCGATGCCGGAATGGTCTTCGTGAACGCCATGGTGGCTTCCACGATCGAGTTGCCGTTCGGTGGGATGAAGCGGTCGGGCTACGGGCGAGAGCTTTCCGAGCTCGGGATCAAGGAGTTCTGCGAGGCCAAGACGGTCTTTGTCGCCTGACCGCCACTGCGCGCAAGGGCAGGCCCATCCTCCTCGTGCGCTGTCCTCCGACGCCATTGTGCCCAAGACCATTGGATGGCGAGTCCGATGACAAGAATCAGACTGACTCGGAGCAACACGACGGCCTCGAGGGCGATGCGGTCGGCTCCGAGACCGGTGTTCGTCAGAAACAGGACCTGGGAGACGACCACAACGAGGGCGGCGTCGGTGATGAAGAGGAAGTACCAGAAGAAACGGAGTTGTTCCGTTCCGACCGCTCGACGGCGGCGACGTACGAACAGCAGCCATATTCCCGCCAGGTTCACAGCCACCACGGCCGGGTACACGAGGTCTTCGAATCCGAGGGGGGGAGATCGGGACTGCTGGCCTGGGATTGGGCCGTCGGTACCGAGTATGTCCCCCAAATCGCATCGGAGACCGGCGGAATGACCGCGAACACACCCTGCTCGTGGAGACCGAACCCGAGGGAGTACGGAAGCAGATCAGCCACGAGCTTCCGCACGTCGCCCGGATGGCTGAGGAGAAATCCTGTGTACCAGTCCGGGTACTGATGGACGGACCACGACGTGAAGCGCGGGCATGACGTCGTCAAACGAAACTCGAGAGAGCTGATTCGGCTGTACGGCACCGCCCGGTCGAGTGGGACGCATTTGGGGATGTCAGTTGCTCGCAAGGATTCCCGAATAGAAGTGTTGATCGGATCCTCGATGCTGATCAGATGGATGACGGCGTCTTTTTCCTTTCCGATCCCTTTGTTCAAACTCGTCTGATCTTGCATGGAGACATAGAGGATGCCGGTACCGATCATGAGGCAAGACCCGATAACGACGCCCACGGGGCGGAGAATGCCATGGGGACTCGATGGGAGATCGCGGTCGGGCCGCTGCGCGATGAACCGCCGAACGAACACGACCAGTTCCGCCCCAATCAGAGGGACGAAGATGACACCGAGCGTCGCTTTGGCGGAAATGGCGAACATCGCCGCCCCACTCGACAAGACCAGCCATTTGGGCTCCCATCGCAGAAGAAAGCGGAGGGAGGCGGTAAATGCAATTAGGGCGTAGGAGACCGACAGCGACTCGCTGAGGATCTGAAGGTTCCACGAGAGCAACTCCGGTGAAAGCAGCATTGTCGCCAAGAGAAATCCGAGCGCGGCCTTGGTGACGACACCGATCCATTCGATCTTGTATACGGTCAGGATCAGGAACGTGAAGGCAAGTCCGAGCAGGACCGTCTGGCCATACTCGATCGTCGTATTCCGCCCGAGAAGTGCGAATGGGACGACAATGGTCGGCGATCGCTCCCATTTTCCTTCGAGGGAAAGCAATGCCATGTGGAGGTTTCGATGGGAACGATCCTTGTAGCTGAAGCTGTCCGCCGAATAGATGGTTGGTGCACTGAAGAGAAGGAACAGTGCAACGCCACACCACAGATAGCCGATCGTCGCCCGAGCAAGGGCAACCTCGGACCAGACCCTCGTGGCGCGCTCTACCGTTGCGCTGGGCGACCGGTGTGGGTCAGCACTTCGATCTGCGGACGGCTCGCCTGTCATCAGATTGAGAGTGCTCCCCTCCGCCTTCGCACTCGACGCGTCCATCTGGGCACGTCGGTGTCGACATGCCCAATGGGACGCTCGACTTGAGGTGAGAAGGTACAGCGTTGCGAGGTTTCCGTCCCCTCGCGACAGCGTGACTTGCGCCGAGTTCGCGCAGCCGGAAGCCCCGCCATGGTTGGCTGAGAATCAGCTGAGTTGAGTTGAGCGGCCCAAGATTGACTTAACTGAGAATCAGCTGAGACGCGCGCCCCCAAAATATGGTTTTTCTGTGAATCAGCTGAGTCGTGTTCATCCATCTGTCGGTGCCTGTCCCGATCCACCTGCTACACCCTCTGACTCCTCGAACGCGTCGCGCTCCACGCGCATGAGCTCGTTCTAGCGAGCCGGCAAGGCGGAGGGAATCAACGGACGATCTCATCTTGGTGTCGGTCAGCGGCGCCACGTCGTAGCGACTCTGAGACGCGCCACGGACACTGATGCTCGTGGACACCGACGCAAGTGGACAGCGACGCAAGTGGACACATCGGAATCCAGACGTTCATGGCGTTCCCACGGAGGATCTCAACATGGATCGTCTGACTTTTGACGAGTGAGGTCTTGAAGCCCGGACCCCGTCAGAGCCCTGTAAGCGAAGGGTCTGGGATAGCCTCGAGTCATGAAACTCGTCATCATGATCCCGTGTCTGAACGAAGAGGCGACGCTTCCGTTGGTTCTGGCAACGATCCCCGACACGATCGACGGCGTCGACACGGTGGAGGTTGTCATCATCGATGACGGTTCAACGGACAAGACGGTTGAGGTTGCGAAACGCCTTGGTGTGACCCAGTTCGTTCACCACCCTCAAAATCGTGGTCTGGCCCATTCTCTGCGCGACGGGATTCAACGCGCCCTGGAGCTCGGTGCCGACATCTTGGTCCTCACCGACGGGGACAATCAGTATCCCCAAGAGCGCATTCCCGACCTGATCCGCCCCATTCTCGAAGGAACAGCCGATACCGTCATCGCTGATCGGCAGGTCCAGACCATCGAGCACTTCTCGCCTACGAAAAAGTTCCTGCAGAAATTCGGCACCAAGGTGATGAACGTGGCGGCGGGAACCGACCTCCCCGACGGAACGAGCGGGTTCCGAGCGTACTCAAAAGAGGCTGCCATCAAGCTCAACCTGATCGGTCGCTTCAACTTCGCGGCGGAGACGACCATTCAAGCGGCGAACAAAAGGTTGGCGCTCGCCACGATAAAGATCGAGACGAATCCCAAGACCCGGGAGTCGAGGCTGTTCAAGTCGTCGTGGGAGCACGTGAGGAAGAGCATGGTGGCGATGCTCAACAGCTTCACGATGTACAAGCCCTACACCGTCTTCCTCAGTATCGGAGGATTCTTCTTCGTCCTGGGGTTGATCCCTTTTGTCCACTATCTCTATCTGGTACTCACGGTGAAGAACCCCAACGGGGCCCATCACCTGCAATCGTTGGTGATCGGAGCGGTGCTGCTCAACGCATCGTTCGTCTCGGTGACCCTCGGTATCGTCGCCAACCTCATCCGGGTCAACAGATCACTCCTCGAAGACACCTTGGAGGTGATCAAGCGTGAGCAGTTCATGACCGGGGGGCGACACGAGGCTGAGCCCGTCCAAAGCCTGACGAGTGGCATGCGAGCGGATTCACCGAAGCGAATCGCTCGAATGGACTAGTACCAGCCCGGGCCCCAGTGGAGCTCGGGAGCCTCGCCTGCCGCCGTGGCGAGCAGGGTGAGCGAGCTCACCAGTTGGCGTCGGAGGGGAACCGGGATCGCCCGGAGCAGGTCGGCCACCTCGGCCCTCCGCCGCTCGATGACGTCGGACACCACCGTCCGGCCCAGGGCGGTGATGGCGAGCTTCACCTCGCGGCGGTCGAGCTCGTCGCGGGTGCGCGACACCAGTTCCTTGCGCACCAGACGGTCGCACATGCGGGTGGCGGTGGACGGACTCACGCTCAGGGCTTCGGCCAGATCGGCGAGCCGTCGCGGCCCCCCGAAGGTGAGCTCCACCAACGTCCGGTACTGCGGAAGGGTCACGTCGTCGGGGTTCCCGGCGAGCGAACGGACGGCGATGGCGACCATGACGCGGCTGGCCAGGATGATCGCTCCGATCACCTCTTCGTCGTTGGGGACCCCGGACGGTGGGAGATCGGGCACCGACGACTCGGGGGCGGAGCGTTTCCTCGGGCGGGCGGCCGCGGCTGTCTCGGTGGGACCCACGGGCAAAGTATTGCCGATCAGGACAAGGCGCGCCCGGGTGACCGCTGCCGGGACGCGTGGCGGTTCAGCGCGGCGCGCCCGGGGCGGCGAGGAACGCGTCGAGCACGACGCGCGCTTCGTCCATGTGGCCCCCGCGGACGAGGTCGGGCAGGGGCCCGTCGAGCAGTCGCCGCCAGTCGATCGTCTCGGTGCTCCTGCCCTCATCGTGCATGCGCTGGCGTCCCTCTCCGAGCAGTGTCGCCAGCGCACCGACCCCGGGGCCCAGGGACTCGGCGACTCGGTCGCGTAGCCATCCCGCCAAGGCCGGACTGGCACCGGCGGTCGACACGGCCACTGAGACGGGGCCGTCGCGTGCCACCGCGGGCAACACGAAGCTGCAACGCGCCTGATCATCGGCGACGTTGACCCAGATTCCGGCCGACTGCGCGTCCCGGTGGACGGCGTCGTCCACGGCGGGGTTCCCGGTGGCGGCGATCACCAACTGGTAGCCACCTGCCTCACCTGCCTCGTAGGGTCGGACCTGGACTTCGAGCGGTGACTCGTCGATGGCGGCGATGATCCCCGAGTCGGCCAGCTCCGCTATGGCGACGTGCACTTCCGGCGCCACCACGGTCACCGCCGCGCCGCACGTCACGAGGCCGGCGATCTTGCGCGCCGCGACACGGCCACCTCCGACCACCAGGCACCGCCGTCCCTTCACCACCAGGCCGACGGGATAGATGGGTGCCTCGATGCCCATCGTCACACCTGGGGCAAGACGGCCAGGACGGGAACGCCCACCATGCCGGCCGCCACCGTCGCATTGGTCTGTTCGTCGATCACCAAGAAGCTCCCGCTCACCCGGTTGGCCTGATACGCGTCGACGGCGAGAGGTGTCCCCACCGTGACCCTGACCACCCCGATGTCGTTGGGTCCCAGACGGTGCGTCGGCTCGAGCTCAAGGGTCTCTACGTCCAGGCGGGAATGCACGGCCACGACCTGGACGGGAGTTATCCGGGTCGTGTGTTTCAGGCGGAAGCGCCGGCCGGCTTCGGCTGGTACGTCGGCGAACCAGCACAACGTGGCGTCGAATTCGCGCACGACTTCGGGGGGGCTGTCAACGGGCGCGATGAGGTCACCACGCGACACATCGAGGTCGTCGTCGAGGCGAACGGTCACCGACATCGAAGCCCGAGCTTCATCGAGCGGCCCGTCGAAGGTCTCCACTGATGCGAGCCTGCTGCGTTGGCCTCCGGGGAGCACTGCCACCGCGTCGCCGGGCCGGAAGGTCCCACCGCTCACCATGCCCGCATAGCTCCGCCCACCCCCGGGATGACGTACCACCCACTGCACCGGAAGCCGGGCCCCGGCGCCGCGGTCGTCGTGGGCCCACGTTCCCGCCGGTACCTCCTCGAGCGCGCCGAGCAGGGTCGGGCCGGCGTACCACGGCATGTGGGCGGAGGGTTCGACGACGTTGTCGCCGAGGAGAGCGGAGACCGGCACCATCACCACGGTGTCCAACCCGAGCCGTCGGGCCAGGGCATCGACTTCGTCTGTGACAGACAGGAACGCCGACTCGTCCCAGCCGGCCAGGTCCATCTTGTTGACCGCCACCAGGAGGTGGCGCACACCCAGGAGGGCCGCGATGCAGGTGTGGCGACGGGTCTGTTGGCGCAGGCCCGCGGTGGCGTCGACCACGGCCACGGCCAGGTCGGCCGTGGATGCTCCTGTCGCCATGTTCCGGGTGTACTGGACGTGGCCTGGGCAGTCGGCGATCACGAACTTGCGACGGGGCGTCGACGCGTAGCGGTAGGCGACGTCGATGGTGATGCCCTGCTCTCGTTCAGCGCGCAGTCCGTCGGTGACGAAGGAGAGGTCCACGTCCGGCGCTCCGCGCCGCTTGCTCGCCGACGCGACGGCTTCGAGCTGGTCGTCGAAGAGCTGTTTGGTGTCGTGGAGGAGGCGGCCGATGAGGGTCGACTTGCCGTCGTCGACAGACCCGATGGTGGCGAACCGCAGAAGTGTCGAGCCCGACGCCGGCTCGGCGCCGGGGGGTGCGGTCATGTCAGAAGTAACCCTCTCGCTTGCGGTCCTCCATCGACGTCTCCGAGAATCGGTCGTCGGCCCGTGTGGCACCCCTCTCGCTCACCCTCGAGGAGGCGACCTCGGCGATCACCTCGTCGACGGTAAGAGCCGATGACCGTATGGCGCCCGTGCACGTGGCATCGCCCACCGTCCGGAACCGGACCACGGCGTCTTCGACGACCTCGCCCGAGGCCGGGACGACCCAGTCCGACACGGCCAGGAGCATGCCCTGTCGCTCGACGACCGCTCTTCGGTGGCCGAAGTAGATCGACGGAAGGGTGATGCGCTCGCGCCGGATGTAGTGCCAGATGTCGAGCTCGGTCCAGTCCGACAGGGGAAAGGCACGGAGATGCTCGCCCTTGCGGACCCGGCCGTGATAGAGGTGCCAGAGCTCGGGCCGCTGGTTGCGTGGGTCCCACTGCCCGAAGGCGTCGCCAAACGACAGGACCCGCTCTTTGGCGCGCGCCTTGTCCTCGTCGCGTCGTGCCCCCCCGATGCAGGCGTCGAAGCTGTGGGCGTTGACGGCGTCGAGAAGGGTCACGCTCTGGAGGCGGTTGCGCGACCCACCGGCGCCGGGGTCTGCCACGCGCCTACGGTCGATCGAATCCTGTACCGAGGCCACGAGCAGTTCTTCGCCGAGGTCAGCCATGCGCTTGTCCCTGTAGTCCAGGACCTCGTCGAAGTTGTGGCCGGTGTCGACGTGCATCACGGGGAAGGGGAAGCGTCCGGGGCGGAACGCCTTCTCCGCCAGGCGCAGGAGAACGGCGGAGTCCTTCCCGCCACTGAACAGGAGCACGGGCCGCTCACACTCGGCCGCCACCTCGCGCAACACGAATACGGCGTGCGCCTCGAGAAGGTCCAGATGGTCAGGGTGCGCGGACTCGCTGGATGCTTCTGGGGCGCCGGGCGGGGTGTCGATCGTCGTGGTCATGAGGGCGGCTCCGATGTCGTTCCAGCTGGTCGGGGGATCGTTGCCATCTGAAAGCGATCAAAGCGATCTGAAAGGGGTAAAACCTGATCTGATTAGTCATATATAGTAGTGACCGGCTGGCCCGGACAAGTCGTGTCCCGTCCCCGGCCCGGGTGGGGTTCCCCCGGATCCCGTCGGGCGAGCGGTGGCAGGGCACTCGGACGAGGAGTGTGGAGCGTGGGTGCAGGGGTCGAGACCAGGATCGATCTCGAAGAGCTCGCAGCGCGTGCCGCCGAGTTCGAGACGGCGCCCGCCGGCAAGGTCATGGGCTGGGCGGTCGAACGATTCGGAGAGCGGCTCATCATGGCGTGCTCGTTCCAGGACTGCGTCATCATCGACCTCGCCGTCGAGGTCGATCTTGGCATCGAGGTGCTCTTCCTCGACACCGGCTTCCACTTTCCCGAGACCCTGGCATACGTGGAAGAGGTGCGGGCCCGCTACGACCTGAACCTCCGCGTCGTCACCCCCGGTGCCGAGGCCGAAGCGTGGCCGTGCGGGACCGAGCGGTGCTGTGAGCTTCGCAAGGTCGAGCCGCTGCACCGTGCGCTGCAGGATCGCGCCGCCTGGATGACCGGGCTGAAGCGCAGTGACGCGCCCACGCGGGCGGCCGCCCCCATCGTGTCGTGGGACGAGGCCCGAGGCCTGGTCAAGATCAACCCCGTGGCGACCTGGACCGACACCGACATCGCCAACTACGAGACGGATCACGGGCTGCCCGTGCACCCCCTCATGACCCAGGGATATCTCTCGATCGGCTGCGCGCCCACGACGCGACCCGTCGCTCCGGGCGAGGACGCCCGGGCCGGCCGTTGGTCGGGCATGGGCAAGACCGAGTGCGGTCTTCACGTCTGATGGCCCATGATCCCGACAATCCCCTGGGCGTGCAGATCCGGGGGAACGAGCGGGGGATGCATTTCGTGCATCCCTACCGCCACGTGGGCGAGCTGAACCAGGTCGAACGCTGGAAGCTCGAGCGCCACCCCCTCGAGGTCGCCGACGCGGTGATCTCGCGCTACGCCAAGGAGGGCCCCGGTGCCATCGCCAAGGTGCCGGGCGAGGCCGAGCGTCTCAAGTGGGTGGGCCTGTACCCCCAGCGTCAGGGGGGCGACGCGTTCATGATCCGCGTCAAGGTTCCGGGTGGCGTGCTCACCGCAGACCAGGCCCGCGAGATCGGTATCGTCGCCGACGCCTTCGGAGAGGGCCCCGAGGACAGTCCCGTCTTCGGCAACCGGTACGCCGATATCACGACGCGCCAGACCATCCAGATCCATTGGATCCGCATCGAGGACGTGCCCCGCATCTGGGAGCGGTTCGCCGACGTGGGGCTCACCACGGTGCAGGCCTGTGGCGACTCGGCCCGCAACGTCTTGTCGTGCCCGGTGTCGGGCGTGGACGGCGAAGAGGTCCTCGACGCCCTGCCCGTCGCCCGGGCGATCTCGGAATTCTTCACCGGCAACCGCGAGTACGCCAACCTTCCCCGCAAGTTCAAGATGAGCGTCACCGGATGCCGCGAGGATTGCGCCCAGGCGGAGATCCAGGACATCGGGATGTGGCCGGCGGCGGCCGGAGACGGGACCCTCGGATTCAACGTGTTGGCCGGGGGCGGTCTCTCCGATGGCGAGCGCATGGCCTCGGACATCGACGTGTTCGTCCGGCCGGACCAGGCCGTCGAGATCACTCGGGCCATCGCCCAGCTCTACGGCGAGCTCGGCAACCGGGAGAGTCGCGGTCTGGCCCGGATGCGCTATCTGGTGCAGGAGCTCGGACCCGAGCAGTTCCGGGCCGAGCTCGCCTCTCGGGCCCGCTTCGATCTCGTCCCGGCTGGCGAGGAGCTCACCACCCGGTACCGGGGCGACCACATCGGTGTCCACCCCCAGAAAGATCCGGCACTGCGGTACGTGGGTTGTTCGGTGCCGGTGGGCCGGATGTCGGGTATCGAGCTCGTCGAGGCCGGCCGTCTGGCCCGGACCTACGGGGACGGGACGGTGCACCTCGGGACCGATCAGAACTTCGTGCTCACCGGGGTCCCCGAGGACAGGGTCGACGCCCTGCTCGTCGAGGAGCTGCTCCAGAAGTTCTCACCCTTCCCCGGGCCCTTCGAACGGGGCGTGGTGGCCTGCACCGGCAACGAGTTCTGTCGATTCGCCGTGGTCGAGACCAAGGAGCGGGCCGTGACGTGGGCGCGCTGGCTCGACACCCAACTGGCGGATGAGCAGGGGGCACCGCGCCCGGAGGCGGGACAGTCCTCGCCGCGGCGAGCAGACGCCGGTGTCATCCGCATGCACTTCTCGGGCTGCTCGGCTTCGTGCGCACAACCCCAGATCGCCGACATCGGCTTCCGGGGCGACGTGGCGCATGTCGGGGAGCAGATCGTCGAAGCCGTCGACATCGGGATGGGAGGCTCGCTCGGCCCTGATTCGGCATTCATCGACTGGATCGAGAACGCCCGACCGGTCGACGACGTCCCCCACGCGCTGCTGCGCACCGTCCGCCGCTACCAGTCCGAACGCCGGGACGGGGAGCCTTTCTACAACTGGGCGCGGCGCGTGCCCAACCAGGAGTTGGCGGCGACCCTGGCCGGGCTCGACACCGCCCATGCGCCGGCGGGGAGCACCCGATGAAGGGGTTCCGCATCCGCGACGAGATGAACGGCGTCGCCGAGCCGCCGGGCAAGACCTGGTTCTGGGAGCTCGAGGCCGGGGTCATCTTCGCCGACCGCTGCATCCAGTGCGGCACCTGCGTGGCGGTGTGCCCGTCCAACTCGATCGGTGTCAACAAGGACAGCGGTCTGCCCGAGCTCGTGAAGATGTGCACCGGCTGTTCGTTGTGTTGGGATTTCTGCCCCGCGGCGGGCTCCGCTACGAAGCCCTGTGGCCGCCCTCGACGTCGCAGTCCGAAGCGGGTGAGGTCCCGGTCGTGGTCAAGTCCGACTCGGCCGACACGTACTGGAAACTGACCGGTGGGCCCCCCGGGGACGGCCTCGGCGCCGTGATCGGCGAGTACGCCGTGCGGGCCGGTGTCCCCGCCGACGACGTCCAGGACGGCGGGGTGGTCACGGCCATGCTCCTGGCCCTGCTGGCGGGCGGCGACATCGACGGAGCCCTCGTGTCGCGCCCGAGTGACAACCCCGACGAGCCCTGGAAGGGCATCGCCACGGTGGCGACCACGGCGCAGGAGATCATCGACGCGGCGGGGAGCTTTTACAACCAGACCATGGCGCTGGCCGAGCTCGATCTCAGCCAGTACTCGCTTCCCCCCAAACCTCGTCTCGCCGTAGTGGGAACCCCGTGCGAGATCCAGGGCATCCGGGCCATGCAGGCGCGCCGGTGGCCGACGGGAGCGCACCGCATCGACGCCGTGGCGCTCACCATCGCGTTGCTGTGCACCAAGAGCTTCGACTACGAGGCCCTCATGCTGCGCGAGCTGCGTGACAAGCGCGGACTCGATCTCGACCGCGTCAGCAAGGTCGACGTGATCCGGGGGCGGATGATCGTCGAGTACCGCGACGGATCGGTTGCGGTGGACGAGCCCGTCAAGGACTTCCACGGCTCTGCCCTCAAAGGCTGCGACGAGTGCGCCGATTTCCTGGGACGCGGCGCCGATCTCTCGATCGGCAGCGTGGGATCGCTGGCAGGTTGGTCCAGTGTGCTGGTGCGGACCGAAGTCGGTCGTGTCGCCTTCGACCGCGCCCGTGGCCGGCTCGATGTGCGTGACCTCGACGACCGCGAGGCGTTGGTGCGTCTCGACAACCTGGACAAGCGGATCGCCGAGCGGACGCTGCAGCGCAAGCTCGACCCCGACGGGCCTCTGTTCATCGACTTTGCCGAGCATCTCGACAGCTACCGCGGGACCGACCGCGCCCCCGTCGTCCGGGACCGGTGAGCCCACGATGAACACCACGCCATGAGTGTGGTCGAACCGGCCGAAGGCGTTCGTCTCGACCACCCGGAAGAGCCCGTCGAGATGCGCAACGCGCTGCGCGACGCACTTCTGGCGGGAACGGACTGGCGTGAGGGTTTCTCCGACGACGTCTGCGTCGGTGTGTGGCTGTGGGAGCGTTGGAGGCCCGCCCTCGAACCGCTCGGCATGGACCGCGAGGCGTTCGTCGATGTCATCATCTCCTATCGCCGGGAGCTGTGGCTCTGGTTGATGGGGGAGCGTCTGTGGGATCAGTGCCTGTCCGGGCTGGCGGGCCGGGTGGCGAGGCGCCTGCCCGGTCGGTGATCGCGTCGCACCACCCCGTGGCCAGTGCATCCGGGCGCGTCGGAAGCTGAGTCAATGGCCACCCCGGTTGCCGAGGGCGCCGGTCCCGTGGTCCGCCTGTGCGGGGTCGCCGTCGTCAGGGACGGGCGCCCCATCCTCGACGACATCGACTGGGAGGTGTGGCCCCACGAGCGCTGGGCCGTGCTCGGTCCCAACGGTTCGGGAAAGACGACGCTGCTGCACGTGGCCGGCATGCGCCTGTTACCCACCCGGGGAACCGTCGAGGTGCTCGGGGCCCGGTACGGGCGAGCCGACGCGCGCGCCTTGCGTACCCGGGTGGCGTTCGTGAGCCAGGCGATCCTCAGGAGCCTGAGGCCCACGTTGACTGCGCACGACGTCGTGCTCACGGGGCGACACGCCGCCCTCGAGCCGTGGTGGCACCACTACGGGCCCGACGACCACGCTCGTGCCGACGGGTTGCTGGCCGATGCCGGGTTGAGCCGTGCCGCCGCCCAGGAGTTCGGGGTGCTGTCAGAGGGGGAGCGGCAACAGGTGCTCCTGGCCCGGGCACTCATGGGTGCGCCCGAGCTCATGCTCTTGGACGAGCCGGCGGCCGGGCTCGATCTCGGAGCCCGGGAAAGGCTCGTGGCGCGCCTCGCTGCCTTGGCGTCGGCACCGGGCGCGGCGCCACTCGTGCTCGTGACCCATCACGTGGAGGAGATCCCCCCGGGGACGACGCATGTCGCCCTGCTGCGAGACGGGCGGCTCATGAGGGCGGGACCGGCGGCGGCGGTGTTGACGTCGGCGGCGGTGTCGGCCTGTTTCGACGTGCCCGTGCGGGTAGAGCGTGGGGGGGAGCGGTGGACGGCGCGGGCGTCGCCGCGCCGCGCCGGCACCGGCTGAGCGCGGCGCCGAAGACGCGGACAGTTCCCGACCATCCACCCATCGTGGTGCACGTTTCTGTAGGGTCGCATGACATCGGAAGGTAGATCGAAGGGTTCTTGACGATCGTGGTCCTCCTGATCCTCGGCGTGGTCTGGGCGGCAGTGCTGGTGCCGAGCCTTCTCCGGCGGAAATCCGAACGCCGCTCGGGCGACTCCATCGGTGAGTTCCACCAGCACCTGCGAGTGCTGCGACGCACGGGCCCGTCTGTGGTGCCTCCCGCCTTTCGGCTCATGACGTCGCTGCCCGAGGATGCGCGTGGCCATGGACCACCTCGCCCCCCGTCGTCGGGTCGAGGACTGATCTTGATCAGACCGGACGCCGCCCCAGCTCGGGCGCCGAGCACCGGCTCTGGCGCCCAGCGGTCCGACCGGTACTTCCGGCCCGAAGCCTGCAAGCGGCGCCGTGACGTGCTCGCCACCTTGGCGTGCGTGATCTTCTGCTCGGGAGTGCTCGGTGCCATCCCCGTCCTGCGACCCATCCTCGGGCTGACCGCTTTAGCCGTCGTGGTCGGTGCGGTCTACGTGGTGATGGTCATCCGCCTCGGGGCCCGGGCCACGGAGCGCACCGCCAAGCTGCGGTATCTGCCCGAGCCGGTGGAGGACGAACCCACGATTGTCATCCGCCGCGCCGCTCGCTGACGTCGTCGCCGTTGCCCCCCGAGGCGCGCCCGGCCGAACTGGCGAGATTGGGAGACCAGGCGCGCCGTGCGCTCGATGCCTCGCACCGGGCCCGTGAGACGGCGCTGGCGTCGTGTCGGGAGACCATCCGGTCGTGCGGGCTCTCCATCCGGGCCGTGCACCGGCTGCAGCCGGCCGAATCGGAGGCCCGGGTCGCTGAGGCCGAGGAGAGCCTGCGCCGGGCCCAGGCGGCCCTGGCGCCCCATCCGAGCCTGGCCGCGGCGGGATTTCTGCACGACGCCGAAAAGGAGTTCGCCGAGGCCCGCCTGACCTCCGCGCTGGTGCACGGCGAGTCGCTGCCGGGCCCGGGGGAACTGAGGGTGGGGCTCGCCGCGTGGCTCAACGGCCTGGCCGAGGCGGCGTCCGAGCTCCGCCGCCACCTCCTCGATCGTCTCCGTGCTGGTGACACGGCTCGGGGCGAGGAGCTGCTCGGGGCCATGGAGGACGTCTACGACATGCTCGTGACGATCGAGCACCCCGATGCCATCACCGGCGGGCTGCGGCGGACCACCGACGCCCTGCGGGCCGTGGTCGAGCGCAGCCGCGCCGACGTGACCACGACTGTGCTCCAGACGACCCTGCAGCGGGCCATCGAGGGCCGGCTGGGCCCGACCGGCACCCCCGCACCGTGAGGCTCTGGGAACTTACGACGCCGGCGCTGGTGGTCGACGCCGCGCGGCTCGAACACAACCTCGCCACGATGGCGGCGGCGCTTCCCGGCGATCGTCTTCGGCCCCACGTCAAGGCGCACAAATGCAGCGCCCTGGCGGCCCGACAGCGGGCCTACGGGCACACCGGGTTCACCTGCGCCACGACCGTCGAGGCGCACGGCCTGGCCCGGGCGGGCCTGGGCGAGGACCTGCTACTCGCCAACGAGGTGGTCGACGAGGCGCGATTGGGTCGACTGGTGCGCTCGGGGGCCCGGGTGACCGTCGCCGTGGACTCCGAGGAGACGGTGGCAGCCGCCGCGGCGGCGGGGATCGAGGAGGTCGTGGTCGATGTGAACGTCGGTCTGCCCCGGTGTGGATGCGCCCCCGGCGCGGCGGGGAGCCTGGCCGAGTCCGCCCGGGCCCGGGGCATGGCCGTCAGGGGGGTCATGGGCTACGAAGGCCACGTCGTCGGGCTCGAGGACCGGGCCCGACGGGTCGAGTTGGTGCACGTCGCCATGGAGCTGTTGCTCGAGGCGCACGACGCCGTCGGGGGGGAGCTCATCTCGGCGGGCGGGACCGGGACCTACGACATCAACACGGCGGCGACCGAGATCCAGGCGGGCTCGTATGCGCTCATGGACAGCGCCTACGGCAAGCTCTCGCTGCCCTTCGTCCAGGCTCTGACCGTCCTTGCCACGGTGGTATCGGTGTCCCCCGGTTGGGCGGTGGCCGACTGCGGGGCGAAGGCACTCGCCATGGACCACGGCAATCCCACGCTCGAGGATGCCGAGGTGTGGTTCTGCTCCGACGAGCACCTGACCTTCGCGCCCCGAGGCGCGGTGCGCGTCGGAGAGCGCATCAGCGTGGTGCCGGCCCACGTCGACCCCACCGTGGCGTACCACGAACAGATCCACATCGTGGACGGCGACGACGTGCTCGAGAGCTGGCCCGTCGACCTCCGGGGCTGGTGAGGGACCCCGACCCCACCCCGACCTCAGCAGTAGGGCCGCGCCAGGGTCAGCAGAAAGTCGCCGCCCGGTGCCTCCCACATCGAGTCGACCAGGAAGCCCGCCGCGTAGAGCTCGTCCTCCACACCCTGACGGGTGAACTTCGAGCTGATCTCGGTCTGGAGGTCCTCACCCGTGGCGAAGGTGACGTCGATGGCCAGATCGGCGATGGAGACCGTCTGATTCGACACGGAGCGCAGCCGCATCTCGATTCGCTTCGCCTCTTCGTTCCACAGTGCGACGTGCTCGAAGCGGTCCGGATCGAACGAGGCGTGCAGCTCTCGGTTGAGGACATGCAGGACGTTGCGGTTGAACGCGGCGGTCACGCCCTGGGCGTCGTCGTAGGCGGCCAGCAATCGGTCCCGGTCCTTGACGAGGTCGGTCCCAAGCAGGAGCCGGTCCCCGTGGCCCATCATGCAGTCGAGGTCGAAGAGGAAGCGGCTTCGCTGGTCAGGGGTGAGGTTCCCGATCGTGCTGCCGAGGAAGGCGACGAGCCGCCGGCCCTCGCTCGGCACGTGGTCCATGTGGAGGTGGAAGTCTCCCACCACAGCGTGGACGAGCAACCCCGGGTAGTCGTCGGCCAGGGCGGTGGCGGCTGCCCACAGGGTGCCGTCACTGACGTCGAGGGGGACGTAGCGACGGAGTCCCCCCGTCGCCTCCATGGCATCGAGCACGACGCGTGACTTGTCACATGTCCCTGCTCCTAGCTCGACGAGGGTGTCGGCTCCGGCCGCGGCGGCGATCTCAGGGGCGTGGTCCTCGAGGAGCCTCCGCTCGGCCCGGGTGAGGTAGTACTCGGGGAGGCGCGTGATCTCGTCGAACAATTGGCTGCCCCTGTCGTCGTAGAACCAGACGGGGGGCAGCCATTTGTGCTCCGCGGCCAAGCCGGTTCGCACGTCGTTCTCCAATGCGCCGCGCAGGTCGTCGGCGCTCAGGTGGACGTCCATGGTCGGGGTGGTGACGGACACGGCGCCTCAGCTGTCGCGTGCCAGGCGCAAGCCGCTGAACGGCCAGCGCGCCGACGGTGGGAAGAAATTCCGGTACGTGGCACGGATGTGGTCGGAGGAGGTGACGCAACTCCCACCGCGCAGCACGTACTGGTTGACCATGAACTTGCCGTTGTACTCGCCGACCGCTCCAGGAGCAGGGCGAAAACCTGGATAGGGGCTGTACGAGCTCGACGTCCACTGCCACACGTTGCCGAAGAACGAGGCGGCCGGCGCCGTCGGTCTCGGATGAAGGATCGACAGGTCGAGGAAGTTGCCGTCCGGCACCTGATCGACGGCCACCGCCTCCCACTCGGCCTCGGTGGGCAGGCGCCCCCCGGCCCAACGGGCGAACGCGTCGGCTTCGTAATAGCTGATGTGACAGACGGGCTCGGACGGGTCGACGAGTTGGGGTCCACCCAGGGTGAACAGCCACCAGTCGTCGACGACCTTGAACCAGTACAGCGGGGAGTTCCACTCCTCGGCCTGGGTGGTGGCCCACCCGTCCGAAAGCCACAGGTCCGGCCGTCCGTAGCCATCGTCGTCCATGAAGGCCAGCCACTCCCCGCAGGTGACGGGGCGATCGGCCAGGGCAAAGGGCTCCAAGTGGGCGGTGTGGCGGGGGTATTCGTTGTCGAAAGCGAATGCGCCGTGGGCGTGACCGATCTCCACGAGTCCGCCCCCGTGTTCAACCCATGCCGCCGGGCGGGCGGCACGTGGCTCGTCGAAGGTGACCGTCGTGTAGGCCGGCTGGAGGGGATTGCACGACAGCACGTGCTTGATGTCCATGAGCAGGAGCTCCTGATGCTGCTGCTCATGGTGCAACCCGAGTTCCACCAGATCTGCCACGGTGGGGGTCAACGTGCCGGTCAGGAACCGCGTCATCGCCTCATCGACATGTCGGCGGTATTCGCCCACCTCGCTCACGCCGGGTCGTGAGACGACGCCACGGCGAGGCCTCGGGTACCGGGCACCCACGCCCTCGTAGTACGAGTTGAACAGATACGCGTAGGCGGGATGGAAGGGGCGGTAGCCGCGTAGCTCCGACTCGAGGAGGAACGTCTCGAAGAACCATGACGTGTGGGCCCGGTGCCATTTGGTCGGGCTCACGTCGGGCATGGACTGCACCGTCTGGTCCTCGGGGGACAGGGGGGCGGCCAACGCCTCGGTCAGGTCCCGCACCTGTCGGTAGCGAGACGCCAACCGGGTGGACTGCTCGGTCGTCGTCGTCACATCGCCCATGGGCACCCCCGGGTCATCGGCACTCAGCGTAGGCGGAGGGTGTTGTCCAACGAGCCGCGGGTGCGGCTGACGCCGTCGTCAGTCTGCGGGGGCCCTGGTTCCCGTTCGGCCGTTGACCCGGACGGCCAGCTTCTCTCAGTGAGGATGGAAACGGCCAGGTCCAAGGCACAAAGCATGCGACCGGGTCCTGAACTGAAACGAGTCGAGGGCCGTCACGGCCTCGATGCGCTCCTCAGAATGAAATCTCCGCGAACGATTGCAGGGAGGCGTTTCGAGGGCTCGACACCTCGATGTAACAGGTCTGGCCCTCGTCGCACGTCCCGTCCCCGACCGGACCCGTCATCACCTTGTAGCGCGCGTGCATGCTTCCGTCTGGACGGGGGAGCACGGTGACCGTGTCGGTGTTGCTGCAGGCCTTGAGGTCGGTAAGCGCATTCGCGTTGCATTCTGACACGGTGAGCGGCCCGTCGGAGCCCGAGAAACCTCGAGCATTCAGCGACACGACCTCGCCGTCTCGTAACCCTCGCCACGGGGTCACCGGGGATGTCGTCGTCTGTCCCTCCCACACCCCCACATCGAGCCCCTCCCTTTGGTTGGTCAGGGAGCCGGCGCTCGAAGCCAGGAAGGCAAGCCTGAATTTCTCCACGACCGGCGCCATCCGCCTTACGAAGCCGACGTCCGGCCCGAAATAGATCCTCTCGACCACGGAGTCCGGGGCCTGGTTGATGTTCACGATGACGTCCTCGGTTGCCAACCCCACCTGATGCGTCGACCTGCCGCCGGCGAGACCACTCAGAAGTCCCAGGATCACCTGCACGCAGATGATGGCCGCCAGGGTCGCTCCAACGATGGCACCACCCAACCTGTCTTGCTGCCTCACCCTCCTGGCCAATGCCGCTACACGGTTGATTCCTCTTCCCGCCCCCTCTTCCGTGAGGGAGAGCGAACGATGCGTGGCTCGAGATGGTGATGACCGCCCCACAAGTGCCAGATAGCTTCCCACCAACACCAGCAGATCGAAGGTCGTGTAGCGGGACGTCCCCGCGTACCACAATCCGACCAACGTGGAACGTCCGGTCGCAATCGAGAGTGCGAAGAGCATGCCGAACGCGATCAGAGCAACGCCGATCGGGCTCGGGCCATGTTCGTCTCGTCTCAGACACTTGATCACCACCCATGCGGCGAGCGCGAAGATGACGACCCCCAATGCAAGTGAGGCGTCATTCACCGTTTTCGAAGCGACGGGACCGCCCCATGGAAGCGGCCACGGGATCCATGCCCCCACGACGTCACCGATGGCCAGGAAGAAAAACTTGGCGGCGAGGACCGGGTTGTGAAGGGCGGACGAGATGCTTCCCGACGACTCCCCATACGAGGAGGCGCCCAGGTGATAGAAGAACAGGGCGGCAGTGATGGCGGCGGCGGCCACCCATGTCAGCAGGTACCGGAGGGAATGACGCCGCTGGTATAGGAGCAGCAGGCCGACCGGCCAGATGAAGAGGCCCTGAATGGCCGAATAGCTGCCGACGACCGCAGCCACGATCGCGCCGGTAAGCACCAGCCAGCTGAACCTCGGACTGTCCAGGAAGAAGAGGGTTGCGGCCAGCGCCAGCAGCACGAAGTACCAACACACCTGGAAGCCGGAAAGCGTGTTCTCGAACTGCACGAACGAAAGCAGCAGAATGGCGACCGGACAGTAATAGATCCAGGGCGTCGAAGGAGCGCGACGCTTGTGTGTCCAGATGAACAGAGCTATGGCAGCAAACAGCATCACTGCGCTGAGGTACATCTCAATGAAAAGATTCAGACGTGTGGTTTGAGCCAGGAGGACGACGAGCAGATTCGGGAAGAGGAGCCGGTTCTGGTTGTGTGGCGCCCATAGCGTCCCCAGACCGAGCGCTCCCGCATGGAGTTGTCTGATGACATTGACATCCGACCATTGGTCGCGCCATATCACATTGACGCCGTAGTGCTGAATGAACCAAAGGTATGGCGCCACGGGGATCGCGAATCCCAGTACGGCCAGACCGTTTCGCAGTCGGTCTGTCTCACGGGCATCTCGCCGAATTCCGGCTCTCGGAGTCACTGGCGCCTTCGCCGCGGTGACACTGCTCACCCCGCTACCCTCCCTTGGATCCGATCGCCCGCTGCGACGAGATGTGGTCTATCTGTGTTGGTGCTGCATCAACGGCCGGGCTTGTTGCCCGACACGGAGGATCCTCGTTCGCCAGAGATGGCCCACGCCAGGCTGCTCATGACGCGACGTTGTGGGCCACGAAGAGACGGTAGCTTCCGAATATCGTGGGAGGGCTATTGTCCTGCCTAAATTTCTCGACGAGCCGTGCGAGTGGCAGCTGAGGAATCGCGTGGCCCTGGTACCAGAAGGACAGCCAAGTCTGATTGTCGACAACGCAGAACCGGGATCGATCGTTCCCGGTGATCTGCTTGATGAGCTCCTGTTGCTGCGCGGTGTTCGACGTATAGAACCATGTGTTGGTCCAGTCCGGTGGAGCTTCCTCTCCAGACCAGAAGTAGAGGCTGTTCATGGCCGGCAATGTCACGAAGAAGGAGCACTGTGTGTGGATCGCGTGCGCCAGCGCTTCGATAGGCGCGGATTCAAACGTAGGAAGGTGGATAAGGTGGGTTCCGGGCAACTCGAGCACAGGGGATGTGCTGTACATCCTCGTCTCGACACGTTGGTTTCCAACAAACACCGAGGTGAACCAACCGATGGCAGCCAAGATGACCGCCGAAGCGAGTACGCCCGTTGTGACATGCAACACGCTCCTCTTCGTTATTGCCTGGAGGGGGTGCAACTGACGTACACCGTCGTTGAGACAAATCATCCCAACGGGGATCATGAGGAGCGACGACCACCGGACCTGTGCACCTGCCACGGGGTACGCCAAGAGGCCCTCGAGCGTGGCGAGGGCCACCAGGGCGATCCGTGCGATGCGCTCGGAATCGGCTGTCCCAACCGGGGGTACCGCGGCAAAGAAGAGGAGCGGCAAGCCCACGACAAAGCTGTTCGGAACGGCCAGTTGGTCCTCTTGGAGAGCACAGTAGAGAATCAGCAACCCGGCGGCCATATGTACCCATGGGTCAAGACCCGGGCGCACGAGTCGCAGGCCGTATCGATGGTACAAGGCGGCGCCCCCGAGACAGATCGCTCCCCATGCGACCACCCCCACGGGAATCCCTAGCGGAATGGTGAAGCCGTTCGAGAAGCGGGCTGGGTCCAGGAACAAGCCGCGTACGAGGTCGACGGGACGCGTGCCAGAGGCGATGGCAATGACGATGATAAGTGCAGCAGTGATGCCCCCGCTGAGGAGGAATCGAATGACGTCGCGCCCATGGAGGAGCCCTTGAATGGTGCGGTCCCTCGTCACGACGACGATGCCCGCCGCCGCAAAGGCCACGACGAGGCAGTACTTCGCAATCCACGACTGCGAGACAAGGCCCCCAGAAACGACGATGAGCAGAAACGGTGTGCCAATGAAGACCGTCGCTGCCGCGGCGCGCACCAAGCGCATGTCGCGTAGAGAACGTACCGTGGTCAACGCGGTGAACAACAGCGCGATGGCCGCGAACGTTCCGACGTTCACCACCGTGAGCACCAACGCGGCCAAGGCGGCTCCCAGGATGATGCATCCGATGGACCGATAACCGCGAGCGAACAACGCGAGCGCGACAAGTGCGACGGCGAAGAGCAACCATACCAGCATCATCGGGTGCATGGACTCGTCGACGTAGGAGAGGATCAACAGGACGAAGCTACCCACCTGCGTGGCGATACCGGCCACAAGACTTCGGGTGAAGATCCTTACGGCGATCCCCAGGCCCAGGCTGGTGAGCAGTGTCACCACCAGAGTGGCCACCCGGCCGTTGTCGGGAGTGACCGGCAGCCAAGCAAAAATCGTCGAGAGAGCCTCAAAGTAGAAGGGCCCGAATGAGCTGTACACGTGAGTGTACAAGCCTCCATGGTGAGCAAAGTCCTTTACGGCAAGGAGCAATGTGCCTTCGTCATCCCACCCGGCGAAAGAGTTGAACGTCGTGTAGTACCCGAACCACGCGCACACCGCGGAAAAGGCGATGAAGGCCCCCGCTGATCCCCACCAGACGAACCCCCTCGACCGTGATGCCTCCCGAGCACCGGGGGCAGCATCAGGGAGAGAGATACCTTGATGTACGGGGATGGTCTCGGTCATCAATCCGAGAGAAAACGACGACTCGGACCTGGAGCAACTCGCATGCGCTTCAGGCAACCCGTGGGCCTGCACCCGGGTTGGGAACGTACGAGTCTTCCCCCCGTGTCAAACATGGCAGCAAGGTTACAGGGTCACCCGGGAATCCCGGAGTGCACCCAATCCGGGGTCGCCTGGACCCCACGGCTATCCGCTCAGAGACGGGATCCCACAGGTCCCGCCTCGAGGTCTTCATAACGCTTTGGCCTCTCCGTAATGTGCTGCCCTTCCTCGCCTATTGTGGTGGCGCTCAGACGGGAGGGCTATTGACGACAACGGAGGATGGGGGCGAGGGGCGATCGAGTTCACTCGGCGGGTCGATCGGCCGCCAACGAATCCTCCTTGTCGCGGCGGCGGGTGTTCCGGCGCTCCTGTACCTGGTCTACGTCTATCACTATTCCGTCAATGTGCCGAACGCCGATGACTGGAACGTGATTCATCTCGCCGCGGCCGGAATAGCACATCACTTGACGCTCGGTCAGCTGTGGGCTCAGTACGGCGATACCCGTCTGTTCGTTGGCTTTCTGATCTTCGTCGCTTTCGGAATGTTCGATCACCTCAACGAGAAGTCCATCATCCTTTGCAGTGCGAGCGTCTTCATTGCGTCATTTGTGTTGGTTCTTGTCCTCTTCCGCTCCTACCTCGGTCGACGCCTTTCGTTCCTGCCCGTCTTTTCGGTCGGAATCATCTGGTTCAGTTTGGCCGACGTCGACAACGCGTTTTGGAGTTTTCAGCTGCCGTGGTACTTCGTGGTGCTTGCGTTCATCACGATGGCCTGCTCTCTCCTACTTCCGCGACGGCACCGGAACCTCTGGTTTGGCCTCGGAGTTCTGGCTGCTGTGGCCGCCTCATTCGCCGAAGTCCAGGGGTTCGTCGTATGGCCCATAGGGCTTATCTGCCTTCTTTGGAGCGGCCCGTGGAGACGCCGGACTTACATCGAATCGGCGATCTGGGTGTCGGCGGCAGGGTTGACAGTGGCGTTCTACCTGCATCGCTTCGTCTTCGCTGCCGACACCAAGATCTGTGTCTTGGACGGCGGGACCAAGTCGAGTTGTTCTCTTTCGTTCGGTTTGCACCATCCGTTTCAACTGGCCAGGTTTTTCGTGGTGCTGGTCGGGAATATGGTCCCGACTGTTCCGGGTCGATATGTCGTCGTGCACGAAGTCTTGGGGACGGTGATCTGTATCGTTGCGGTCTCCATCGTCGTGCTGTCAATTCGCGAGCGACGGGTGCATACAAATCCTCTTCCGACCCTGTTGATCGTGTTCGCGCTCCTGTTCGACTTGGTGCTCGCCTTGTCCAGGATGGGGGAGGGGCTTACGGCAGCCAGCCTCGATCGATACACCATGCCGAACATCATCTTGCTCGTCGGCATCGTCGTCTTCGGGTGGGCGCATGTTCCCAGCCTTCGACACATCGACCGACGCATCGACGGGGTCAGGCCGGTAAAGCTGGTCGGGTACTCCGTGCTCGCGGTGTTTGTCGTCGTTCAGTGCGTAGTGGCAACGCAGTTCGGCATCACAAACGCCCGACAGTTGCGAGCAGCGGATGAGAGGGTCGCTCGCGTCGTTTTCAACTTGGATCGGTTACCTGCAGCGGAGCGCGCTTGCTACTTCCAGTCTGTCGTTGTCGGGCCGCCGTTCTCTGTGTTGGAGACTGCCCGAAATTTGGCGGTATCCGACCATCTCAGTCTCTTCGCGGGCGACGAGCAACAGTATCGGCTCGAGGGGCTGCCACATATTGCGCGGTGTGATCCGCCGTTACACGGGTCCGGCGGTCCAGCGGCTTAGGTCCGGCGGATGCTGCACCCGCTCGGCGCGGCCTGGGTTACTCGAGCCAAGGGAATCCGACCCTTCAGCGGGCAAGGGCGCTTGCTGGACCGGAAGCCTCGTAGGCATTGATGTCATCGAGACTGTGCTCTTGCATCGAAGCTCGAGGGTCGCGGTAGTACTGCTGGTACCAAGCCACCGTTCGACGCACCATCTCGTCGAGATGCCAGCGCGGCTGCCAGCCCAGCAGGGATACCGCCTTGTCGATCGCGATGCGAAGGGTCTTGGCCTCGACGTTGGACTCAGCCTGCGAATGCGCAATCCACCGACCCGAACCCCACGCTTGTGTCACGGCAGTCGCCAAATCGGCCACCGTCGCTTCATCGGTTATCGATGGGCCGAAGTTCCATGCCTCGGTCCATCTGCCGGGTGATTCGTCCGACAGGAGCTGTGCGGCAAGGGCGAGGTAACCAGAAAGCGGTTCGAGAACATGTTGCCACGGTCGAGTCGAATGCGGATTCCGCACGACGAGGTCGTTCCCGGCAGCGAGGGCCCGCATTGCATCGGGCACGATTCGGTCCTCTGCCCAGTCCCCTCCGCCGACGACGTTTCCGGCTCGCGCTGATGCAAGTCGGATTCCGTGTTGATCGGTCCGGTCGACCGGGAAGAACGACGACCGATAAGCGTCAACGACGAGCTCGGAGCCTGCCTTGCTGGCGCTGTAGGGATCATGACCCCCCAGAGGATCAGTCTCCCGGAAACCCCACACCTGGCCATCGTTTCGATAGCACTTGTCGCTGGTTACCACTACAACGGCGCAGGGATTGCCGGCAAGGCGAACCGCGTCTAGTACGGACGCCGTGCCTACGACGTTGACGTCGAATGTCTCTCGAGGGTTCGCGACGCTGGCCCGGACGATTGGCTGTGCCGCGAGATGAAAGAGTGCAACTGGGGACCTGCGACGCAAGAGGCTGAGCAGCAGCTCGACGTCGCGGATATCCCCCCGCACATCCTCAAAGAGGACTTCAGAGACACGGGACGCGTCGAAGAAGTTGGGGAGCGTCGGGGGTTCGAGCGCATAGCCGGTCACTTGGGCACCTAACTGGTGCAACCAGAGGGACAACCACGATCCCTTGAATCCCGTGTGTCCTGTTACGAGAACAGGCTTCGATTGAAAGGTTCGAATCACGGGTTTTGATCAGGGAGAGTTCCAGCCACCAGATCACCAATACCGGCCTCTGTGGATTCATCTGGTGTTGCTTCGGCCGGTTCCCGCTCTACGGAGAGGGACTCCCGCCTGCCTTCGTGCGAGTCGCGGCGGGAGTGCGAATCTGCTCGGTCGGACGACCTCGACGGACTCTCGATCCCCAGGGTCTCACGCACGATGAAGTTGGGACGGCCTTTGACCTCCTCGTAGATCTGCCCAATGTAGATGCTGACGATTCCCAGCAGACAGAAGAGAAACCCGAAAAGCATCACCATGAGAGCAACAATCGTTCCAAACCCGGGGAACGGGACTCCGCGGATTACCCAGTCGATGGCGAGGGCAACCAGTGCGACGATCGATGCAGTAAACAAGCTGATTCCGACGAGCGGAATGATCACCAAGGGAACCTGGGAATGGGCGAGGATGGCTTTCACCGCCAACCCCGTGACTCCGATCGAGTGCGCTTTCGATGTCCCAGCGAAGCGCTCCTCTCGCTCGTGCTCGACGCCCACGGAGCGAAAGCCGACCCATGCCACAAGCCCGCGGACAAATCTATTCCGTTCATCCATCTGGCGAACCACTTCATAGACTCTTCGGTCGAGGAGCCGAAAGTCACTTGCGTTTGAGGGAATCAGATGCCCGGTAAGTTTGCCGATGAGCCAATAGAACAGACGTGAGTTGAAACGACGAATCCTGCCCGTACCGCGACGGACAGTGACAATCCCGTAGACGTTCTCGTACCCCTCCTCCCACTTCGCCACAAACCGGGGAATCATCTCCGGTGGATCCTGTAGATCAGCCGTCATCAGGACCACCGCATCGCTGTCGACGAAGTCCAGACCGGCCGTCAATCCTCCGTCCATCCGGAAATTGCGGGACAACTGAATGACCTTGAAGCGTGGATCACGTGAGCTGATCGCCTTGAGGTGCTTGAACGTGGAGTCCTCGGAGCCGTTCTCAACGACGATGGCCTCGAAATCGTAGGCGTCCAGTTGATCGAAGACGATCGTGAGTCGACGCGCCAATTCATCGATACATTCCGCCTCGTTGTAAGCCGAAGTCACGACCGAGATCTTTTTTCGCACCGGCACCCCCATTGGGCAGATTCCGCTGGCACTCCCCTTCGGTATTCTAGTCAATCATTGCGATAAACGGATGTGCAGAGCGGAGTCCTGTTCGACGAACCAGTTACGGAGCTCGGGGCGCAGCTGTTCGCCTGACGCGGTCTGCGACACCTGGGATCAGCAAATAGCGCCGTCATGCGACCAGAATTAGCTGTCGGGAGATGACGGCAGGCGAGAGCGCGGCGTGCACGCTCTCGCCGTAGCAGACTCGTTCTCCCCGGGAAGCCCCACCTGACGTGCTGGCTCGTCGTTGAGCCTCGAGTGCGAACTCGAACGATCGCCCGGGTTTGGGCGGGCTATGATGGATGAGTGAGTAGGTCCCAAAATGGGCAAAGGCTCCCTGTTCGTGCTTCGTGGGAGCGTGATTCTTGTGTCCCGGACGTCGACGGGGAAGTCCGTTGAGTGCCGGGCCACTGGTGTCCTTGGTCATCCCAGTTTTCAACGGTGAGCGGCACCTCGAGGCCTGCCTAGCGTCTGTCCTAGAGCAGACTTACCAGCGAATCGAGATCGTGGTTACCGATCAGGCCTCGACGGATCGAAGCCTTGAGATTATCCAATCTTTTGCTGATCCACGATTACATCTGCTCCCTGAGCCGTCCGAGCCGCTCGATCTGCATACCAACTGGGCACGAGGGCTAGAGGCTTCGACTGGCGACCTCGTCAAGATTGTATGTCAAGACGACCTCCTCCTTCCTGACTGCCTGTCTGTCCAGGTCGAGCTCTTGGAGCAGTTTCCATCAGCGGTCCTAGCATGCGGTCGTCGCAGAATAATTACGGATGACGACAAGGTGCTCATCAAGGCACGAGGCCTTGGTCGTTTGGCGAAGGCCGGAACCCGGGTCATCGGTGGCGGTCCGCTCGCGCGAGCGTGCGCGAGGGCGGGCGCCAACCTGTTGGGTGAGCCAGTGAACGTGCTGTTTCGTCGGTCTGCTCTTCCATATCCGCTGTTCGATCCCCGATGGGTGTATACAATCGACATTGAGCTTTACCAACGCTGCCTAAAGGGCAAAGAAGCAGTTGTCGACAATCGAGTTCTCTGTTGCTTTCGGGTCAGCCCCCAACAATTGAGTGCCGTGTTGGCGAAGGGCCAGGCAAAAGAGCTGTACGCACTGTTTTCAGAAGTAGCACGCGAGTACCCCGAACATGTATCCAGTGCAGATATCCGACTCGGATGGGCACGAACCCAACTACTTGCTTACGCGCGACGAGTGCTGTACTGGCAAATGCGGACGCGCGCCGCGGTGCGGCGAATCGACACGGACAAGCGAGGGATGCGTATGCGCACGGCTTGTCAAACGTCCATCGACCCATAGCCGGTTGAGGTCCACGCAGAGAAAGCCTCACCAAGCGGCGACCCGCCGATACCCCCGCGAATAGCCGCTGACCTGCGGAAATATGCACCTTTCTGAGCGCGTCTCTGTAGGTGTGAGCGTCCTGAGCTGCAACGGTGACACTCCCCGTGATCTCAATGCAACGCCCCCCATCTGGCTGAACCTCTAAGCTTGATGTCGTGGCCAAGATTCCAATCGAGCGCTTAGACACTGACACGTGGGCACCTCCATGGACTCGGCGCGAACACGTAGCCCGCTACGAATTCACGACGCGGTTTGTGGAGGACAAGATTGTCGTAGATTGTGCGTGCGGTGACGGAACGTCGTCTGCGATATTCGGTAGAACGGCTCGGACGGTATACGGTTTCGATATTTCCTCCGAAGCAATTGAACGTGCCACAAAACGCAATGAGTTGTCGTCAGTCGTCCTCGAATGCGCAGCGGCGGCGACCTTGCCTATGGATTCTAGATCGGTAGATGTATTCGTCTCGCTCGAGACGATTGAGCACATCGAAGAAGACCAATCGTTTCTCGACGAGGTAGTTCGGATCCTTCGGGACGATGGGATATTCATCTGTTCGACCCCTGATCGCGACGTCCATAGTCCAGGAGCCACGGCGTTAGACCAGCCTTGGACTCCGTTCCACATTAGAGAGTACAACGCGGAAGAATTTACTCGAATGCTGAGGGACCGGTTCGCCACGGTGAACCTTTTCGGTCAGAATCCGGCACTAGTCGGAGCAACCAGAATAAGGTGCTGGATCGGACGATCGCTTTCAAAGAGACTAATTCTCCGGGTTACTCACGTTCTTAAATTGACATGGTTCCTAGGATTCCGATCCAGTCGACACGATGTTGTGCCCGTGATGAACGATCGAAAATATGAATATCTTGTAGCTGTGTGCTCTAATGTTATCCGGACTGGTTCCTAACACCTTGCCTTGTTCTGCTGCGACCGATATTCAACTCTCGCAATGAGCGCCGTCACGTGATTGAACAGCTCGGTGTTCTTCAGCGACCCCCAGCCGGCCTCCTGAGGGTCATTCTCGCCAGGAACTCTTGTGATCGCTGAACCCTCTACTGTGATTGAAATCTCCCTTGTTGTCGGAGTCTTCAACGAAGAGGAGTGCATACCAGAGTTGCATCGACGACTCACGAGCACCCTGGATCTCCTCGGGATGATCGCAGAGATCGTCTATGTGGACGACGGCAGCCGTGACGCCTCTTCAGACATGTTGGACCGTCTGGAAGATGTCGATGATCGAGTTCACGTTGTTCATTTGTCGCGGAACTTCGGTCACCAGGTTGCTATCTCTGCGGGTTTAGATGCCAGCCGAGGACAGGCGGTTGTTGTGCTCGACGCGGATCTCCAGGATCCGCCAGAGATTATTCCCTCATTGGTCGAAGCCTGGCGAGACGGAGCCGACGTCGTCCACGCCGTCAGAACGGAGCGAATAGGCGAGTCTCGATTCAAGCGTCACACCGCCGCCGTTTTCTATCGACTGATCAGGCGGTGGACTGATCTCGAGCTGCAGGTTGATGCCGGCGACTACCGACTGATGGATCGCATAGTCGTCGACGCGATGTGTGAGATGCCCGAACGGTTCCGCTTTGTCCGAGGTATGGTGGCCTGGGTCGGGTTTCGACAAGAGTCGGTCACTTATGTGCGCGATGAGCGCTTCGCAGGGACCTCGAAATACCCAGTTCAGTCCATGCTACGGCTCGCCGTCACAGCATTGACGAGCTTTTCGTTCGTCCCGCTGCAACTCGCCTCAGTCATTGGCTTCGTGATCTCTATCGTCACCGCGATCTCCATCCCCGTGATCGTCGTCTTGCGGGTGATCGGAGTTCACAACCTTGGTGGCCAAACGACCGTTCTCGTCGCGATCCTGTTCTTTGGGGGTGTGCAACTAACCTTTCTTGGTATCCTGGGAGAGTACATCGGACGGTCGTATATTGAAGCAAAGAGGAGACCGTTGTACTTTCTTCGGAGGGCTCGAAGTGATCCAATGCAGAGCGAACGAACCCAAAGCAGCGGTGGTCGCTCGGCGGCTTCCGGGTTGTCTTCATCAGAAGTGCTGGGGTCCCAGCGAGAGGTTCGCAGGTCTATGAGAGGGATAGATTGAGCTTCCTTCGTTGGTGTGTCGTCCGGGGTCGAACTGTCCAGCTCGCTTGATTCCGTCGTCTCCAACCCCTTGCAGAACCTCAAATATTGTAGTCCTACGAACGTTCTTGACGAGCTCGGCACTGTTCAGGATACCGAGTAAGTCTTCCTCTTCATCGGCCAGAATGAATGGGCGATCGCCGTGCACAGGGTGACAAACAAGAGCGCCGGACTCAGATATTCCGTCATCGCAAAATTGAAGCCACCGGCTCCCGAAAACGTGAAGATCGAAGGGACTAGGGTCGCGATCAACGCAAGCAAAAGCATCATGCGTAAATCGATCCAGTCTGTTGCAGCGTCCTCGCTCGATTCGCGGTTGTCGATTCCGATAAGACGGCCTCGCGCGTACCAGATGGCCGCTATTGGGGCCCATGCTGTGGTGTAGACAAAGTTGACGGGAACGATGAGTTGTATCGACGCGAGGCCTAGGGCGCCCCAGCACCATTGGGGTACTTTTCCACGGCGAATCACAAGATAGACGCCACAAACGTAGAGTACCGATGGAAGCCAGATGAGAATACCCCTGGGCGCCAGTAGCTGAGTTGCCCGAGCTGGACCGAATAGAAGTCCGGCCGTCTTTGGAATAACCGAGTAGAGACTCCAGCTCGACAATTGGATTGATGGCGCGTATTTGCCCTTCAACGCCGGTACGATCGCCCGAAGATTGCGCACGTATCCCCCAGGAAATGTCAAGAGGGTTATGAGGTTCAGGGCTACCGCCGAGGCCGCCACCAGGACTGTGAATCGATAGCGGCGAAGACCGAGCGGGACGATGAGGATAGCCGCCGGATACGCCTTTAACGCGATTGCTACCCCAAGGAGACCGCCGCAAAAAACCCATTTCTCCGTTTTAAAGGCCCAAAGCGACCACGCAACGAGCCCAGCCACGATTCCGATGTCGTTTCCGCGATCAAGGAAAGTAATGAACGGAGTGGTAAATACGGCTCCGAGAGTCAAGAACAGGATCCGATACTCACGCTTGAGGGGTGAGAGTAATAGCCAGAGAGGAACCAGGAAGATGGCTGCCGAAAAGAGAAGGTAGGTCATTGTTGAAATACGTAGAGGTAGAAAACTGAATAAGACGAAGAACACTTGCGAGAACGGAGGATAGTTGTACGGAATGGAGGGACCCAGATATGGACTGATCGAGCGCCGGAGGTTTATCGCATACCCCAGAGGAAATTGGAAGTCACCGAAGTAATGGTCACCGATGACGGGCTTGGCAATCGTGTGAATAGGCATATATGGCTTATCTGACGACATGAACGACAACTGACCATTTACGGCCACGCCGCGATAGAACGTCTCGATCCAGGCCCAACCCAGCGCTACTACGAGTGCGGCGGCGAGAGCAGCAATGAGACGTATGCCCCAAACCGACCACGGGCTCTGCTCTTCCCCCGATGGTGTACTGCCCCCCTCATGCATCCGCCGATTATGGTCTGCGCGGGCGCCCTATGCCATTGTCCTCACGGCGTTGGACTCCTTCTCCGATAACCAGCTGAGGTCGATGTGCGATCGACTTTAGAGAGTCGGAGTATCGAATCGTTTCCTCTTATTCGTCGCGGCGGACCCGAATCGTCACGGGCTCTCCACCCTCCTCGAGGCCGAATTCAATGCCGCATTGGAACTGGTGCATGACTGATCGAACTGCCAAACCGCGGATCGCGGCAGCTGTCGATGGGAGAGCCGCCCAAGCACTGTGCACGCTTGGATGCAACCTGCCTCCGACGGAGGCGGGTCGATCGTGGGCGAGCTGCGGCCACGTTGAACCGGCGATCAAGCGGCAGGAACCTCAAATGTGATTGTCGCTGTCGGTAGTCCCTTGCCCACTATTCGTTGTCTCTGCGGTTCCTACGCCTCGCCGGTAACGTGGACCACCGAGACCGGAAACAGGGCCGATTCGGTGGACCGCGCTCGGTGGGGCTTGCAGGCAGGGGCATCGGTCGTGCCGGGCTACCAGGATCCCGAGTCAGAGATGATTTCATTGCAAGGGAGAGCTATCCATGTCGCTTGAGAGCATTTCGGGTGAGTTCACCCAGCGATCACCGAGCGAGACCGAGTCGGATGCCAAGTTGCTTGGCCTCGCCAGCGCCCGGCTCGAGAGCGGTTCTTTCGGCTCACAGTGGAACTATCACTTCTCCGTGTTCATGAAGCGGCAGGTCATTTCACGGCTCCTGTATCAGGACTTCCTGTACAAGAAGATCCTGGCGGTGCCCGGAGTGATTCTGGAATTCGGGGTGCACTGGGGCGCGACCATCGCGACGCTCGTCAATCTGCGGGGTATCTATGAGCCCTACAACCATTCGCGATTTATCTACGGATTCGACACGTTCAGTGGCTTCCCCGAGTTGAACGACAAGGATGGCGGATTCTCGAAGCGTGGCGACTATGCGACTTCAGCCAACTACGAGGACGAGCTCACAGAGGTCCTTTCCATTCATGAATCCTTCGCCCCGATCGCGCAGATCAAGAAGTTCGACCTCATCAAGGGAGACGTGACCGAAACGCTGCCAGCCTTCCTTGAAGCGAACCCCCACCTCATTGTCGCCATGGCGGTCTTCGACATGGATATCTACGAGCCGACCAAGAGCGCCCTTGCCCTTGTGCTTCCCCGTCTCACCAAGGGATCCCTGCTTGTATTCGATGAACTCAACTGCCGTCACTTCCCCGGTGAGACGCAGGCGGTGGGTGAGGTACTGGGATTGAACCAACTTCGCCTCCAGCGAGTCCCCAATCAGCCCTTTTGCGCGTTCGCCGAGTTCGGTTCCTGATTCGGTTCGGCGCTAATGGTGAGATCGTCGGCAAAAAGGGGTTTCAGTCGATCGATGTGAGCGTCGAGAGCAATTGCTTCGGCGAATCGGCGATGACCATCGCTCCAGCCTCGGTCAGCTCCGTGACCGAGCCATACCCCCAGTTCACCCCGATTCCCTGGAGGCCCAGTTCACGGCCACACACGATGTCTGCGGCTCGATCTCCCACCATCGCCACCGCTTGTGTTCCGTCGGTGATTTGCGTCATGGTCCACGTGAGCACGTCCCGCTTCATGTGCCTTGTTCCATCCAGTTCCGCCCCTCCCACGGTCGTGAAAAGATCGCTCCAACCGGCGTGATCGATCACTTTGATGGCCATCGTGCGTAGTTTGCTCGTGGCGATGTAGAGGTCGAAATCGTGGTCCCGTAAGGCAACCAGCATTTCGTCAATACCAGGGTATTTCGAGAATCGCAGCAATCCCTCCCTGCCATAGTGCTCCCGGAAGATCCGGACTCCCTGTTCCAACCGGTCCCCACTCAGCCCAAAGAAGCGCTCGAGAGATTCTCGGATTGGTGGGCCGATGAGTTGTTTGAGGTCGGCGTCATCCATGTCGCCTAATCCCAGCTCCAACTGGACGTAGTGGTAGGCGCTGGCAATTCCTGGGAAGGAGTCCACCAATGTCCCGTCTAGATCGAAGAGGACGGCACGAGACGGGCCCATCGAGCTAGATATGCGGTCCGACTCAGTCGATACTGTCGGCAATGTGCTGCTCGATCGTCGAGCAGATGTGGTCGAGGTGTACCTCAGTCATTCCCGGGTAGACCCCGAACCAGAACGCGTCATTCATCAAACGGTCTGTGTTGGGTAGCGCGCCGATCTGGCGGAAGCCGGCGCCTGTAGCCCGCATCTCGTCGAAACAGGGCTGACGCACCAGATTGCCCGCGAACAGCATTCGGGTCTGGACCCGAGCTTTCTCAAGCGCGGCCACCAGGCTGTCTCGAGTCACGGCGCTCCCAGGCTTGACCACAGCGAGAAAGCCGAACCAACTGGGCGTGGAGTGGGGCGTGGGCTCCGGCAGTCTGAGTATGGCGTGCGACGGAGCGAGCCTTTTGTGGAGGTAGTCAAAGTTCTTTCGACGGGCTGCGACGAAGGACGGCAACTTCTTCAACTGAGCGACACCCACCGCCGCCTGCATGTCCGTCATTTTCAAGTTGTAGCCAAAATGGGAGTAGGTGTACTTGTGGTCGTAGCTCTCGGGCAAGGTGCCGAGCGACCATCCGAACCTCTTGCCGCACGTGTTCGAACGACCGGGCTGGCAGTAGCAGTCGCGACCCCAGTCCCGAATCGACTCTGCGATGCTCGCCAGTTCCTCGTTGCTGGTGTAGACGGCGCCCCCCTCACCGGTGGTCATCTGGTGCGCCGGGTAGAAGCTGCTCGTGGCAAGGTGTCCAAAGGTTCCCGTCCGCCGAGTCTCGTTGGCGCCACCGCGTCTGGTTGTGTACTCAGCTCCCATGGCATCACAGTTGTCCTCGACCAGCCAGAGACCGTTGGCTTCACAGAAGTCCAAGACGGCGTCGATGTCGAACGGGTTGCCGAGCGTGTGTGCGACCATGACGGCCTTGGTGCGGGAGCTCAGGGCGTCTGCGAGCATCGCCGTGTTGATGTTGTCCGTCACGGGGTCCACGTCGACGAAGACCGGCACTACCCCGTGCTGAATGGCGGGAGCCACCGTCGTCGGAAACCCGGCCGCGACCGTAATCAGCTCATCGCGAGGTTGGAGACGCCGATCTCCCAGCCGAGGAGATGTCAACGTGGAAAACGCCAAGAGGTTGGCTGACGACCCCGAGTTGACGAGGCGGCACTCCCCGACACCGACGAATTCGGCGAGACCCTTCTCGAGCTGCCGGCAGAAGCGGCCACTGGTCAACCAGAAGTCCAGGGAGGCTTCGACGAGGCTCACCACCTCGTCTTCGTCGAAGACCCGGCCTGCGTACGGCGTCGGAGTCTTGCCGGGTACGTAGGGCTGGGGCGTCCACCTCCTCCGAGCGTACGCGCCTACCTTTTCGAGTATTTCGGCACGGAGAACTGCCACCGAAGGCTCGGAATCAGGACCGGACTCTGGGCCGTCATCGATATCCGGTTGGCCGCCGAGATCGTCAGGGTCCCCTCCCGGCGCTCGGGAATCAGGCGTCACCACCACCGGGACGGCGACTCGTGCCGGTCGACGTGCCGACCCGTCAGGGGCAACGATATCCGAGGGCGGGACGGTCTGGTCTGACATGACTCGACTATCTTAGAAGCTCCACTGAATCTAGAGTACCGGGAATGAACCATCTGGAACGGCAGATGCTGGACATCCTCAAGCGGGGCCGAAACGAATTCGGATATGTGGCCGTCAAGGCAGAATTCGAGGCGGAGGGTACAAGAACCGACGAGCTGCTGCGCCTGATGGAGATAGCCCGCAAGGCCGACCTCGAGCTTGGACTCAAGATCGGGGGCTGTGAGGCCATGCGAGACCTCATGGAGGTCAAGCAGATCGGCGTCGAGTATGTCATCGCACCGATGATCGAGAGCCCGTATGCACTTTCCAAGTACACCGACGCCAAGAACATCGTGTACACGGAGGATGAGCAACAAGACACAAAATTCCTCTTCAATCTGGAGACAGAGAAAGCATTCGATCAGCTACCCGAGCTGATGACGATGGCCCAAGCCAAAAGTGGGACGGACGGCATCGTCTTCGGGCGCGTCGACTTCACCCTCTCGACCGGACGTCACCGTGACGACATCAACACGGATGTCATCACCGAGTATTGTTTGGAGACGGCCAAGGTCGTCAAAGACTCGGGGCATGACTTCGTGGTGGGCGGAGGTGTGTCCATGGATTCGCTGGCAGCTCTTCGGAGGATCCGGAATGTCTACCTCTCACGTTTTGAGACCAGGAAGGTCATTTTTGACGCCGCATCTCTCGATGGCACCAATCTTGAGAAGGGCTTGGTCGAGGCGGTTCATTTCGAGCTTCTCTGGCTGCTCAACAAGCGCGAGTACTACACAGCCATTGAGCAAGAAGATGCCAAGCGCATCGAAATGCTAGAGCAACGTTGGCACGTCCTGTCTGCTGCCGACATCCCCTGAAAGTCAGGGACCGTTGCGCGTAGCTGACTATATTGCCAAACTCGTCGCCGACGACGGGATCGAGCATGTCTTTATGGTGACGGGCGGGGGCGCGATGCATCTCAACGACGCGTTCGGGCGCGAACCCAGGTTCACCGCGGTCTTCACCCATCATGAGCAGTCCTGTGCCATGGCGGCAGAGAGCTACGCACGCTTGTCGGGTCGACCGGCCGCGGTGAACGTGACCAGCGGTCCCGGTGGAATCAATGCCCTCAACGGCGTATTCGGCGCTTACGTCGACTCGATACCAATGGTGGTGGTTTCCGGGCAGGTAAAGCGAGAGACTCTGGTTACAAGTTACAGATTGCCTTTGCGGCAGTTAGGCGACCAAGAGGTCGACATCGTGACCATGGCATCCCCGGTCACGAAGCTCGCTTCGTTACTTGATGACCCTGAGCAGACTCGATTCACTGTGCAACGGGCGCTCTGGCTGGCCCGCAGCGGGCGGCCCGGTCCCGTGTGGATCGATGTTCCCATCGACGTGCAGTCGGCCATCATCGATCCGGAGTTACAGCGGAGCTTTGACCCCGACAAGGATGGCCCTGCGGCCAGCCTGTCCGCCGAGGTCGGCTGCCTTAGTGGCGATTCTCTGGCCAAGGAGCTGCGGACGGTTTTGCGCCACTTGGCGGCGGCCCAACGCCCGGTCATCCTGGCTGGTGCCGGCATTCGATTGTCAGGGGCGCGCGAGTCATTCCTTCGAGTGGTCGACAAACTCGGCGTTCCAGTCGTGACCGGTTGGAACGCCCACGATGTACTTTGGAACGACCACCCGCTCTACGCGGGCCGGCCCGGCTCCGTCGGCGACCGGGGCGGCAATTTCGCCGTGCAGAATGCAGATTTCTTGCTGGTCGTTGGCAGCCGCCTCAATGTGAGGCAAGTCAGCTACAACTGGAAGGCCTTCGCGAGGGCCGCATTTACCGCAATGATCGATATTGACCGGGCTGAATTATCCAAACCGACCTTATCGGTCGATCTCCCGATCCACGCAGATGTCGCGGAAGCACTGACGCTTCTGGAAGAGCTCGACTACGAACCCCAAGCCGTCCACGGCAAGTACCTGTCATGGTGTCGCGACCGATTGTCTCTCTATCCCGTTGTCCTCAGTGAGTACTGGAAAACTGAGGAACCGGTGAATCCATACTGTTTCGTTCAAGCGCTTTTTGACGAGTTGGGCGAAGACGACGTGGTGATTACCGGGGATGGGACCGCGTGTGTCGTGACCTTTCAGGCTGCAGACCTCAAACCCGGCCAACGGCTATATACGAACTCCGGCTGCGCCTCCATGGGCTACGAGCTCCCAGCTGCGATTGGTGCGCACTACTCTTCTCCCAACAGGCGTATCGTGTGCCTGGCCGGTGACGGCAGCATCATGTTGAACCTGCAGGAACTACAGACAATCGTAGGTAATCGACTACCAATTAAGGTCATCATTTTGAACAACAATGGCTACAGCTCCATTCGCCAAACCCAGCAGAACTATTTTCCCGACAACGTGGTTGGCTGTGGACCCGAGTCTGGGCTGACCTTTCCAGATTTTGCCAAGCTCGGGACCGCGTTCGGCTTCGAAGTGCGTCGCTGTTCGAATCACCGTGAATTGTCGTCGGCGCTCCGCGACACCTTGGCTGGTGATGGTCCGCAACTGCTCGAAGTGATGCTCGACCCCGAACAACCATTCTCGCCAAAGTTGTCCTCCCGGCAACTAGAGGATGGTCGAATGGTGTCCTCTCCCCTCGAGGATCTGGCTCCATTTCTGTCGCGTTCCGAATTGGCAGAGAATATGTTGGTCCCACTTTTGGAGGACTAACGCCCCTCCATGTGAGAAAGTGCTAGTGCCGAATTCAATACACTGTCGCCCATGAGCCGGTTGGGATTCTCGTCAGATACGGGGCGGAAGCTGATCGAATCTGGCCTCGATGTCGTGGTCACCGGCGCCGGCGGATGGTTGGGCCAAGCGACGCTTGAAATGTTGGAGACCAGTCTGGGTCCAGAGACGGCTGCACGGCTGCATGTCTTTGCCTCCCGCCGTCGGTCGGTAACGCTTCGATCCGAGACCGAATTGGAGGTGCTCCCCCTGAGTGAACTTCCTCGATTGAACATTGGGCCCCACCTACTGGCTCACTACGCCTTTGCCACCCGGGAGCTCGTTTCTGAGCTAGGCCATCTCGACTACGTCAGTCACAATCAACAGATCACCGAATTGGTGGCGAGTCATGTGGAGAGAACTCGATCTGTGGGTGTGTTGATGGTCTCCTCTGGCGCTGTGTATCTGGGTGACCATTTGGCCACCAATCCCTACGGTGTCATGAAGGCACGCGAGGAGCGTCGGTTCTCTGACGTTGTGGCGACACTCGGTCAGTCGGGCCCGGCACCGCGAGCGGTCGTCCCGAGGCTGTTCAATCTTGCCGGCCCTTTCCTCAACAAGCCCGACCGATATGTGCTCGGATCGATCCTTCGAGACATTGCGCGGGGGGGCCCGATTCAGCTTCATTCCACCCACCCGGTGGTGCGTTCGTATGTTCACGTCCGCGACCTGGTGGATCTAGCCTTTGCCGTGATGTTGGGAGACGGACCGGCTCCGTTCGAGCCCTTCGACACCGCCGGCGATCGCGAGATAGAGGTAGGTGATCTTGCCAAACTCGCTGCGACGGTCTTGGGAAAGCCTGAGATGCCAATCAAACGACCCCCGTTCGATCACACTGAGGACGATCGCTATGTGGGCGATCCGGCGGCAATCAACTCGCTGGCAAGGTTGTACGGAGTGAAGATGAGCTCGCTTTCGCAACAAATCGAAGACACCGCTCTTTTCATGAGAGCGTGACGCTCGCGACGGGTTCAGTCGACTTTCCATGGAGCGTTGCCGGTCGCCCAGAGCGCCTCGAGAAGGTGCAATTCACGCAGGGTGTCGACCGGCTGCCAAAAGCCGTGATGGAGAAAGACTGCCAGCTGGCCGCGGTCGGCAAGGCGTCCCAGGGGGCCCTGCTCGAACAAGGTCTCGTCTCCCTCGATGTCATCGAGAACCTCCGGGGAAAGCACGAAAAATCCTCCATTGATCCAGTTGCCGTCCCCGTGGGGCTTCTCGAGGAAGGTCGTGACCCGGTCACCCTCGATCTGCAGGGCTCCGAAACGACCGGGGGGCTGTACGGCTGTCACCGTCGCCAGGAGGCCTTGGGATCGGTGAAATGCGATCAACGCCGTGATGTCCACGTCGGCCACGCCGTCGCCATACGTGCAGCAGAAGTCGTCATCGGCGACATACTCGGCGACCCGCTTGAGACGACCGCCGGTCTGGGTCTCGAGGCCTGTGTCGACAAGCGTGATTCGCCACGGCTCAGCCATTGTCTGGTGCACCTCCATCCGGTTCTCTCGAAGGTCGAAGGTAACGTTTGACATATGGAGGAAATAGTTGGCAAAGAACTCCTTTATCATGTAACCCTTGTAGCCACAACAGATCACGAACTCAGTGACGCCGTGGGCAGCGTACGACCGACAGATGTGCCACAGCAGTGGTCGCCCACCCACCTCGACCATGGGCTTGGGCCGTGAAACCGTCTCCTCGGTCAATCGGGTTCCCCGACCGCCGGCCAGGATGACGGCCTTCATCTCGGACTCCCCTCCGGAGCAGCGTCATCAACGCATGGGTGCGACAAGAGCATCATGTAACTCTACGACCCTACCCTCGCAACCGCATGCCGAGGGGCGCGGTCAGAGAACGGTGGAGGCGAGTTGCGCTCCCGCTGAGTCCAGCCGTCGGCGAGGTTCCGCTGGAGGTCGGCAGCACACCCAATGCAGTGATCAGGAGAAACTCCCAGTCAACCGGCTCGGCGCTATTCTAGGTGCCCACCCTGGGGGTGTAGCTCAGCTGGTAGAGCGCTACGTTCGCAACGTAGAAGTCGGCGGTTCGAGTCCGCTCACCTCCACTCAGCGCCCAAGAGAGTGCTGACTCTCGAACCATCGGCCAGAGCGATATCGGGCGGCTCAACCCTTTCTGGGAGGGGAGTCCGAGGGGCGATGTAACGGCACTTTCAGGATGCCCGCCCCTTTCGATATCACTACACGTTCCCGGGCGGGTTAGCCCTTGCGGCGAAGAGCCTCCAGGTTCCGGGAACACCCCTTAGCTCGTGCTCGCCGCGATCATGGAACTCGATTCCTGAGCCGGCGACGAGATCCGTATGTTCGCTACCGTCCCAAAGCGCGTGCACTTAGTGCTCGTGTTCCCGCTCGCTGGCGCTAATGGGCAGCATTTCAATCCGGTGGCCGTCCGGGTCGGAGATGAACACCGAGTTACGTGGTGTGAGTTCGAAGGGTTCGATACCAGCCTCAGAAAGACCAGCTACGAGCAACTCGACATCGGCAACGTCGACGTTCAGGGCCATGTGATTCATCTCCTCGCCGCCGTGGACGTCGCAGTCAACCATTTCGAAGAGGTCGAGGCCCTGCATGCCACAGCGCAAGAAGGAGGCCCTCATACCCGGAACGGACCCGCGGTCATCGAAGCCCAGTGCTTCCATGTAGAACGTCCGGGAACGATCAAGGTCTGTGACGTGGAGCACCACATGATTGATGCCCGTCACCTTAAGCTTCGATGTACCCATTTGTGCACCCCTTGTCGTTACCGCCGGGTCGGCAGTTCTCAGGGTCGTCAGCCCATCGAAATCAGTTCGAGCTGGATGTTGTCCGGATCGCGGAACACGAGCACCGCATACCCCTCCTGATCGTTGATTGGCGATTGGAACACGTTGAGCTTTTTGAAGTGTTCTGCCCAGGTGCGAGGTCGGCACGTTGGGCGACCCCGAAGCTCACGTGATCGAGCCCCGTCCGCGTCTCGTTGCATGGTTCGGATGCGTTGGCCGAGTGTGTGTGTAGGCCCACGCACATTGAAAAGTCCGGCTTGCCAAGAACGATGGCGTAGCCGTTACCGTCGGGATGGTCCTCCCTCATCAGCTCCGCGAGCCCTAGGACTTCCCTGTACCACGCCACACTGCGATCAAGGTCGGTGACGGTGAATGAAACGTGGTGGATTGACGCGATGTCAGGCATGGTCCGGGCCTCTCTGGGCGAACTTGCGGCTCAGCGAGCTGTCGCCAGCAGTTGGTCGGTGTCTTCGGCACTGAGTGGCGGTCCGATGGGCCTCAGATCATGGGCCCCGGCCACACGTGCGAGTTCGTCCATCGACGGAAAGACTGGCTCGATCGGCACGATCCGAGCGCCGGCTGGCACCCCGACCTCGCGGATAAAGTCCCGGAAGCTGGCGTTGTCGTGCACAAGCAGGATGCGCGCCTCGCAATCGCCGACGACCCGGAACGTGTGCGGCACGCCGCGGGGCATGGACACCCAATGCCCCGCTCCGACCACCAGCTCCTCGTCGCCACAGCGCACCACCATCTGGCCCTCGAGGATGTACCAAGTGTCGTCGAGGTCGTCGTGGATGTGCAGCGGGGGCGCCGCGCCGACTGGCAAGGTCATCTCGAGCACGACGGTGTTCATTTCGGGCGCGCAGCGGTGCTCAACGACCAAGGTGTCGAGGAACCACCACGCCAGGCTTTGTTCGCTCTCGGGGGAGTCGACAACTGCCGTCGTCACTTCGGCCACCTCCTAGTTGGGAACTGTCGCGGATCGGATAGTCAGGTATCCTTACGATTGAGGACATGGTACGGTAACCTTACGACTATGTCAAGCGGTTCCCCTGACCACCCCAATCGCGAGCCAATCCCGTACGTCGGCGCCCTGCTGGGTGTCGTTTGGCAGTGGGTCCGCGATCAGCTGTATGCGGGCGTCGTTGCGGCGGGATACGACGATCTGAACGCAGCGCACGTCGGGCTCTGGCGCTATCCGGGCCTCGAAGGATTGCGTCCAAGCCAGCTTGCGGACCGGAGGGGGATCACGAAGCAGTCAGTCAACGAATTGCTCGGGTACCTGGAACAACACGGGTACCTGTTGCGCGTGCCCGATTCCGTCGACGGAAGGGCTCGTGTGATCCGACTTACTCCGAGGGGATGGCGACTCCAGAAGACAATCTATGCCGAGGCTGCTTCGGCCCAGCTGCGGATCGAAGAGATCCTTGGGCCGCGGCGCTACGCCCAGCTGCACAGCTCGCTCGAACTGCTGACCGAGCAGCTCGCCGCTTCACTAGCCGTCCCCTGACGCCGGTCGCGGGATTTTCCCGAAGATGCCGCGCCTGCGGTTACTCCAGTGTGAACTATCGCCCGACCTTGGCACACATAACGATCGTCACAAATCACTCACGCACGGACAAAATAATTGGCGATGTGCTCGCCGGTCGCGCTAGCGCATAACAACGGCCAAAGAGGCCCAGAATTTGGGTCGCGACCGATCGGCATTGCCGGGACTGCTCGGCCAGCCCTGACGGGCTGATCAGGGCCGATGACCGCAAACGCTCCGGCCCGGCGATACTGCTTGGCTTGGCCCCCGGCCGGGATGCGCGCCTCCGGCACATTCACGACGGTCAAAGCAGTGCCCAGGACCGTTCAGCTATATCTTCTGCGGGTGGATCGTCTCGCCGCGGGCAAGCATGGCGACGAGTTGTTCGACACGGCACGTACGCGTCTCATCTCTTCTTGCCGTGGTCACCCGGTACAACACGGCGTATCGGTTCGTCCGGTTGAGCCGATCGAACATCGCCTTGGCGGCCGGTTGGCCGCCAGCGCGGAGGCGAGGTCCTGTGGAACCTCGATCGTCGCCTGACTCGCGTAGGCCGCACCCCAGCTGCCGTTGGCCTTGGCGCGTTCGACCGCAACAAGACCTGAAGGTCGCATGCGACCCTCGCTACTCAATCGCTCGACGAGCGCGACGTTACGCTTCGACCAAGGGCTTCCCGCACGTCGGGGGCGTGAACCTGCGGCGAAACGTTTCCCGTTCACCCCGGCCGAGTTGTCCATCAACCCACCCATGGCACAACGCCTCCTCCAACGCCTCGTTGTAGGTGAGACTGGTCGGCTCGATCGTGCGCTTCTTCGCCAGCACCAGCCAGACGCCGTCGGAGTCGTCATCGTGCCTATCGAGCCAGCGCGACCACCCGGAAGCATCCGCCACGACCAATACCTGCAACCCTTCGGACACGCGCAAAGCCTTGCACATCCAACGGCGAACGAGCGAAAGTCACCACCGCCGGATGAACGCCCCGAGGAAGATCCCCACACCTCGACCCTCTGCGTCACCACGCTGTATTGCCGGGATTGTGCGGCCAGCCTCTGAGGTAAGTATCAGGCGGACCACACGCAAATGTTCTGAGACCTTGGGCTCAAGTGGTGATCGCGACATCTCCCGACCTGGAGGTGTCAGATGGAAACCAGAGGACGGAAGCGCCGCTCTAGTCAGTCGGATCTCGACGTGGCGGTCGCGGCGGTGCTCGCCGGAGCGAGCTACAGGAGTGCCGAGGCGTTGACCGGGGTTCCTCAGTCGACGGTGAGGGATTACGTCTTGCGGTGGGGTTTCGTGCGACGGCGCGTTCCCCGGGGCGGCCCTAAGCGGGTTGTTGACGGGGTGGAGGTATCCACCTTCAGAACGGATCTGGGCGACGAGCGTGGGGCCATGACACGCGAACGCAAAAGGCGCCCCGGCTCGCTGAGTGTGTCCGAGCGCGAGGTGATCAGGGTCGGCATCGAGGTCGGAGAATCCGACGAAGCCATCGCCGCGCGCATCGGCCGGCACCGCTCGACGGTCTGGCGTGAGATCGCGGCCAACGGTGGGCGGGGGCGCTACCGGGCAGCGGCCGCCGAGGAGCGAGCGGCTCGAGTTGCCCGACGGCCCAAGAACCCCTGGACCGAGGAACGCCCCTGGCTGTGGGGGGAGGTCCAGGGACTGCTGCGCACCAAGAAGTGGTCGCCCGAGCAGATCGCCCACCGCTTGCGCAAGGAGCACCCCGACCAGCCAGAGTGGTGGGTGTCTCACGAGGCCATCTACCAGGCGGTCTTCGTCCAGGCGAAGGGTGAGCTGCGAAAGGAGCTCACCGCGTGCTTGCGCTCGGGCCGGGCTCGGAGACGTCCTCGCTCGCGAGCCTCCTCGGGACGAAGCGCAATCCTCGGGATGGTCAACATCTCCGAACGCCCGCCGAGGTCGAAGACCGGGCCGTGCCGGGCCACTGGGAGGGAGACTTGGTGCGCCACGAGGCGCTGTATGACCGTGCGGTGATGAAAGGACACCGCCGTCGGGATGTCGCAGCATCCCGGCAGAAGCTGAGGGCAGCCTGACCCTGGAGTCGCAGGAGAAGGTGGGAGCAGCCCTGACAACGACGGGACGGATCGGCACTGCCAGACGGTCCGGGTCCGGCAAGCGAGACGAAAAGGTGTACGTGAGAAACCAACGTCTGAAGGCTCCTCAATCCTCCCTCCAGCTCGAACCTGGTGGATCTGGGCTGGGCCGCGATGCGCACCCGCAGCAGTTGGGCGGGGAACTCTTGGGGTGGAAACAGATCGCCGCCCCGGAGGCCACGCTGAATGCCTGCGGCGTAGGCGTGGCGATGTCGCAGGGGCATAGTTGGGCGCCTCATTCGTCGAACGGTCAGCAGTGAACGTGGGAACCATCCCGGCGGTCCCCTCACCGGCCAGCAGCCAGCTGGTCGGCGGGAAGGTCCGTCGTCGACTGACGCCACCGGGATGGGGCGGAGGGTCCGTAGTAGTCCGAGGCCGGGAAAGCCGGTCACATGGCGAAGGGACCCAGCAGGATCGCAGCATCAACGCTGATGGTGGAGTTCGCTGGTGAATATCGGCGATCTGTGGCCTGACCTCGATGAGGCCGAGCTGCGGGTACACAAGATGCAGACGAAGCTGCACCAATGGGCGATCAGCGATCCCGATCGTCGTTTCGATGACCTCTACAACCTCGTCTACGACCCGGCGTTCCTCGTCGTGGCGTGGAGTCGGGTCAAGGGGAACAAGGGGGCACGCTCGGCCGGTGTCGATGGAGTGGTTCCACGCTCCATCGTCTTCGGCGCTGGAGAGCTGCTCGGTGGGCTGCGAGATGACCTCAAGGCACGCCGATTCTCTCCGATGCCGGTGCGGGAGACGATGATCCCCAAGACGAACGGAAAGCTCCGCCTCTTGGCATCCCGACCGCTGTCGACCGAGTGGTGCAAGCCTCCCTGAAGCTGGTGCTCGAACCCATCTTCGAGGCGGACTTCAAGCCATGTTCCTATGGCTTCCGTCCGAAGCGCCGAGCCCAAGACGCCATCGCCGAGATTCATTTCTTCGCCTCACCCACTCGCAACTACGAGTGGGTGTTCGAAGGAGACATCACGGCCTGCTTCGATGAGATCGACCATGTGGCCTTGATGGGCCGGGTGCGACGTCGCATCGGGGACAAGCGTGTCTTAGGCTTGGTGAGGGCGTTCTTGCGGGCCGGGATCCTCAGCGAGGATGCCGTCCACAGGGACACGACCGCCGGCACTCCCCAAGGCGGGATCCTCTCGCCGCTGCTGGCCAACATCGCTCTGTCCATCCTTGACGAGCACTTCACCCAAAAGTGGGAAGCACTTGGCTCGGAATGGAAACGCTCCAAGCACCGCCATGCGGGCGGCGCCATCACCAGATTCGTCCGCTACGCAGACGATTTTGTGGTCATGGTGTCCGGCAGCCGGGCAGATGCCGAGGCGTTGCGCGATGGAGTCACATCGGTGCTCGCTCCGATGGGCCTGCGCCTGTCGGAAGAGAAGACGAAGGTCTGTCACATCGACGAGGGGTTCGACTTCTTGGGATTTCGCATCCAGCGGAGGCTTCAACGGGGAACGGACAAGCGGAGGGTGTACACCTACCCGTCGAAGAGGTCGCTGGCCTCGGTGATGGCAAAGGTTCGTGCGCTTACCCGCCGGTCGAGGCATCGAACGCTCGCCGACCTGCTGCGCCAGGTGAACCCGGTGCTGCGGGGGTGGTGTAACTACTTTCGCCACGGGGTGTCCAAACGGACCTTTAGTTACGTCGACGCATATGCCTGGTGGCGCATCGTCGGCTGGATCCGCAAACGTCACCCAAAAGCGAACTGGGGAACGATCCGACGTCGTCACCTCCCAAACTGGGAGATCAGCGACGATGGGGTGGCAATGTTCCGACCACGAGCGGTGCCGGTCACTCGATACCGTTACCGGCATGCCCATATCCCCACACCATGGACGAGCGCCACAACGGAAGGATCACCCGCACCAGCGGCATGAACCTGTGGAGAGCCGGATGCGGTGAAAGCCGCACGTCCGGTTCGGCGGGCGGGCCGGAGAAACCCACCAGCTCAAAGGCTGGCAGGGCGCTCCGGTCCGACCCACCATCATTGGGGAGAGCGGCGCCAGCGCCGTCGCCACGTTGGTGGAGCGCACCACCCGCATGGGCATGCTGATCAAGCTCGACAACCGCACCGCCGAGCACGTCGCGTCGGCGGTAGCCGACAACATCGTGGACCTACCCGACCACCTGGCCAAGTCCCTCACCTGGGATCAGGGGATCGAGATGGCGACGCACGCCGCGTTCAAGGTTGCCACCGGGGTCCCGGTCTACTTCTGCGACCCCCATTCGCCATGGCTTCGCCATGGCAGCGCGGGAGCAACGAGAACTGGAACGGCCTCGTCCGTCAGTTCCTGCCCAAGGGCACTGACCTGTCGGTCCACTCCCAGGAAGACCTCGACGCCATCGCCGCCTTGCTCAACGAGCGTCCGCGCAAGACCCTGGCATGGGAGACTCCAGCGGAACGATTCAACCGACTTGTCGCGGCCACTGCTTGAATCCGCCGACTCGGCGATACGGGGCGGTCTACTGGCATCCTGGGGACCGAGCTAGAGATTGTGGTGGGGGAGGTCCTAATCGTTCTCCAGGCCTGCCAGGGGGAAGTCCAAGCCCTGAGCCCACGGCCGGGTGTGAATCAAAATGCCTGGTCGAGGCCCAAAGGGATTCAATCTCCTTCCTGATGTCTTGGTTCGAGAGTTGTCCGCTCACCTCCACACCGTTGTTGAAAACACAACGTTTGTCCTAGTCAGACGTCATTTTTCGTGTCCGATCGCTCAGGGACCTAAAGGGCGCTACTCCAACCCTCGTCGTTATTGGTTGGGCACAGAGGCCGTTCACTACGCGTTCGATATCTTCTTGAACGAGGTCAGCGTTGATGGCGATCGCCGCCGCGGAACCGGCGCCGGCCGAGGTAATCACCTGGGCGCGCGGATCGACTACGTTGCCGGCCGCCCAGACGCCGAACGTGCTTGTCAGTCCGGTGGCACCGACGAGGGGGAAGCCGGCCTCATTGAGCTCGCAGCCCAGATCCACCAGGAGACCGTCGTCGTGCGGAAGGTTGCCGGGCCGGACGAACACCGCACTCCGCGCAACGACCCGACCGTCGGCCAGTTCGACACCGGTCAACCGGTCGTCCTCGACCACCAACCGTGCGACCTCACCGGACACGATCCGAATCCCCCGGGCCTCCAACTGACGTTGTTCGGCTGGCACCAGGTCATAGGTGTGAACGAAGAAGACGACATCGTCGGACCACTGCCGGACCAGGAGGGCGTGCTGCGCCGAGCCGGGTAGAGCGCCCAACACCCCCAGCGGCTGGTCGCGCACTTCCCAGCCGTGGCAGTACGGACAGTGCAGGAGATCCCGGCCCCACCGTTGGCGGACGCCAGGGATGTCCGGCAGTACGTCGCCGACACCAGTCGCCATCAGGATTCGCCGCGCAGTGAACATGCGGCCGCCGGCCAGACGCACGAAGAACCCGGGCACGATACCCAGCACTTGGTCGTTGACCAGCTCCACGCCGTAGCGGGTCACCTCGTTGCGTCCCTCGGCCAGGAAATCGGCTGGCGCCATGCCGTCGCGGGACAGAAATCCCTGCATGTGAGCGGCGGGAGCGTTGCGAGGGGCACCAGCGTCGATCACCGCCACCCGACGGCGGGCCCGGCCGAGCACGAGAGCTGCGCTCAAGCCGGCCGCCCCACCACCCACCACGACCACGTCGTATGCATCGTTGTCAGGCCGGTGCAGTGTCATGCGATTGTGACTCGACTGGCTCGGACTCGCCGGTAGCCATCGACTGTCGCCTCGATGGCGGTGGCGAGTGGGGTGCCGGCGGGCCCGAATGTGGACTCGTACTTCGTGGTGTCGAGGACGAAAGGCTCCTCGAACTCGTAAGCCATCTCGGCGAGAGCCCGCATCATTGGGTTCACCAGGCCGAAGGCGCGCACGGCCAGCTTGGGTATGGACCGAATGCCGACCGGATGACCGACCTCGTCGGCTAGGAGCTTGAGAACATGACGCGTCGTGATGGTCTCGGGGCCTGGTAGATGCCACACACCGTCGATGGCTCGAAGGTTCGTGCCCAGTGTGGTCAGACCGGCCGCGATGTCGGGAACGTAGCTGTAGGTGTGGAGCAGATCGGGGTTCCCGATAGAGTCGGCTCGGCGTCCTGCCAGCGCGTTGGCGAAGACCCGCTCGCCGAGCGTTGATTCGGTGACACCGGCACCGAAGAAGTCCGAGGCCCGCCCGATGGCGATGTGGACACGTCCGGCATCTCTTGCTTCGAGCAGCTCTTGGGTCATGGCCGCTCTGGTTCGGCCCTTCACCGTCGTCGCCGTCAAGGGGAGATCCTCGGTCATGGGCTTGCCCCCGGTGGGGCCATAGCTGTAGAGGTTCTCCAGGCTGACCAGGAGCGCACCGTTTCGCTCGGCGGCCGTGAGCACGCCCCGCTGCAGCGGCGGGAAGCGCTCCGCCCATTTGGTGTAGGGCGCGTTCAGGCACTGGTAGACGACCGTTGCGCCTTTGGCCGCACCGGTGGCTGCTTCGGCGTTGGTGGCATCTGCGCCCCGCCAGTCGGTCTCGTCGGGAAGACCCTGCGGCCGATGGCGCGACACCACCCGCACTGGCAGACCTAGTCCGGCCAGGCGAGCGGCGAGCGCAGCTCCGACCTGACCGGCGCCGAAGACCACCTGCAGCGGGCGCTCATCCGCCGACACGGCTGTCCCAGCGTTCGTAGTAGGGCTTCACGCCAAAGGCTTTGGCCAGTACCCACAATGTCGGGAGCATCAAGTTCTGCACCCAGATGGGCGGTACCGTCACCCGGCTTTCGTGGCGGAAGTGCCAGAAGTGACACCGAGCCGAAGTGGGTTCCTCGGTGCTCCCCGGGGCGTGGTCTTGCCGTCGGCCACCAGGCCGGCGACGGCCTCATGGAACTCCTTCGTGTGCAGTGCCGGGCGGAGTTCGACCACCCCTGTGATCTCGGCCGATCCGAGATTCCCCTCGGAGTGACGGACGCCCGGGGGCACCACGATTGTCTCACCTGCGGTCGCCGTGCGTTCCTCGCCGTTGAGGGTGAAATGGGCCTCACCGGAGACGATGACGAAGCGCTCCTCTTGGTGGGGATGGATGTGTTCGGTGATGACGCCACCCGGCATGCTGCGCCAGTTGAAACGGACGAGCTCACCGTCGCTGTCCTCGGCAACAGCCGTGTATTCGATCCACTCGCCGGTGGCGGGGTTGAAGAAGGGCCGGAAGCTGGTTGCGCCTTCTGTGCTCGGCATCACTTCACCGCTGGGATCTTGGCGCCGAGGGCTGCTCCGGGGACTGGTGCTGGCTTTGGAAGAACTGGGAGGGAGACGGGTCGCTGGACCCGACGAAGCGACGCAGGAGACCACCAGGCGACGGAGCCGAGCAGTTTCATCAAGGCCGGAACCAGCGCCGCCCTCACGACCGTGGCGTCGAGAATCACCGCGAAGGCGACGCCCAGCCCGAGCTCCTTGACGTTCACAAGTCGCGACATCATCAGGGCACCGATCGCCAGGGCCAGGCAAACGGCAGCAGCACTCACGATCCCTCCGGTGCGATCGAGACCGAGTGCCACCGCCTCATGGGGGGTGGCCCCGGCGTCATGCTCCTCTTTCATGCGTCCGAGGAGGAACACTCCGTAGTCCGTCGACAGCCCGAACACCACGGCGAGGATGATGATCAGCGAGGTTGACTGCAGAGCACCTGGGGCAGTGAATCCGAGCAGATGGCTCAGGTGACCCCACTGGAACCCCCACACGAGCACTCCGAAGGCCGCGCCAATCGTGAAGATGTTCATCACCACCGCCATGAGAGGGAGCACAACCGAGCGGGTCATGGCAAACAGCATCACGAGCGCGATCAGGACGATCAGTCCGAGCACGATAGGGAGGTGCGATTTGAGGCTCTTTTGCAGCGACAGGAAAGAGGCCGTCTGGCCGATGACGGTGACATGCCCGGGGCCGGAGATTCCTTGAAGTGCCTCTGTAGTGGGAGGCCACGCCGGGCAATCCTGATGAGACTGGGTGCTCGCCTCTTTCGAGCCACGCGTGGCCAAGGAACCCGGCGGCTGACACTTCGGACCTTGCGGCCAACCGTTGGGTGGCAGGGTGTTACAGAGCCAAACCGCCGAGCTCCCGAGACGCTAGGGCCGAAGCCCGGCGTCTCCACAATTATGAATCAGGGTGATATGGGCGCCGCCACCACCTGAGCCCTGCCATCAGGGCTGCCGGCGCGCAGCAGACGGTCCGAGCAGTGGTGACCCGTTGGTGGATAGGTCAGATGATACGACTGCTCGTGTCGATTATCCCAAGCCGATCACTGCGAGCTGCGAACAAAGGGATCATCGACCCAAGAACCAATCGGTCCCCCGAATGACCTCTCGACGTACTGCCTTGGCAATCCGTCGTACGCCATCAGTCCCATGACCCTTCCAACGTCCAGGACTCACGTAGGCGAGATGCCGCAGCATGCGGCGTGGAATGTCGGCGAGGATAAGGATCACAAGCGCGAGCAGCATCAAAGCGGTACCGAAGAGAGTCAGCATCTTGAGGCCGGGTCCCAGTCCGGTGAATGCGAGGGAGCTGGATGCAGCGGGTACCACGCCGCTTGTCGTGGTAGGAGCAACGGTTGTCGTTGCGGCAGCCGTCGTGGTCGTGGTAGGAGCAACAGTTGTCGTTGCGGCAGCCGTCGTGGTCGTGGTAGGAGCAACGGTTGTCGTTGCGGCAGCCGTCGTGGTCGTGGTAGGAGCAACGGTCGTCGTGGTCGTTGACGCAGCCGTCGTCGTAAGAGCCTCGATAAGGGTGTAAGTGCGGGTGTTGATGTTGTGGTAGCCCACAGCTGCGCACGAGCCGGACAGAACGCAGGACACACCCAAGAGCAGGTTAATGGCCCTCGTTGACCCATAGTTGGGGCTGGGCACGACCGACCAGCTGGTCCCGTTCCACGACTCGATGAGTGTGTGAGAGACCCTTTTTCTCTTTTTTCCTTCATACTGCGAGCCAACTGCGACACATGACGTGGGGGACACACACGAGATGTCGAATAAGTTGTTGGAGTCCGTCCCCTCGTTGGGACTCGGCACGACCGACCAGCTGGTCCCGTTCCACGACTCGACGAGGTTCACTGCGTGAATGCCACCACGGATCACCGGACTGGTCGGGACGTCGTACCCCACGGCGGTGCATGAGCTGGTCGAAGTGCACGAGACTCCGAGCAGCGTGTTGCTTCCCGTCCCGCTATTGGGGGTGGGAACGATCGACCAGGTGGCTCCGTTCCAGGACTCCACGAGCGTCTGGGTGACTGTACTGCCGTTGTAGAAGTAGCCGGCGGCGACGCACCACGTGGTCGAGTCACACGACAGGTTGTCCAGGAAGTTCGAATGAGCTCCTTCGTCAGGGGTGGGGACGATCGACCAGGTGGCCCCGTTCCAGGACTCGACGAGGCTTTGGGTGACGCCGCCCGTATTGACGAAGTTTCCTACGGCGGTACACCACGTTGTGGATATGCAAGTCACGTTGTCAAGGCTATTGCTGCTCGCGCCCTGCTCCGGGCTGGGGACGATCGACCAGGTGGTTCCGTTCCATGATTCGACGAGGTTTTCAGTGGCACCGCTACCGTTGTCGTAATCACCGACGGCCTCACACGAGGTGGGCGAGACGCACGACACACCGTTGAGCTCGCTGTTCTTGGTCCCTTCGTTGGGACTGGGGACGATCGACCAGGTGGTGCCGTTCCAGGATTCGACGAGAGTCTGGCGGACGAGGTTGTGGTTCTCGTAGTAGCCGACGGCGAGACAATCCGAGTCCGACAGGCACGACACCCCCGGGAGAAGATTGGCCTTGGTCCCGCCGTTGGGACTGGTGACCATCGACCAGGCGGGGTTCGCCCCCGCCGGACCCGCGAATGTGGCCAGCGGCGCTCCCACCACAAGGGCGAGCAGAACGGCTACGACGGCAACGTTTGGCCGCCAGATCCGCGACCTCATGGCGGCGACCCCAGAAGATACCGCCGCGCGGGAACAAGTCCGATCATGGATGACCCCTCGGCGTCGTTCCTCTTCGTTTGTGGCGGATCCTAGGCCCGGCGTAGAAGCCCGTCCATTGGCGCAGTAGGAGAGCCCGATCGTTGGGATCCGAGTGGCATGTCATGGTCAAGCTCGAAGGTCCTGCGCCCGCTCGCGCCCGCCACTTTGTCGCTCCACGGAAACACGTGGCAGCTGCGGCGTGGATCGCTCATAAACACTGGTTCACCGATCCGACCGTCAAGCCAGCGAAGCGCAACGCACCACAGTCGCAGGCGAGTGGATGAGGAAGTGTTCGTGGGTTACGACGATCTCTGGAAACTGGTCAATCGTCCAGGATGCCGCTCCCGACCGGGTTTGGGCTCAAGGGCCAGGGAGGGTTCAGAGAGCGCATACTCGACGCTATGAGCACGGGCCTCCCTCCCTGCTCTGGAGTAAGACTCCATTACGAGCTGGAACCTGACGGTCCGCTCAAGGTCCTCTGGGGACCATGACGTGCTGACGAGCTCAGGAAGGAGGCCCACCGCCATGTTCGTCGGAATGGACGTGCATCGCAACCGCACCCAGGTCTGCGTCTTGGACCGCAAGGGAAACGAGGTCCGCAACAGAAACGTCGCCAACGACTGCCATGCGCTCAGAAAGGAGCTGGCGGGACTGCGACAGGGCACGCCGGTCGCCTTCGAGGCCGCCTACGGCACGGGATGGATCGCCGAGCTCCTCGGTGACCTCGGCTTCGAGGCTCACCTGGCCCATCCTGCGGGTTGCCGGGCCATCGCCGATGCCAAGCTGAAGAACGACCGGGTCGACGCCCGCACCCTCGCCAACCTGCTGCGCACCGGGTATCTGGCCGAGGCCTGGCTCGCACCCAAGGAGGTGCGTGAGCAGCGCCTGCTGCTGCGGGAACGGGCCCGGCTGGTGCGGATCCGGACGTCGGCGAAGAACCGGATCCGGGCCCAGATCGCGGATGAGGGTGTGCCCGCCCCGAGCCACGGCCTGTGGACGAAACAAGGAGCGGCCTTCCTCAAGGGCCTCGATCTCTCGCCCATGCACCGCTGGGTAGTGACCGACTGCCCGGTCCTGATCGAGGTTCTCGAGTGCCGGATCTCGTTGCTCGAGGCCGGGATCCGTCGCCAGGCCAAGCCTGACAAGGGCGTCGATGCCTTGATGGCGATCCCGGGAATCGGGCTCCTCAGTGCTATGACCCTGGTGTCGGAGATCGGGGACGTCACCCGCTTCGCCACGGCCCGCAAGCTGTGCGCCTGGGCCGGGATCATCCCCTCCATGCGCAACTCGGACCGGACTCTGCACCACGGCCACATCACGAGGGCGGGGCCCGCCGCCGTGCGCCACGTGCTGGCCGAGGCTGCACAAACGGCCATCCGCAAAGAGCCGTATCACTCCGACTTCCTCGCCACCAAGCGCCGACGGGGAACGGGCATCGCCCTGGTGCGGGTGTCACGCAAGCTCCTCACCGAGGCCTTCTACGCGCTGCACGCCCTCGAAGACGAGCAGCGCCAATGTTCGTGAGATTGGTCAGATCGGCCGGGCGAGTCCGAGGTATCCCCGTGTGCGCCTAGAGCGCCGAATAATTGAGTGAGACAGCCCGGCTTTCGCATTCGACGTCGTGTGTCCCGATCGGGACCGAATGGGTGGTTGCGAGACCAACTCCGTCGAGACTTCGCTCCATCAACATGATGCGCCGGTCCTCGCCGGCATCACGGTCATTCGTCCTCGCGCGCTTCCGCGCGCTCCGGGCGCTCCACCGTGACCCCGCCTGCGGGTCGGCGCGAGGCATCTACCAGGAGCTACGTCCAACTGCACTCGCTCTTGACACCGGCCCTTCTCATGGGCGGGGATCCCGAGCCCCTGTGTATCCATCTGTGGCATGAGGGATTGCGTCGAGGTCGGGTAACTGGGTCGGATGGCGACCTACGCAGTATTCGCGTCGCTGAGCGATAGCGGATGGGTCAGGTCGGGGGCGCGTTCGTCACCTTCGGACTGATTCAGCTCTGGCAGACGGAGCGTCACCCATCCGGGTCCGAAGCCTCTTTCTGTCAAGAGGGGCATTTTGGGCATGCTGAAGCGCCGGCCGCCGGCCGGGCGTAACGTTGTGCTGGATCCGGGAAGTGGCCGAAACCGAAGAGCCGGTATCAGGGTGTGAGCCGGTCGCGCTGGCCATAGGAGTCGCCCCTATTTGCAGGAGTCGCCCCTATTTGCCCTCCCGGATCCGCTATGTCACCTACTCGAATCGATGACGAGTTGGCGATAGACGGCGTTGGAGATCTGGCGCTTGAGGGCCCGCAGCGCTTCCTTGGTGGTCTTGCCCTCTGCCACCTTGCGGTCGAAGTACACCCGGCCTTCGCACTGGTTGCGGATCTGGGTGATGGCGATCATGTGGATGGCGTGGTTGAGACGCCGGTTGCCGCGGGGGTTGAGCCGGTGTCGCACTCTCGGACCGCTCGAGGCTTCGATGGGTGCCGTGGCGTTGTACGAGGCGTAGTGGTCCCTGTTCTTGAAGCGCGCCATGTCGCCGCTGTGGCCAATCAGAAAGGCAGCCACCACGGGACCCACGCCATAGAGCTCGGTCACGTTCGTCCCCGAGGCCGCCACCGCCGTCACGATGCGAGCCTTGGACGCGGCGATCTCGACGTCGAGACGTCTGATGTCAGCGACAAAGCCGAGGGCCATGCGCTTGCGCTCGGCCTCGACGGCGTTGGACGGGCGGACGCTGCGCAGCACCGTGGCGGCACGGTCTGCGGACAGCCGAATCCCCGTCCCACCTGGGATGATGCACCGGAGCAGGGCGTGGAGCCGGCAGACGGCCTGGGTTCGCAGCGACCCCAGATCGCGGTGGTGATCAGCGAGCAGGCGCAAGACGGCCCCGTGGTTCTCGGCGACGACTGCTGCGCAGTCTCTTGGCCCGCAACGCCGCGATGGCGGTGGACAAGGCGTCGTTGGGGTCGTTCTTCTGGGTCTTGCCCGAGCCGAGCACCCGGACCCGGGCCGCCAACGCCGGCGGCACATCGACGACGTCCTGGCCGGCGGCCACGAGCTGCTGGGCCAACAAGAACCCGAGCCCGTTGGCCGACTCGATCGCCCAGCGTCGCTCCGGAAAGTCGATCGCCCACTCGAGGAGTTGCTCGACCTGGTGACGATCTGCTTTCACCGTCAGCTGGCCCAGTGCCGTCTCCTCCGGGTCGACCGCCCCCGCTGTGTGAGTTGCCTTGTGCGGGTCGATGCCGATCAGCACCATCTTGTACCTCCCTGTCTGTAGTGGGAGGCCACGCCGGGCAATCCTGATGAGACTGGGTGCTCGCCTCTTTCGAGCCACGCGTGGCCAAGGAACCCGGCGGCTGACACTTCGGACCTTGCGGCCAACCGTTGGGTGGCAGGGTGTTACAGAGCCAAACCGCCGAGCTCCCGAGACGCTAGGGCCGAAGCCCGGCGTCTCCACAATTATGAATCAGGGTGATATGCGCCCCTGGGCGTCAGGTCCCTCGCTAGGTCGACAGGTGTTCGACGATCGAACGAACTCGACCCTTCCATCTCAAACCACCGACGAAGGTCGATGCGAACAACCTCGCTAAGTAAGAGGGGGTCGCTGTCAGAGGCTCGGGTGTCTCTTGAATCGTTACCCACTAACGGGGACCTGCCAGATAAGCGCTGTTCCGCCGGATTCGGGCGTTTCGGTGGCGAACTGTCCATGCAGTTTCTCTGCTCGACGTCTGAGATTGACGAGACCGAGACCGCCTTCGCTGGATTCCCCGTGATCCAGGCCACGGCCATTGTCGATGATCTGAACTCTGCAGACACCATCCTTGACGGTAACGGAAACACTCGCTTTGGTGGCCTGAGCGTGGCGCCCGACATTGGTCAGCGCCTCTCGGATGACGGCCAGAAGATGTTCAGCCAGTTGATCCGAGGCGATGGTGTCAACAGGTCCGTCAAAGGAGACCTTGACATCGAACCCGACCACCGGTCTGAGGGTATGCACGAGGGAGAGGATGCTGGAACGTATACCGGGGTCGATCTCTGTTGATCCAAGCTCAAAGATGGTCGAGCGGATCTGGCGAATCGTCTCATCGATGTCACCAATGACCTCCGTGAGCCGATCCGCAGTCCCCGGCGCTTCGACGCCTGCGATGCTATGTAGGGTCAGTCCAGCCGCGAAGAGACGCTGGATCACATTGTCGTGCAGGTCTCGGGCCAAGCGGTCTCGATCGTCGTACACGGCCAGCTGTTGGACCTGTTGATGGAGGCGAGCGTTCTCGATGGCGATTCCCGCTGCGAGGGCGAGCGCACCGACAAGTACCTCGTCATCTTGGGTGAACTCGGTCCAGCCGACCTTGTTCGTGAGGTAGAGGTTCCCGTAGACCTCGGTCCGCACGGTGACCGGTACGCCAAGGAACGACGTCATCGGAGGGTGATTGGGAGGGAAGCCAAAGCTGTCCGGGTGGGAGCTAATGTTCGCCAGCCGTAGCGGGTGGGGATCGGTGATGAGGAGTCCAAGAACCCCCTGGCCTGTGGGGCGGGCCCCGATTTCCTCTTCTTGCTCGGGGTCGATGCCAACGGTGACGAACTCTGCCAACCCAGTTCGGTCGTCGTTCAAGACGCCGATCGCACCATACTGAGCGCCAGTCATCGATCGTGCTTCCTCGATGAAATGGCGTAGAAGGGTGGGGAGATCGAGATCAGCCTCCAGCTGGAGCGTCGCTTCCAGCAGCCTACGGAGTTTGGCGGGGTCCTCAATGGACCGGTAGGGCATCGACGCCTCCATACTGGATGCCGCAGTGGGCACCCTCCTGGGGATCACCTCAGGCCCCACGATATCTCGACACAGGGGCTGCAGCGCTGCCGGGTACTGGGTCAGTTTGGATTAGGGCCCACCGACCGCTACGCACCGTGACGAATCGGGTCAGTCCTCTATCAACTGGACGTGGATTTCGTCCAAATGACCACCACCCAGAGGCGCGGCCATGAGATCGAGGATCTCCTTGAGGCTGACCACAAGTTCTGGCACCGGGCCGTCACCCACGTATGAACCTGGGCCGAGTTTGCCGAATGGGGCCGGTACGGCGACGGCCATCAGCTCATGCACGCGGGCGTCAGTTTCGCCGTCGTCGTTCCGCAGGGCATAGCGGAAGGTCAGTCTGGCCATTGCAGATTCTCTCTTCTCTCGGGGGTACGCTAGGCACCTGTCGCCCTGGGTCCAGACCGCACTGTATTCGCGCCGGATACCTATCCCACCTGTGTCACAGCCCCGACCCTCCTAGCCCCAGTACTCGTTGCGAACTGCTGATCGGCTCTGGTGATCTCGCAGGGAGTATTAGCGGTTCCGGACTGGCCTCTTTGAGTGCGGGCTGCGCGCTGGTCGACGATTCACAGTTGGGAAGCATCGGCGACCGCCGCGTTCGACAACTAACTTAATCCTCACTTTAGATGATGTCGCCTTCCCTCTATCGGCGTATCGTTTCTCCACTGGGTCTGGGACTGACAGCCAGTGGATGCGTCTCGCCCGGTGGCCCCGGACTGGAGTGACCCGGGTCCCACGGACACCGGTGCTCTGGGTTCATGCAGCATTGCTTGAGACGGCGTTGGCGCGCCAGCGGCGCTCGTATTCGGCCGGGCAGAGGTTCCCAATCGAGGAGTGCCGGCGCCAGGTGTTGTAGAAGCCCTCGATGTAGTCGAAGATCGCCATGCGGGCCTGGTTGCGGTTCTCGAAGACGCTGCGGTCGATGAGCTCGCACTCCAAAGTGGCGAAGAAGCTCTCGGCCATGGCGTTGTCGAAGCAGTCACCCACCGACCCCATCGAGCGCTCTACCCCGGCGGCCCGACAGGCCTGGGCGAAGTCGGCGCTCGTATATTGCTCAGGTTCAAGGGGTCGTAGCAACACTGCCTTGTCCAGCTGATTGTAAAAGCTGATCGAGTGTTTCGGCGGGCGTCTTCCAACCGAGGGTCTTGCGGGGTCTGCCGTTGAGTGCAGTGGCGACCGCGACCAAGTCGTCGGGATGGTGCTTGGAGAGATCGGTGCCCTTGGGGAAGTACTGGCGGAGCAGACCGTTGGTGTTCTCGTTGGTTCCGCGCTGCCAAGGGCTGTGAGGATCGGCGAAGTAGATGGCCAGTCCACTGTCGACACGCAGCTGCGCGTGCTGGGCCATCTCGGATCCCTGATCCCTGGTCCGAATGATGGACCACGACACCATCTGGACGCTGGCGGGCGATGGCCATCTGGAGGGCTCTGGTAACGAGCTCGGTGTTCTGGTTGGAAGACATCGACCACCCCACGACCCGGCGGGTGAAGACGTCGAGCACCACGGCCAGGAACAGAAAGCCTGCCCATGTCGGGACATACGTGATGTCGGCCACCCAACGCTGCCCCGGGCCCGGCGCGGTGAAGTCCCGCTCCATGAGGTCAGGCGCAGGGCGGGCCCGCTCGTCTCGGCGGGTGGTGCGACAGAACTTGCGCCTGGTCACGCCCTGGATGCCGGTGACACGCATGAGCCGGGCTACCCGATGGCGTCCCACATCTTCGTCGTGCTCTTCGACCAGCTCGGTCCTGATGCGGCGATAGCCATAGGTCTGCCGGGACTGGGTGTGGACCAGGCGGATCTTCTCGGTGAGGACCTCGTCCGACAGCGCCCGGGCCGACGGCGGACGGTCCCGCCAGCAGTAGTAGCCGCTCGTCGAGACGCCGAGGAGCCGGCACATGGTGGCCACGGGGTGAGAGGGCCGGTTCGCTTCGATGAACTCGAACCCCGCTACGGGGTCGAGTGCGTCTCCTTGGCGAACCAGGCCGCGGCTTTTTTCAGGATCTCCTTCTCCTCCTCGAGGACCCGGACCCGTCGACGCAGCTGGGCCAGCTCGACCTTCTCGTCGGTGGTCGGTCCGTCGCTGCGCACACCGTCAGCTCGGTCGGCCTGGAGCACCCAGTTGCGAAGGGTCTGCTCCGAGCAGCCCGCCGTGGCGGCGGCCCGCTTGAACGACAACCCGCCCTCACGGACGAGACGGACCGCCTCGATGCGGACCTCGGACGGATAGGGCGGTGGGACTCTCCCTCCCATGACGGACTCCTTTCTGCCAGACGGACATCGTCTCGTCCAGCGTCAAGGTGTCCGCGGATCCCGGGTCACTCCAGACCGCCAAGCCGGGACCACTGGGGCGAGACCTTCCCCGGGGCCTTGGCGCTCCTACAGATAGAAGCAACGACTGCGGGGGACAGGCGATGCCGGGAAGCACAGTTTTGGAATGTGAGGACCAGGGCACCTCTCGCTGGGCACCAAGACCGAGATGCGGGGCCGTGGCTGCCATCACCCAGTCCCCTGAGACGATCAGGCGGGTGGTCGTCGTTCTCTCCGGAGCGGGCACCCGGTCATGTGGTCGCTACCCCACCCTCGCTCTCCCTACCGACTTCCTCCATCGTCAGGTCACCGAGCGCCTATACCGAGCCGTCGACGGCGACGAACTGGTGCACCCGCCCTGGTTCGGACTAGCCCCGCCGGACTGGACCTACTCCTGGATCCGACCGGTGCTGGAACGCAAGCTGGCGAAGTACCCAGGCCGACGGTTTCTGTTCATCGGGCACTCGCTGGGCGGCTATCTGGGCGCACTCTTCGCCCATGGGCACAGCGACCTGGATATCACAACCGTCGCCATCGCCTCGCCCTTCGGGGCGGTGACCGGTATGCCCGGTTCTGGACGCGTCTTCGCCGTAGGTGCCGAGCACCTGCGCCAGCATCGCCGGGCGCTGGGCGATCGGGCGCCGTCGCTGACCCTGATCGCTAGTGACGGCGATCGGCTGATCCGAACGTCCTCGGCACTGCCGGTCATGCCGGGAGCCAAGCGGGTCCTGCTGACCACCGATCGCCAGGCAACGGATTCAGACCCCGAGCGGGTCATCGTCGACAGACCACCCGGTCACGTGGGGCTGATCAACCACCCGGAGGTACTGACTCGCATCGGCGTCGTCAGTGCCTCATCCTCGGGAGCGGGTACCGGCTGAGTCATCCCTTGAGGCTGTTAGCCGAGAGGGATGCCCGGTGGCAGTCGGACTTCACGTTCAGCCGTCCCCCTTGCGCCCCCCGTCAGGGACGCATCGGTGCGCCAGGGCTGCTGGCCGTACTGGTCGAGATGGACGACGGTGCCGACCGGCTTGCGAGCTTTGCGCCCATAGCGGCCAATCGGCCAACCCAGAGCCACGATGCAGCAGGGCTCGATGCTCAACGGAAGTCTGAGGAGTCGCCGTGCCACGGTGGTGGACAACAGCGGCATCGTGATGAGCGCCCCTCCAAGGCCGATTGATCTGGCAGCGAGCAGGAGATTCTGGGCGGCTGGGTATATCGACCCGTAATGGCTCGAAGCGGCGATTGGTGGTTGGGGGAGAAACGGCACTCGATAACCACCCCGTAGGCAGCACACGACGAGAACCGGGATCTCCTCGAAGTGGTCGATCTGCCACTGGACCGACTTGTCGATCTTGGTCGCTTGTTCATCCGTTCTGCCATGGCGGCCGAACACTCCGTAGAGCATCCACGCCCGTCGGTACTGTGCAGCCAGCCTCGCCTTCACGGCCCGGTCCCTTACGACCACGAACTCCCAGTTCTGCATGTTCGAGCCGGTCGGTGCTTCAAGTGCAAGTTCGAGACACCGGAGCACAACATGGTCGCCTATCGGATCGGGCTTGACGCGACGGACTTGCCGTTGTGTGAGCATGGCTTCGGCGATGGGCATGGCCAAGCGAGTTTCCACCGCAGCCGGATCATCGGTCGGGGTCAGTGAATCATCCATGCCCAAAGTGTGGCGGATCTACGAGGTCCTGCCCGGGCGGAACCGGCCTGATTAGGTCCCTTATGCAAGCACCACCAGGAAAATCCCGTGGGGAAGACCCCCCGTCGTCGCCGTCGGTGGCGGGGAACAGGGGGACTGGTCGGGGTGATATCGGGCGGGTTTCAGCCCGGGACCCACTGCCCGCAACCCGGCAGGGATCGGGCAAAGGCGCTTTCATAGCTGGACAAGTACCGCGAATATGCGTGTTTACAGCACTCGAGCCCGTTTGAGCTGCTCACGTGGCCGTCGGGGAGTCCTCGTGTCCGAACCACCGAGCGACTCGCGTGGACCCCCACTCTCGCTTCTCCTCGGAGAGTGCAGCAGTGGGTGCGCTGAACTTTGCGACCGGTGTGTCGTAGGAGAGGAAATCGACGTCGATTCGCCCCACGAGGTCATCACCTAACTCCACGTAGCACCCCGAAGCGCCGTCGTACCGGGGGCGGGACACTCCCGTCGGTGAGCTGGGAGATGAGCACCTTGGCGACGGTTGTCGCCTCGCCTTCGGCGATCCCTCCGGCACGAGGGACCGGTGCGCTCGTCACGTCGCCGACGGCAAAGACGCCGGGGAACTTGGTAGCGAAGGTGGCTGGGTCGACGGGGATCCATCCGTCCTCGGCCAGAGCGGAAGCGGCGACGACCTCGGGAGCACAGTGGACTGGGATCCCCAAGAAGAGGTCGTACGGCAACTGCCGCCCGTCATCCACATGTGCGACGTGATGCTCGGGGTCGAGCCGGGTCACCCTCGACGAGGGCCAGTACTCTATTCCGTGCTCCTCGAGGATGGCCACGATCGCCAACGAGGTTTTCTTCGAGATCGGAATCGGCATCGGCATCGGGCTGACAAGGTGGATGGTCGACGATTCACGCAGTCCGCGCCGGGAGAGGTAGTCGTGGAGAAGCAGTGCGGTCTCGTTTGGCGCCCCGGGGCACTTGAAGACCGGACCGAGCACACTAATGACGACGGCGCCACCATCGAAACCGGCCAGGGCGTCACGGGCTCGCTCGGCGCCTGCGGGCGAGTAGAACTCGTACCCGTCCTCCGCCAGGCCCGGCGTAGCCGCCACGTCGTAGTCAGCGCCGAGCGCGACCACGAGAATATCGGCGTCGTAGGTCGCTGCGTCGGTGACGACTCGGCGACGCTCGGGATCAATTGCGGTAATCGTCTCTTGTCGGAACTCAACGCCAGGCTTGGCGATCTGTCGATATGGATTCCACACCTCGGAGGCTTGGCGTCGACCGAACATGACATCGAGCTTCGAGAACCCGAAGATGAACGAATCGTTCTTGTCGATGAGCGTGATGTGCACCTTGTCGGGGACCGACTCGGACAGCCCGGTCACGAGCTCGAGGCCGCCGAAGCCAGCTCCGAGGACGACGACATGTTTGGGCATGGGGGCACGGTAACAGGGCTCTTGACTCCTGGCGTCCGCGGACGGTGTCCGTGAGATGCCGTTGTGGCGTTCCAGGTCGATCAGGTCGACCCGATCTATCACGCCGGGTGGAGCGTGCTCGCCGTCGGCGAAGCCCGGGTGCTGGAAGACGCGACCACAATGTCTTGGGCATCGCATTTGCCATTGCGTGCCTGGGCACCACGCGTGCGAGATCGTTTGGTTCGCATCGTGCCCGAGTTCATCTCGGGCAGACGAATCATCCCCGGTCACGACGAACCTCTGCCCTGGCCTAGGGCCTTAGCACAGGACAGCCCGCTGCAACTGCTACCGATGATTGTCTAGAGCCCTTTTGGCTCTACCCAGACCTGCGCTACCGCTCGGTGAACTGTTCAGGGCGGATGGCGTCGTTGAGGCGGGACCTTCGGCCCTGGACCACATGTGCGTTCGAGCACAAGCTGATCAAGAAGCCTCGGGAACGAGGTGAGATCGAAAGGGGAATGCCATGCGGCGGAAGACCTTCGACATGCTGCTGAGCGCCGGGGGCGCCGTCCTCGTCGCCGTCCTCCTTGCCGCCGGCGCACTGGGATTGTGGGGCCACAGCTTCGCCAACAGCAACGTGCACAACCAGCTATCCCAGCAGCAGATCACCTTCCCGCCTGCGGCAGCATTCGCCCACGCCAAGGTGGGCACGGAGATCACACCCAGCATGATCCCTTCGGTATCGCAGTACGCCGGGCAGCAGCTCACCACCGGCCAGCAGGCCGAGGCCTACGCGGATGACTTCATCGCCGTGCACCTCCAGGAGATCGGCGGGGGCCTGACCTACGCCCAGCTGTCGGCCAAGGCCCTGGCACTGCCCAAGGGCTCCCCCGCCTACACCGCGGCTGAGGCCAAGGTCCAGACCGTGTTCCAGGGCACGACCCTTCGTGGGCTGTTGCTCGAGGCCTACGCCTTCTGGACCTTTGGTCAGATCGCCCTGGTGGCGGCCATCGTCTCCTTTGTGTTGGCCGGAATCATGCTGATCCTGACCCTGCTCGGGGTAGTCCACCTCCGTCGGGTGCCCGCAGATGCGGAGTTTCCGGCGCCTCACGACGGGAAGCATTCAGCGCCATGACGTAAGTGGACGAACCTGGTTTACCTGCGAAGACCCGATTCCTAAACCTTCAACAGCGTCGATGATCTTTGCCACGAGCATGTCAAACAGGCCATCCGGTAAGTGCCAGTGATGATTGATGAATGGTCGGTTCGGGGATCCACCGCTGGTCGAGGATCCGCCGATACGGTCCGCTGTCCTCGGGTTCATGGTTTGACTTGTCGGCGGCATTGACGCTTCGGCTGTCTTGTAGGCAGCTTGTCAACCGTGGCTTGGGGCACATAGGGCACGCCCCGTTCCGGAGGGGTGATGGTCCAGCCTGTTGACGCAGGCCGGGTTACACCGTCGCTCCGTCCCGGGACGTGCGTGCCACCCCTTGACCATTAGAGAAGAAGGGATGGCAATGACCATCGTAGAAGGAACCCGCACAGTGACGGGCGGAGTCGACACACACCTGGATGTCCATGTGGCCGCGGTGCTGGATTCGGTCGGTGGCCTGTTGGGCGTCGAGTCGTTCGCCGCCAGCCCGGCAGGGTATCGAGAGTTGCTGAAGTGGATGAGCTCGTTCGGTCCGGTCGACCGCGTCGGCGTCGAGGGCACCGGGGCCTATGGCGCCGGGCTGTCGCGCTACCTGCACCACAACGGGGTGGCCGTCATCGAGGTGGACCGGGCTAACCGCCAGGCCCGACGCCAGGCGGGGAAGTCCGACCCGGCCGACGCCGTCGAGGCGGCCCGAGCAGCCCAGTCCGGCCGGGCCCACGGAGTAGCCAAAACCCGGGACGGCAGCGTCGAGGCGATCCGTGCGTTGCTCGTCACCAGACGCTCGGCGCGCGCCATGCGCGTCAAAACGCTCGTTCAGATTCGCCATCTGTCTTTCACTGGCCCCGATGAGCTGCGAGAACGTCTGGTGGGTGTGTCCTCGAGAATGCTGGCTCGTGAAGCTGCCGCGCTGCGTCCACGGGCCACTGGTGACCCGGTTGTGTATGCCACCAAGCTATCCGTCCAGACGCTGGGCCGTCGGGCATTGGCCCTCGAGGAAGAGGCCGAACGCATCGAAGAGCTCCTCGCCGAACTGGTGGGGAAAACTGCGCCCAGTCTGATGGCGTTGCACGGTGTCGGCGTTGACGGCGCCGCCTCACTCCTCGTCGCCGCCGGCGACAATCCCGAACGACTCCGATCCGAGGCGGCCTGGGCCCATCTTTGCGGGGTCTCGCCCATCGAGGCATCGTCAGGGAAGGTCACTCGCCATCGCCTCAACCGCGGTGGCAATCGGCAAGCCAATAGCGCCCTGTGGCGCATCGTCCTGGTGCGCATGGTTAGTCACCCGCCCACGCGTGCCTACGTGGAGCGGCGCACCAAGGAAGGCCGCTCCAAGCTCGAGATCATGCGCATGCTGAAGCGTTATGTCGCCCGCGAGGTATACCGACACCTGCCTCGCCCCTGATCGCTGCGAGCGGCGGGTCTGGCCCCATACGTGCCTGACGCCTCCGGGCTGTCTTTCAAGCGATCTGCCGGCCCGCCGTTCCAGCTACACGCGATCTCGTGGAGCTTGGCCTAATAGAAGCTTGCCCCTCACCCACGAGCGGCCCATCACTGGTCTGCCAGCAACCACGACAACTCGCCCCTTGACATCAATAGAAGCATCGCTTGCGCGCTATGGCTTGGGGCCATGGAGGGGTCCGTGGGCCATCCGATATCGCTCATAGGGCGCGCCCAACCGGAACGGACCGAAGGGTGCACAGATCAGCCGGCCCACCACCCCGACCGTCCGTGCTCCTTGTGGTCGAAATCGGCGATCTGTACCTATGCCCGGCGTTCTCGGCCCTGGGGATCCCGCTCGGGACACCTTGCGTGACCAGAACTCGACGAATGGTGCTTGGGTCAACGGACAAAGCCCCACCTACGGCAACGAGCGACCAGCCCGAACGATAAAGCGACGCAGCTTTGTCGATCGCTTCCTGGCCGAGCTTCGGATATCGCCTCGGTACGCCCTCTCGACGCATGCACTCGATAACCGTCTGCCGGGTGATCCCAAAGCGTTGGGCGAGCTGTTTCACTTCGACCCCTGAGAGGTACTCGGACTTGAGTTGACGCCGTTCGTCGGGTCGGAGGCGGCGCTGATGTTGCCTCGGAGGGCGTTCTGAGGTCGGATCTGACGATTCGAGACAGGCGGTGCTCAGGAGTCTCTGCAGGTCAACAGGGGTGCGAGGGGGGGTTGGAGTAACGTCCTATTACCTCCACTTATATGACAAGAGAGTGCTGACTCTCGAACCATTCACCGCAAGGTCCTCGTGGCTTCGAGTTGACTCGGGCGCCTCCAGCGATCGGTGACGTCCACGGAATCGGGGCAACTCCACCCTCGACGTTGGCGGCATCAGTGGAGCTCTGCTTCACGTATGGGAGTGATCCGGGCGGATTTGTCCTAGGCCATCGCACTGCGATTGGCGGCTTTGGTGCGCACGGCGAGTGGAGCAGGATAGGTTGCTTATTTTTCAAACCCTTCGCTCCTTGGCGCAGAGCTCTGATCAGGCACAGTTTCATTCCTTCATCCGTTGCGCGTCGCGCCACGGCAGAGCGGTGTCCCTTCGTCACACTGAGCCATCCTGATCTGGGGCGTAGGCCTAGCCGGCGGATGCCGGGTGGGGTGCTCGAGGCGATTAGCACAGGACGACCCGAACCGCTCCCGGCGGCATTATCGAGCTGCCTAGGACTCGGTCTCAGTCACGAGCACGGTCCCACAAAGATGACGGTGGCTTGGTGATCCTGGGTGGTTCCGAGTTTGGGGACCCCGAACCTGTCGGATAGGGTCGCCGGGGTGGCAGAACGCGTCACTTGTCAGGCAGGGGAGCTGGCGGTCGCTGCCCTCGCCGGCTTCGGAATCGACACCATCTTCACCCTCAACGGCGGGCATATTTGGCCACTTTACGATGGTGCCCGCACACACGGCATGCGCATCATCGACACCAGGCACGAGCAATCGGCGACCTGGGCTGCCGAGGCATGGGCCAAGCTCACCCGTGGACCGGGCGTGGCCGTGCTTACCGCAGGCCCGGGAGTCACAAACGGCGTCAGCGCGATGACCTCCGCCTATTTCAACGGTGCACCACTGGTGGTGATCGGCGGGCGCGCCCCGCAAGGTCAGTGGGGTTCGGGATCGCTCCAGGAGCTCGACCATGTCCCCATCGTCGCCACCGTCACCAAGACCGCCTCCACCGTCATCGACCCCGCCGACACCGCTAAGACGATCCAATCAGCGGTGCTCGCCGCCCTGGCACCCCACCGGGGCCCGGTGTTCGTGGATATTCCCGTAGACGTGCTCTTCGCCAGCGCTGATGCCGAGGTGCCCGACCCCGGTCACCCCCCTGACATCGATCCCGACCCCGAGGAGATTGCGCGGGCGGCGGCCATGATCGCCGACGCGTCACGTCCCGCTGTCATCGCCGGCAGCGACGTGTACTGGGCAGGCGCATGGCATGCACTAGCACGTGCCGTCGAGCACCTACGGGTTCCGTGCTTCGCGAACGGCATGGGGCGAGGCTGCCTGCCGGCGGACCACGTGCTGTCGTTCAACCGCACACGAGGTTTGCTCAAGTCGGAGGCGGACGTTGTCGTGGTGGTAGGAACACCTCTCGACTTCCGGCTCGGCTTCGGCCGATACGGTGACGCCCGTGTGATTCACATCACCGATCACCCTCGTGGTCGCGCCATGCACGTCCCCACGGCAGTTGGACCCTCCGGCAACCTCGGGCTTATTTTGGAAGGTCTGGCAGCATGGACAGGGGACCGGGTGGACCACGAGCCGTGGATCACCCGTCTCCGCGATTCCGAGCGCGCCGCGGCCTGGGCCGAGCGGGACCTGCTCGAAGCGGCCAACGATCCCATCAAGCCCACGCGCGTCTTCGGAGAGCTGAAACGGAGGTTGGCCCGCGATGCGATCGTCATCTGCGACGGCGGAGACTTCGCCTCATACGCGGGCAAGCACATCGAGGCCTTCAACCCCGGGACCTGGCTGGATACCGGGCCCTACGGGTGTCTGGGAAACGGCCCCGGATACGCCATCGCCGCCCGGCTGGCCCACCCCTCCGCCCAGGTCGTAACCGTCTTGGGCGATGGCGCGGCGGGGTTCTCGCTCATGGAGGTGGACACCATGGTCCGTCACCGGCTGCCCGCCGTACTGGTCGTAGGCAACAACGGGATCTGGGGACTCGAGAAGCATCCCATGCGCGCCATCTACGGCTGGGACGCAGCCTGCGACCTCCAACCACAGTGTCGCTATGACCGAGTAGTGGAGGCGCTCGGCGGTGGCGGCGAAATGGTGGTGGATCCGCAAGACATCGGCCCAGCCCTGGATCGCGCCTTCGCGGCCGATGTGCCCTACCTGGTCAACGTCGTGACCGATCCAAAGGACGCGTACCCACGCAGCTCCGACCTGGCCTAATCCCGGTTGCGTGCAACGTCAACCCCTTCAGGGGCTGCGATCGGCTATGTGCCCCAAGGTCAGCGCGATGCCCTCGAAATGCGTGCTTGTCGACTCGGGTCGGCGCTGACGGACGGTCACCTCGACGCTCCGGGACGAGCTGCTGGCGGAGCGGTGGAATGCCCGGGAGGCGGCTCTCGATAAGCGGCACCGCCGCCTGAGCGAGTATCGGCCGGCTGTCGCCGGGTCCAGCACCATGACGGCCATGGTGTGGAGCGGATAGCCGGGGCCTTCGAGCCCGAGAAATGCTGCGTCGAGGGGTCCTGTTCGTCGCATCCGAACCACCCTCGTGATCAGAATGCCACAATGTCACACGACCAGACGGCATTGGGCGCCTCGGCCCATCTTCGACCGCCGGAAAGGGCCGAGTCAGGGCTTAACGGCCCGAAACGCGGGCCACGGGCCCCTTGGGTGGGTGAGCTCGAGCGAGTCCGGAGAGCAACTCTTGGGACTGTCGGCCCTGTCGCCTGGCAGGCCGGATGGGTGAGCCTGACATGGTAGGGGAGGGAGGTGAAGGCAGTGGCCCGTCACCGGAACCTCGGAGCCGACCTGCGCAGAGTCGTCGCCGATTCCACTGTGGTGGTGACCGGTGCCTCTTCGGGCATCGGTGAGGCAACCGCGAGGATGCTGGGAGCGGCCGGCGCTCAAACGGTCCTGGTGGCGCGGTCGAAGGAGCGCCTCGAGGCGCTCCGGCTCGAGATCGAGGCCGCTGGGGGGCGGGCGTGCCCGCACCCAGCAGACCTGTCTGATGTGACCGCCGTGGCGCACCTGGTCGAGAGTATTCGCTCATGCCACGGCGACGTCGACGTGCTCGTGAACAATGCGGGGCACTCCATCAGGCGCTCAATCGCGCTGTCGTACAACCGCTTCCACGACTTCGAGCGCACGATCGACGTCAACTACCTGGGACCTGTGCGGCTCGTGCTGGGTGTCCTGCCGGGCATGCGTGAACGGAGGCGTGGTCATATCCTCAACGTCTCGTCCCTCGGCGTGCTCTTTAGCGCACCGCGTTTCTCTGCCTACCTCGCTTCCAAGTCGGCCTTCGAGTCGTTCTTGCGATGCATCGCGCCCGAGGTGCGCGGAGATGGGGTAGTGGTCACGAACATCTACATGCCGCTAGTTCACACTCCGATGGTCGAGGCAACACGGGTATACCGGCTCCTGCCCGGACTCACCGCGGAGGAGGCGGGCGAGCGCATTTGCCGGGCGGTGGTGGAGCGCCCGAGCCGCGTAGCCCCCCCGTTGGGACTGGTGGGTCGCCTGCTCGCCGACACCGCGCCTGCGCCCTTCGACGGCCTTCTCCGTCTCACCTATAGGTGGTCGGGTGACTCCTCGGCGGCGCGCGGCGAGGACAGCGACGAACTGGAGGCACCTGCGTTCGCACAAGGTATTCTTCGGCGGCTCGAGAGACTTACCTCGAGGAGGGAGGGATGAATATCCGACGGGCAGTATCTGCCGCTCACGCTCTTGGACGGACCGGAATCCTCCGGCCCATGAGGCCCCTTGAGTACCTGCGGATGGCCCAGCTGACTTTCCAGTGGGGAGCGGGCCTCGCCACCGCGTCGGCAATTGCCGCCCTCCGAGCGCCGCATCGGATGGCCGTTGTCGACGACTCGGGTTCGATGTCCTGGAAGGAGGTGGAGGGTGAGGCCAATGCCGTTGCGCACGCCTTGGCGCGTCTCGGAGTTGGTCCCGGGAGAACCGTAGGCCTCATGTGCCGCAACAATCGGTTCTTCCTCGAGGCGAGTTTGGCCGTATCGAAACTTGGCGCCGATCTCGTGCTCTTCAACACCGACTTCGGATCACACCAACTTGGAGAGGTTCTGAAACGCGAGGGAGTCGATGCGGCGGTCTTCGGCGATGAGTTTGCACCAACGTTCAGTATGGCCGGGTTCGAAGGATCTTCGGTCCCGGAGAACCAGATTCGAGAAGCTTCGATCATCGAAGACCGCAATCCGCCCGAGCCGCCACGGCGACCCGGGCGGATTGTCATTATGACGTCGGGAACGACCGGGTTACCAAGAGGCGCTCAGCGCGCCAGTCTCACCCCTCCTATCGACATGGTCGTGAGCGCGTTTTCCCAGATTCCGTTGCGGGCACGGGAGCCAGTTGTCGTCTCGCCACCACTCTTCCACTTGTTGGGATTCGGCTTCATGGGATTTGCCCTGGGCCTTCAGGGCACCCTCGTCGTGCGACACAGGTTCGATCCGGAGACGGTATTGGCCGATGTCGCCAATCACCGGGCAACGACCCTCATTGCCGTCCCCGTCATGCTCCAACGCATCCTGGAAATACCAGAGCAGACACGTCGGCGGTACGACACGTCCTCGCTTCGGGTGATCGTATGCAGCGGATCCAGGCTCGGCGCAGAATTGGCCAGATCGGTGATGGACGAGTTTGGCGACATCCTCTACAACTTCTATGGGTCCACCGAAACGGGCTGGGCCACGGTGGCCGGGCCGTCCGACTTGAGATTGGCACCAGGAACGGTGGGACGACCACCGGGAGGAACGCAGGTAGTCATCCTCGACGATCGGGGCGTGCCGGTCGCCAAGGGAGAGATCGGCCGCATCTTCGTTGGAAGCGGGATGGCTTTTGAGGGGTACACAGGCGGTGGTGGGAAGGAGGTCATCGCCGGACTGATGAGCACGGGTGACACCGGTTATGTCGACGAAGCTGGTCGCCTGTTCGTCGAAGGCCGGGACGACGAGATGATTATCTCGGGGGGCGAGAATGTCTTCCCAGGCGAGGTGGAAGAGCTCCTTCGGGCCCACGACGCGGTCGTTGATGCCGCCGTTGTCGGGGTCGATGACGAAGAAATGGGCCAACGGCTGGCTGCGTTTGTCCTCGCCAAGCCGGGATCGTCACTTTCCGCCGATGAGATCAAGGGGTACGTTCGCTCTCATCTCGCACGGTTCAAGATTCCGCGAGATGTCGAGTTCGTCGATGCCATACCGCGGAACTCAATGGGCAAGGTCCTTCGTAGAAGTCTGCTAGACGGATCAAATTTCGGCTCGCAAGGCTGACGCCGACGAGGTTTCAGAGCTGGCTTGTCGCGTGACCGTGGAGGAGGTCGCTGGCGCCCACACGCCTTCCTCCGGCGTTCGTCGTGAGCCAATCGGTCACAAATGGCACTGTGCGCGGTGCAGGGCGCGCCTGGAGTGAGTTATTCGCTCCCTCTTGTCGCATCCGCCTACATCTCGCATCATGGAAGGGTCGACCCGAGGACAGAGCCCCAGGGCACTCCGGCGTGTCGGAGATCCAAAGGAGCGCAAGCATGGTCGAACCGATCATCGAGCATCGAGCCGCGCGGTGTGAGCTGCTCAACGTCCGGACCGCAGTGGACGTGCGGAGCTGGCTTGTCGTGATCCTGCGACCATCGCACGGCGCCTCCTCTGGGCAGCGTCAGGGCGTCCAGCCGGGTCGGCAACCCACGATGTGAGGAGGGGATCCGCATGCGACGATTGGGTGGGCTGGACCCCATGTTCTTCTACCTTGACACGCCCACCACCCACATGCAGTCGGCATACGTCTGCATCTTCGATCCCTCGACGGCACCCGAGGACTACTCGTTCACCACGGTGCGGACGCTCCTGGAGCAGCGTCTGCATCTGCTGCCGCCGTTCCGCCGGCGTCTAGTCGAGGTCCCACTTGGCCTGGACCACCCGCGCTGGGTGGAGGACCCGGACTTCAACCTGGACCATCACTTGCACCCGGCGATCATTGCGTCGCCGGGTGGGGAGTCTGAGTTGGCCGAGTTCACCGCGGCCGTCCTGAGCCAGCCGCTGGATCGAAGCCGACCACCGTGGGAGATGTACGTGATCGAGGGTCTGCAGGGGGGTCTGGTCGCCTCGCTCACCAAGGTCCACCACGCCGCTATCGACGGGGTCTCTGGGGAAGAGCTCATCGTCAATCTGCTCGACCTCACACCGGAGCCAGTCGCGGTGGATCCTCCGGATCCGCCCTGGGAACCCGAGGGCCTCCCCTCTGACCTCAAGCTTGTGGGTGACGCACTCGTGGGGCTCTGCCGTCGCCCAGCGGTGACAACGCGGGCAGCATGGCGCACCGCGCGGGCCGGAGCAAACCTGCTGGGGCATGCTCGCCGGGTTGGGTTCTCGAGGGTGTCGTTACCGATGGGCGCTCCCCGAACGTCGCTGGGTGCCCCAGTGGGGCCAGAGCGGCGGGTTGCCTTCGCCCAGGCGAGCCTGGACGAGGTGAAGTCAGTCAAACGCGCCTTCGGTGTCACCGTGAACGACGTCGTACTCGCGATGTGCTCGGGGGCGCTGCGCTATCACCTTGCTGCGTTGGACGAGCAACCGAAGGCGTCGATGGTGGCCATCGTTCCGCTTTCGGTGCGGGCCGAGCAGGAGCGGGGGACGTTGGGAAACCGACTGTCTTTTATGTTCGTCTCTTTGGCGAGCGCATTCGACGATCCGGTGCAGCGGTTGCGAGCCATCGCCCACGCCACTCAAGCGGCCAAGGCCCAGGAGCGCGCCATCCGCCTCGATGTCGTCGGCTCGGCATGGGTGGAGGCCACCGTGCCCGCGTTGGTTGCACCCGCTGTTCGCTTCGCCTCGCGCCTCGGAGTCGTGGATCGAGTGCGGCCAGGGAACTTGATCATCTCGAACATCGTCGGTCCACCCGTCGACCTCTACTTCGCGGGGGCCCGTCTGGTGGCGGCATATCCGATGGGTCCAATCACCGACGGCATCGGCCTCAACATCACCGTGCAGAGCTACCTCGGGTCGCTCTACTTCGGGCTGATGGCGAGCCCGAACACGGTGCCCAATGTGTGGAACCTTGCCCATGGCCTGACCGACGCCCTTCACGAACTGGCCAAGGCCGCAGCGGCGAGCCCGGGCTGATTGCCGACGGTTGTCAATCCGGCCAACCACAAGCCGCAGCTCAAGGCCTTCGTGGATGATCTTGCGCATTTCTGGTTGTTGGGCATAGCCACTCCACTCATTCCTGCATCAAGGATCCGTGATCGTGCGCGATCCCGTCGCGGCGGGTCTCCTGCTGACCATCCTAAAGTGGAGGGATTGTGCGGCCAGCCTCGGAGATAAGTATCAGGCGGACCACACGCAAATGTTCTGACTCGTGACTCGGCGATACGGGGCGGTCTACTGGCACCCCTGGACCGAGCTACAGGTTGCGGTGGGGGAGGCCCCGAATCGTTCTCCGGGCCTACCAAGGGAGGCCAAGCGCTGGTGATGTGCTGGGTCCTGGCAGTCGGTGGATGACTCGACCTGATCGGTAACGCTCGCGGCCGCGAATACTGAGCTGTCGCATCTCGGCACCGTGTCACCGGCATCGGCACCGTGCGGATGTATATCTGCCTACCCCCCGGGGAAGCTGTGGACCCGAGACGAGCAGGGACCACCGAGCCAACCCCTCGATCGGCCGTGCCGTCCTCTCGGCTGCCCGCAGCCCCTTGTCGGGCAGATCGTCTTGTGGGTACGGTGCGCCGATGGACACAGAAGCCGACATCAGGGCGCTCAAACACGGGTTGAGCGAGCTTGCCAGAGCAGTTGAGGAGTTGGCAGATGCCGTGGAGGATGCCGTTCAAGGCCGAAGCGCTTCGGAGATGAGCGGCGCCAGGAACGCGAGTCACACGGCTAGGCAGATTGCCCAGCGCTTCATGTGACCTGCCACGTGCCGGGGTCGTGGTCGGGCACCTGGTGAGAGAACTCCCATATGGCAATTTCACTCGGCAGATGTTCCTGGGTGGCAACCTCGACACCTCCAACATCGAGGCCGAGTACGACTCCCGCGTACTCGTCTTGTCGATACCGGTGGCCCCCCACGCCCAGCCGCGGCGCATCCAGGTCACCCAGCGAGGCGACAAGCGGCCACTCAGCGCCTGACCAGCGCCGACGCTGGCTCAGCCTGTCAACTCGTCCATTGGGCCGTCTGGGCCGTCTGGGCCGTCTGGGCCGTCTGGGCCGTCTGGGCCGTCTGGGCCGGCGTCCGAATCCCAGAAGTCCAACCCAGGTTGCAGAGTTAAACGCGTCTGGAGATGTCACCTCAGGGAGCGGGACAGCGCGGAGGTCACCCCCCGGTGCGGACTTTCTCAGTTCTGCGATGACACCGGGAGTGGCGCCCTCTGAGCGCTGAGGATGGGGGCTTGCGTTTCTGTCCTGATAGCTCGCGCCGAACAGCATCGTCGTCGCACCTCGCCCGGTGCGTCAGAATAATGAGGTGAGAGCCGGCATCGACATACAGGATCAGCATCTCACAGGCCAGATACGAGTCGACGATCGATTGATGACGTCCGGGCAGGCGGCTCTGCTGTGGGTGGGCGATGCTGCCTCAAAGTCGTCACCGGTTGCGACGCTGACGCCTCTGTGGGTGAATGATCTGCCGCGTGCCGATTGGTTTCCCGATCCGCTTGACGGCGGGCAGCTTCGCTTTTGGAACGGACTCGGATGGGACGAACAGACCATGCCCTCCACTCCTGGTGGCAGGCAGGAGGTGCCCGGTGAAGACCTGTTTGTGAACACCCGGGACGGTGCCGCGAAACCTGCCACGCGGAAGAACAGGAGGGATTCCGTGCGAGCCGCGCTTTTCAGTGCGTTTGGGCACGGCGGTGGGGGACTCGGGGACGAATCGGCGCGGACCCGGGACTCCGATGGCGCGGTGGAGTCAGCAGATAGCTAGCCGCCTGGTCAACACCTGGTTGCACGAGTCCTCCGGTGGTCGGACGATGGTCCACGGTGACAGTGATGTGTCTTGCGTAGACTCCGCCCCGTGGCACGGCTGGTGGCGGTGGCGAATCAAAAAGGCGGCGTTGCCAAGACCACAACTGTTCACTCCCTCGGCTACGCGCTCGCCGAATCAGGCAGACGGGTGCTCCTCGTCGATCTCGACCCCCAAGCGTGCTTGACCTACTCGACAGGCATCGATGTCGATTCGCTCGACCTCACCCTGCACGACATATTCCAGCGGCGAGCGAAAGCGACAGACGTCCGTCGAGTGGTGGATGGGGTCGCGGGCTTGGAGATCCTGCCCGCCGCCATCGACCTGGGGGCTTCTGAGATCGACCTCCTCTATCGCACTGGGCGCGAGTACGTCCTGAGCTACGTCCTGGCAGACGTACGAGACGACTACGACATCATCTTGATCGACTGTCCACCGTCGTTGGGTGTGTTGACCATCAACGGTCTCACTGCAGCAGAGGAGGTCCTCATCCCCTTCCAATGCGAGGCGCTCAGCACCCGAGGCGTAGGACAGCTTCTGGAAACGATCGACGACGTACGGACGTTCACCAACACCAATCTCTGTGTCCGCGGGGTGATCGCCACCATGTACGACGGTCACACCCGACACGACAGAGCCATGCTGGCAACGATCAAGGATCGCTATGGGTTGGCCGTGCTCGAACCACCGGTGCCCAAGACGATCCGCTTCGCGGAGGCACCCCAGGTCGGGCGTTGCATCCTGCAGCACGCGCCACGGTCAGCCGGCGCCGACGCGTACCGGTCGATTGCCCGCAGACTTGACGTGAACCCGGAGGGCATTTCTTCGGATCCCGCCCTGTAGCTGGCGTTCCCGATCGCAAACTGTACCTGTCCAGCACTCGGTCTCACCGACCGCCATGCCCGACCCCGGATCGAGAAGGATCGCGCCAGCCCCCGAGCGCTACCGCTCAGGGCCGTGGATCGCGGGCGCTCGCGCCTCCGCGCGTGACCCGCAGGATCAGGCACGTCTGTGTGGTGGACCCGGTCCGCTATACCAGCCTGACCGAGCTTCCTGCCTGCCCGTCTTTCGGGGTGAGTTGTCCTCGTCGGGGAAGCGGGCACCAGGCGTCATGATTGTCCGACATTCTGACGGGGCGAGTCACTTTGATAGCCACGGCCCGATTCTCTTGGGAGACTTGCCGTCCTTATTTGGGAGATCCTGGGTCCACTGGACCATGCCCAGTGGCGAAGTGACTAACCGCATTCCGGCGGACTCGGCCATCTGGGCAGCGTCGGCATGGGTTCCGGCGATGTGTTCCACGTCACCATCGACATAAACGATTTCGATCTCACGGGGGACATATTGGCGCCAAACGATGCTGGCGATCTTCTGCTCGGCCACGGCGTCCCCCTCTCATTTCTGCCCTTGAGGAGGCTACCTGCCGGGAAGTCGTCATTGGCGACCGGTGGCTCCGAAGCCGTTGGGAATGGTCTAGAGCCTGCTACGAGTGGCGATCTTCTGCTCGGCCACGGCGTCCCCCTCTCATTTCTGCCCTTGAGGAGGCTACCTGCCGGGAAGTCGTCATTGGCGACCGGTGGCTCCGAAGCCGTTGGGAATGGTCTAGAGCCTGCTACGACGTCTCGGACGATTCCGGGCCGTGACGACTCCGACGCCGATCGCACAAGAGCGTTCTTTAGGCCGGTCTCCCACCGGGCAAATATTCGGTGGTCTGGCGCTGCTCCTTCCGTGCTCCCGACATGTCCTCGATGACAGGTGGAGTCTTTGGTCAGCTGGGTGCGTGGTCGTAGTCCAGAGGGTGGCAATCTCCTCCCTGGTGGCTTGGTTCGAGAGTCGTCCGCTCACCTCCACTCAGCGCACAAGAGAGCGCTGACTCTCGAACCCCTGCTCGACGCGCTCACCTTGGAGGAGAAGGCAGCCCTGACGGTCAGGATCGGCCTCTGGAGCATCTGCGGCGCAGAGCATCTCGGCATTCCAAGGATTCAGATGACGGACGGCCCGAACCGTCGGGCCTGAAACCCGTACAGTTCTGCCATGGCCTACGAGAACTACGAATCGTTGCCCATCCGTGGAGCGATTCCTATCAGGTACCAACCGTGTCGCCGCCGCTGAATCGGCCGGAGAACCTTTGATCATGTCCACCTTCGATGATGCTCGGGAGGCCGTGGCCGCGGGGACGCCAGTCGCCGACGCAGCCCAACGCCTCGTCGAGGTGATGACACCCGAGGAACGTCTGTGGTGCCTCGACGGTGACGCACCCACCTGGGCGGGGCTCGCATTCCTCGGAGAGAGCGGGTATCACCACGCGCCCTTCCACGCGGCGCGGGTCGATCGCGTCGGCCTCCCGGGGATCTCATTCTCAGATGGCCCTCGTGGCGCGGTCATCGGCAACGCGACGTGCTTCCCGGTTGCCATGGCCCGGGGAGCGACGTGGGATCCCGAGCTCGAAGGGAGGGTAGGCGACGCAATTGGGCAGGAACTGCGCGCCTCGGGGGCCACCTTGACCGGAGCGCTCTGTGTCAACGTCCTGCGCCATCCCGCGTGGGGCAGGGCGCAGGAGACCTACGGCGAAGACCCGCACCACGTCGCCGAACTCGGCGTGGCGCACATGCGCGGCCTTCAGCGCCACGTGATGGCGTGCGTGAAGCACTTCGCCTGCAACTCCATGGAGAACGCCCGATTCTCGGTCGACATCGAGGTGGACGAGGTCGCACTCCACGAGGTCTATCTGCCTCATTTCCGCCGCATCGTCGAGGAGGGAGTGGCCTCGGTCATGTCGGCCTACAACTCGCTCAACGGCGAGTGGTGTGGTCAGAACAAGGCACTGCTCACCGACATCCTGAGGGGGGAATGGGGATTCGAGGGGCTCGTCATAAGCGACTGGATCTTCGGGCTTCGCGACGCAGCCACCTCGCTCGCGGCTGGGCTGGACATCGAGATGCCCTACCGCATGGTCCGAGCCCGAGACCTCAGCGAGGCTCTCGAGCGCGGCGACGCTTCATGGCCTGACGTGGACAAGGCGGTCCTGCATCTTGTAAGCACCCTGCTCCGTTTCGACGAGGTCCTGTCAGCCCCGGCGCCTCCAGCAGAGTCCATTGGATGTCCTGAACACAGGGCGCTGGCACGAGAAGTGGCAGCACGATCGGTGGTGCTGCTCCGTAACGTACCCGTCGATGGTCAACCGGTGCTCCCACTCTCGTCCGACGCTCGGATCGCCGTGATCGGCAAGCTGGCAGAGAGCGTCAACACCGGAGACGGGGGGTCGAGCGACGTCTGGGACCTGGCGAATCGCACCATCATCGAGGGGTTCAGGTCCGAAGGCGTTCAGTTCGCGTTCGACGACGGATCTGATCTCGCAGGCGCAGCCGGAGCAGCAGCGAGCGCGGATGTCGCCGTAGTGGTCGTTGGGTACACGTATGTCGATGAAGGGGAGTACATCGGTGAGACAGACCCCGCCCTGGGGCAGCTCTTCCCGCCAAGCGATGAGCCGGCCGTTGCGGAACGCTTCGGCCTCGAGCTCTCCGAGCTCCCTGCGGTCACGACTCCTGAGTGGCTCATGGGCCGACCTGGTGGCTTTGGAGTCGGAGGCGATCGCAACAGCCTCAGACTCCACCCTTCGGATATGGCGCTTATCGCGGCGGTTTCGGCAGCCAATCCCAGGACGGTGGTGGTGATTCAGGCCGGAAGCGCCGTGATCATGACCGAGTGGATCGACAACGTGCCTGCCGTCGTGCAGGCATGGTACGGGGGGTGTGAGGCGGGGGCGGGTCTCGCTGACGTGCTGTGGGGCCGCGTGAACCCTTCGGCTCGACTCCCATTCTCCGTTCCGGTCGATGAGGCCGACCTACCGGCGTTCGATCGATTCGCGGCTTCGTTCACTTACGATCGGTGGCACGGATGGTGGCACCTGGAGCACACCGGACGTCGTGCGGCCTATCCGTTCGGATTCGGTCTCTCGTATACAACGTTTGCGCTCGATGGCGTCGAGGTGTCATTGGGGACCGAGGCCATCACCGTGCGAGGTGTGGTTCGGAACAACGGCGACCGAGCGGGTGCCGACGTCGTCCAGGTCTACGCTCAACTTCCTGATATCGATTCTCCTTGCCGACTCGTCGGGTTCAGCCGCGTCGAGGTGGCCGAGCGGAGCGAGATCCCATTCGAGATTCGAGTTCCGATCGACCGGCTGGCAACCCGTGATCCCGAGGAGCACCGGTGGCGTTTGCCGGAAGGGCGCCACCGCGTGATCGTCGCTCGCCACGCGGGGGAGGAAGGCGGCCTGACCTTTGAGCTCGAACTGTGACGCATTTCACTCCTCCGTCTGTGTGGCCCAGAGCTGGATCGGACCGATTGGTAACACCGCCCACTCTCGGATGCCGGCATCCGTCTGAACGGCTCGAACATGCCGTTCTGCTCGGTTGGAGCGAGACGCCTGTGGGATCCAGGCGCTCGGAAATACTCGAAGGAAGCGGTACAGGGCGGTCCGCCAGCGGAACTGCCAAGGCATGAGGGCGGCGGGGGAGTCCTTTCAACCCTTTTCGTGGCACATCAAGCGAGAGTCCGAGGCCCGAACCGACTGCCGGAAGTCAATCAAAATGCCTGGTCAAGGCCCAGAGGGTTTCAATTTCCTCTCTGATGTCTTGGTTCGAGAGTTGTCCGCACCTCCACAGCGTTGTCGAAATGACATGTCGAAATGACAACGTGTGTGCTGTTCAGGAGCCGTTTTCTCGTGTCCGGTCGCTCGAGCACCTTAAGGGCTTTACTCCAACCCTCCGGACGGACCGGATGCCCCAACCCCCACCAGCGGATCCGGGTGGACTCGTAATCGGGGGCAGGTCACGGAAGCCAGCGCCGGATGCGCATTGCGGGTGCCTCATCGGATGCGCCGTGGGTCCGGAATGGAAGGCCGCAACCGCTGGCGTGATACGGATGGTTTGAGGTCCGTCGAGGCTCAGTTCACTCCGAGAAGGGGCCGGCCCATTCCGGTCAATTGCGGTGACAAAACGCGCTTTGCTTGGGGAACAGCGATACACCTGATTTCGACCAACGCTTCCGCAAGGAAGAGTTCGGTCTCACCCACATCCGGCGTCCACAAGCACGAGCCAGAATTGGGACGGGCCGGTGACCGCGTCTGGCAAGCATCACCGGAAGTCGTCGCCGACAATGGCCTCCACGAGCTCGTGCCATCCCGGGTCGTCCTCGGGACAGTACTCCGGAACCAGGTGGTGGCGCACGAATAGCGCGACCACTGCGCTCTTCTGGGCCTCGGCTCCTTTGTGCGCCTCTGTGAGCAGACATGATGCCTGGATGACGCGGCTTAGTTGGTCGAGGTGGCGACGGAAATGGGCGGCAGCCTCCTCGGGATCGGCAAGGTCACGTCGCAGCCGGGGCTCGAGATCACGTAGCGCGGCGGCGACCGCAGCGCCGTCATCGCTCTCGCCGGCTGTGGCCAGCTCGCCCCGGACCCATACCAACACGTGGTCGAGAAGGCCGAAACGGGTGCAGTCTCGGTGCACCTGGGCACACAGCACGTTATGGGTGCCCTCCCAGCTTTCAAACACGACGGCATCGCGATAGAGACGCGGAATCGGGGAGAAGTCCTCGATCGTGCCGTTGCCGCCGAGCACCTCGATCCCGCGGTGCACGACATCGGTGGCCGTGATCGAGGTGAGGTACTTGTTGGCGTTGACGAGGAACCGGTAAACGGCGATCTCCGCTTCGGAGGCCTGGCCACCGTTGAGGTGGTCGAGCAACCCGGTGAGCGCCATCGTCGAGGCCAGCGCGGCCTGCTCTTCAACCTTCATCACCGCCAACTGCTCACGCACAGCTGGAAACGCCCCGACGGCCTGCCCGAACGCCTGGCGGTGACGTGCGAAGGTCGAGGCCTCCAGATACGCGCGGCGCATGAGTCCGGTCGAGCCCACAGCGTTCAGCCAACGGGAGGTGTTGAGCAGTTCCTCCACGGCAACATGGAACCCCTCCTCGACCCCACCTATGGGCCAGGCCAGGGCACCGTCGAAATCGATCTCTGCCGAAGCGAGACAGCGTGTCCCGAGCTTGTTCTTCAACCGCCGGATGCGAAAGCCATTGGGAGTTGTGGTGTCAAGGCTCCGTGGCACGAGGAAGCACCCCAGACCGCGGGTGCCCTTGCCGGCCCCGCCGGGGCGGGCGGTCACAGCGAAGAGGTCGGCATCGGCCACCGAGCAGAACCACTTCTCGCCGGTGATCCGCCAGGCGCCGGGCTCAGTCGAGTCGGGCACGGCACGCGCCACGTTGGCGCCCACGTCCGAACCCCCTTGTACCTCGGTGAGGAATTGCGATCCCCGCAGGCACCGGTTGTAGTCGACCTCGAAGAGCCCAGAGGAGAAGCGAGCGTTGAGTTCGGGTGAGCCTCGGCGCTCGACCGCCCGCGCCAGGCCAGCGGTGCACACGACCGGGCAGCTGTGGCCGCCTTCGCCCGCTTGTGCAAGCAGGTAGAACAAGGCCGCTTGTTCGAAGGCGCCGCGGCCGCCTTGGTTCACCGCCAAGATCCCCGACGCCCACACCGCCTCGCCGGCGCGTCGGTAGTCGGGGTGGAACTCGATCTGGTCGACCCGCCGGCCAATGTTGTCGTAGGGGACGTGGGCGGGCAGCTCGCGGTGGCGCTCAAGGGTCTCGACGGCGGGATCGATGACCTCGGCGACCACACGGCCGAAGTCCTGGAGGCCGGGTTCCATGGCGGCCGTACGCGTGGTGCCCGCCCGGATTTCGAGCACCGACCGCAAGTTGGGCGTCGCCTCGTAGTAGTTAGTCGGACGCGATTCCATCCAACGAGCAAGATCCTCGCGTCCCGGCTGTTCGGTCACGGACCATTCTGCTCTCACGTCACCGACAAACAGCAATTCATGCGTGCGAGGGGGGCCGACGACTTTGTCCCACATATGAGGGCCAAACCGCCATTCTCGACGACCAGGCTCGGACGGTCGACGAAGCACTGGAGCCGAGAGTGGCCATTGGGCGACCCGCTGTCACTTACGGACATCGCCAGGGTCAATCGGAGGGCACGGTGGGAACTTCCCTCCCCAGGTGTGCGCCGCATGGCGCCCGACCCTACCCCGGAACGTCGGATGCTCCCTGCGAGCGTCTACCCGACTCGGCAAGTGCGAGCTCGACTGAGTCGAGCAGTATTTCGCTCGTAACGGGCGTACGCATGTTCCAAGAACCCTCCTGGAACAGTGATTCGCACCGTGCGAGCAGATGTTGAGGAGCCTGTACTATTATCGGTGTTTCGGGATGCAGGTGCCTGAGTGCAGCGATGACCTCCCGTGAAGACTCTCGGTGCAGTGGGAGCGATGAAACCACGACGTCGGCGCATTGTACGAGTTCGCAGTGGCCGAGGGCCACGAGCGGACACTTCCGTGGTGGTGGACCCGTGGGACCGGGGCACCACGACACCTGATACCCGTGGTGTGTTAGGAGTCGCCAGTACGCAAAGGCCTCGGCCGCGTCGGGTTCTTCGATGAGCACCCGTGGGCGGGGATGTCCAGCACCGGCGTTCCCACCCCGGTGGTTCCAGCGCCGAGCAAAATCCCTGCCGAGTAACTTGGGCCGCTTCCACATGGGACCTCCTCGTTGCGACGGGAGCAGACCTCCATCAGACAGCGTCCACTTTCAATCGCTCGGGGGGTAGAGGCCTTTGTCCCAGGTCCCCTGGTCCGGAGCAACGCCGACGCTCCCAAGGTGTGGAGCGCGCCTACTGTTCGTGCCATTTCGATCACCCTGAGCGATGGCGCCACCGCGGGTCGTCACGCTGAACTTAGCGGTGGGTCGATCGGGCGGCTCTCCAGAACTCGACGGGCGGTGCGCACTCACTGACCCCTCGCCGCGCTCGAGATGACGAGTCTTGGGGCACGACACACGCATCCCGAGGCCACACCGCGAGCAGACCCACGAGCCCTTAGGGGTCTGCCAAAGCGTCGAACCGCATTTGGAGCACCGCTGCTGCCAGTAGGCACAGGAGAACTCGGATAGCCGCGTGGAGGTGAGTGGGCAGCCCTTGCCCTGGCACACGGGCCACGAAGGATCGGACACGATGGCGGCGACCGGACACTTTTCCACGCAGCGCCCACAGTCGTCGCAGGTGTAGGGATCAATTGCGAACAGGCCCAGGAACGAGTCAGTCTTGGCTAACGCGCCCGTCGGGCACGAGAAATCACAGGCACCACAGCCGATGCAGAGGTCCTCGAGGACCTGAAGACTCATGGCCAGCTACCGGATGTCACGAGCCCCTCGTCACGTGCTGCGGCTTAGGATTGGGCTGGCCGAAGTCGTGGGGGTGGAACTCACGGAGCTCACCCATACAGTCCCCATGGACCCACGGCGCCACGTCGACCCGTTGGGACGCAGTCGTCAGCTGGTATCCGTCCTCATGCCATTCCCACCAACCGTAGGGGAGATCCAGAGCCCGCAGGATGGGCTTGGCACAGTGCGGACAATTGGGTGCATCCATCGTCGCCCCCTCAGGTGGCGCCGACCGCCAGGTGGCGCGCGCCGTCGAAGAATTCCTGCAGTGTCTGGTTGAACCGCGAGAACTTGTCGAGCCCCATGGGGTCATCACCCTCACAGCGGATGCGATCGCCCATCAGGGCCAAGCTGTTGATCGTGTAGAGGCCCGTGGCACGGCCGTTGGCGGTGATGTCGTCGAACATCGCTTGCCAGGCCTCAAGTGGGCCCTCGAGGCGGAAGTCAGCGCCAAGCGCCTCGGCGTCGTCGACTTGGACCACACCAATACACTCGAGACTCTCGAATTCGAGGCGTACGCGGAAGTCTCCTCCGGAGCGGCCCATGACCAGCACAAGGGTCATCTCGGCCTCTCCCAGCGGCGCGAAGCGCTCGGCGTGGGCATTCATCTCGTTGGCCAGCGAGTCGAAGAACGCCATCGTGTCGACCCCGCCACTCATCGAGCGACCGCGCTCGCTGCCCGAATGGGCTCGCGGTCGATGCCCAGCACGTCGAGCGGGATCGTGGTCCGGTCCAGCCGGCTCACGCCGGCACGCTCGCAGCGGGCCAGATAGGAGGTGAGCTGCTTCTTGGTCAGCTCCATCGACAGCGGGAATCCCTTGTCCTCGACGTGCTCGACGCCGCCGGCCAGCAGCACGGCCAGGGCGGTGGAGACGTCGGGGGCCGTGCCGAAGTCGATCAGGACCTGCTCGCCGTGGTCGAGCGCCTCGTGGATCTCCTCGGCGACGTCGGGATCGTGGTCGACGGCGTAGCGCAGATGCATCGTGCCGTAGGCGACATGGCGAGCTTCGTCCTGCATGCACATGCGGAAGATGCGCTTCTCGACGTCGGAGGGGGCGATCAGCTCACCCATGCGGAAGATGTCGAGCACGAACCCCTCACCGAGCAGATGCAAAAGGGCACTGGCCTGGGTGTAGGTCTTCGCCTCGATGATGGTGCGCAACAGGCTGGTGGGCCCGCCCCTCGACACCAGCAGACCGCCGCCGTTGGCCAGGGCGCGCTTGCGGAACACCTCGGCGTGGCGGGCCTCGTCCATGATCTGGGTGCAGAGGAACATCTTGGCTTCGATGAAGTCGTGGTTCATCCGCCACATCCACTTAGCCGGCAGGTCGGCGGCGATCATCTCTACCTCGGTGAGCAACGTGCACAGCTGGCACATGGCGTGTTCGACGTCGGCCGGGAGCTCACGCAGGTCGCCCCAGGGGATGTCCCGGGTGGCGGACCACTGCCGGGCGACCGCCTCCTCGTAGAGCTCGGTCACGTTGTCCGACCACATGTCGGTCTTCCAGTTGAGGATGTAGCCCATGTCGGCTGTGTCGTCGCCCACATCCGCGCCGCGCGGCGCCATGGAGCGGTGCCCCGGGTGTTCGGCCACCTCGCCATACGAGCCCACGGCGATGTCCAGCATGGTTAGGCCGCGGGGGCTGGGTTTGGGATGCACCCCCCACTCGCTCTTCGCTCCGCGGAGCCACGCCCAGTCAAGCGGGGCCCCCATGGGGGACTCGGTGGGAAGGCCGTCATATGCGATGGCCTGGGTCTTCTCGGCTGGGCTCACCATCGAATCGTAAGAGTCTCGACGTTCGCTCGTTAGGGTCCAAAGTCCTTTCGGCGGCTTGCCATATTGCTGATCGGTGTGGTGGTGCTCGGGCACCTCATGGCTTGGGGGTCGCCGGAACGCTGCGTAATTCGTCTGGGTGAAGGCGACGGTGATGCTGCCGTGGTGGCACCGTTTCGGCCATTTCGTGCTGCCGGCCGGCCGTGAGAAGTTCCCCCAGGTCAGCGCTTCGTTTAGGGGGTTGGAGTAACGTCTTATGACCTCCACTGACCTGACAAGAGAGCGCTGACTCTCGAACCATTGACCGAAAGGTCCTTGTGGCTTCGAGTTGACTCGGGTGCATCCAGCGATCGGTGATGTCCAGGAATCGGGGCAACTCCACCCCTCGACGTTGGCGGCTTCAGCGAAGCACTGCTTCACCACCCCGGAGCGACCAGGCGGCTTTGTCCTGGTCCCGACGCGCTGCGACCGGCAGCTCTCCACCCTGCCAAGGTCCAAGCGAGCAGCTGAGAGGCGGTCGAAACCTCGCCGTTTCGTAGCCACCGACGTGCCTTCTGCCCCGGGCTTGGGGTGAAGCTTCTGTGGCGGCAGTCTCCCTATTGCAGCTCCAGGGTCAAGGAAGCGATGCCGAGGAGCCCCACTGTCGAGCGCTTTTGGCCTTGGACGAGGTCTTCGCTCCGCCGCGAGAGAGTCGCGCCGCGTCCAGCTCCTCGAGAGCGGGTCGCAATCCGGTGGCCAGGTTCCAAAGGCCGGGCAGTTGGTCCGGACAGGCTACGAGGCCCATGTCGAGTGTGTCGGCCGAACTCACCGCGGTGATATTCAGGCCCACCCCGTCAAAGATCGGGCCGAGGGGAAAGATCGATTCGAGACGTGCCCCCGCGAAGTAGAGGGGCACGGGCGGGCCCGGGACATCGGAGACCAGGACATTACACACCGGGGGATGCAAAGCCGAGAGATGCAACCGCGCGTAGAGGCTCGTCGCCACCGAGAAGAGCGCCGGCACGGGCACTTCAAACCACTCCATGAGTGCATCGGAACCCACCGCCGCCTGCAGCAGCTTGGCCTCGGATGCCGCGTGGTGGATGGCGACCAAGCGATCGGCGGGGTCTTCCAGGTCCGTCGCCAGGCCGGTGAGCATGACGCTGACCATGTTGGCTTGCTCCACGCCGTGATCACCTCGCACCGACACCGGGACTGCGGCTACCAGCGGCTTCTCTGGCAGCTTCCCGAAGGAAACGAGGAAGCGCCGCATCGCGCCTGCCACCACGGCGAGGACCACGTCGTTGATGGTGACCTCGAAGGCGTGGGCGACGTCCTTGATCTTGTCGAGCGGAAGAGACGTAAAGGCTACCTCACGTCGCGGCGTGATTGGTGCGTCGAAAGGGAGGCGGGGGGCGCTGAAGGGGACGGTGAGCGAGGAACCACCGCGGCGACGATGGTCAACCAGCTGGCGAGAAACACGTAGGCCCGCCGCCACCGTTCGCTGGAGCGCTCGAGCGCCGATCAGCGGGCGCCGGAACATAGATGCAAGAGCGCCGGCGAGTTGGGCCAGGTCCCCGGGTCGTCTCTCTGGGACCTGTGGCCCAGGCGCCGGTGGTGCGGGAGCATTGGGTTCCAGCGCGAAGAGCGACGCCATGAACTGCATACCAGCACCGCCGTCCATCAAGGAGTGGTGCAACTTCGCTACGACGCACAGACGGTCGTCTTCGAACCCTTCGATCACGTACATCTCCCACAGGGGGAAGTGCCGATCCAGCTTGTGTCCGGCGAGATCGGAGACGAAGGAGGCCAACGCCACGGCAGTGACCGGTGTCGGCAGCCGCACCGCTTGGATGTGACGGTCGAGGTCGACTGGGGGATCATCCATCCACGTGGGCACGTCGAGGCCCAGCGGCACCGGGACCAGACGCCGCTGCAGTGGCGGCACCAAGTGGATTCGTGCTCGGACATAGTCCCTCACCGCCCCAACGCGATCACCGGCGGGCATGGTCGAGGGATCGAGGACCATCACCGCCATGCCGTGGGTGACGTAGTTGGCTGGCCCCTCGGCCGCAAGGAACACTGCGTCCAACCCGCTCAGCCGCCGCATGTCGGTCTCACTCCGTCGCTCCTTTCGTGGCGCATCCACTGAGTGCCGCGCCCGTGTTGCGTTCGGTGCGGGCATTCTGGCCACGCGGAGACATTGGGCAATTAGCCTGAACTTCCTGATGCCGTTGGGAACGAGCTCGTTATCGCGTCATCGACGAATTGGCGGACAACACCCGAAAAGAAGAACCCAACGTGGCCGCCGCGATACGCGACAAGGGGAGGCTGGCCCCAGTGCAGCCAGAGCTTTCGAGCCTGGCCGAACGTCGACATCCGATCTGCCAGACCGGAGAAGACATAGCGATGCTCGAAAGGCACCTTGCAGTCCATCGCCAACGGCGAGACGACACGGTGGGCGTCGTCGGCCGCCTGCCCGAGGACGCCTTGGGCGTCGGCCAGCCGCGCGATGTCGGGTGGGCTGTGGCGGCGGTAGAGGTCCGGCAGGTCGACCACGGGAACCCCGGCGATGACACAGGCCAGGTCGTCCTCAGTGGCGGCCACCAGTGCGGCAACGAGCGCCCCGAGCGAGTAGCCGATCAGCCCGACGGTCTCCGCGCCCTGGCTCTCTCGCACCCATCGAATGATCCGCCGGAGGTCCCAGGTGGCTTGGGCCATGCCGTGCATGGAGTCGACCAGGTCAATGGTCATGAGGTCCTCGCCACGAATCCGGCCAGAGGCCCGCGGTCCGTGGAGCGGAAGTACCGGGACGATGACGTTGATGCCCCGGTGGTGCAGCTGCCGGGTTCGAAATGCCCGCAAGTCCATCGACGCGCTCGTGCCCATGCCAAAGCCATGGGCGCAGATGAGCCAGGACGGGTGCTCTCGACCCGGGGTCCGAGACACCAGCGCGTGGACGGTGCGGTTGGCTTCGTGGCTCAACCACCTGCTTCGCCCCGGCTCCTCGGGATCAGGCTCCCACCCGCTGGTGAACGTGATGTGCTCGTAGCCGAGCCCGGCGGCACGCCCATGCCAGGCGCGGACGTCATCGGGCATCGGTGGCTTCCGGTGATATTGCGCCGGCTGCTCGAGCCACCCACGCGTCGAGAAGAGATCCCGGATTTCCGCCACATCGGCCGCTGCCGGGGCGTAGTCGGCCGGTCTCGGCAACAGGTCTGGGTGGCGAAAGAGGGCGATCAGTATCTCGTCGAGGTACGCCTGGAGTGCCAAAGACGGAGTCGGTCGGACGGGCACGATGCTGTCGTCCTGGCCGGCGGTCGCCGTCCGACGATTACCCCGGGCCAGGAACAACCCCACCCGGGGTCCCGCCCGCAACACGCCCATGAGTCGCGGATCACTCACCAGGTTCCGAGCCCTCGCGTAAATGTCGGTGGCGAGAACCCACGGGGAAGGCCAGGAGCCCGGAGTCGCCCGAGGCTCGCCGGTTTGCCCCGGGGAAATCGTGGGACCCGAGGCCGCCTCGGGCTCGGCATCGGACTGGTGTGCATGTGGCAAGTCGGGCTCGATCGGTACTCCGTCGACTCCAGGGAACGCTGATAAACCTGACACTGGTGTCAGCTTATGTTCCCCGGGACCCTCTTGCGACGACCTGCCTCTTCCGCCGGTGACTGGGGGCTCGGTTCGCCACTTCCGAGGTCGACCACGGTCGCCGGGGCCCCCTGATCGTTCGTATAGCGGAACGCGGTCTGACCCCGCAGTGGCACCATCTGAGCGCGGTTGCTCAAGGATGCCTCAGGATCGCACTGACCTGGCTGGCCGCTCGCAACCCGCTCAGGTAGGCGGCCTCGACCGTGTCGGCGACCGGTCGGGACACCGTGGCGGATCCAGCCCACACGAGGGCGCCCGTGTCCGGCGCGGCAAGCTGTTCGCGGGCCCCGACGGTCCTGGGGGGCAAGAACGTGTATCCCCCGAGTGCGGTCGGCATAGTCAACCAGTCGACAAAACGCGCGGCGCGAAGCAAGCGGCGAGGAACCACCCGGGGGAACAACCGACCGAGGTCGTCGAGCGTCACCTCGATCGCCAGCGCGTCACCCGCCTTCGACAGTTCGCCGGCGCGCGGCCCGGTGGCATAGGCGATGAGCACCGGCGGGCCCTGGGTCCCATACGAGGTCGACCAGTACAGCGTGACCGGCCCGTCTCCACAAATGAGCTGGGCCATTCGTCGTGGCCAGAACCGCTCGTCGAAGCGGAGCAGTACCTTGGCCACTGGACCCGTGGCGATGCGGGAGAGCGCGGACACTTTGCCTTGTGGCAAGGCCGGTTCGAAAGTGACGACCCCAGCGTGCAGTACCCCGTGTGGCAGGGTCGTGATGCCGGCACGGGCCCGCACCTGCCGGCCGTCGCGGGCAGTGATCTCGACGGCA
>CAWISP010000025.1:0-303447 GCA_963838775.1 uncultured Acidimicrobiales bacterium
GACGGGCCGCCTAGCGCGGAGCACGTCCCGGAGCAGCGAAGAACCCCATGGCCAACATTCGAAGCCAGATCAAGCGCAACCGCCAGAACGAGCGGCGCCGGCTGAGCAACAAGTCGGTGCGCTCGGAGATCCGCACGTGGACCAAGACCGCCGTGACCGCCCTCGACACCGGAGCCGAGGACGCGCCAGACGCCCTCCGTGCCGCCGTACGGCGCATCGACAAGGCCGCCGCGGAGGGCGTCATCCACAAGAACCAGGCGGCCAACCGCAAGTCCCGTCTCATGCGTCGGGCCAACGCCGCCGACGAGGCCTGAGCCTCACGACCGTCGTCGCGACCCTGTCGCGGCAGGACGACGCTGTCAATTCCGCCGCACCGAGCCGGCTGAGACGACCGACGAGCACCTCGAGCACCGTCTCCGGTGGCAGCGCACGGCGCCCCGCATGTTGAGATCGGCATCGGCCAGCAGCGTCACGGCCCTGCTGATCCTGCCAGGCCCCAACCGTCGAGCCTGCTCGAGCGCCTTTCGTGCCGGAAAGGCACTGCGCATCCCGAGGCGCGGCGCGGCCTCATCGGGCGTGGTGACACCCGACCCGTCGAGGCGCAGCATGGCCTGATAGTGGCGATGGATGATCGCCAACACCTGCAGAGGATGAAACCCACCTGCACCGAAGAGCCGTTGGAGCGCTCCGAGGGCGGCGGCGGTGTCGCCGTTGTCGATGGCGTCGGTGAGATCCCATGGCGCGACCCGAGCCGGCTTCGCCCAAGAAGGGCTCGAGCTTCTCGATGTCGACGGACGCGCCCTCGCCGTAGGCGGCCGCCAGCGCGTCGAGGAGTCCCCGCAGCCGGCTCATGTCGCCACCCAGGTGCTCGCCTAGCTTGGACCCGCGGCGCGGGCGTCGAGCTTGACCGGACCATCGTGCAACCGGTCGACGAGCCACTGCGTGCGGGCGCGACCGGTCCCGACCGATGTGTCGACGATCAGACCGTGGCGTTCGACCGCCTTGACGAGGGCGGCGGGGATCGTGCCGCTTCCCGCCCCCAGAACCAATGTCACGCCGGGCAGGGGGTCGTCGAGGCAGACCACGAGGCGGGCCGCGTCGGCGGCCAGCAACCGTCCCGCGTCGGTGCACCACCACGATCCGGCGATCGGTGAGAAACGGCGGTGTCGTGACCGCGTCGACGACGGCGCCGACATCGAACTCCTCCGCCGAGGGACCGCCGAGCTCCTCGACGACCATGGCGACGTCGTACTCACCGACGAGGTCGCCGAGCAGGTCGTGCAGGCGCTGCCCGACGAGCGAGGCATCGTCGCCGCGGACGAGGTAGGCCGGCTTGGGGGTGGCACCGGCCGCCGGAGTCGACCTGGCCGATGCGCCGGGAGGCCGGGTCGGGCTCATGCCGCCTCGAGCACGGCTGCCAACGTGTGGCAGACCCTTCGGGTCCCGACGACGTCATGGACCCGCACGATGCGACAGCCGAGTGAGACGCCGAGGGCAGCGGCGGCGAGCGATGCCTCGTGGCGACGGTCGATGTCGAGGTCGAGCGTGGCGCCGAGGAAGGGCTTGTTCGACGCCGACAGGAGCAGGGGGTAGCCCAGCTCGGCGAGCACGCCCGAGGCGCGGCAGCAGCACGAGTGATTGGGCCGGTGTCTTGCCGAGGTCGAGCCCGGCGTCGAGCACGATCTGATCACCATCCAGACCGGCGGCGCGCGCCGGGCGCCCCGCTCGACCAGAAGTCGCGGACCGACGCCACCACGTCGTCGTATTCGGGATCGGGATCGGGGATGCGGGGCCCGATCCGGATGTGCGTGGCCACCACCGCCGCGCCCGCCGCCGCCGCGACCGGCAGATAGTCGGGATCGGCGAACCCGCTGATGTCGTTGCCGAGGACGGCCCCGGCGGTATAGGCGGCACCGGCGACCGACGCCCGCCAGGTGTCGACCGACAGGGGCACGTCGACGCGAGCGTGGAGGGCCTCGATGGCCGGGATGACACGGTCGAGCTCCTCGGCCTCGCTGACGTCGGGGCCCGGGCCCGCCTTCACCCCTCCCACGTCGAGGATGTCGGCACCCTCGGTGACCAGTCGGCTGGCGCGGTCCAGCGCGTCGAGAGAGAACGTGGCGCCTTTGTCGTAAAAGGAGTCCGGCGTCCGGTTCAGAATGCCCATGACCAAACTCCGGGTGGCCAGATCGAATCTCCGGTCACCGAGGCGGAGGTGCACCGCGTGAAGCTACACGCCGGCTGTGGCCTCGACGCCGGGGGCGGCGGCGGCCGCCGCCGGGGATCTCGGCGCCGAGTCCGGTCCGACGCTCAGAACAACCGCGTGGCCAGGGCTCTGCGGTACGGCGCGGTGCGCGGGTCGTCGGGCCCGAGCGTCTCGAGGAGGTCGAGGAATTCCTGGCGGGCCTGCTCGTCGTCTTTCACCTTGGTCAGCAGCGCGTCGAGCAACACGTCGACGCCGTCGGCCGGGACTTCGACCTGCTGGGCGGCCAACCGGGCCTCGGCGGCGACCTGGCGCGACTCGGGCGTCTCGGGAATACGGGCCAGCAGCGGGAGCGCTTCGTCGGGGGCGCCCCGTTCGACGAGGAGGCGCGCCAGGCCGACCACGGCGCCGGGATGATCGGGCTCGAGCTCGAGGGCCCGCCGCAGCGACAGCTCGTCCCCGGCCTCGACCAGCGTGTCCGCTTCTGACGGCAGCGGTGCGAGGCGTTCCACGAATTCGGTGACCTGAGGCTCGGGGACCGCTCCGATGAACCCGTCGAGGACCTGGCGGTTCTTCAGGGCGAAGACGGCCGGGATCGACTGCACCTGGAAGGAGGCGGAGATGCGCGGGTTCTCGTCCACATTGACCTTCACCAGCTCCACCGACCCGTCCTTGGCCTCGACGGCCCTCTCCAGCATGGGGCCCAGGGTGCGACAGGGGCCACACCACGGGGCCCACAGGTCCACGATGACGGGGACCTGCTCGGAGCGTGCGAGAACGTCCTGCTCGAAGGTGGCGTCGGTGGCATCGATCACGCCCAGGACGATACCGGGCGCCGATCACAGCTCAGGCCGCCTGGGGTGCGGGGGTAGCGTTCCTCCCATGGCGACTGCCGACACTGTCGACGGCGTCGAGGGCGTCGACGCCGCCGCTGTGACGTCGTGGTTCTCGTCACATGTTGCAGGCTGCGTGCCCCCCTTGTCGTTCGAGCTCATCGCCGGCGGGCGTTCCAATCTCACCTACAGGGTCGCCGACTCGTCGGGTCATCGCTATGCCCTGCGCCGCCCGCCCCTGAGCCACGTCCTGCCCACCGCGGACGACATGGCCCGCGAGTACCGCGTCATCACGGCGGTCGGGCCGACGGCGGTCCCCGTTCCCGAGACCTTCGGGCTGTGCGAGGACCCGGGGGTGAACGGGCAACCCTTCTACGTCATGGAATTCGTGGACGGTCTCATCATCAGAGACGCAGGAGCGGCACAGCACGACCTCGACGAGGACGGACGCCGGCGAGCCGGCGAGTCACTGGCCGACACCCTGGCGGCGCTGCACGCGGTGGACGTGGACGCCGTCGGGCTCGGGGACTTCGCCAAGCGCGACGGCTATATCGAGCGCCAACTGCGGCGGTGGTACCAGCAGTTCCGCAACTCCCAGGTCGAAGGGCTCGACACGGCGACCGTCGTGGGAGCCGTGCACGACCGGCTCTCGGCGCAGATCCCGGTCCAAATGGGGGCCTCGATCGTCCACGGCGACTATCGACTCGACAACACGGTGCTCGGCCCCGACGGAGCGGTGCGCGCCGTCCTCGATTGGGAGATCTGCACGCTGGGCGACCCCCTCGCCGATGTCGGGCTCCTGATGGTGTACTGGACCGACCCCGGTGACGAGGCGGCCCTGCTCGGCGTCACACCCACGACGGTGTCGGGATTTCCGAGCCGGGCCGAGATGCGGACGTGCGACGCGGCCGCGGTCGGGGACGCGACCTCGGCGACCTCGACTTCTACGTCGCCTTCGGCTATTGGAAGCTGGCCTGCATCATCCAAGGCGTCTACGCGCGTTACGTCGGCGGCGCGACAGCCGGGGACAGGTCCAGCGTGGATGACTTCGGCCGCAGCGTCGTGCGGTTGGCGGAGATGGCGTCGGCCGCACTGGACGCCTCGTGAGCGACGGTGGCGCGGCGTGACGCTCTACGAGCGACACGGGGATCGCAGCCTCGACCGTCCGGTCCTGGTGGTGGCGCTCGACGGCTGGGTCGACGCTGGGCTGGGCGCCGATGGGGCCATCACGGCGCTGTTGTCCGCCGACGCCACCGAGCTCGTGGCCACCTTCAACGGCGAGGAGCTCATCGACCAACGCGCCCGTTGACCGGTGGTGCACATCGCTCACGGTGTCAACGAGGGGCTCACCTGGCCCGTCATCCAGCTGCGGGTGGGCACCGATCGCGCCGGCGCCGATGTCTGTTACCTCGTCGGTCCGGAGCCGGACTTCCGGTGGCCATCGTTCGTGGCCTCGGTCGTAACGCTGGCCACGCAGCTCGGGGTCCGCTTGGTTGTCGGCCTGGGTGCGTTCCCGGCTCCCGCCCCCCACACCAGGCCGGTGCGGTTGGCGGCCACCGCTCCTCGCGAATCGGCCGAACTGGTGGCGCGCGTCGGCATCGTCCAGGGAGAGATCGACGTGCCGTCAGGGATCTGGGGCGCCCTCGAGCTCGCCTTCGGTGAGGCCGGGATCCCGACCGTCGGGTTGTGGGCCCGCGTCCCGCACTATGTGTCGGGGATGGCCTTTCCGTCGGCGAGCGCGGCCCTGCTCGACGGCCTCGCCGTGGTCGGCGATCTGTCGGTGGACGCGACGGAGCTGCACACCGCGGCCGACGCCTCGCTCCAGCAAGTCGACGACCTCATCGCCAAGAGCGCCGAGCACACGGCCATGGTGCGTCAGCTCGAACGGAGCGTGGATGCCGCCGAGGGCAATCCCCTCGACGTGGGCACGCTGCCGACCGGTGACGAGCTTGCCGCCGAGCTCGAACGGTACCTGCGCGACGAACGCAGTGACGGCGGTCCGAGCGACGAGCTCTGACCGGCGGCGCTACTGGATGGCCAGAAGGTCGACGACGAATACGAGCGTCTCGTCGGGTGAGACGGCGGGGGCCTGGCCCGTGGCGCCGTAGCCCAGCGCGGGAGGGATCACGATCTCACGCCGGCCCCCTACCTTCATGCCCACGATGCCCTGGGCGAAGCCGGGCACCACACCGTTGAGCGGGAACACCGACGGTTGCCCCCGGGACCAGCTCGAGTCGAAGTCCTTGCCGTTGGTGTAGTTCGCACCCACGTACTGCACCTGGACGGTGTCCGACGCCGTCGCCGTCTTCCCGGTGCCCACCACGAGGTCCTTCGTCTCGAGGCTGGTGGGGGCAGGTGTGGTGCCGGAGCCGATGACGGGTTCGGCCTTCAGGTCGGTGGCACCCGACACCACGGGCGGATTGGCCGCCGAGGCCGGGCTCGCCGGGGCCGTGCTCGCCGGGCTGCTACCACCTCCGGACGCCGTCGGGCTCCCCGACGTCGTCGACGAGGACGATGCGGTGGGGGTGCTCGACCCGCACGCACTCAGCACCAGGGCGGCCACGACCGCCAAGGGGACGAGGACCACAGGGGCAAGGAAGCGACGCACGGCGGGCAGACTATCGACCGGGCGCGGGGCAATGGTTGCACCTGGTGGCACTCGGGGCGCGTCCTGGGGGTGAGGTGGTGGACGCGGCACGGATCTACAGCGTGGGGGACGCCCGGCGTCGTGCGGCCCGGGCCGTGCCCCGGGCCCTCTTCGATTACATCGACGGTGGTGCCGAGGACGAGGTCACGCTGCACGGCAACACCCGGGCCTTCCGGGAGACCACGTTTCGTCCCCGTCTTGCCGCGGAGACCGGAGAACCGCTGGTCTCCACGTCGCTGCTCGGCACTCCCCTGTCGATGCCCGTCCTCCTGGCTCCGTGCGGGTTGGTGCGTGTCATGCACCCCGAGGGCGCCCCGGCGGTGGCCCGGGCGGCCGCGGCGATGGGCACCATCTCTGTGCTCAGCACCGTCGCCGGGTCGTCGCTCGAGGAGTTCGCCGCATCGGCCACGGGCCCCAAGTGGTTCCAGCTGTACTCGCCGGGTGGTCGCGACCAGACCGAGGAGCTCGTGGCCCGGGCCCAGCGCGCCGGCTACACCGGGCTCGTGATCACCCTCGACACCCCTGCTCTCGGGCATCGCGAGCGCGACGTCCGCCACGGGGTGACCCAGCCCTTCCGGTTCACGCCCGTGAGCACGCGGCGCGCCTCGCCGCACAGGTCGCGCTCCGGCCCCGATGGCTCGCCGGCATGGCGCGTGCCGAGATCCGGGCCCGGACCGGTTCGACAGATGTGCACCACGCGCCCGGGAGGATTGCTGGCGTCGATCGCGCCGTCGAAGCGCCGACGGCACGACTCGTGGCCATGGGCGCGTCGCCGTTCTCGTGGGACGACGTGCGCGCCATCCGCACGCAGTGGACCGGACCGCTCGCCGTCAAGGGCGTGCTGTCGCCCGACGACGCATGTCGTGCCGTCGAGGCGGGCTGCGACGTCGTCATCGTGTCGAACCATGGTGGCCGCCAGCTCGACGGCGCTCCCCCCACCCTTCGGGTCCTCCCCGGCATCGTCGACGCGCTGGGGGGATCGGCCGCCGTCGTGATCGACAGTGGCGTCCGGCGCGGCGGCGATGTCGTGAAAGCGCTGGCGGCGGGCGCTGACGCGGTGATGATCGGGCGCGCCTACCTCTACGGGCTGGCCGCGTGCGGGGAAGCCGGCGTGCAACGGGTCCTCGAGATACTCCGCACCGAGATGGTGCGCACCTTGAGCCTCTTGGGTTGCCCGTCGGTATCGGACCTCGACCGGACCTGGCTCGAACCGCCTGGTTCGATCTGAAACGACAAGGTCGGTGGGCGCGTGTCAGCGCCACTCTGGCGTCACGAAGGCGATCCCGATTCCGCCCGCCGTACCCGCCGATAGCGCGGCGCCGTGGACGTGGGTCGCAAGCCACATGCCGATGCCGATGAGCACCGCGAACAACACGAACACGACCGCCAGCGTCACGTAGCGGGTGGTGGGGCTACGAGATTCCGCCCGCTGGGCCGAGTGGAGGCGAGCCAGGTCGACCGCGTCGAAGCCCCGCGGCTCCGCCGGCCCGCCTTGGCCGGCCGGGCCCGAGAGCTGGTCCACGATGGCCTGCATCTGTACGGTCGACGTGGCGGCATTGATGGCGAGCACTCGGCGCGTGTACTCGTAGGGCTCCAGACGGCCCGCCTCGAATTCGGCCAGGACCCGGCGCAAGAAGGGCTCGCGCAGGGCGAGGCTTTCATCCGACCCGCCCCCGGCGGCCCGCTCTTCCGGCTCTTCCTGGATCGAGGATCCCTCGAGGCCCATCTCACAGTTGTCGACCGGCGCGGACGAGAACTCAAACGCTTTTCGGGCTCTCCCGGCACCCACGAGCACGCTCGCACGCTTCGGAAGGCCGCTCGTCGTCCTGGGCGTCCCGAGGGCCTTCGGATATGGTGCGCCGATGCAAGTCGACGGCGGTATCGGGTTCGATCCGGGTGACGCGGCGGAGACGGCGCGACGAGCCGAGGACGACGGCTTCGACGGCCTGTGGTGTGCAGAGACAGGGCACGACCCGTTCCTCCCGCTGCTGCTGGCCGCGGAGCACACCGAAAGGATCGAGCTCGGCACGGGCATCGCGGTGGCGTTCGCCCGCAACCCCATGAGCACGGCGGTCCTGGCCAACGATCTGCAGGCCTTCTCGAAAGGCCGGTTCCTCCTGGGACTGGGCTCCCAGATCAAGCCGCACATCGAGAAGCGGTACTCGATGCCCTGGTCGCATCCCGCGCCGCGGATGCGCGAGTTCATCACTGCCATGCGGGCGATCTGGTCAGCGTGGCACGACGGCACCAAGCTCGCCTTCAGGGGAGACTTCTACAAGCACACGCTGATGACCCCGTTCTTCAATCCGGGGCCCAATCCCTACGGCGTCCCCAAGGTCTTTCTGGCCGCCGTGGGCCAGCTCATGACCGAGGTTGCGGGTGAGGTGGCCGATGGCCTCTTGGCGCACGGCTTCACCACGGCCAGGTACATGCGCGAGGTGACATTGCCGGCGCTGGACCGGGGGCTCGCCCGCGCCGGACGGACTAGGGCGGACTACGAGATCTCGTACCCGGCCATGATGGTCACCGGGACCAACGAGGCCGAGATCCAGGCGGCCACCCAGGCCGTCAAGGCGCAGCTGGCGTTCTATGCGTCGACACCTGCCTACAAGCCGGTCCTCGACCTCCATGGGTGGGGTGACCTCTTCAGCGAGCTCAACACTTTGTCCAAGCGAGGTGAGTGGGTCCAGATGGCGGACCTCATCCCTGCCGACATGCTCGACGCCTTCGCCGTCTCGGGGGAGATCGCGGAGATCCCGGCCAAGGTGGCCGAGCGCTACGGGGGGATGGTGACGCGGGTGAGCTTCTACGCCCCGTACCGCATGGACCACCACAGCATCCAGGAACTGTTGGCGGGATTCAGAGAGTCGTGAACACCTGACCCGCGCCCACCGAGGCGAAGGGGCGTCAGGTGACGAAGTTGACGAGCCGGGGCGGCCGGGCAACCACCCGAGCCGGCTCGGCCCCGCCCAGCGCACCCACCACCCGCTCCGACGCGGCGGCCAGCCCCACGGCGTCCTCTGCGGAGATGTCGGGTGAGACCTCGATCCGGTCGCGCACCTTGCCGTTCACCTGGACCACCATCGTGACGCGCTCCGATCGCGCCAGCTCGGGGTCGAACGACGGCCACGCCTCGGCATGCACCATCGCTCCTTCCCCGTGCCGTCGCTCCCACGCCTCGGCGGCGATGTGCGGGACCATCGGAGCGAGCAGGAGCAACAGGGCATCGGCGGCGGCGTCATTCGTCACCCGATGCGGCCCTCCGGGCGAGTCGCGCTGATACCGCTGCAGCGCGTGTGAGAATTCCATGCACGCCGAGACCGAGGTGTTGAACGACCACCGCTCGATGTCGTCGCTCACCTTGGCGATCAGTTGGTGGGTAGCCCGTTCGATCTCGACGTCCTGCGCCAAGGGGTCACCCTCGCGCCCCGCGCCCGGCCTCTCGACGGTGAGGCGCCAGACACGATCGAGGAACCGGCCACACCCTTCGATGACGTTCTCGGTCTGCTCCGTCCAGTCCATGTTGTCGCCCGGAGGCCCCGCGAAGAGGTGGAAGAGGCGCAGCGCGTCGGCGCCCACGGTGTCGAAGTACCTTGATGGCGTCACAAGATTTCCCCGGGACTTCGACATCTTCTTGCCGTCCATCCGGATCATGCCCTGAGTGAAGAGCCGGCTGAACGGCTCTCGCGGCACACCGGGCGCCAGTCCGACGTCGATGAGGGCACGGGTGTAGAAGCGTGCATAGAGAAGGTGCAAGATGGCGTGCTCGATACCGCCGATGTACTGGTCCACGGGCATGAAGTGCCGGGCCTTGGCGGGATCGAACGGCGCGTCCTCGGACCAGGGATCGCAGAAGCGCAAGAAGTACCACGACGAGTCGACGAAGGTGTCCATGGTGTCGGTCTCGCGCTCGGCCGGGCCCCAGCACTTCGGGCACGTGGTGTGGCGAAAGGTGGGATGGCGTTTGAGGGGGGATTCCCCGGTCGGGAGGAACTCGACGTCGTCAGGGGCGAGGACCGGCAGTTCGTCTTCAGGAACCCCGACGATCCCGTCCACGGGACAGAAGACCACCGGGATCGGGCAACCCCAGTAGCGCTGACGCGACACCAGCCAGTCCCGCAAGCGGTAGTTCACGGTGCGTTCCCCGATCCCCCGCGCGTCGATCCAGGCCATGGCGCGCTCTTTGGCGGCGGCGATGTCGAGTCCGTCGAGGAAGCCCGAGTTGATCTTGACGCCGTCACCGGTCCATGCGCCCCCGTCGAAGTCCTCGGGGGGTTGCGTCGTACGGACGACGGGGAGGCCGTGGGCGGCAGCGAAGTCCCAGTCCCGCTCGTCCTCGGCGGGAACGGCCATGATCGCCCCCGTGCCGTAGCGCATGAGCACGTAGTCGGCCACGTACACCGGTATCGCCTGCCCGGTGAACGGGTTTACGACGTGACCGCCCGTGGACGCACCTCGCTTGGCGAGGATGTCGGTACCGTGCTCCGAGGTGCGGTCGAGCTCGCTCCGACCTGCGGCTGCAGCGCGCAGCGCTTCGACCTCGGCCCGCTGGGACTCGGTCGTGAGCACATCGACGAGCGGATGTTCAGGTGCCGCGACGGCATAGGTCATCCCGAAGCTCGTGTCCGGCCGAGTCGTGAAGACCCGGAGCGCGAGGTCCTCGTTCCCCTCGCCCACGACCTGCAGGTCGAACTCGACCCCCTCCGATCGGCCGATCCAGTTGCGCTGCATGGTCTTGACGCGCTCGGGCCAGTCCATGTCATCGAGCGCGTCGAGCAGCTCGTCGACATAGGCGGTGGTGCGGAAGAACCACTGCTCGAGCTCGAGCTGGATCACGAGGTCCCCGGAGCGCTCGCAGGTCCCGTCCGGAAGTACCTGCTCGTTGGCCAATACCGTCTGGCAGCCGGGGCACCAATTGACCGGGGCCAGGGCGCGGTAGGCCAGGCCGGCCTCGAGGAACCTCAGGAAGATGACCTGGTTCCAACGGATGTACGACGGGTCATGGCTCCGGATCTCGCGTCGCCAGTCGTAGACCGCCCCCAAACGGATCACGCTCGCCTTGAGCTCGGCGATGCGGGCCTCGGTGAACGTGCGAGGATTCTCTCCGGTGCGGATGGCGGCGTTCTCGGCGGGAAGGCCGAAGGAGTCGAAGCCGAACGGTGAGAGGACGGCGGATCCCTGCATGGTCCGGTGTCTCACGAGCAGGTCGCCCAAGGTGTAGTTCCTGACGTGGCCCTGGTGGGCGGGCCCGCTGGGATAGGGATACATGCACAGGACGTACTGCGAAGGGCGCGGGTCGTCTGCGTCGACCTCGTACAGTTGGCTGTCAGCCCAGCGCTGCTGCCACTTGACCTCGACTTCTTGCACGTCGTAGGGCCGCGCCATTACCCGATTCTAGGGAACCGGGCGTGGCGCCCCAACAACTCTCGTGCCTCACCCGACGCCGAGACCTGTGCCTCGTCCGTGGGGGGACGAGCCCGCGACCGGTGCAGACCCTCTGGTCGGGCCAAGCCGGGCTGATAACGTGGCGGCTCGTCCCGGGGGCGTAGCTCAGTTGGTAGAGCGCTTGACTGGCAGTCAAGAGGTTCGAGGGTTCGAGTCCCTTCGCCTCCACTCAAAGCCCTGGTCGTCCAGGCAGAGGTGTCGATTCGATATCCCCCCGAGCGAGAAGGACCAGCGCCAGGACGCGCCCAGGTCGTTTGACGGCGCGGGACCAACAGGAAACTCGCCTCGATCTACTCCTCGGCCCTCCATTGATCGAATTCGTGAAGCTCGTCTCAATGATCGGCGAGTCAGCCATTTGGCAAAACGCACTCAGGATGCCCTCCCGGTAGGGCGATTTGATCCGCAATCGCAATGGCAGGGTCTCCCAAGGGTCCTTGGCGTATCTCGCCTGAACGAGAAACGGGAGGCGCAATCCACGACGCACCAACCTTGCAGCGGGTCAGCGGGTCAGCGGGTCGGCGGGTCAGCGGGTCAGCGGGTCAGCGGGTGGGGAATGGAGCCTGAATAGCCGAGCACTCTTCGCGGAGTGAGCGATTGCGGACGGTCGGCGGCTTCGGGTGCTTCCTAGAGGCATTACCGCAACCAGACAGTTCCCGGCACCGGATGGTTTTCAACGGACCTCATCGCTTCAGGCTCCCACTCTCTCTGAGTGACCGGGCTGCCCCGGAACCGGGGCTGGCAGGACGCCGCCACATGTTCGACCGGCGTGGGCCGTAGGGGCGGGGAGCGAGCATCCACGGAGGTCGCGAGCACGGGGGCCCATCCTGGAGCGCTATCGTCTCGGGCGGGTCGTAAGCGGCGGGGCCAATGCGGAAAACGGCTGGTAGGCTCCGTCACCGGCCGAGAACGCCTGTGGGGGAGGTCCGTTCGATGCGGAAGGTTCTTTCGCCGTCACTGAGCACACTGTGTGTGTCCACTTTGCTGCTCTCGATCTTCGTCGTGGTGGGTTCCACCACGGCGGCCAACGCCAACAGCGGTTACCTGGGACGCCCGCCGCTGTCCGACCACGGCGGTCCCGTGATGGGCACGAACACCACGCCGGGGGCCGTGACGGTCACTCCCATCTACTGGGATCCCGGCAACACGTTCAGTACGAGCTACAAGTCCGTGATCAACGGGTTCTTCACCAATGTCGCCGCCGACAGCGGGAAGACGACCAACGTCTTCTCCACTGACCTGCAATACGGCATCAACTACGACGTCCAAGCGGGTACGCCCATCGTCGACAGTGACGCCTTCCCTGCGAGTGGGTGCACGCCTGACACGGGCGCTATCTATTCCGACACGTCGAGCTACACGAGCTGTCTGACGAAAGCGCAGATCCAATCAGAATTGGCGACTGTCCAAGCTGCGGACAGCCTCCCCGCCGACCTGGCGGATCTGTACGTGGTCTTCCTGCCCGAAGGCGTGGAGTCCTGCATGACATCGGCAGATGGGGCCCAAGAAGGTTCGTGCACGGAGAATGGCGCCGGTCAATCGACCTTCTGCGGGTACCACAGCTACATATCGTCGGGCCCGCTCATCTATGTAGACATGCCGTTCCCCATCTACAACTCGGAAACGCAAGAGACCTGCAGTCCGCAAGCCGGACCTGGGAACGAGTCCCCCAACGGGGAGCTCGACGCCGACGTCGAATTGTCCTGGGTAAGCGCGGAGATGAACGGGGCGATCACCGATCCAGAGGGCACGGCCTGGTACGACAGGAAGGGAAAAGAGGTCAACGACGACTGCCGGTTCATCTACGGCAACGTGTTGGGCGGGATGACGCCAGGAGGGCTGTACAACCAGACGATCAATGGTGCCCACTACTTCCTTCAGGAAGAATTCAGCAACGAGAACTACCGCTACCAACGAGGACACTCGTGCATCCAACGGGTCGACCTTCCCCTCGCCTCGTTCACCGTCCGCCCGAAGTCCCCGTTCGTGGGCCACCGGGCCACCTTCAACGCTCGCAAGTCCAAGGGCGCCGTCGCCTCCTACGCGTGGACCTTCGGCGACGGCTTCTCAGGTTCGGGAACCCTCGTGAGGCACACCTACAACGCGCCCGGCTCCTACACCGTCACGCTCACGGTCACCGACGTCAACGGACTGCAAGACGCCACCAATACCGCCACCGAGGTGGTCACGGTTCGCTGAGCATGGGCCATGCGCGGCATCGGGCCGGAACAACTCCGACGGTGCCCCAGGATCGCGGTGGCCGTTGCCGGCGCGTCGGCCGCGTCATGTCCCAGGGTCGACCCTGCGCGGACAGGAGCAATCCAAGATCTCCGGGCTGATCCACCCCCGATCACCTGTTTCAGTCGTGACTCGGCTTCCAACAGCGAGCATCCGAATGGGATCCCCGCTTCAGCAATGGCCGTCCGGATCTCGCGTCTTCCCTTCTTGAAGTCCATGCCTTCGATGTCCGTGAGTTCTGCTACCAGTTCGGCGTCGTCTTTGGCCAGGCTGACCATTTCTTGATGGAGCGGATTGACGGGATCGAAGGTAGGAACAGGAGCGAACCACGGATACTTGTGGATGTCACACGGGCCGAACGCCCCCACTGACTGAAGTGGTCGTAGTTCACCCTCTATTGTCGCCGAGTTCAGGATCGAGCAGAGATAAAAGCCCCCATCACGAGTTGCAACTGCACACCAATACGCCTTGTGATCGATGACTGCACGAGGGTCATCGACAATCACGCCGACAAGCGAGCTGCCGGACGTGGAATACAGAACACGGATGGGGTCCATTGGAAACTGTTCGCGCAGACCGCCGTGATAATCGAAGCGATCGAGCAACGACAAGCCGTTCCTCTCTCCCTTGTGCGTTTCCCAAGCAGCCTCGGCCTTCCGCCACCAGTTCGCAAATCCAGGGTACCGCTCGATACGGTCGTCGGATCCTTGTAAGAGCGAGCGGCCGTCGTAAGGAATGAGACCGGTCTCGGGGTCCAGAGCACGGAATGGCACGAGTGACTCACCGAGGAAGACCGGTCGCATGAAGATGGTTTCCACGATGCCCGTGAGCGGTGGAAGGTCCTTCCAAGGCTGCTTGTGTAGATCGGATGAGCGCGACTGAACAGCTTTCTGACTTCGGGGGGGCCAGGCCGGGTGCATGTGCTTCCCGAACCAGCGAAATCATGCGCGGCGTCAACGTCGCACCCTGACGGAACCGCTCGGTATACGGCGATAGAAAGGCATCGTCGGCCGTGAAAGCCCGAATCTCGACCGGTGGGATGGTCACGTTGGTTTCTACCTGGGTCCAACTGCGCCGAGGTCCTATTCTGCCCTTCCACCGCAACGCCTGTGCGGGAAGATGGGAGTAACGGGTCGAACGGGTACCAAACACAACAGCCGATGGGATTGGGAACGGAAGCGGACGAACGCCACTTTGGTCCCACGGAGAGATGAATTCCACGCGGCATTGTCCGGGGAAATCTCCGACCGCATTGATGCCAGCGGGACCTTTGATGGGCAGGTGGGGTTCAACTCACGCATGTTGCGCCAAGCCGTTGACGCCCACGACAAAGAGGACGTGACTTTCGCGATCGATACACCATCGAAGCCAGTTGTCTTACAGGGGAAACTCATCTTTCAGGTCATTATGCCGCGAGTGATCAGTCCGGACCCCTCCGTGACCTCGGGACCAACGGCGAGACCAAAGCCTCGCCCATTCCGTCGAGCAGGCCCGACCCTCAGAGCTAAACGATACGACGGTTTAGCTCTTGTCAACCAGGCCACTTGTCGCCGGTACCACGCGGTTTGCACGGTGGGCGTAAGCCTGGCAGTCAAGAGGTTCGAGGGTTCGAGTCCCTTCGCCTCCACTCGAAAGCCCTAGTAAAAAGCCTAGACACTCGGACCGTGTTGAGCAGCAAACGCCGTCGGGTGCCACGCTGATTCCGGCTCCGGCTCGCTTATGTCGGGGACACGCCGCCCTGCTCGGTACCTGGTGGCGACGAAGGCTTCTTCTTTGCCGTGCGGGAATCGATTGCCTTTATCTGAACTGCAGACCGCCCGACTTCTACGTTGCGAAACTCTAACGACCTACCCTCCCCCACCAGCCACGACACTGATCCGCCCAGTTAAGAGGAAGATTTTGATTAGCCGCCAGTTACCTCTATTGACCCCGATTACGCGCCCCCTCTCGAGCACATCGAGGACGTTCGTTGAGCTCTCTGGCGACGGCGTTCAGATGCGTCTGGGAGTAGCCCGAGAGTTCGGTGCCCTTGGGTAAGTACTGACGCAACAGACCGTTGGTGTTCTCGTTAGATCCGAAGTGAGCGGGCTCCTCCACGTGGGAATAGTGGCCCACCCCTTCCGACACCTCCAGCCTGCTGTTGGGGATGGCCTCGTGCGCCCGGTAGGCATGGGCGAGCGGAATGATCCTGTCGCGCTCGCCCCACACGATAAGCGTGGGCATGTTGGGCGGCCAGGTAGAGGCGGTCGATGGCGCTCACCGACTGCCCGCCGGGCTCGATCACGGCCCGCATGGTGCGGACGAAGGCGTGCCGGTTCTCAGCCTCGGTGAGCGACTTGTAGGAGCGCCACATCTCCGCCGCCCCGGCGTTGCCAATGCCCCAATGGCCGAGAAACCTGGCGACCGGGTCCCCCCAGTCCCGCACGAAGGCCGGGAACAGGACCGGCAGCACATACTCGACCCCGGGCAGAGTGAGGAGGCGGAGGATCCAGTTCACCTCGCGGCCCAGGCCCCCGGCATCGACGAGCACCAGGCGCTCGCAGCGCTCGACTGATAGGCGAACTGCAGGGCCACCCCACCCCCGAAGGACTGCCCCACCACGGTCGCCTGGTCGATGCTGAGCAGGTCCAGGAAGTCGCGCATAGCGCTGGCCTGGTTGCGAGCGAGTAGTCGCCGAGCGGCTTGGCCGACTCTCCGTGGCCGAGGAAGTCCGGGGCAAGCACCGTGTAGTTGATACAGCACGGGTCGCCGTCGAATCGACGCCATTGCATCTGACGCCTCGGTCCGCCCCCGATGGATCCAGAGGGTGCTCGGGATCGTCAATTATGGGCGCCATCGATCGAATTAGTCGATCTGCCACTCCGACGTCACTGCCGGGCCAGATCCTCCCCCTCAGGGGCTTCGATCGGGCGACCTAAGGGAATGGCGTAGTCGTGCCGATGATCATGGGAACTGGGTTCCTGGGCGACGCAGGCCTCGGTAGGTAGGCGACACCCCATCCACGCCTCGCGGGATCCATGCCTCTTCGCTGTGGACGTTTCGTGGCCGCAACGAGAAAGGCAGCGAGGGTGCTTGTGGGGTGCCGGCTTGGGGTCCGGGTCAACACTGGACCGCGAAGAGATTCCAGGTGCTAGGCACTCCTTTGAGTTCGTGGGCGCCGCGGTCCTGAAACTCGATGCCCGAGCCCGCAACCAGATCTGCCACGGTACGCGATACAAGGACTTCACCGGGAGCAGCGAGCGCACCGACGCGGGCAGCAATGTGGACGGCCAACCCGCCGAGATCCTCGCCGCGAACTTCACACTCACCCGTGTGAAGACCAGTTCGCACCGGGATGCCGAGGGTCTCGGTGCCCTTCGTTATTGCTTCAGCGCATCGGATAGCGCGGCCAGGGCCGTCAAAGGCTGCCAGGAAACCGTCGCCCGTGGTCTTAACCTCCCGGCCATCGAACCTCGACAGCTGCTCCCTCACAAAGCGGTCGTGGGAATCCAGGAGGGATCGCCAGCGTCGATCTCCAACTTGTGCAGCACGTTGAGTGGAGCCCACAATGTCGGTGAACAACACTGTTGTGAGAATGCGCTCCACTTGGATTGTGGGCCGTTCCCCTGTCAGGAACTCAGCCACCTCGTCAGCAAGGCTGTAGTTGGCCGGACTAATGCCTGGTCCCGACCCTGGCAGCGTGATAAGCCGCGCGTCGCCTATTTGGTCTACCAGAAATCGACCGTGTTCAATCGGAACGATGGGATCGTCCTTGGCATGAAGCACCAGAGTTGGGGCCTGGACCATCGGCAACGCGGCGCGAACGTCAAGCGTTCGAAGAATGTAGTTGTACAGGGCAGCCGCAGTCCTGGGAGTTGCTGAAGCGCGAAGCATCTTGGCGACAAACCTGGCAAACTCAGGGTTCTCCGCCATGCTCGGATTGATCAGGTCAACAAAATCGGTTGTTCCCCATTTCGACTCGATGATCTCTACGATGGTGTCAACCATTTCCTGACTGGCGCCAGCTGGGTAGTCATCGGCAACGACGTAGCGGGCCGTTGTGCTCATCAGAACCAACGCGCTCACTCGCTCGGGATGGGCCGCTGCAAAGAGGATGGCGATCGGGCCGGCATCGAGGGTGGCAAATATGGCTGCCTGACGAGACCCTGCCGCATCGAGTACCGCCAGAATGTCTTCAGTCCACTCCTCCCAGGTGGGCATGGCAGAAAGCGGTACACCGTCGGAGGCACCAGTTCCCCGACGGTCAAAAACGATCAATCGGCTGAAGGACGCCAGTCGCATCATGAATTCCGAGGCAACAGGTGAGTCCCAACAGATGTCGAGGTGAGAGCCGAGCCCGTAGAAGTAGAGAAGATCCCGTGGAGCTTCACCGATCACTTGGTAGGCGACATGAGCGTCGCCGACGCTCACATATTTGGTCTCGGGGGGACCAGCACTGGCCGCCATGGCTCCAAGTATTGCCCTAAATCGAGTCGATTGCCGAGCTGAAAGCACGGTCCCTATCGAGGCGGGAACCTTGACTACTGGGTCTGCTGGTGCTCGCGCCACCTACTGGGAAGGACGTCAGCGGCGTTCGGGTCGGCGAGAATTCGTGCTAGCACCTCCCGACGCTCGCTCGCGGCGGCGGCCACGGCAGCGGAAAACGACCGCCACGGCTCGTTCTCGCCCTCGATCAGCCCTTCGACGCACTGGTAGAGGGAACCCTGCTCCTCGGGGAGCTCGCTGTCCATGCGGACCCGGTACGAAGCGGGGTCTGCGACGTGGTCGAACATTCGGACGCTTGCCACCTCGAGGTCCTCATCGATCAGGATCAGGTTGGCCCCACGTTTCGGGTCGGCTTGCACAGTGTCGATCACCCAGCCGCCCGTGTTGAACAACCGCACGGGCCGGTCGAACCCCGACACCGGACGGCTGCCCACGAACGGCTTGTGAGTATGACCGAACACAAACTTCAGCTGGTCGGGCCGCGGCCCATGGCGGCTGGGGTGATCAGCCTGGAGCTGCCTGAGAACTGGTCCACTGATGTAACTGGTCAGCCCCTTCTCGGCACCGGCCGTGAGCCGCCCTTTCCCCGGCACGGGCGCTTGTCGCTCGAAGGGGGCCACGGCGCCCACGGCCAGCTGCAGGAGCACCCAGAGCACGGGGTGGGCGAGCGTACGGGCGACCGGCAGCCGACCTCTCCGAGGCATCCGGTCTGCCAATCCGCGCGCCATGTTCCTCGCCAGGAGGCGCATGTCCTTTGGCGACTGGAGCATGTCGTAGAGGAGGCCCATGTCCTCCCCCACCCGGCCGGACCGTCCCAGGGTCCCCCATAGGAAGTCCACCCACGCGAAATTCTCCGCCTCCAGGTCCCAAACGTGAAGCGGGTGGTCGCGGTGGTCGGTGAACATGATGTCCCTGAGCGTCGTCATCAGCCTGTAGATCGCTTCGATGTAGTGGCCGTGGTGGAACAGGACGGCTGTCGAGTCGTCGTCAGCTCGCAGACCGAGGTTGGGGTAGTGCACAACGAAATCGACGTCCTTGCCGGCGCGCTGTCCAATCGTCTCGAGCAGCTCGGCGTGGGTGGGTGGCTCGCCTTCGGAATAAAGCCACGTCGAGTGCCAGGGCAGTGGTATCTGGCGCTCCGGATGTCGGAGCAGGAATGACGTGTACTGGCGCTCACGGGCGGTCTCCCACATGTGGTGGTCGTGGTTCCCCGGCAGGTACCAGACGGTTCTGTCGAAGAGGGGGTCGCCGCCCGAAGGGAAGACCTCGTCCAGGAACACCTTGAACACGCGAAGCGCCACATCGTCGCTCGCAAGAGCCAGGTCCAGAACGTCCCCGTTCAGAATGAGCGTCGGCTTGGCGGCCCCGGTTTCGTTGGCGTCCACGAGGGTCCGCAGCACATCGGTCAGGGCTTTCAGCACGGCGCTGACGTGATCGGGATCAACGTGGACGGTGCCGGGCTCCAACGCGCTGAGCAGACTGTTCTGCGCGCCGAAATGAAGGTCTGAGAGGCATACATAGCGAATGTTGGTCATGGTCCTCCCCTTTCCCGGGAACCGTTGGCCCGAAAGAGTACGTCTCCCCGGAGGTCTGCAATGGTCCAGCTCGATTTCCGGCTATCGTGCCGGTCCAGGCAAACATCTGTGCGCTTCACGACCTGACCGAGTTGCGTGTCGTGGCGGAGGGCATGGGTCAGGAAATGTGGCGGCGGTCATCGGGTCGATCACAGTCCTGAACCTGATCAGAAACGGAGGATCATGTGAGCAAAGTCTTCATTTCGGGCCCGATGTTCAGCCCGGCTGATCTCTGGGAGCAGAAACAGATAAAGGACATAGTGGAAGCCGCCGGTTTCACCACCTACTACGCCCCCGAGGACGGGATCGAAGACGAGGAGCTCATTGCCGACCTTCAGTCGCCTTTGATGGCATCTTCGTCCTATCGGCAGGCGGCCCTTCTTGTACAGAAGATCGGGTGGACGCTCGACATCTACATGGCCACCTTCGGCTGTGACGCCATGGTCATGAACATGAACGGTCGGGTGCCGGACGAGGGGAGCGTCGTTGAGGCGGCCAACGCGTACGCCTGCGGCATGCCGCTGGTGCTGTACAAGGACACGTCAATCACTATGTGGGGCCCATTCGACAACCCCATGGTCGCGGCGCTTACGGCGGGCTGGACACCGGTGACAAGCTACGCCGCCATTCTTCCCGCCCTGACCGCAGCCATAGCCGCCAAGGACTCCACCTACTCTTACGTCCCCCCACCCCAATTCGCCCGCGACCTCGCCATTGGTAGGCAAGTGGCAGAGAACCGGAAACACGTGATGGAGGTACTGCGGACCCTCTCCCGCAGCGGTAAGGACATACCACAAGAAGGCGGGAGCCTGTGGGCGCAGCTGCTCAGCCAGATTGGCATCAAGGACTCACCGGCTTAGCGTTGCTCATCCCCGCGCAGCGACTCGGCCGAACGGGGCAAGGGACGGAGGGCGATGGCGGAGACAAAGTGGTCGAGCCGTCGTCCGCAACGCGGGACTCGGGCTGTGGGCGATCGAGATCCTCCACTCACTCGGGACACCGCCACCAACAGGGGGCTCTTTCATCTTCTGGGCTCACGGGAACACCATCACGCACAGCCTCTTGTTGGTCTTCCTCGGATGGGCAATCGCGTGGGTCTCGACCACCATCGCCAGATTCGTCTACCCGTCACCCAAGCGTTGGTTCAACCTGAAGACGCGATCATGGTCGGCGGTCCCGGGGAGAGAGACGTCGTAGGAGTGTTTCCGAATCACGGCAAAAGCGAATGAAATCTCCGAGGATGCCAACCCTCTGTTCTCCGGGCGCCATGACCGACGAAGGCGGAAGGACCGGCGCCCTCGGCAGGGACCGAACGATACCGTCGGCCTCAAGAGGATGACCCCTAAGTACGTGTTTGGTATCTCTCATCGCGTGGCCCAGGGTCTCGGACCGGGCGGGCGCGAGAGTCGGTTCAACATCAATCCGATCATCGCCCACTTGACGAACGCCTCGTGAGTTTCGGGCAACCGTTCGTAGTCGCGAGTGAGGCGGCGCCATCGCATGAGCCAGGCGAAGGTGCGCTCGACCACCCACCGACGAGGGAGGACGGAGAATCCGTGCTGCTCGGGAGGTTTCCTCACGACCTCGACGGCGATCTTCCAGTAGCGCTTGGCCTTTCCGACCAGACGACCGGCGTATCCGCCGTCGGCGAAGACATGGCGAAGGCTGGGCACGAGCTTGTGGGCGAGCTTCAAGATGTCGGCACCACCGTCGCGGTCTTGGACAGAGGCCGCCGTCACCATGACGACGAGGAGCAGACCGAGCGTGTCGGTGACGATGTGGCGCTTGCGCCCTTCCACCTTCTTGCCGGCGTCATAGCCCCGTGTCGCCTTGGAAACGGTGTCGGCCCCCCGCAACGACTGGGAATCGATCACTCCCCCCGTCGGGGTTGGGTTCCTGGGCTTTCGGCCCTTCTTCTCCTTGGCAGCTCGCACCTCTTCGCGCAAGGTGTCGTGGATGAGATCGAGCGTTCCATCGTCGCGCCATTGGGCGAAGTAGCCGTAGACGGTCCGCCAGTGAGGAAAGTCGGCCGGCAGCATCCGCCACGCACACCCGCTGCGAGTGAGATAGAGGATGGCATTGACGATCTCGCGCTTGGCGTGGACCCGAGGGCGACCGCCGGGCGCCACGGGTTCGGTCTCGGGTAGGAGAGGCTCGATGATGGCCCATTGGTGATTCGTCAGGTCGGTCGGATAGCGACGTGTGGGTGCCATGTACACCACTCCAACGCAGCAGCGGACAAATCGCGAGCATCTTGACACGACAAACGCGCTGGTCACGCGCGTGTTTGGAAAGATCTCACTGAGCACGGCGGGTTGAGCACTCGAAAGCGCCCTCGCGACCGCTCAGCTAACGCGGGCCTCTGCCGGAGAGTTATCAAACACGTTCTAAGTAAGCTCGGACCGTGGCCGCCCTGCTCGAGCTGAAGGGCCTACGCCGCAGCTTCGGCCCGCTGGTAGCGCTCGATGACCTGACCTTTTCGGTCGCGGCGGGCCAGGTGGTGGGCTTCCTCGGTCCCAACGGTGCCGGCAAGACCACCGCCATGCGGGCCATCTTCGACCTCACCGACCTCGATGCGGGGTCCGTCCGCTGGAACGGCGCCACCGTGGGCCCGTCCGAACGGCGCCGCTTCGGGTACATGCCGGAGGAGCGGGGCTTGTACCCGGGCATGCTGGTGGCCGAGCAGATCCGGTACCTCGGTCGCTTGCACGGCATGAGCACGTCGGGCGCGGCCGAATCGACGCGAACGTGGCTCGAGCGCTTGGACGTCTCCGATCGCGCCGACAGCAAAGTCGAAGCACTGTCGCATGGCAACCAGCAGCGGGTGCAGCTGGCGGCGGCCCTCGTCCATGATCCCGAGGTCCTCGTCCTTGACGAGCCCCTGTCCGGTCTCGACCCCGCTGGCATCGACGCCATTGGCAACGTGCTCGTGGAGCGCGCCCATGCCGGGTGCTGCGTGCTCTTCTCGAGCCACCAGCTGGACCAGGTCGAAGACCTCTGCGAATCGGTGACCATCATCGACCACGGCCGCCTCGTTGTGAGCGGCACCGTCGACGAACTCACCACGAGCGGGGCACGACGGCTGGCGGTACGCGTAGAGGGGGACCACGAGGGGGCGTGGGCAAGGCGATGCGGAGGAGTCACGGTGTCGGAGATCAAGGGGGGCGAGGTCCGTCTCGTGCTCGACGAGGACACCGACAGCGACGTCGTGCTGGACGCCGCCCGAGCCACCGGCCGCGTCACCGGAATTCGCCTTCGAGCGGCGGCGACTGTCGGAGGTCTTCCGGGAGTCCGTGGCCGGGGCCGAGGCGTCGGCGTCATGAAATACGTCGTCTACGCGCTCGCCGCCGTCGTCGCTGCCACCGCCGTCCTGCGTCGGGTGGGGCGGGCTCGACATGGCCAGCGAGGCGGCGAGTCGGTAACCGGCTCACCTCGCCGGGCCGGCCACCGGTGGACATCGGCAGGGTTCCGCGAACGGGCACTGCTGGGTGACGTCGGGCTCGTAGCCGGCCGGGAGATCCGCGAGCGAGTGCGCGGCCGCATCTTCCGGGTGGTCTCGGTGCTGCTCATGCTCGTGGTCGCCGGCGCCATCGTTATCCCCGCCGTCCACACCTCGTCGCCGACGGCACAGCTGGTCGGCCTCGTGCCCGGCCCCGGCGCTCCCCCGGCGACCCTGATCGAACAGGTCGGGCACAGCCAGGCCATCCCCGTCCACGTCGTCGACGAAACCGATCGCGCCGCCGCCGACAGCGCGTTGCGCTCGGGGCGGGTCGACCTCGTCGTTGACGGCGCCCACACCGTGCTCGTCGACAAGCCCATCGACGCCAACGACTCCTCGGACAAGGCGGAGCTGGTGCACGCACTGGCTCAGGACTTGGCCGTCTACCGCGCCTACGGAGCCGACGGACTCACCCTCGCCCAGATCGCCGCCCTGTCCCACATCTCACCGTTCCCGGTGCAAAGCCTGGTGCACGGCGCCGGCGGCGCCAAGAGCACCAAGAGCACCAAAGTGGAGGCGACCTCGCTCATCGGGGTGATCCTCATCTTCGTCATCCTCACCCAGTACCTGACCTGGACTCTCATGGGCGTACTGGAGGAGAAGTCGAGCCGGGTGGTGGAGGTCCTCCTCGCCACGGTGCGTCCCATCGAGCTGCTCGGCGGAAAGTTGCTCGGCATCGGGACCGTGGTCATGGCCCAGGCCCTGCTGCTCGTGGTCGAGGCGATCGTGGTGGCCAAGGTGGTGGGGTCGACCCTTCTGCACGGAACCGGACCGGCGGTGATCGTCACCACCGTGATATGGCTGGCCCTCGGCTATGCCTTCTACAGCTGGCTGTACGCGGCGGCCGGATCGTTGGCCCAGCGCCAGGACCAAGTGCAGGCATTGGCCATCCCCCTCAGCGTGCCGATGATCTTCGGCTACATCGTCGCCCTGACCGGCGCGAGCTCTGGCAGTCCCTCGGGCCTCGTCAAGGTGCTGGCCTACCTTCCGCCGACGGCGCCCTTCGCCATGACCACGCTCGTTGGCTTCGGAGCCGCCTCGTGGTGGCAAGTCGCCCTCTCGGCTGGCGAGAGCGTGGTGGCAACGATCGGCGTCGCCGTGCTCGCCGCCCGGGTCTATCGCCGGGCCGTCCTGCGCACGGGGACGCGGGTGCGCCTGAGTGACGTTTTGGCCGGCCCGCCCCGCACCTCCTAACCGTACGCGCCTCGAGGCGCTCGAGCGGCCGGTGAGCGGTTGCTCACCTCACGGCCTACGACTCGGGGATGTACCGACCATCAGTTCACGGCGGTACTACCTCACCACGTCGGCCATCCCGGTGGGAGGACTCCGGTGGGAGGGTCGTTCTGTGCAACTCCGGGTGGCGAACCCAACGATGCCAGGAGTTGTGAGAAGTTCGCCCCAAAGGCGGTGGAGTTGGCGCCCGAGAACTGTCCGGCGTCGCTGGCCATGCTGGTGCCGTCGCCCGACGGATCGGCCCAACCCGTTTCGATGCCGTCCGGACCCTCATACATGGTGCCGAGAACGGTTCCCGCTGTCACCGACTGGCCCACGGTGACCATGGGGTCGATATCCTCGGCGGCGTAGATGACGAGCCCATCCGCCGGTCCGTCGCTCAAGCGATAGCTGATAAAGGTGTCACCAGGCCAACCGGAGTTGACCGTGCTCAGCACCGCGCCGTCGCCGATGGCGTAGATGGGGCCGTACCCGCTGTAGTCAACTCCTTGGTCGATTCGTTCGGGCGTAAGGGCGCTGATGGCGCGGAGAGGGTCCGCGTAGGAGCCCGGTGAAGGCGTGACCGTTACGTTGATCGGATGGGTCGCGCCAGCAGCCTGAGCGGCAGCAGCCTGAGCGGCAGCGGCCTTGGCGGCAGCCGCCTGGGCGGCCATGGCCTCCTCCTCGGCCGCCTCGGCAGCCTGACGCTGTCGAGCCGCGGTCGCGAGCGAAGCCTGCAGATTGCCCTGGGCCTGACTGAGCAACGTGTCGTCGCGGGCGAGTGCTGCTTGGGCGCCCTGACGCGCAACAGCCAGCTGCTGCACGCTGGCTTCGGCCTGCGACTGAGCCGACCGCAGCTGTGCCTCTGCGGACTGGGCATGCTGCGCATCGACCTTGACGGCGTCGATGGCGTTACTCAGCCCCTCTGTGGCGACGTGCGTGTACTGCTGCTGGGCCGCCACCGCGGTCATGTCCCCTGACTCGAATAATGTCAACGTCAAATTGTTTTCGGCCCCGGTCATGTAGCTGTTGAGCGCGAGCTGGCGAAGGACGACTGTCGCCCGCGCCTCGGCGCGTCGATCAGCTCCGAGACGCGCATGGGCAGCTTCAAGTTGAGCGTCCACGGCGGCCTCGTGAACTTGAGCCTGGTCGTAGCTGACGACCAGCCGTTGCACCAGCGCACCGTCTTGGGCGATGCGCGATCCTAGCTGCGCGACCTTTGCTCGGTCCGAGTTCACGTCGGCCGATGCCGGGGCAGGGAGGAGCGCGATCGTCGCTGTCAGAGCCGCGCCGACCGTGACGACCCGAACAACGGTCCGACCAAGCCCGCGGCTTCGTCGCGTTTGCCCCCGGAGGCGGGCGTTGGCTACCCGAGTCCGGCGTCTTCTGGGCATAACGAACTGCAACGTTATGCCGTGCGAAACCTCTAAGTCCATGTTCACCAACGCCGACTCCGTCGGCCGAGGCGGCCCGAGGGCAAGAAAGGACTGAGACCGAGCGTCTCTTGTTGGAGACGACAAGCGAATAGGAAGAGAGAACCAACGGCGTCCGGCCCCTCGCCAGGATTGGCCAGCGCCGAGGGTTCCCAGCCAGAGGAAGGGGCTGCTGAGCTGGTCGGGTCATCACACTCTGGGCCAGTACACGCCTATCGGAGGACCAGGACCCCCTCTTGTCATTCGCACAGGTGCCTTGGTCTGCAGGTGGTACTCGGCACGGTGTCCACGACGACACGCCAGCACCAACCGGTGGCAGAGTATGGGTCGGTGATCACGCGCAAGGTTCAACTGGGAGACGTCGAGCTCGCCATCGCCGAAGCTGGCGCGGGCGGGCGGCCCCTCTTGCTCCTGCACGGATTCACGGGGGCAAAGGAGGACTTCACCGATTGGGTAGATGCTCTCGCCGTGCTTGGTTGGCACACCGTCGCCCCCGATCACCGGGGCCATGGCGACAGCTCGAAGCCTGCGAGCGTCGAGGCCTACTCGACGTCCATTCTGGCCAAGGACTCCACCGCCCTCGTCGACGCACTCGGTTGGGATGGCTGCACCTTGCTCGGGCATTCGATGGGCGGATTTGTCGCTCAGAGGATGGCCTTCGCCCATCCAGCTCGGATTCTTGGCCTCATCCTCATGGACACCGGCCATGGGCCGGTCGAGGGTATCGATCCCGACCAGGTCAGTCTGGCGACGACAATTGCGGTCGAGTCAGGCATCGACACCTTGGCTGACCTCATGGCAGAGATCGACTCGCCGCTCGATACGGCAGCCCATCGACGCCTTCTCGAAGAACGTCCGGGGTACGCGCAGTTCGAGGATCGCAAGTTCCGTTCGACGTCTCCCTATCTCTACGCGAGCATCGCGCAGGAGCTCATATCTTGCCCGGACTCGCTCGCGGGTCTCTCGGAAATGAACCCGCAACCACCGACGTTGGTGCTCGTGGGTGAGCAGGACGCTCCCTTCCTTGGATCAGCGCGACGCATGGCTGGAGTTCTTGCCAAATCAACTCTGGCAGTCATCCCCGACGCGGGTCACAGCCCGCAATTCGAGAACCCAGATGCTTGGTGGCACACCGTATCGTCATTTCTGGCGTCGATCAGCGAGCTCGTCCGCGGGTAGAAACCCGGAGGGCGACATGGGTCGTGCTCTTCATGCTGTCAGATTGCCTGGGATTCCAGACGATCTGGTCGGCCTTGCTGGATCGCAAGCACATATCGCCCGGACCCCTAACTGACGACGACGAACAGTTTCCAGCTTCCCGGCACGCCTCGAAGGGTGTGCTCCCCGTACTCTGTGAACTTGATCCCCGATCCAGCTACGAGGTCCTTGACGGTTGAAGAGACGAGGATCTGGCTCGGCCCTGCGAGTGCGTTAACCGCGAGCGGCAATGTGAACGGCCAAGCCACCGATGTCGTCACCCCTAAGTTCGCATTCGCCGGTATGGAGTCCTGTCCTTACTTCTATCCCGAGAGCTCTTACGGCTTCACAAACGGAGCTTGCGCATCGGATGGCACGCGCTGGCCCGTCGAACGAGACGAGGAACCCGTCCCCAGTGTGCTTGACTTCTCGACCTCCAAATCGACGGAGCTGTTCCCTGACAGCCCGGTCGTGGGCATCCAAGAGGGTGCGCCAACGTTCATCTCCCAAGGATGCCGCTCGTTCGGTTGATCCAACGATGTCAGTAAGAAGGATCGTCGTCAGTACGCGATCGACCTCGAATGACGTGCGCTCACCCGTCAGGAACTCGGCAATCTCCGAAATTGCGTTGGGACCAAAGGGATGCACCATGTCGCCACCTGGCATCGGAACGAAGGTTGCGCCAGAAATGTGGTCGGCGAGGTACTGCCCGTGGGCGAGGAGCGTGAAAGGGCTGTCTGTGACTTGGAGCACCAGGGTCGGGGTCTGCACCAACGGCAGGAACGGGCGCACGTCCATGCTGCTCAAGAAGTACCGCATCTGAGCGGCGGCCGTGCTGGGCGTAGCTGACGCCCGATTCATCCTGGCCACCGCCTTGATGAATTCTCGATCATGAGCTCGTGACGGAGCCGTCGCGGCGGCAAACTCTTCGCTTCCCCAGCTTGACGCCAGCAGGTCGAAGATCGCGTCAAGGGCAGTGGCGCCTACCCCGATCGGGTAGTCCGGCGCCTCCATGTACCGTGCCGCGGTGTTAATGAGGATGAGCGACCCCACGCGCTCGGGGTGCATGGCCGCAAACAGGACAGCGATGGGGCCGACCTCGTTCACCCCTATGAGATCCGTCAGCTTGGACTCGGCGGCATCGAGTACCCCGGTCATGTCTTCGGCCAGTTCTTCCCAAGTGGGTATCGCTTTCAGAGGCACAGCATCGGAAGCGCCCGAGCCCCGACGGTCCATTTGAAGGACTCGTCTGAATGTGGCCACCTTCTGGAAGAATTCCGCTGCCTGAGGGATCTGCCAGACGAGATCGACATGCCCTCCGAGCGCATTACAGAAGAGGAGGTCGCGGGGGCCTTCGCCGAGGACCTGGTAGGCGACATCTCCGTCTCCGATGCTCACGTACTTCGTCTCGGGAGGTTCCATGCGACGACAGTTTGCCTTCGACCAATGCGCAGTGCGACCGACCGGGAATCGCATCAGGTCCGCGCCGCCCTGACCGGCCAACCTGACCAGCTCAGACCGGTCCGGATCACCCGATCCACTGTGAGCAGGGACGGACCCCTTACCGCATGCACATGCCGGTGATGCGCTGGATATCAGGGCCGGTTGGTGACCGGGCCTGAGCGGTAGCGCTCTCGGCCGCAGATCTTGCGCCGTCGCCCCTCAGCGTCGGGTTCCCGGCATCGGCATCTTCCGCTCGCGCTGGATCGACGCACGAAGCGAACGGGATCCACAGTCGCTTATGGGTCAACTCGCGGCGGTTCCCGCCGTTCATCCCCAGGTGCCGCCAGCCACCTGCCTCGTAGTCACGTTGAGCCGATTGAAGAAGTTGGTCGTGGCGATGTGGAGAACGAGCGTAGCCAGTGCTTTTTCATCGTAGTGACGGGCGGCCTCGTCCCAAATGTGGTCGGGGACAGGATCGGCCCGGTCGGCGAGACGGGTGACGGCCTCGGCCAACGCCAGGGCGGCCCGGTCGGCGTCGGTGAAGAACGGCGCCTCGCGCCAGGCGGCCACGGTGAAGAACCGCTCGTCGGTCTCGCCCGCTTCTTTGGCGGCGACAGAACCCGCGTTCACACAGGGGCTGCAGCCGTTGATCTGGCTGACCCGCAGGTGCACGAGAGCCAGGGTCGGTGCCGGTGCCCCGCCCTTCTCGGCGGCCTGGAGCAGGGCTTGGATGGCCTGCCAAGCTCCGGGCAGGACGGCGGCCGGGTTCTTCATCCGGGGCTGCAGCTCGGTGGTTGAGGTTGCGGTAGCCATGATGGTGTCCTCCGAATGCTCGCTTCGGTCACATCGGCCGACTCTGGCCGGTCTATTGAATAAGACCGATCCCAGCGGAGGAATGTGACAATGGACCAAAGAGACTGGCTGGCCGAGCGCTTCGAGGAACACCGCGGGCGGCTCAAAGCGGTCGCCTATCGGATGCTGGGCTCGCCCTCGGAGACCGACGACGCCGTCCAAGAAGCCTGGATGCGCTTCAGCCGCACCGACACCAGCGATGTGGAGAACCTCGGTGCCTGGCTCACTACGGTCGTGTCGCGGGTATGCCTGAACATGCTCCAAGCGCGCCGCTCCAGGCCTGAGGCGGCGCTCTCCGACGACCTCACCGAACCGACCGTGGCACACCCTGGCGGCGACCCCGAGGCCGAGGCACTGCTCGGCGACTCGGTCGGGCTGGCCCTGATGGTGGTGCTCGACACGTTGACCCCGGCCGAGCGAGTGGCGTTCGTGCTCCACGACGTCTTCGCTGTGCCCTTCGAAGAGATCGCCCCCATCGTCGACCGCAGCCCCGAGGCCGCTCGCCAGCTGGCCAGCCGGGCCCGGCGCCGGGTGCAAGGAAAGGAGGCGGCCGGCGGCGGACGGCGCCAGGCAGAGCTGGTCGACGCGTTTCTCACCGCCGTCCGCCACGGAGACTTCTCGGCACTGCTCGCCGTGTTGGATCCGGACGTGGTGCTGCGCGCCGACGACACGGCGATGAGGCTGGGTGCCTCCCCGGAGGTCAGAGGGGCACAAGAGTTGGTGACCAATTTCGCCGGACGCGCCAGAGGCGCTGTGCCGGCGCTCGTCAACGGTACGGCAGGGGCCGCATGGGCGCCTGGGGGGCAGCCCCGTGTCGTCTTCCGCTTCACCGTCCAAGAAGACAGGATCGTCGGGATCGAGCTCATCGCCGACCGTGATCACCTCCGCGAACTCAATCTCGTGATCCACGGTCGCCTTTGACGACCAGATCACCTGGTGGCGCATCGTGCCCGAGTGATTGGAATACCTGCGATGTTGGTTCGCTGCTCGGCAGAGGAGTCCGGCGTTCACGCACCCCATCGAGTCGGCCGGACGCCTACACCCCTCGCAACTGCCCGTGATGTGCTGGGGACAGGTAGTCGGCCGACGACCCCCATCATCACTCGCGCATTGTGGAAATTGAGCAGTTGCCCTTCAAGACCACGAGGGAACGTTGTCATGGACAAACTCGGCCAGATGGGTCGGTCACCGCAGAACGCTCGTCTGTCGTGAGGATCGCGAGCAGTGGCGCGGAGGCTATCCGTAGGCGTTCAGTCGCCTCCTCAAGACCTCGTCCAGCACCGCTTCCGAAAACGGCAGTCACGTCCGAAGGCGCGAGCACGCGTCCAATCTCCCCGGCAAGCACTTGCGCTTGTTCGAGGAACTCGCGCGCAATCCGGTCCTCGATCAGGACCGGTGCGCTGACAAGCAGCATGATCGAGTAGGTACGCAACTCATCCCGGGCCGCGTTTTTGTCTCCAGCCCCGTCGCGCGTCGCCAGAACGCTCTTCACCGAACGTCTCGCTTGTACCAAGACAATTCCTGCCTGCACAGCGACAGCACGAGACCGGTCGGTGAGCTGCCGCCTGCTGAGGATCTGATTGACGATGAGCACGGTTAACGCTAAGACGAGGAGGCCCGCGACGGTATCGGTAGTGAGGGCGTGGGTCTCCCAGAAGTGACGGACGCTCCGGTCCGCGACGTCTAGCGCCACCAGCACGAGAGCGAGAGCGAGGACGACTACGGTCGCAATGCCACCCTGCCAACGCGGCAACACGTAGAAGGACATTACAGCGGTCAGTACTGCGAACGCGTCGATACATCTTGCGGGTTGAAAATGTCAACCGGCCTTTGGTGGAGCGGACCCCTGCAGGCAGAGATGCGCGCAACGGGGCCATATCGGACCGGTCCAGGGAAATATGCGATTCGCACGGTCTCGGGCGAATAGCCCGCTCGACGGTGGTGATCCGGGCGGGTAGCCCGTTTGTCAGGCCGCCCGACTCAGGTCCAACCTGTCGGAGCGTGAGGAAGACTCGAGCGGCGCACAAACCCCCGATTATCGATCACCCTGCAGCGGATCGCCCGTGAACCCGAGACCGCTGTCAGGAACGGCACTTGCGGAATGTCGGTGTAGCGGGTTCAGCGCGCTGCCGTGGCTTCGATCTCGATCTTAAGCTGCGGAAAGGCCAGCCGAGCCACGCCTAGAAGCGTTGAAGATGGGAGATTGTCACCGAAAAACGCTGATGCAAGTGGTCCGAGCACGGCGATCAACTCGTCAACGTCCGTCGTGTAGTAGTTGACCCTGACAACGTCAGAGGCGGCGAGTCCAGTCGCCTCAAGGACAGCACCGAGATTCTGAAAGGCCTTCGTCACCTGGTGGCCCATGTCAGAGGAGGAAGGCGGCGACCCATCCTCCGCAATACCGGTCTGCCCGGAGCAGATCAGGATGCGCTCAGCCCCTCTCACCTCTACTGCCTGCGAGAAGCCGAAAGCTTTGGACCACTCCCAAGGGTTCACATCGGTTCGATCCATTGGAGTTCCCCTCACTCGCGCGATCGTGTCAGCGGCCACGACTCTAGGCTGACAACGTTTCGGCGACGAGGCGGAGATGCGCGCAACTGCCGGGAGGCGTGCGCTCCCCAGATGGGGCCTGACTGACCGGACCGCCCGGGACCGTTCACCGTCGGGGACATAGCTCGGATCGGCCCCGCCGATTCATCGATCCCCGTTGGTCAAGCCGCGTAACCGGTTCTTCTTGCAGGTACTCGCCTTTGGTGGCTGCATCTTGGGCTTAGGTGCCCGGCTGTGGGCTCAGTTTCCGAAGTCCCAGCTCTCCCCGGTTTCGTAGCGATGCACGACGTTCTTTGCGATCAAGATCTTGTGGACCTCGTCGGGACCATCGGCGAGCCGCAGGGTGCGCGCTCCCATGTACATCGCCGCCAGTGGCAGGTCATTGGACACGCCGGCCGCGCCCCACACCTGGATGGCGCGATCGGCCACCCGGCTGTAGGCGGCGGGAACGAAGACCTTGATGGCCGAGATATCGGTACGAGCTGACCCGTCATCCTGATCGATTTTCTCGGCGGCGTGGATCGTCATGAGGCGAGCGGCCTGGATATCGACATAGCTGTCGGCGATGAACCCCTGGATGAACTGCTTGTCCTTTAGGAGCCCGCCGTGGACCTTGCGTGCACAGGCACGCTCGACCATGAGGTCGAAGGCCCGCCACATCTGACCGACGGAGTTCATGCAGTGAAAGATGCGGCCTGCTCCGAGACGGTCCTGGGCGGCCTGGTGACCCTGTCCCACGCGGCCCAGGGCGTTGTCAGCGGGGACCCGGACGTTGTCGTAGATCACTTCGCAGTGGTCGGAGGTGTCTCGTCCCCAGATCCCGATGCCCCGAACGATGTTGACGCCCTTGGCATTCGTGGGGACGATGATCTGGACCATCTGGCCGGTATCGTGCTCGGCACCGGACTCGCTGACCCGGCACATGACGATGAAGAAGTCGGCGGCGATGCCGTTGGATGTGAACCACTTGTGGCCGTTGATGACCCACTGGTCGCCGTCAAGCACCGCGCTGGTGTCGAGCGATCGGGGGTCGGACCCGGGGTTGTGGGGTTCTGTCATCGAGAAGCCCGACTCCATCGACCCGTCGATCAGGGGCAGCAGCCACTTCAGTTTCTGCTCGTCGGTGCCGTACTTGACGAGGATCGTCTGGTTGCCCGAGTTCGGTGCCACCACGCCGAACAGGGACGCGGCTCCGATGGCGTAGGCGAGTACCTCGTTCATATATGCGTGGGCGAGGAAGTCGAGGCCCATCCCGCCGTACTCTTGCGGGAGGTGCGGAGCCCACAGTCCGGCCTCCCACACCCGCTGCTTGATCTCCTCCTTGAGCTGGAGCGCCTCGCGACGCTCGTGTTGAGGGACGTCACCCTCGCGGTGCAGGTTCCACAGCTTCGCCTCGTTGGGAAGGATTGCGTCGTTGACGATCTCGGCAGTCCGCATGCGGATGTCATTGATCCGATCGTCGAGCGTGGGGATGGGCTTCACATTCATCACCATGGTGGGGAGCCTTTCGTTTGCGCAAAACTCTACGCCGATGCCATCACGCCTCCCCGAGGGCCCCCCGCTGACAGGGACGTCGCACCTGAAGCGGGAGATGTCACCGACCTTGGCTACAGAGACGGCGGCGTGGTCGGTGGGTTGGCTCGGGACCTCGTTGCAGCCGACCATCTTTCCGTCGCTGGACATCGGGTAGATCGTCGAGCTCCGAAGGAACGCGTAAGGCGCCTGCCCGAGCGGTATCGCCGCCCTTTCATTAGGTGTCGGCCCGGCGAGGACCAGGAAATAACTCCGGTGTGAGTGTCGCCTCTGAGAAGGTCCTAATCGACTGGACCATCCGCAATCACCCGAGCGGGAGTAGATCGGTCCCGATTCATTCCGGTCCTACCACGCGGAACGATCGGACCCGACCCCGAGCCATTCCAAAGACGACCACCTGACTTGACCCCGGTCCTTGCACCCGCAAGGGAATCGAGGTGCAGCCACGCGATCGCCCCTCCACACACGGACGGCTGTACATTCGAGCCAAGGGGGAGAGTGGGACGTATGGGGGTTGGCCGGCTAGTCGACCACGACGTCGTGACGAGGTCACGTGGCTTTGTCGATCCCCCCCGCCGGCTCCGGCAAAGCACGGACACCAGACGAGGCACATGAGGATCGGGCGCCTGGTCCGGAGCTATGTGCCCTTGGCTGTCCTCATCGTGGCGCAGGTGCTCATCATCGTGCTCTTCCCCTCGACCTCCCCAGGTCAAGGGGCCTCGGCGGCGAGTTCCGCCGGGGGGAGCCCTGCCGTCGGCTTCTCGGGAACGGCGGGGGGAGCTGGTGACCGGACCCACTGCGTCGGTGGCCGGGAGTTTTCGACGTCGATCGACTACTACGCCCCTCCCTGCACGCCCGGGACGATCGGCGCGAGCTACGACAACGGCGGCAGCACCTCCCAGGGGGTGACGGATAAGACCATCACCGTTGTCGACTACTACGCAGACGCGGGCGGGATCGTGGACACCATCCTCAAGGGGGAGGGGCTCTACGTCGACTACGCCCAGACGAAGCAGGTGAACGAAGCGTTTCAGAACTTCGTCAACTCCCACTACGTCCTGTGGGGGCGCAAGCTCAAGATCGAGACCTACAACAGCACTTGTCAGACCGTTCCTCCGGACACGGGTTGTCTGTTGGCCGAGATGGACACCATTGTCCAGACCTACCATCCCTATGCCGTCGCCTGGGGAACCACGCTCTGCTCGGTGTGTTTTGCTCGCCTTGCGCAGGACCATACGATCGCTCTCGGCGGTGTCGGTTTCAGCGATGCCTTCGCCCAGGCGAACGCTCCGTACTTCTGGTCACCCGGGGAGAGCTCGACGAACATCGAGAAGGGCTTCGCCAGGTTCTGGTGCAATCAGCTGACGAGCAAGAACACCGACCGCGTGGTGAGCTTCGCAGAGGACAAGAACGCCGCTCAGGACTTCAACGGCAAGAAGCGCGTCCTCGGGGTGATATCCACCAACGACCCCGACAACGAGGACACCGTGACCAATGTCCTCGTCCCCGCGCTCAACCGCGACTGTGGTGACGGCGGGAGCGTCGCCCAGCACCACTACTTCTATTCCCAGGACATCAGCACGGCTGCGCAACAGATCAACGCCGGGGTCTCCGCCATGGACACGCCGACCGATCCTGCGACAGACGTGGTGTGCCTCTGCGATCCTGTCGCCCCCGAGCTCCTGTACTCGGGAGAGCAGCAGCACAACTACTACCCGGAGAACATCCTCGGCGACGTACAAGGCATGGGCGTCGACCCCGTGGCGCAGAACTTCGAGTCCACAGCAGAACAGCAATCGCTCGCTTGCCCGCAATACCAGGCGGGCTGTGAGTTCGACGACGCCTTCGGCATCACCTCCGCCGCCACGCTCCCCCCGCCCTCGAAGGAACCGGGTGTGATCACATTCAAGCTCGGGGGTGGGACGAACCTCCCGATGAAGCCGTATGTGGCCAGCGCCGCCTGGGAGCTGTGGAACATGCTGGCCAGCCTCGTCGAGAACACCGGCCCTGATCTGACGCCGGCGAGAATGGCGACGGCCGCACCATCGATGGGCACGATCGGCGGAGGCACCACCGGCCACTTCGAAGTCGGGTTCTCCAAGGGAAGCTACAACTGGACCATCGACTCTGCCGTGGTCTATTGGGCCAAGAGCACGCCCTCGCCCTACAACGACAAACCGGGCACCTTCGTGAGCATCGAGGGCTCGAGATTCTTGCCCGAGAATTTCACCAAGCTGACTGAGCCACCGATCCCGAAGACTCGATCTTCGTGAGGTCCTCATTGCTTCCCCGGTCGCTCACCCCCGTGGTCGAGGCGGCCCGAGGGCCGAGCTGGCCGGCGCGGGCCGGCCGCTGGCTGACAGCCATCGCCGTCTTCATCGCTGTCATCGAGCTCGTCTTCGGACTCTCGGCTCCCGACTTCATCTCCGGGCTGGCGCTGGGCTCGCTGTACGGCATCATCGGGGTCGGGATCGTCCTCATCTACAGGACGACGCGCATCATCAATTTCGCGGCCGGCGCAGTGGGCGCCGTTCCTGCGGTGATCGCGCTGGTGCTCGTGCTGGAATACGGCGCCAACTACCTGACGGTCCTTCCCATCGTGCTGGTGGGGGGGCCGGTCCTGGGGTTGCTCACCGACCTCGTCATGCGGCGGTTCGACGCCGTGCCCCGACTCATCGCCACGGTGATGACCATCGCCGTGGCACAGAGCCTGGCTGTCCTCGGGTTCTTCATTCCCGTCTGGCTCGGGCAGAAGGCCACCAACCAGGGGACCACCGTCACGACCCCGTGGCAGCACCTCGTGTGGCACACCAGCCGGGGTCAGCCGCTGCTCACCGGGAACGAGATCGCCGCCTTTTTGGTTGTCGTGGTGGTCACCGTCGGCCTCGCCGCGTTCCTGCGCTTCACGCGGCTCGGGATCGCGTTGCGCGCCTCGGCCGAGAACGCCGACCGGGCGCTCCTCCTGGGCATCCCGGTCCGCCGCGTCAGCGCCGCGGCCTGGGCGCTGGCGGGCCTACTGGCGGCGCTGGCGATCTACGTCCAGGCGCCGCTCATCGGGACACCGAACGACGCCACGTTGGGCCTCGACACCCTGCTTTACGCCCTTGCCGCCGCCGTGGTGTCGCGCATGGAGCGATTCGGGGTCGCGCTGGCAGCCGGGATGGGCATCGGCGTGCTCATCACCGCCACGATCATCAGCTCCGGCGACAACAGCATCTCCTCGTCGATCATGGTGCTCGTCATCTTGGGGGCGCTCCTCACCCAGCCCCGCCGGACGGCACGAGCCCTCGATGCCGGAGAGGGACGGTGGCAGACGATCAAGCAGTATCGACCCATCTCCGTCGAGCTGCGCAAGCTCCCCGAGGTCGCCGCGGCCCGGTGGGGCGCGGTCGTCGCCGGTGCCGGCCTGATGATCGCGCTGCCCTACATCCTGGGTGTCGACAACGTCTCGTACCTGGTCCTGCTCCCCCTCTACGGGATCGTGGCGGTGTCCCTGGTCGTGCTCACGGGGTGGGCCGGGCAGATCAGCCTCGGTCAGTTCGGCCTCGTGGGTATTTCTGCGGGCGTCGCCGGGGGTCTCGTCGCCAACCACAACATCGACTTCTTCGCCGCGTTGGGCGTCGGCATCCTCACCGGCGTCGTCGCGGCGGTGATCGTCGGCTTGCCGTCGCTGCGCATCCAGGGTCTCTACCTCGCCGTCACGACCCTTGCCTTCGGCTACGCCGTGCCGAACTACCTCCTCAACGGGCACTACTGGATCGGCGCGCACATCCTTCCGTCAGGTCTGTCCGCGCACCTCAGCCGCCCCGTGCTGTACGGCCGGGTCGATCTGTCGTCGGATCGGGCCTTCTACTACGTCTGCCTCGTGTTCCTGGCCCTGGTCATGGTGGCGGCCCTCGCCTTCCGCCGGAACCGGTCCGGTCGGGTGTTGATCGCCTTACGCGACAACGAGCGCGCCGCCGCCGCCTTCGCCGTCAACCCGGCGCGCTCCCGGCTGGCGGCGTTCGCCATCTCAGGAGGGATCGCCGGTCTGGCCGGGGTGCTCTTCGCCTACGCCCAGCAGAACGTCGTACCCGGGACCTACCAGCCTGAGGCGAGCCTCACCATCTTCCTCGCCGTGGCCATAGCCGGCGTCAGCTCGGTTCCCTGGGCCGTGGTGGGTGCCATGGGCATCGAGGTGGCTGTCGTGTTCGGCCCCCGGGTCTACGACCTGTTCCACTCCACCACGATCGAGACCACGCTGCCGCTCCTGCTGACCGGCCCGGTCCTGCTCATCAACGCCTACTTCAACCCCGGTGGGTCCGCCGAGCTGGGCATGCAGAAGCGTGACGACTGGCTGCGGTGGGTGGCGAAGCGCCGAGGGATCGTGGTTCCGGCGCTGGTGGAGGATCCAGCGACGAGGGCACAGCCCGTCCCCGTCCCCGTCCCCGTCCCCGTACCCTCCACGCTCGTCCCGGCCCCAGTGGCCCACGCAGCCCCCGACGGCGTGGTGTCAACGGCCGACCCCGGCCCGTCGCCGCATCCGCCTTCTCCCCACGGTGCGGCGGTGCCGTGATGACCGCCTTCGTCGTCTCGCTCGCCGTGGTGGGAGTGGTGTTCGGGCTCTTCTTCGACGTCCGCAATTGGCTCGCCTCCCGAGACGACGACTCGGCTCGGGAACACGCCTTCACCGAGGCGCCGTCACCGCTCCGTCCGGTGCCCGCCACCCCCGACCCGGCCCCGGTGTTCGCCGTCGCCCCGACCCCGCCGACCGTCCCGAGACCCTCGTCACCTCCGACCCCGACCGATGTCGCCTCGCCCTCACTATTCGTCCCCGGCGCACCTGTGCAGCCGGTCACCGGGGCGGCCCCGGTGGCGTCGGCCGCGCCGCCGGCGGGAGGAGCGCCGCTCCTGGTGTGCCGGGGCGTGCATGTCGCCTACGACAAGGTGCGGGTGCTGTTCGGGGTCGACATGGAGATCCGCCAGGGCGAGATCGTCGCCCTTCTGGGCACGAACGGGGCCGGCAAGTCCACGCTGTTGAAGGCGGTCTCGGGCCTGGTTCAGCCCGTCGACGGGTCGATCGTCTTCGACGGTCGAGACATCACCCACGCTGATCCGGTCGAGCGCGCCAGGTCGGGGATCGTGCAGGTGCCCGGGGGCCGCGCCGTGTTCCCCACGCTTACCGTCGCCGAGCACTTCAAAGCCGCCGCCTGGCTGTTCGCCAAGGAAGACGCTGCCGAGGTCCACGCTCGCACGGAACGGGTCTTGGAGCTGTTCCCGCGTTTGAAGGATCGCTGGCACCAGATGGCGGGGAACCTCTCCGGCGGTGAGCAGCAGCAGCTCGGCCTGGGCATGGCGTTCGTGGCCAAGCCCCGCCTGCTGATCATCGACGAGCTGTCCCTAGGCCTGGCCCCGGCCATCGTCGAGCAGCTCCTGGAGATCGTCCGGGCTATCCACGCCGAGGGATGCCCGGTCATTCTGGTGGAGCAGTCGGTCAACGTGGCGCTGACCATCGCCCAACGCGCCTACTTCATGGAGAAGGGCGAGATCCGCTTCGAGGGGGGAGCCGCCGAGCTCCTGGCTCGGGGTGACCTCCTGCGATCGGTCTTCCTCGAAGGAGCGCTCAGCAACGGCACCACCGCCCCCGTCGCGCGGGTCAGCGGTCAGATGTCGCGCGACGGCATAGCTGATCCACTGGCGTCGCAACCGGTCGTCCTCGCCACCCGCGAGCTCACCAAACGCTTCGGCGGGATCGTCGCCGTCGACGACGTCACGCTCGAACTCCGTCGTGGTGAGACGTTGGGGCTGATCGGCCCCAACGGGGCGGGCAAGACGACCGTCTTCGACCTCATCTCCGGGGTGCTCCCCGTCGACGGCGGTCGGATCGAGCTGGGCGGCGTCGACATCGGCACGTGGTCGGCTAGCCGCCGGTCGGTGGCGGGCCTGGGGCGGTCCTTCCAGGACGCTCGCATCTTCCCGTCTCTCACCGTCTCCGAGAACATCGCCATGGGTCTCGAACGACACGTGGTGACGCGGGACCATCTGGCGGCGCTCCTCGACCTACCGGCGATCCGGCAGTCCGAACGCGATGTCGCCACGAGGGTGGAGGAGCTCATCGAGCTGATGCACCTTCAGGCCTATCGGGACAAGTTCGTCTCCGAGCTCTCCACGGGCGTGCGGCGCATCGTCGACCTGACCATGGCCATTGCCCACAAGCCGACAGTGCTGCTCCTCGACGAGCCGTCATCGGGGGTCGCCCAGCGAGAGACCGAGGCATTGGGCCCCCTGCTGAAGGACATGCAGCGTGCCACACAGTGCTCCATCGTGATCATCGAGCACGACATGCCGCTCATCCGTGCCGTGTCCGACGAGATCATCGCCCTGGACCTCGGTCGGATGGTCACGAGGGGCTCTCCGTCCGCCGTCCTGTCCGATGCACGAGTGGTGGCCTCGTATCTCGGCGAAGACCTGGGCGTCATCCAACGATCAGGCAGCGTGCCAGCAGGTCAGGGGCACGGTGCCGGCACCCACGACCTGCAACGCACAGCTGTCGATCAGGTGGTTCCTCACAGGTGACGATTGCTCGTCTCGCACGTGTCGGCCGGGGTTGAACCGTTCACGACGTCCGCAGCAGATCAGTGGGCCTGGAACGTGTGGCTACCAGCGCGGGGGCTATGGCAATGAGGCCGGCGACAGCCAGGACACCGGCGACAAGTGCACCGAGGAGCACGACCGGCACCAGCGAGACCGGGACGGCACCGAGATTGCGGGCGAAGGCCCCCCATATGGCCCGACCCACCACGATCCCCAACGGGACACCGATGACGATCCCGACCAGGGCCACGGTGGTCGATTGCCAGGCCACAGCCGAGGCAACCTGACCGTTCACGAATCCAAGCACCTTCAGCAGCCCGATCTCCCGTCGGCGGCGAGAGACACTCACCAAGAGGAGATGCGTGAGTGTCGCCGCTCCGAACACGGCCAACATGGCGCCGAAGACGAGCGGGAAGTTGACGGCCTCGCCGAAGTTGACGAGTGATGTCGGGGTGATGCGGAGGGTGGCGCTGGATGGGTACACATCGAGATAGTGATTGATGGCTGCCCGCCCCCGGGGACCAGACACGACACTTGCCAGAATCCCGCTGTTGCTGTGGGCCTGAGTCTGTTGTCGACATAGCGCTTGCCGAGGACCCGGAGGGCACAACGTGTCGTACAGCGCAGGGATCGTGATCAACGCACCAGTGCCGAGGCTGACGATTCCGCCGGCGATCACGGGAAAGGAAACCTGCGAGACCACCCGGAACGGCGCCGTCTGATCTCTGATCGTGACGTCGACGACTGAGCCCAGATGCGCGCCGACCTTGCGCATCGTCGTGGCACCGAGGCCGATCTGGCCGACGGCGCTCGGGGGATGCCCGTCGACCGTCGAGAAAAGAAGGGGTCCGCGGATTGCCGTTGCTGGGATGGAGCCCACCAGAACCTTGTCGACCGCCAGCTCCCCTCCACCGGCGTATTCCGTGATCCCCGCTACGGCCTTGTCGTGCTCCAGATCGGCGACAAGGGCGGGGGTCACCGACCCAGGCTGGAAATCGAGCTGGAAGGGGTCGCCGTACAACCTGGGTGTGGCCGTGAGATGGGACAGACCGGCACCGAAGACCGCCGTCCCGCACAGGGCGGTCACCGCCAGGACCGTCCCGAGAAGGGCGCTTCCCACCGGAACGGTGGTCCCACCGCTCCTTCGCTGCAGGGCGTTGCGGACACCGATCAGCGCGCTCGGAGGAACTCCGATGCCCGCGAGGTGCGCAACCGTTGCCGAGGGGTTCGAGGCGACGGGCTGGTCCTCGACGCGCGCGACATGTGCAGCCCGAAGCGCCGGCCCTATGCCAAGAACGAGGACGAGCACCGTCACCACGAGCGCCCCGAGGAGGAGGACGAGGGTGTCGAACGAGACGCCTGTCGAGGTCTCGGCGATGCGCGCCTCACCGAGCGGCGCGAGGGGTGACAGGGCGGTGGCGATCGCCACGGCACCGATGGCACCGGCGAACCCCACCACCAGGTTCCTGGCCATGCCCAGCGTGACCAGCTGTCGCCGGTCCACGCCGAGAGCTGCCAGGGTCGGATAGTCCTCGCTTTCGACGTTGCTCTGGCGGGCAAGGGCTTGACCGACGAGTGCCAGCCCGACGAGTGTGGCGAGCGCGGCGAGAATCCACCAACCGACGGCTTGGGGATGAATCGAGGCTTCGATGGCGGCGGCTTGCTGGTCTTCGTTCGAAACGCCCACCCCCGAACCTCCACCCAGGTTCAGGGAGTTGAATCCGGCGTCGAACTTGGGAATGTCAGCCACGCCGTGACGCAAACGAACGAAGTACTCGAAGTAGAGCGCCGTCCGAGGCAGCACGCTGCGGGCGAAGCCGGGAGTGGCGTACAGGTCGTAGATCGGACTCGCCCCGGTTGGGAACTCGTCCTCGGTGGCCTCGATCCCGACCACGTGGAGCTCGACCGTCGGCCCCTCGGGGTTCGGTCCTGCACCGGTGGCGTTGATGATCGCTGAGGCCTGAGAGGACGCGTAGAGCGGGACGCGCATCACGCTCCCGACCTGCACTCCGTAATCCTGTTGCAGGTCAAACGACGCGAGCACCTGATTGGTCGACGACGGATTTGGCAAATGGCCCGACACGAGATTGAACACGGGTGTGCGCTTCGACGACACGACGGCAATATCGAGGTACGACGGGTTGATCGGATGGGTGCAGGAGCACCTCGGCTGGCCGTTGAAGGGGTAGGCGAGCGAGGTGACAGAGACGACCCCAGGAAGGGTGGCGACCTTCGGCGCCGGTTGGTTCGTGTAGACAACAGCGTCGAAGCCGCGGGCGCTGACAAAGCGGGGGAACGCTGCCTCTGTGCGACGGCCCGCCGCTGTCGAGGCCAGCACGAGCCCTCCCACGACGCTTATCAGGATCGCAATGGCCAGCCAGGATCGCCACCGTCGGCGCAACTCGGCGCGGAACATCAAAGCGACCCCGTCCACGGTTCACCTCCTCACGCTCATTGTCGACCATCGGGTTCCGCCACGAAAGGGAGCAAGCCAGTGACCGATGTTCGTGCCACCACGAGTATCTGCGGTGGGACAGGGGCGCCGGCCCGGGCTGTGGAGGGCGGTTCGCGTGCTCGGGCCGTGGAGGGTGACGAGGGCGCTCCGAGATACGCTGCGCCGGTGGCACAGACCGTGGTGGCAAGAATGGGATGGCTGCGCGCCGCGGTCGGCCTGGCGCTGATCGCCGCGCCCGACCCCGTCTTGCGCCTGTCGCGTCGAGAACCCCCCACAGGCGCGTCGATATTGCTGTTGCGGACCATCGGCATCAGGGATCTGGTGTTGGGGTTGGGGACGGTGGCGGCCGATCGATCGGGAGAACCCAGCGAGTGCCGCCGTTGGACGATGGCGACCTTGGCCAGTGACGCACTCGACGTGGTTGCCAGCGTGGGAAGCATGGCCGCCATCGGCCCGGTGAATTCCGTCGCAGCCGCCACCGTCGCCCTCATCGCCGTGGGGGGCGATCTTCACGCGCTCCGTGCCACGAATCGTCGGCCAGGTCGCCCCTCCACCTGAAGCCCGGGGCCCGTGGTCGCGCCCTTCCGGTCACAGAGGTGAGCACCGCCGGTCACAGACCCGGACCGCGGTGCCGGCGCGGTTATCGTCTGCACCGAGGTTGACCTGAGCACGGGCCGCTCGCCAGAGTCACCCGGACAGCAGCGACACGAGGAGGGGCGATGGCCGGCCCGGGCGGTGGTCGTTTGGGGCGTTCGTGGCGTCGGTTCCGCCGGCGACCGGCCGGTGTACAACTCGTCGCGGTGATCGTGGCGGTCGCCCTCGTCGTGGCGGTGGCGTTCGCGGTGGGAACCGGCTCCTCGCCCACGCGCGGCAACACCAACGACACCACCGCCGATACCACCGCCACGCCGGTGCAGGCCAGTGCCAGTAGCGCCGGGGTCACCGCCAACAGCATCAGAGTCGTGTTCCCCGTGTCCAACCTGTCGGGCCTGGCGTCGACGTTCGGCTTCGCCGGCGACATCGAGTACAGCGAGCAGGCCAAAGCCATCAAGCTCTTCGTGAAGCTCATCAACGACGCCGGTGGGATCCACGGCCGCAAGATCGACGCCAGCATCGTCAATTTCGACCCCACCAACGAGGCCGAGATGCGGTCGCTGTGCAAGGACTGGACCGATGGCAGCTCTCCGTCCTTCGCCGTCCTCGACGGGGTGGGAACCTGGACGGGCGACGACGAACTGTGCATCACCCAGGAAGGCCACACGCCCATGCTCAGCCAGTGGACGACGGTGACGAACTGGACACAGCAAGGCTCTCCCTACTTGTGGTGGACGGGCCCCGACGACGCCGCGATCCTGCAGGCCACGGTGGATTGGGGGACGAGTGCAGGCCTTCTCGGGGCCGGGATCAAGGTGGGCGTCGTGGCCGGCAACAGGGCGAGCGACCAATTGGCCCTCGACCAGTACCTGTTGCCCGATCTCACAAGGGCGGGCATCACGCCGATCGTCAAGACGATCGCGGCGGACCCTTCCGACACCGCATCCACCGACGCCCAGGCCCCCCTGGTGGTGCAGCAGTTGCGATCGGCCGGCGTCACCTCGGTCATCCCGCTCATGCCGTTCAACGTCTTCTTCCCCGTGCTGGCGGCAGAGACTCAACAGCAGTACTTCCCCCGACTCCTGCTGTCGGACTACGAGGACTCCATCCAGTCGGCGCTGGGCCTGTTGCCGTTCCCCTACGAGAAAGCTCTCGACGGCCAGGAGGGGCTCACCACCGAGACCCTCGGGGGCATCGACGACACCCGGCCTGAAGCCGAGGGGGGCTACGACCCCGGTGTGCGCAGCTGCTTCACCGCGTGGCACAAGGCCTATCCCCAGATTCCCAAGGGCAACCAGAACTATTACATCGAGGAGCAGGGACCGGTCCAGGGGTGGTGCCAGGAGATTCGTCTCTTCGCGGCCGCCGCCAACGCGGCCGGCCCGCATCTCGACCGCAGGACGTTCGACACCGCCATGGCCAAGATCACCAACTTCCCCGGGGGGTACTCCCCCGTCCTGAGCTACGGGTCCGACAAGTTCTACGGTCCCACCCAGTACCGCGTGGTACGCCTGCACACCAACTCGCCCCCGTCGAGCCAGTGCAAGTTCCCGTTGGACCACATCCCCCAGGGGGTGTGCTGGGTGGTCGTCGACAACTGGCAGCCGTTGCCGAGCGTGGGATGACCGCGCCGGCGGACATGTGGGGGGCTCCGGACGACCCGTGGTGGAAGTCCGCGGTGCTCTACCAGGTCTATCCGAGATCGTTCGCCGATTCCGACGCCGACGGCACCGGCGACCTCCAGGGGATCATCGAGCGTCTCGACTATCTCCAGTGGCTCGGGATCGACGGGATCTGGCTGAGCCCGATCACCGTCTCCCCGAATGCCGACTGGGGCTACGACGTGGCCGACTACTGCGCCGTGCAACCGGACCTGGGAACGATGGAGACGTTCGACCGCCTGGTGGCGGGAGCTCGAGCGCGCCATATGCGCGTGCTGCTGGACATCGTCCCTAACCACACGAGCGAGCAGCACCCGTGGTTCGTCGACTCGCGGTCGTCGCGCGCATCTGCCCGCCGCGACTGGTACGTCTGGGCCGATCCCAAGCCCGACGGCGCCGCGCCGAACAATTGGGTGAGCAGCTTCGGGGGTCCCGCCTGGACCCTCGACCCGACGACGGGGCAGTTCTACCTCCACAACCATCTCTCCGAGCAACCCGACCTCAACTGGTGGAACGAGGAGGTCCGAGACGCATTCGACGCCATCTTCGGCTTCTGGTTCGACCGGGGAGTGGCGGGTTTCCGTATCGACGTGTGCAACATCATCATCAAAGACGCCCTGCTCCGGGACAACCCGCCTGCGACCGAGGACGACGACTTCGAGGCCCAGCTCTTCGGGCAGCGACCCGTGTACAACGGCAACCGACCCGAGGTCCACGACGTGATCCGCCGGTGGAGGAAGCTCGCCGACTCCTGCGATCCACCTCGGGCCCTCATCGGCGAGACCCCGGTGAAGGTCGAGGAGCTGACGAAGTACTACGGGGACGGCACCGACGAGCTCCATCTCGCCTTCAACTTCCCGTTCATCACCGCCCCCTTCGACGCCGCCGCCATACGGCACATCGTCGAGGACACCGAGTCGCTCCTTCCGAGCCGCGCGTGGCCGGCCTGGACGGGTTCGAACCACGACATGTCCCGCTTCGCGACCCGGTGGGCGGGCGGAGACCCTCGCAAGGCCCGCCCCGCCCTCGTCATGTTGTTGAGCCTGCGGGGCACGCCCGTGCTGTACCAGGGCGACGAGATCGGCCTCGAAGACGTACCGGTCGCCCACGAGGACATGCGCGACCCTCTGGGCGTGGCGTACTGGCCCGCCTACGCGGGACGCGACGCCATGCGCACACCCATGCCGTGGCGTGACGAGCCGGGAGGTGGCTTCACCGACCCAGGGGCACGACCGTGGCTCCCCCTGGGCCCGACCGGGCAATGCAACGTGGAACAACAACAGGGCGACCGAAGCTCCATGCTCTGCCTGGCTCGCGACCTCATCGCGCTTCGTCGGGGGACCCCCGAGCTGCAGACGGGCCGGTACAAGACGATGGCGGCGCCGGCGGGAGTGTGGGCCTGGCGCCGGGGCGATCGCACGATGGTGGCGCTCAACCTGAGCGACGACGATGCCTCGCTCCGAGGGGCGTCAGGACGGATCTGCATCGCCACCGACCGGGGCCGTGACGGTGAGTCGTTCGACGATGGGCTTTCTGTCGCGGCGTGGGAAGGCGTGATCGCCGAGATCCGGTGACGTGCCCACGCCGCGCTGAGCTCAGCGGTCGGGCTCGGGCGGGCAGTCGACGCCCGCCAACCTCATCAGGTCGCAGAAGGTGGCGCGAGCCATCTTCCAATCCCCGTCGACCACCACCGCCTCTCCTCGGCGGTTCAAGAGGGTGGGACGGCCTTCGATCGTGATCTTGAACCACACCGCGGCGTGCTCATGATCCACGAAGGCGGTGTCGGTCACCTCGATGCCATATTGCGCCGACAGCGGCGACGGGCCCCGCTCACGGGCACGCCAAAGGGTCGGGCCCAGGTCGTCGCCTCGCTCGACGGAAGGCACCGACTGCCCGTCCTCGCTGGCGGTCCCGCACGAGGCGTAGGCCGAGGCGATCTCGGCACGGGCGCCGTCCTCATCGTCAGGCGGGGGGCCCAGCAGCTCGATCGCTGAGAACAGGTCCTGACCAGCCCCGACGGGCTGGGCAGGAACGCCGGCCGCCGGCAGGACGGCGGCCCAGTGCCGGATGCAGTGTTCACAGATGAAGGCATCGGCACTGGACACGAGTTGGCCGGCGTCGGGAGGCCGTCTACCGCAGAACGAGCACCAGACGATCCGAGCTCGGGTCCCTCCCGGCGCTCGCGAGAACCATCCCCGCGGGCGCAACTCCCCCTGCTCCACGGTCCGGCTCCCCTCGGGTCCGGCCCGACCCACCAGGAGCTGCATGACCGCGTGTCTCACCCGTCCCAAGTCATCGACAAAATGCACGAGGATCTGAGCGGCGACGCCTTCACCTTCACGGACGACGCCGAGAAGCATGTGCTCGGTGCCGATGTAGTGGTGACCGAGCTGCAGTGCCTCGCGAAGCGCCAGTTCGAGGATCTTCTTCGCCCTCGGGGTGAACGGTGGCGACCCCGTAGGTACCGTCCCTGCACTCCCCACGATCTCCTGGACCATCTCCAGCACGCCTTCGGGAGAGATCTCCAACGTGGCCAACGCACGAGCCGCGACGCCGTCATGTTCGCGAAGGAGGCCGAGGAGAATGTGTTCGGTGCCGATGAAGCCATGGTTGAGCAGTCGCGCCTCTTCCTGGGCGAGCACCAGAACCCTCCGGGCACGGTCGGTGAACCGCTCGAACACGATCAATAGGGTCTCACCTCGGACTGGAGCTCGCCATGGCCATCCCCAAAAATGGGGACCCTCGGCCCTGCGGCCTCCGGTGTGCCCGTGATGGGTCGGACGCCGGGGCCTCGTCGAGAACGGAGATCGCGAGTCGGGCGGACAGGGGGGTTCCGGCCTACGATCGCAGGGCGGGGGATCGTCGAAGTCGGGACCCGGGACCAAGGCCGAGGGGGACAGCGTGAGGCGACGGACGTTGGTGCGGGCCGGGGTGCTGTCCTCGTTGTTCTTGGGCGCGGTATCGCTGGGTGGCTTCGGCTCGGCTTCCTCGGCATCACCGAACGCAGCCGAGTTCCATGCTCCTCGGATCCCGGGGCCGCCTCCTCAGGTCCCGGGGCCGCAGCCGGCGTTCCGATCCGAGATATCGGTCGTCCAATCGTGGACTTCCCGGAACTGGTCCGGTTACGCGATCACCGGCTCGAACTTCACCAACGTGGTCGGGAATTGGATCGTGCCCCAGGTCCAGACCCCGACCAAAGGTGTCCGGAAGGACAAGTACTCGTCATCGTGGGTCGGGATCGACGGCTTCAACAACTCCCACCTCATTCAAGCCGGCACGGAGCAGGACTGGGCACACCGCACCAAGGTCTACCAAGCATGGTGGGAGATCCTTCCCGCCCCCGAGACCCCCATCGCTACATTGACGATCCATCCGGGCGACGCGATGTCGGTCTCCATCACAGAAGGCGCGTCGTCGACGTGGACCATTTCGATCAGTGACACGACGACACACCGGAGCTTTTCGATCGTGAGGAGCTACTCGGGTCCGAGAAAGTCGGCCGAGTGGATCCAAGAAGCGCCGACGATCGGGCGCCACCGCGTCGCCACCCTCGCCGCCGACAGCAATGTCGTGTTCGACCTCGGCAGGGTGAACCTGACCAACCCGGGCCTGACCAGCTCCGACGCGGGGGCGATGTTCAAGGGCAATCAGCAGATCTCGACGCCCTCGGCGCCGAACCCGAACCGCGACGGCTTCGCGGTGGCCTATGGAAGCGTCGCCCCTCCCGCACCGTCGTCGTAGGCAGGACGGGCAGAGCTCCCCCTGGACGCGTCGGAGTTTCTCTGCGTCGGCTCTGGGGAAACAGACGTGAGGTTCCGGGGGGCCCGGCGGGCGGCGCCGAGAAGTCGTGATCGAGATGGGCGGCACCTCCGGCGGCGGCCCGTTGGCTACTGGGACGGGTGCGCCTTCAGGCCTTAGCCCGGGCCGTGTGCCCATCCCCGACCGCGCATGCCCGCGGCGTTACATTTTCGGGCATGAGGCAACGCATGTCCTCGAACGGGTCCGTGTCCTGGTTCGATCCTTCGCAGGTCTTCGCCGACACCCAGCGGGTCGACCTGTTCAACGACCCCCCGTGGGTCGCCCCCCCGGAACCCTCCCCGAGACGTCCGACCGGCAGCGGGACTCGCGAAGGGTCGAGGTGGATGATGGCCAAGACTGCCGTCGTGAGCCGGCTTCCCATCAAGCGGGGGCAGCACAGCCAGAGGGTGGGCTGACCGCCGGGCCTCGGCCCGGACGTCCTCAACCCACAAGGCTCTGGATCGCCGTCGCCGCTGTGGTCAGGTAGGCGGTGCCGGAGTCGATCGACGCCACCCCCTGGTCGAAGAGGTTGGGGGGCAGGGCCTCCGACGAGCTGATGCAGTCGGTGGATCCCTGGATCAGGTCGTTGAGGGCCGTGGCCCAGTAACTCTGAATCAGGCTGTCGGGGACCGGAGCCAGGTTCATGGCGCTCTGCGTATCGCTCAGGAGCTGCTGCCACGAGGGAACGACCGACGAGTAGTCGGAGGGCCCGCTCGACATGAACGCCGAGCTCAACCTGCTGAGGTCGGTCTGCAGCGCGGTGAAGACCGACCCGTGAGCCTGATCCCACGCCCGGACCTGGTCACGAGACGACGCCGATGTCGCCGCCGCCTGACTCTCCACCGAGCTCAGCGCCTCGTCGAGCTGTGTCGTCCCCGTCGTGACCAACGCCGAGCCCTGATTGAAGATCGGCGGTAGGGATCCGGCACCGCCGCTGTCGGCGGCCGAGCCCAAGATCGAATCCGTGGCGCCTTCACCGAGGTCGGCCAGCGCGGTGGCCCACTTCGACTGGGCGCCGGCGTCGGGGACGGGGGGAACTGTGCGGGCGTACGTGGCGTCGATCGACAACTCCTGCCAGTAGGGATCGACATCGGCATACAGGCTCGTGCTCGTCGCGGCCAGGGACCGGTCCAGCTTCTCGATATCGGTCTGCAAGGTGTTGAAGACCGAGCCATAGGCCAGGTACCAACCCAGGTCGGCTTGCCCGACCGTGGTGGCCAGCGTCGTCAAGGGGAGCGTCGTCGCCGGGACGATCGCCGCCGTCACCGGCGTGGACCGCTTGGGCGGTTGGGTCACGCGCGGCGCCACCGTCGTGGCAACAGTGGGATGCGTCGTCGGTGACGTCGTTGCCGGCGGTGTCGTCGTCCTAGGCAGCGCTGCCAGGGCGCGTTCGATCGAGCTCAGCGTCGTCGTCGGCGGCGCCTGCAGCTCGCGCTGAGGTGGGATCACCGTCGTCAAGGGCGGAAGGTGCAGGAGTGTCTGCACCAACGGGTTCAGCGTCGTCGTGGTCTCGACGCTCGGGCGCCCGCCCACGGTCGCGATGCCGACGATCCCGACGACGACCCCGGCAGTGATGAGCAGCGCGGCGAGCGCGAGCATGGGCTTGGTCGGTCCCTTGCCATCACCCGATGCAGAGCGGCGACGCGTCGCCGGAGGCGCGTCGAAGGACCCTATGCCTCCGTCGCGTACGAGTGGAGTCGGTTCGCCGTGCGCGAAGAGCCGCTCCTCGTGGATCCCGTACGGGTCGGGATGCCAGCCGTCAACGTCCATTGCCCCCCTGCCACATCGAAGGATCGCATTGCCACACCCCGACCCAACTTGGACATGAAATCTAGTCCCGGGCCCGCATCTCTGGAAAATGGACCTCCGCGGCTCGGACTGGGGTCGCGACCACCGAGGTGTCGATCGCACCTACCCATTCTCAGTCCGCCATCGCTCCGTAGGCGCAGTCCCAGAAATCGACGAACACTGGCGGGGGCTCCGGCGAGGTCACGGCACGCTGTGTGAAGAGAATCCCGGTGAGATCCCTGTCGACGTCGGAGCGCCAGGTCGTGCCCGTCCCGCCGTCCCAACCGAACCCAGCGGGGACGGTCTTCGCCTGCACGCCTGCGGCGGGCACCATCATGCCCAGTCCCCACCCTCCATGCTCGCCGAGGAACACCCCCGCACCTGCTCGCTGCACCGAGGACAGGTGGTCGGTGATCATGAGCTCGACGCTGCGTTGGGAGATGATGCGCTCGCCTTCGTGGGTCCCCTCTCCAGGAGCATGCGCACGAACGCCCAGTAATCCTCGATGGTCGACACCAACCAGCCCGCCGCGTCGGGGAACATCGGCGGCTTTCGCCAGTAGCTGTCGGTCACGGCGTCCAAGACCGTGAGCGAGCTCGAATCAGGGGCCGGGGTGTAGGCGGTGGTGAACCGACCGAGTTGGGAGGGCGCCACGCTGAACGCGGTGTCGCGCATGCCGAGCGGGCCGAACAGGCGCTCCCCCAAGAAGGTCTCCAGGAGCTTGCCCGCCGCCCGCTCCAACAGGACGCCGAGAACCTGGGCGCCGGTGTTGTACAACCATTGCTCGCCGGGCTGAGCCATCAACGGGAGCGATCCGAAATGCCGCATCCATTCGTCGGGTGTGTGTGGCGTGGGTGGCCACGGGGGACCCAGTGTCATGAGCCGCAGTTCCTCTTCGGCCCTCTGGATGGGGAACGTCCGTGGTGGCGCCATGATGCTCCCGAACCCCATTCGGAACGTCAAGAGGTCGAGGAGCGTGATCGGACGGGCCGCGGCCACAGTGTCGTCGAGCTCCGCATCGAGGCGTCTGAGGACCCGCCGGTCAGCCAGTTCGGGCAACAGGTTCTGCACCGGGTCGTCGAGGCCCAGGGTGCCCTCGTCCACCAGGATCATCGCCGCTGAAGCCGCGATCGGTTTGCTCAAGGAGGCGATCCGGAAGATGGCGTCGCGCTGCAGGGCCTCGGCGTCCCCGAGGGCCCTTGTCCCGAGCACCTCGACATGGGCGTCGTCGTCGCGGGCCACCAGGGCGACGAGTCCGGGGATGGCGCCCCGGTCCACGTGGGACTGCATGACGCCGTGCAGCCGGGACAAGCCCGTGGCGGAGAACCGACGACCTGGCACCCAACGCCGTGTGCCAGCTCTCCGACGATCTCGGCAGGTTGGCCCCCATGCCGGTCTCGACCCGGCCCGGAGGGCATACTGCCGAAGGCCACTCCGTACCAGACGCTTCCAAGGAGATCCACAGGTATGCGTGTTGTGGTGAGACGGTGGGCGCGTCAACACCACGCACCGCCCGTCCATTGATCCCGGTGGCGCGTCAGGAACGATGGTCGTCGTTGGCGTCGTGGGTCGATCGCCCCCGGCGGGTCGCCGGCATCGCCGGGATCGCCGGCGCCCTCGTCGCCGGGGCGAGGATCGTGGTGGTGGGCCACGGCAAGGTGGCGACCTTCATCGTCGTGGGCTCGAACCACGTTCGGGCCCGCCTGCCCCCGGGCGTTCCCGTGAGGAGAGGCCAGGGATACGACGGCCAGTTCTTTTACCGGATGGCGCTAGGCCCCGTGAACTTCAATCACACCGCCTACGGGATCCGGATGGACACGCTCAGTCGATTCGAACGCATCAGCTATCCGGCGTTGTCGTGGCTGGTGGCCGGCGGGCGCAGTTGGCTCGTGCCCTGGTCGCTCGTCGTGGTGAACATCCTCGGACTGGCCTGCCTCGGTGCCCTCGGCGCCATGATCGCCCGGGAGTCGGGGCGACACTCGTGGTGGGGCCTCCTGGTTCCGGGCTACTTCGGCTTCTTGTGGGTGCTCTCTCGCGATCTGGCCGAGATCGTCACGGCGACCTTTGTCGTCGCCGGTGTCGTGGCCTTGCGTCGCAACCGTTTCGTCCTGGCTGCGACCGCCTTCAGCGTGGCCGTGCTCAGCCGCGAGACTGCCTTGCTGGTCGTCGCGGCGCTGGCTGTGCAGCGTCCGCTGGCGACGATCGGCGACCGGCTCAGCGCCAGTCGCTCCATGGCCGGCAGAACGAGACCTGTCGCGGTTGCCTCGGGTGCCGTGGAGGCCAGGGCGACGCCGGCGGTCACGTGGATCGCACCGGGCGTCTCGTTCCTGGCGTGGCAGCTCGTGGTGCGACTCGCCACCGGCTCGTGGCCCTTGCTCACGTCGGGCCAACACAATCTCGACGCGCCCTTCGCCGGCTTGGCGCAGGGCTTCGGGCACTACGTGGACCTGTTCCCGTCGAGGTCGGCGGTGTTGTGGTTCGGGGAGCTGCTCATCCTCATCGTCGTGGTGGCCGTGGCGGCAGTGGCCCTCCGTACGACGACCGCTCGCCTCTACGAACGAGCGGCATGGCTCGCCTACGGGGTCCTCGCCCTGACCCTCGCCCCCGGGATCTGGCTCGGCGATGTCGGCTTTCGAAGCCTCGACGACCTCTACGTGTTCAGTTGCATCGTCCTGCTGTCGGCGAAGCAGCGACTCACGGTGCCGGGTGTGCTCGTGGCAGGAGGGTGGATCGTGGTGGCGGTCGAGCTGATCCGGTTCCTCTGAGCCCGAGCCTCGGAACTACGCCGGCGTTCCCCCGCCGCCGGTTCCTCCGGAACCACCGCCACCTCCGAAACCACCCGCCCCTCCCCGACCTCCGAAGCCGCCGCATCCGTTGGGGCCGGGCGCCCGGATGCTCACCGAGGTGGCGGTCAGCGAGCCGCTCCCGCTCTTCGACCCGAGCACCGTGACGCAGCGACCGACGACGACCGCGGCGGCCGTCGCAGCTTCGATCTTGGTGAAGGTCGTCGAGGAAGAGGCCGAGATCTCGACCTTGGCCGGCGTGGACGACGTTCCCACGTTCGAGCTACCGCCAGCGCCGACGGTCCTGCCGATGCCGTTCACCGTGATCGCAGAGCCCGAGATCGTCGCGACCGCGCCCGACGCCGTGGCGAGCGAGAAGCTGCCTCCCCCGAATCCTCCACCGGCTCCGCCTCCGAATCCTCCGCCGGCGCCACCCCTCCGACCGCCGAAGCCGCCCGCCGCGCTCGTCGCGCACGGCGCGTGACCCTCGTTGATGGCGACGGTGCGCGCTGCGATCGGGCCCGACGCCGAGCCGTCGGCGGGCGGGGTCCCGGTGGCGGAGATACAGCTGCCTGCGGTCACGTTTTGCACCGTGGCCGAGACCGTCTGGGTGAACGTGGTCGCCGACGTCCAGGTGAAGGTGGCCGTGCCCGAGAACTGACCGCTCACCGTCATCGATGAGCCCGACACCGAAGCCACAGATCCGGACGCGGCCGGCCGGCTGCTCGGCGCGGTGGTCGTGGACCGCGACGAAGCCGACGGAGCAGCCGAGCCCCCCGAGCTCCCGCAGGCCGCACCCAGCATGCCCAGAGCGGCGACGAACACCACGGGTCGCGCCCCGCCCCGCCACGACCGCCGCCCCTCGAGCCCAGTAGACCGCACCCGCATGACCCCTCCGTTCTTCTCTTCCTGACGAGGAGCACCCCTTCGACGACGAGACAGGGCCCCTGCCCTACGACTATCGGACCTTGCTTTCGAATTGCTGTGAATCCCGGGACCGGGGCGCGCCCCGACGTCCGAACCGGTGGCGCCGGCCCGAGCGGGACCGGTCGGGGGAGACCGGCGCGGTCAGGGCGTCAGGCGCCGAGCATCGACCGCCACGGCGCCGTGTCGAGGCGCGGGTAGAGGAGTTGCGTGGCGTCGAGGAGCTCCGCGCTCCAGACAGGGTGTCCCGGCAACGGGAAACCGAAGAGCGCCAACTCCGCCGGAGTCGATCCTTCGGCGAAAGCCACCCAATGGGGCGACGTGGCGCGCGACTGCATGGTGTGGTAGCCGATCCAGTCCTGGCCCGCGATCTTGTAGCTGGCATTGAGCAGGAAGCGGGAGCCGCCGGGCTCGGTGAGGTTGACAGCGCGATGAAAGACGTCGGGCCGGTACGCCAGGTACGAGCCCCGCACGCCGGCGGCACCCCGCTCGGCGGCGTAGATCTCGGGATCCCGGTCGGGCATCACGAGCGGTGTCGTCGTGGACCTCGACGCCGAGTCGAGCACAGACACCAGGTGGGTGGGGGCGGTGCTGGGCCCCACGTCGGAAAGATAGAGGAACCCCTCGACGTGCCACCAGGGCGCGGTGCCGATGGCCGGCAACCACGAGTGGTTCCGGTCGGTGTGCATGGGCTGCTCGTAATTGGTGAGGCCCTGGTACTTGGCCGACACCGTGGCCTGGTACAGCCGGAGATCGGCGGAGCCCAGGGCGCGGGACGCGAAATCCACGATGGCGGGGTGGACGAGCAGACGGTTGAGAGCCCCGGTCCCGGGAAACGGGAACTCCCGGATCCAGCGGTGCTGGTCGTGCCGGAAACCGGGACCGTCCGGTGGCCACGGGAACTCGTCGACCGGAGCCGGGCGTCCGAGGCGTCGCTCAGTCTCCCCTTCCGGATCGGCGTGGTACTCCTCGGCCCGAGGGAACTGCAGGTAAAGGTCGTCCACGGCGGCGTCGATCTCTTGAGCGGGGACAAGACCCTCCAGGAGGACCCACCCGTGTTCACGCCAGCGGGCGACTTCGTCGTCTCGTGCTCGACGTTCCCCCATCGCTCTCCCCCTGTCGGCGAGCCGGTCAGGTACGCCGGGCCGGGACCAGGATCGCTCCCCCCGGGCAAGCGCCGCAATCCCGGTCGTCGCCGGACCGGCACGCCACACCGGGGTCTCCGGCGGGGATCGCGGCACCTCGGACCGGGCCTCCCCCGCCTTCGTGCCGACGTCGGGCCACGGCCTCGAGTACGTAGGCCCGGAGGGCCCGGAAGGCCTCCGACTACTCGCGGGGTCGCTCGGTGACCGAAGATACGGGTCGTGTCGCCCTGCGTCCCGGACGTCTCGGGCCCCGGAGCGGCCATCTGGTCGAGAATAGAGTCATCGCCCCATGAAGAACCCCCAGTCGGTCCAACAGATGGTGCAGCGCCGCGTCAGACGACGCCGGCTGTGGCGCCGCGCCCGCTTCGCCGGTCTGGTGGTGCTCGTCATCGTCGCCGCCGGTGGGGCCGCCTTCGGCATCGACCGGATGGTGGTGTCACTGCGCAAGTACTACGCATCACCGGCCCATGCCACCGAGGCCGGCTCGGACCTCACCTCGACCTCACCGACGACCACCACGGCATCGGGGCCGCCCGAGTGCGTGAGCGGCCAGCTCAGCGGCACGGTGACCAATTGGCAGGCCATCAGCGGGACCACCTTCGAGACGGTGTCGCTCACCAATATCTCGCTGTCGCAGTGCACCTTGCTCGGCTACCCGGGCCTCGCCGTGAACAGTGCCAACGGCACGGCACTCCCCGCCGCCACCCAGGACGTGCCCACCATGGGGGCGAGCACTGGCGTCGGCACGCCGACCCCGAAGCCCGTCGTGGTGGCACCCGAGCAGCGTGCCTGGTTCGAGATCTCGTACCCCGATGTCTGCAACATCATCTTGACGCCCGGCTCGGGCCCGACGGCTTCTCCCAATGCGTGCTACGAGGGTAAATGGCTCCAGGTCACGCCGCCGAAAACGGCGAGCCCTCTGCTCGTCCCCGAACCGTTGACCTTCACCTACGGCGTCACCGGCTTCGATGTCGGCCCGTTCGGCACGGGCTCCCCCCCGCCGTTGCCGAGAAGTTGACCATCGCTTGGAGACCTGTTGATCCCTCCGTCGCACCATCGGGATCAGGGGGACGAAGGACATGGCAACCAGTGAAGCGGGATCGCACGAGTACGAGCAGGCCTGCCTGGCCGAGGATCTGGGCCAGGACGTCCTGGCCCTCGCCGCCGTGGCCCAGTCCGACCGCCCCGCCTCGGTGCTCCGGCGGGTGAACGGCCGGCTCGTCCGGGTCATCGTCGAGGCCGCCTAGGCATCACGGTCGATCCGGCGCCGACTACCCTGGCGACGCGATTCGAGTCGCCCTGGTGGGTGGCGGGCGCACCGGGAGTGGCTCGTGCGGGGGATCCTGACAAGAAGGCTGGCGGGTGCCGCGCTGGCCGCCGTGGTGAGCGCCGGGATGGTCGTGGGCATCGCCTCGACCCCGAGTTTCGCCGCCACACCGTTCCAGGGCCACGGGTCCATCGCTGAGGCGTACGCCGTCGGCGCCCAACCCGGTGAACACCTCGCTCTGATCAATTCGTCGGGATCGAGCGTCGGCTCCGGGGTGGTCGACAGCCTGGGCGGGATCATCGTCCGCAATGTCAACCCAGGACGGGGCTACCGCTTCGAGGAGACGGGCGGAAAGCGACGCCAGACGGCGGCGTTCGCCGTTTTCTCGGCGAGCTCGGTTCCGCCCTCGACGCTGTACTCGAGGCAGCATCTGCATGCCGGGCTCAACTACGTCACGATGCGCGACGGGATCTCGATAGCCGCCACGGTGCGCCTTCCGCCGGGAAAGACCCTGGCGGACGGCCCCTTCCCGACGGTAATCGAGTACTCGGGCTACGCAACGGCGGCCCCGCACAACCTGATCAACGCGCTCGAGGGCCAGGCACCGTCGAACGACCCGCTCCTCCCCGACACCGCCACCATCGTCGGAAGTGTCATCGCCCCCCTCCTCGGATTTGTGACCGTCAGCGTCCAGATGCGCGGCACGGGGTGCTCGGGGGGTGCCTTCGACCTCTTCGGGCTGCCGTCTGACTACGACGGCTACGACATGATCCAGACGGTCGGGGCCCAATCCTGGGTCCTGAACCACAAGGTGGGCATGGTGGGTATCTCCTACTCGGGGATCTCCCAGTTCGAGGTGGCCGGCACCGACCCGCCCGACCTGGCCGCCATCGCGCCGCTCAGCTCCACCGACGACCTCTTCTCGACCGGCTACCCCGGTGGGATCTACAACGACGGCTTCGCCGGGAGCTGGATCGCCCAACGCAAGAGCGACGCCGAGGCGGCGCCGAAAGGCGGCCAACCGTGGGCGAAAGCCGAGATCGCCGCCGGGGACAAGACCTGTCTCGCCAACCAGGTGCTGCACCCCGAGGCCCAGCAACTCGAGTCGTTGGTGGGGCCCGATCTGAGCCGTGTCCCGTCACTGTTCGACCAACGGTCGCCGGCAATGTGGGCGACACACATCAAGGTCCCCGTGTTCCTCGTCGGCGCCCTCGAGGACGAGCAGACGGGCCCGCAGTGGCCGGCGTTGATCGCCGCGTTGAGCCACGACAAGAACGTCTATGCCACTATGCTCAACGGCACCCACATCGACTCGCTCGGTCCCGACACCTTGTCGCGGTGGCTCGAGTTCCTCGATATCTACGTGGCGGGACGGGTGCCCGCCCAGAATCCGTTCCTGACGGTGCTGGCGCCAGTCGTCTATGCCAAGGTCACCGGGGGGGCGAAGTCGCTCACCCCTCCCCCCGTGCGCTTCACGGCCGACACCTCGGTGACCCAGGCCAAGTCCGACTTCGCCGCCCATGACCCTCGCGTCAGGGTGCTCTTCGACAACGGCGGAGGAAACCTCGGACCGGGGGCGATGCAGCCCACCTACGAAGCCGACTACTCGCAATGGCCGCCGCCGGGGACCGTCACCCGGTACTACCTCGGCCCCGACGGTGCGCTCCACACGGCCAAGGATTCCGCCACCACCCCCGTGTCGTTCCGACCCGACCCCTCCGTTCGTCCCGCCACCGACCTGGCCGCCTCGGCCAACGCCTGGGCAGCCCAGCCGCCCTATGACTGGACGACGGTCCCGGCCCCCAACGGTGTGGCGTTCGAGACCCCCGCCTTCACGGCGCCCACCACCATCGTCGGCCCGGCCAGCCTGGACCTGTGGCTGCGGTCCACGGCGCCGTCCACCGACCTCCAAGCGACGGTGACCGAGGTGCGACCCGGTGAAACCCAGGAGGAATACGTCACCTCAGGCTTCCTGCGCAGCTCGGACCACACGCTCACGGCGTCGTCGACCGTTCTCGATCCCGTTCCCAGCTATCTCAAGTCTGACCGCCACAACCTGTCGTCAGCCGGTTACGCCCTGGTGCGGATCCCGATCGACCCCATCGCGCACACCTTCCGGGCCGGCACGCGGTTGCGCATCGTGATCTCGGCACCCGGCGGCGACCGGCCCGAGTGGGCGTTCGCCACCCCCTCCACCCACGGCTCGGTGACCGACACGGTGGCGCTCGGTGCCGCCATGGCTTCGTCGCTCGCCCTCAACGTCGTCTCCGGTGTGAACCCCACCGCGGCGATGCCCGCCTGCGGGGCGCTGCGGGGCGAACCGTGCCGGCCCTACTCGAAGCTGGGCAACCAGACCTGAGCGATGGGGTCCTCAGACCTCGTCGATGGCGAACTCCGGACAGTTGGCGATGGCGAGACGGGCCCGGTCCTCGAGCTCGGGCGGCACTGAGCCGTCGCCCACCACGGTGGACAGGCCGTAGTCGTCGACCTCGAACAGCTCAGGCGCGAGCCCGTAGCAACGGGCGTGGCCCTGGCATTTGTCGGGATCGACCCGGATCTTCACGGGAAGACCACGGGCAGCAGCCGTGGCCCCCGTACCTGGCCGCCGGCCCAGGTGACCTCCTCGCCGTCGGCCAGGCGGAACTCGGGGATCCGGCGCAACCACTCCTCGAGGGCGATGCGCAGCTCCATGCGGGCCAGGTTCGAGCCGGCACAGCGATGAATGCCTGAGCCGAATGCCACGTGACGGTTGTGGGCGCGGTCGAGAATGACCTCGTCGGCGTCCTCGAACACCTCGGGGTCGCGGTTGGCGGCCGGGAAATTCATGAGGATCTTGTCGCCCGCCTTCATGGGGCACCCGGCGTACTCGACATCGGAGGTCACGATGCGCGCCATGGTCACCGGCGAGTAGGCGCGCAGCAGTTCCTCGACGGCGAGTGCCATGACATCTGGGTCCTCCGCCATGCGCTTGCGATCGTCAGGATGTGTCGCCAGGTGCCATAGCGACGAGCCGATGGCACTCCATGTCGTGTCGACGCCGGCGATGAGCACGAGGGCGGCGGCTCCCAGGACGAGGCTGTCCTCGATGGGTGCCCCGTCGACGTCGGTCTGCAGCAGCTCGCTCAACAGGTCGTCACCGGGTTGGGCGCGCCGCTTGGCCACTTCCGCGATGAAGTACTGCAGTAGGCCCTGGACACCGTTCACGCGTCGATCTTGATCGTCGGCGAACTCCAGGACGTCGCGCACCCATCCCGTGAACGTGTCGGACAGGTCGGGGCTCACCCCCAGGATGTGGGCGATCACCCGTACCGGGATCTGCTGCGCGTAATCCGAGGCGGCATCGGCCCTCCCGTCGGCGATGAACCCGTCGATGAGGCCCGAGCACAGTCCCCGCGTCATCGACTCGTAGGTCTCGACGCGGTTGTGGGAGAACCACGGCAACAGCAACCGCCGTGTCCAGGTGTGCAGGGGCGGATCGGCGGAGATGGGCGGCAACCCGTAGGGGAGGACGGGCTCTTCGGGCTCTTCGCCTTCGAAGGGGATGACGGCGACCTCGAGGGAGCTGAAATGCTTGATGTCGTGCGCGATGGCGGTGACGTCCTCGTAGCGGGTGGGCAACCACGTGCTGCCCCGCCGCTCGGTGTGGGCGATGGGGCACGTCGTACGGAGCTGGTCCCAGATTTTGAACGGATCGGCGATGTACTGGGGATCGAGCACGTCGAAGTCGCTCCCCCACTCGCTGACCGGCGCTGTCGTCCTCACGGCTTCCCCTCCCCGGGTATGGCCCCGGACATCGCCGCGTCACTCCGGCGGCTTGGTGTCCATCATGGCATCCATACCTGGCCGGGGCTCCCCGGCTCGGGGTCGGCGCGCTAGTGGGCCGCCTGTTTAGGCGGGACCACCCACAGCGGAGGCTCCTGGGTGAGGTGGGTGCGCAGGAAGATGTCGAGTTGGGTGGGAGACAGCGGCCGCCCGTAGAGGAAGCCCTGGCCGGTGTCGCACTGCTCGGCGAGCAGCGGGTCCATCTGCCCTTCTTCTTCGATCCCCTCGGCGATGGTCTCGAGGCCGAGGGTCTTGCCGAACTGCACGAGGGTGTGGATCAACATCGACGAGTCGCGCGTCGTGGCCAGCGAGCTGATGAACGAGCGGTCGATCTTCAAGATGTCGACGGGGAATTGACGCAGGTAGGCGAGCGACGAATACCCCGTGCCGAAGTCGTCGATGGCGATCCGGACCCCGAGCCCCTTCAGGGCAATGAGCCGGTCGACCATGAGGGCAGTGTCGCTCATGATCGTGGTCTCGGTGATCTCGAGCACCAGTGCCGTCGGCTCGAACCCTGACGTGGCGAGAGCCTCGCGGACGTCGTCCACCAGCTTCTCCGACTGGAGCTGGCGGGCCGAGAGGTTCACCGACATCGAGATCAGGTAGCCCTTGCCATGCAGGGCGGCACCTTGGCGACATGCCTCTTGGATCACCCAACGACCGAGGGGAATGATGAGCCCGCTCTCTTCGAGCAGCGGCAGGAAATGATCGGGCGGGATGACGCGCCGGGTGGGGTGCTGCCACCGCAGGAGCGCCTCGACCCCCGTGGTGGTGCGCGTCTCGATGTCGAAGATGGGTTGGTAACGGAGGAAGAACTGGTCCGTCGCCACCGCGCTGCGCAGCTCGTTCTCGAATGCCAGACGGCTTTCGATCGCCTGCGGCATGTCCTGCCCGAACAGGGCGAAGCGGCCACGGCCCGATTCTTTGGCCTGGGTCAGGGCGATATCGGCGTCATGCAGCAACTGCTCGGCGTCGACCCGTGGCCCCAGCGCGACGCCGATCGAAGCCGACACGCTGAAGGGCTCGGGGTGCGAGTCGCCCAGATAGAACGGCTCGTGCAGGACGTCGAGGATTCGTTCCGCCACGAGCTCGGGGCCCGCTGCCAGCGATGCTCCGTCGGTCAACACGATGAACTCGTCGCCCCGCATCCGACCGATGGTGTCGGCCTCGCGCAGCACCGTGCGCAAGCGCTCGGCCACGGCTCTCAGGAGCTCGTCGCCCGTCTCGTACCCGTGCGAGTCGTTGAACTCCTTGAACCGGTCGAGACCGAGGGTCAACGCCGCCGTCGGCATCTGGCTCCGGCGACTGCGGATCAGCATCTGCTCGGCGCGGTCGACCACGAGTGTCCGGTTGGGCAGCCCCGTGAGTGGGTCGTGCAGCGCCATGTGGTGCAGCTCACCGGTCTGCTCGGCCGCCTGGTCCAGCGCACGCCGGCGCGTGACCACGAGCCAGCGCAACACGAGGAAGAGGATGAGGGTCCCGAGCGCGATGGCCCCCCCGAGGACGATGCCCTTCGTGCCCCCCGTCAGCGACCCGGCCGGGAGGGGCTGGCGGACGGTGACGATCCAGCGCCCGTTGGCGCTGGTGGGGATGGCGTCGACGAGCCCCCCGGTGGCATTGGCACCGTCACTGGTGGCGATGACCACGGGTCTCGATCCGGCGTTGACCCTCGACAGGGTCACCTGCAGGTTGCTGTGAGGCCCGGCGGCGGCGGCAAGGATCGGCCCGGCGTCGAAGACTCCTCCCACCCAACCCTCGAGCGCGCCGCTGCGTCCCGCCACCGTGGTGGGGGTGGGCCCCTCGTAGACGGGCGCCACCACGACGATGGTCGAGCTGAACGCCGCGTCCACGGACTTGAGGCTCTCGATGTCGGCATTGCCCGGCGCCGTACCGGCCTGAGACCCGAACCCGAGGAGCCGGCCCTCGTCGGAGCTGAGCAGCTTCGTGACCTCGAGGCGACCCGTGTCCCGCGCCGCGGACAGCGCGCCGGCGGCCGAGGTGGAGCACCAGTCGAGACCCGGGGGCAGCGCGACGTCGCCGGCACTCGTGAGCGAGCTGCGCAGCGCCAGGAGCCGGGTCAAGCAATACGGCGCCTGGGCTGTGTTCGGCGTGAGGGCGAAGGACTCGCCGGCCGACAACGCACTCGTCGGGTCGGCGCCGATCGCCACCCGGAAGTAGTAGAGCTGTGCGGCGGTGACCCTCTCGATGTAGGCGACCCCCGAGGCATTGGACGGCGCCGACGGCGCCAGCGAGGAGAACCACGATCCGAGCTGGGCGTTGGTCAGGTCCGGGTTCTGCTCGATCAGCGCCCGGCCGGTGGTCGTGAGGTCGGTATCGCGCTGCAGCGTCTTCGTGACCCTGGCCGCCACGCCCGATGCGTGCTGGTCGAACGCCTGACGGGTCTGGCGGGCCTTGATGTTCTTCCACTGCCAGGTCGCCCCGACCGCGGCGGCGAGCCCCACCACGAGGAACAGTGCGAGCAGGACGCGGGCCACACCTGGGCGCGGCCGGGCGCTCGCGACACGCGGCTCGACGGCCGGCTCGACGGTCGGCTCGACGGTCGGCTCCACGGCCGGCTCGACGGGCTGATCGGTCTCTGTTGGCTCAGGGACCTTGATTGCGCGACGTATCCCCATGCTGAAAACCATCGGCACGGGCCCGTGCCCTCATTAGCCCCAATGGCCGAGGCACGCTGGGGGTGGGCCCATCGGGGGGGCGGCGGAGAGACGCCCGTCCCCCGCTGCCCATTGGCCCACCTTGCCATCGGCACGTCGGAGGGCCGGCCTGAGGGGAAACCTGAGGGGAAATGGGTCCAGGCACAGAAACGCCGGCTTCGGACGACCGGGCGTCGCGATGCTCCCTTTCCCCTTCCCCGCCCCTTCACCTCCCCCGCGACGGCAGGGGCAGCGTTCAACGCATGGTGACTCGGAGGCGGGTCGGTGATCGCCCGAGTACCGTCCGCCAGGCGCCATAGACTGCGCGGCGTGGAAGACCGAGAGCTTTCGAGGCGCCTTACCGGCCTGGAGTTGGCGGTCGCCCACCTCACCGAGGCCGTGGAAGAGCTCGCCAACACCCTCGACGGTGAAACGGCCCCTTCGATCACCCGCATCAGGTCGCATCTGCGCGACGTGCGCGAGAATTTCAACCAGATCGCTCCACGCTCCGGAGGAGACTGAACCGGCGTCGCTCGCCGGGCTGCGTCATGGGATGCCTCGTCGTCGTCTTCCTGTTGCTGGCGATCCTCTTCGCCGGGGTGGGGTTCGCCGTTCACCTGTTGTGGATCGCCGCGCTCGTCTTCTTCGTGTGTTGGATGGCCGGCTTCGCCTTCGCCCGCGGACAGCGACGGGCCCGACGGCGCCGCTGAGCGTCCCGGGCGCTCTCGAGACGAGCCGTGTGACGCGCTACGCGTAGATGTTGGGCGGGGCTCCGGCCCCGAGCACCGCAGCGTCGGCGCGACCCGTGGTGACCAAGACGAACTCGAGGGCGTCGCCGGTGCGCTTGGCCCCTCCCGCGCCCACGGGAACCTCCTCGATCCCCTCGAACGCCAGCGTGGCCGGGCCCCAACCACGCTTGTCGAGCTCGTGCGCGACGTGGTGGACGCTGGCGCGCAGGCCCGGCCCTCGCAATGACGCCCGGCCGAGCGCGGCGCACACGTCGTCGGCGTGGAGGTACGTGTCGTACCACAGCGCCTCGACCCCTTGGCCGAGCGTGCCGTCGTAGCCACCGGGGCCCGGAGCCTCCCACGCCTCGTCGTCGAAGACGGCGGCGAGATCGGCGGCGAGCTTCGTGACCGCCGTCAGCTCCTCGGCCAACTCGGCGGGGCTGCGACCTTGGCGCTCCTCCACTTCGCGTGCGGTGACCTCGGGCGAACCGAGTCCGTCGAGTTGCCCCGACACAACGTCCGCGATCGAACCGACGACGTGCGAGGCCACCGCGCTCACCGCCCAACCTTCACAGCGCGTGGGGCGCGCCCAGTCGGCCTCGTCCAGGGGACCGATGAGCGCTCCGAACGCCTCGAGCTCGGCCAACAGGCCCGGGACCACCACGGTGCGGGACAGCGTCATCAGGTCCTCCTCGGAGAAATGACTTACATGCGGGCTACACGCACTTATACTTTGGGGTGCCGTGGGTGTCAACGACAATTCTCCGAAACAGGCCGGGCGCCGGACCCAGGCCGAACGCCGGTCGGCCACACGCCGGGCGCTGCTCGAGGCGGGTCGTGAGCTCTTCGCAGCGCGCGGCTTTGCCGGTGCCGGTCAAGAGGAGATCGTCGAACGCGCCGGGGTGACGCGTGGCGCGCTCGCCCACCATTTCGCGACCAAGCAAGGGCTGTTCCGCGCCGTCGTCGAATCGCTCGAGGGCGAGCTCGCCGAGCACATCGCCACCGCCGCCATGCGCGGCGACGACCCGATGGGGCATCTCCGGCTCGGGTGTCTCGCCTTCCTCGACGCCGCCCTGGACCCGGCCGTGCGCCGCATCGTGCTGCTCGACGCGCCCGCCGTCCTGGGGTGGCAGGCATGGCGCGAGATCGACACCACCTACGGGCTGGGCCTCGTGTCCGAAGCCCTCGACCACTGCATGGAGGCCGGGCTCATAGCACCGCGGCCGGTGCAACCCCTCGCCCACATCCTGCTCGCCGCGCTGAACGAAGCCGCCATGCTCGTCGCCAACGCCGACGACCCGGTCGCCACCCGGGTGGTGGTGGGCGAAGAAGTCGAACGCTTCCTCTCGACACTCTGAGCCCTGACCGGCACACAGATCACACCAACCACACTGGGCGCTAAATCCTCACGGTGCGTGAGAGAGCGAACGCCTCTTGTTCTGGTACCGGTTGGTTCCTACGCTTTGGTGCGTGGGACTCCCTGCCATGGTCTACGCAGACGAGATGCCCGACCTGGCCCCGTCGATCTACCGGCAGCGTTTGGTGATCGAGGGGACGTGCGACAACCCCGTCTCCGACGCCGACATTCGCGACTACCTGGTCGGTCTGTCCGCGGTCTGCGACATGAAGATCCTGCTCGACCCCGTGACGCACCGGTCGGACCGCTTCGGATGGGCGGGCTGGGTCCACTGGGAAGGATCGGGGGCTCATCTGTATGCCTGGGACCGGCCGCTGTTCTTCAGCGTCGACGTCTACACGTGCAAGGCATTCGACGTCGGGCGGGCCGTCGAGTACACGCGCCGGTTCTTCGCGGCCCGCCAGATCGTCGCCAAGGCGTTCTGACCATGGGCAGCGCCGCGGTCATGGGCGACGCCGAGCTGCGTCGACGGGCCGGCGCGCTCGCCGCGCCGGGGACCCTGGCGCCGTTGGGTGTCTACTTGTTCCGCTCCGCCGACCCCGCCGCCGAGCTCGCCCGTCACGTCGAGCGGGTCGTGTTCCTGGAGACGTTCGGCAACACGCCCGAGCTCCTCACCAAGGAGTACGCACCGTACGACGACGCCAGCGTGTTCTTGTGCGTGGTCGACCATCTCCGTCGCGTCCCCGCCGGCACCATGCGAATCGTGCTTCCCTCGCCCGCCGGGTTCAAGACGCTCGACGACGCCCCGCCGGTGTGGGGCGAGCCCGTGGCCGCCATGGCGGCGCGCACCGAGATCGACATCGACCTGGCCCGGACGTGGGACATCGCCACGTTGGCGGTCGCTCCCGAATACCGGGGCAAGGCCACGATGGGGCTGGTCAGCATGGGCCTCTACCAGGCCCTGGCCATGGCCACGACCCGCTGCGGCATCGCCTGGCTGCTCGCCATCCTCGATGTCCCCGTGTTCCGCATGATCCGGTGGAGGCTGCGCATGCCCATGGCGGGCTTCCAAGGCGTAACGGCCCGGCCCTATCTGGGGTCGCCGGCCAGCATGCCGGTGTGGTGCAACGTGGGCGACACCGAACGGCGCCTGGCCGTGTCGGACCCCGATCTGCACGCCCTTTATTTCAAGGGCGTGGGGATGGAACCGGCCTTGCAACCGCTCGACCTTGCCGTCACGGCCGGCCTTCTCGTGGAGCCCCCGCCGGTCAGGGAACCGAGGTCTGCAGGACGTTCTCGCTCTGCTTCCAGAGCGAGTTGACCACGTAGGGGAGCCCGTCGGCCCGGACCGGACGGGAATACAGATACCCCTGCAGGGCGTCGCACCCGAGGTCCATGAGGCGATGCGCCTGTGCCGTCGTCTCCACCCCTTCGGCGATGGTGGTGATGCCCAGTGCGTGGGCCATGGCGACGACGGCCGCGATCAGGGTGGCGTCGGCGCTGTCGTCGTCCTCGAGCGTGTCCACGAATGACCGGTCGATCTTGAGGCTCGTGACCGGGAAGCGCTTCAGGTAGGCGAGCGACGAGTACTCGGTGCCGAAGTCGTCGATGGCCACCCGCACATCGAGCTTCCGTAGTGCCGTGAGCACCGCCGCCGCGGCTAGGGGCTTGTCCATCACCACTGATTCGGTGAGCTCGAGGCACAGCGCGGTGCCCTCGATCCCGTGACGCGCCAACGCCTCTCGCACCCGCTCGACGAGCCGTTCGTCGTGGAGCTGGGCGCCCGAGAGGTTCACCGACACGTAGAGGTCCTCAAACCCGGTCGTCTGGTGTCGCCATGCGGCCAGTTGGCGCAGCGCCTCTTCGAGCACCCATTCCCCGATCCCCATGATGAGTCCGCTCTCTTCGGCCAGCGGGATGAACTTGACCGGAGGGATGACACCCAGGGTGGGATGGGCCCAACGGACCAGCGCTTCGACCCCTTCGATCGGCCCGTGGGGGATGCGAATGATGGGCTGGTACACGAGGTGGAGCTGGCGCAGCTCGACCGCCCGGCGCAGGTCGTGCTCGAGCTCGACGCGCTCGGACACCTTCGTCCGCATCGACTCGTCGAAGACCGCCACCGCGTCGCGTCCGGCGTCCTTGGCCTGGTACATGGCGGTGTCGGCGTCCCGGACGAGGACCTCGGCCGTGGTGTCGGGATCGTCTCCCGACGCGAACGCCAAGCCGATGCTGGCCGACACGTAGAACTCCATCTCGTTGACGACGAACGGGGCCCGCAGACTGGCGCGCAGTCGGTTGGCCAGGTCGAGCGCCTGCGACACGCTCACCACGTGGCCGAGGACGACCATGAATTCGTCTCCGCCGATCCGGGTCACGAGATCGGACGGCCGGACGTGCTCGTTGAGCCGTTGGGCCACGGCCACGAGCAACTCGTCGCCATGGGTGTGGCCGAGCGTGTCGTTCACGAGCTTGAAGCGGTCGAGGTCGAGGAACAACAGCGCCACATGGGTGTCGTCCACCGACGCCCGGTGCAACACGCTCGTCAGGTGCTGGTGCATCATCCGACGGTTGGGCAAGCCGGTGAGGCTGTCGTGCGTGGCTTGGTACGCAAGATTGGCCTCGGAGCGCTCCGCGATGTGCAGGGCCTGGATGATCCGCACCACCGCCGCGATGGTCAACATGATGATGATGGTGAACAGCGCCACCCGGTCCTGGAGGGAGCTCGAGGGGTGTTGCAAGGTGATGACGGCGGGCACGAGGAGGGCGACGGCCACGAGCACGATGCGACCCGGCGACGAGGCCTGGGGGCGGTTGCCGGCCGGCTCGGTGAGGGCGCGCATCGACGGGTGCAGAGCCATGGTGCCCGTCGCCACGAACGCCAGCGCGTAGGGGAGGTCGAGAAGACGGCCCGCCACGCCGATCAGATCGATGTCGGCGAACATGTACAGCGTGTCCCCCACGAACATGCACGTCATGGCGGCGAGCAAGAACCAGAACGAGGGGACGCGGTTCTGTTCGGGGCTGAAGGCGATCCGCACCGTCACCACCACAAGGAAGATCGACATCGCCGGGTAGCACGTGAGCACCAGTCGGATGGCCAGCGGTGTGTGGTAGTGGAAAAGAACGGGGTCGATGACGTAGACCCAGGCCACCGCCAGGATGGCCAGCGCCGCGATCACCGCGTCGAGGACGATCCCGAAGTGCCGTTGGCGCCCGCGGTCGCGGGCGCGCGAGAAACCGAGCAGGCCCGCTGCGCCGAGACCGTAGCCGGGAAGCGACAACAGGTCGGGCACGAGCGAGCGGCTGGCGGTGATGTTGCCCAGGGTGTGAAAGTCGAACCGCAGCGCGCCACCGACGAGGAAGAGGGCCATCGACGCCGAGATCGCCCACCACGGCCAGGTCAGTGCGGGCCGATGGTGACGAACGGCGAGCACCAGCGCGGCGAGGGTGATGATGCCGATGGCGAACACCGCCATCGGCTCCAGCCCGCCGAGCAGTCCCGACACGGCCACGGCGACGAGCCCGAGACCCCCGATGAGGAACCACGCCCACGGTGGCATCGGGCCGATGTCCTTCGCTCCCGACCCCCGGTCGGCTCGCCCGGCGCCGGACGCTGCTGCACCAGGCTTCACTCTCAGTGCCTGCGCATGTGGCATCAGTGAGAATACTGGCCACATCCGGACAACAATACAAGACTTTTGCCATGTTTCACCGCTTGTAGCAGCGTTGTGAACGTGGAGAGTGATATTTGCCCGCCACCGTCTCGCCAAGGCCCCCTCCGGCCCCTTCCCGGGACCGTGTTGGTCGGGCCGGGCCGGGTGGGGTCAGGCCCCGTTCACGGCCACACCTGGGCCAGGGCGGACCGAGCGCGCCCGACCAGACCGATGCCGGGCCGGCGCATCAGGACATAGAGCGAGGGCGTGACCCGAGGTAGTCGCGGCACGCGCCCGTAGTAGGCACGCAACCATGCGTCGAGCCTCCGTGCGAGCTCGGCGTCGCCCCGGGCGGGTCGGATCTGGAGCCGGTCCACGATGCGGGGATCGAGGGTGGCGAGGGCGAGCGCCCGCTCGACCCGGACGAGCGGGGAGGGGACGATGCGGTGGTCGAACCACAGGACCTGGCGGGCCACCGACCGGCTCTCCTCGGTCGTGCCGAGCGCGTCCCCCGCCAGCTTGTCCTCGAGATAGCAGGCGAAGGCGTTCCGATCGGCGGGGAGAAAATGGTCGGGAATGCCGAGAAAGCGCGCGAACGACCGCATCTCCCTGTAGAAGGTGTCGGCCTCGGTGGCGTCGAACGGGCGTACCCAGCGCGTGAACGCCATCTCGGTGGTGTCCACCAGCGTCGCCCACACCCAGGCCAGGAGCGAGGCGTCGTGGGCGGTGTACGCCTCGTCCTCAGGCCACAGCCCATCGGAGGGTTCGACGTACCCGTGGATGTGATCGTGAACCCCGTAGATCTGGCGGGCCGCGCCCCGCGCCGTCCGCTCGTCACCGAACACCAACCGCAGGGCGGTGTCGACGGTGACCCAGGCCCGGGTGAGGGGACGCCGTTGGAAGTGGCTGTGATGGGCGACCGCGGCTGCCACCTTGGGATGAGCCACTTCCATGACGAGGGCCCGCTGTACGAGCAGCGCCGTCGCCGGCTCGGCCACCGCCGCCCGGACCAGGCTGTTGCGCCCGAACGGGAGCGGCGCGTCGGGGTCGAGCGCACCCAACGCCGAGGGCGGCACGGTCATCGTGCGATCGTAGGGCCGCCACGGGCCGGCCTCGGACGGCCACCGGCTCGACGACGTCCCCCGACGCGAGAAACCCCCACCAAGGTGGTGGGGGTTCTCGACATTGGGGATGCTGGAGTGTGGGGTTGGAACTGAAGGTGTCCGTGGAGAATGATCGGCGCCGGCGGCCAGAACTTGAGCGCGTCGGCGGCCAACAGGCGAACAACAGTGCGCGGCGCCCCGTCAGGCTGCACCCCGCGCACCGGACAGGAGAACCCCGTGGAGCTCGGCGAGCTGAAGGTGACCCGCTACGAGACCTCCGTCGCGGTCGCCACCATCACGCTCGACCGCCCCGCTCGACTCAACGCCTGGACGGGACGGATGAACACCGAGTACCGGTCCCTGCTGGCCAGGGCGGCCACCGACACCTCGATACGGGTCATCGTGGTGACCGGGGCGGGACGGGGGTTCTGCGCCGGCGCCGACACCCGGGCCCTCGAGGGCCATGTCGAGCGCGGTGGTTATGACCCCGGGACCGGGCCCGCCCTCGAGAGCCCCGGCTACGGCGTGCGTCCCGAGTTCGACGCCGAGTTCGCGTACCACTTCGGTATCCCCAAGCCCATCATCGCGGCGGTGAACGGCCCGGCCGCGGGGGTGGGTTTCGCGCTGGCGTGTTACTGCGATCTCCGCTTCGCCGCCGCGGGCGCCAAGCTCACGACGGCCCACGGCCGGCTCGGCCTTCCTGCCGAGTTCGGCCTGTCGTGGCTGCTGCCCCGGCTCGTCGGCCTCACCCGGGCCGCTGATCTCCTGTTGTCGAGCCGGGTGGTGCTCGCCGAGGAGGCGGCCGCCATCGGGCTCGTCAACACCGTCACACCGGCCGCCACGCTCATGGAAAGCGTGGGCGAGTACGCCCACATGTTGGCGACGCAGGTCTCGCCGGCGTCGCTGGCCGCCACCAAGCTCCAGCTCTACACCGACCTGCACCGCGACAGCGCCACCGCGGCGCGCGACGCCGACGAGCGGCTCCGGACCATGATGACGGGCCCCGACTTCGCCGAAGGGGTGGCCGCGCTCACCGGTCGTCGCCCCCCGCAGTTCGCCGATCCGGCGGGCCCCAGGGGTCCGTCCGACGAGGCTCGGTAGGGTGGCGGTCGTGTCACCACGCAGCCGACCCGGCGCGGCGCTGGCGGGACGACTCACCGACTCCGAGCTCTACCGCACCGACCCCCACCCGCTCTACGCGCGGTTGCGCGCCGAGGCCCCGGTGGCGTGGAACGAGGAACTGGGTTTCTGGGCCATCGCCAAGCACGCCGACGTGTCGGCGATCGAGGCCGACCATGCCACGTTCTGCGCCGGACGCGGCATCCTCGTCGAGGAGATCGGGACGACCTACGCGACACCACCGACCATGATGCACGCCGATCCCCCCGTCCATACGCGCTTCCGGCGACTGGTGCAACCGGCCTTCAAGCCCTCGGTGGTGCGCACCCTCGAACCCTTCGTCCGGGCGCGCGCCGCCGCCCTCGTGGCCCGTATCGACAGCGGCGCCGCCACCGATGTCGTGTCCGTGTTGAGCGTGCCGCTCCCCCTTCAGGTCATCAGCGAGATCCTGGGCGTGCCCGACGACGAGTGGGAGCGTTGCTACGAGTGGTCCGAGGCGGTGATCCCCGGCGCCACGGACTGGCCCGAGGAGCGTCGGACGCGCTTGATGACCGAGATGATCGAATACCTCGTGGGGGCGGCCAAGGACCGCCGCGCCCAGCCCCGCGACGATGTGCTCACCCAGCTCGCCCACATCGAGGCGGACGGCGAGCGCCTCAGTGACGACGAGTTGGCGATGTTCCTGGTCCAGCTGCTCGTGGCCGGCAACGAGACCACCCGAAACCTCATCAGCTCGGGCCTGCTCGCCTTCGCCGACCACCCCGGGCAGTGGGACCGGCTCGTGGCCGACCGGTCTCTCGTGCCGAGCGCGGTGGAAGAGATGTTGCGGTGGTCTTCGCCGGTGGTGTCGTTCATGCGGACCGCCACCCGTGACACCGAGCTCCGGGGCGTGCCCGTCGCCGTAGGCGAGCCGGTCCTCATGCTGTTCGCCTCGGCGAACCGCGACGAGGACACCTTCGGCGCCAGTGCCGGTGTCTTCCAGGTCGACCGACACCCCAACCCCCACCTCGCCTTCGGGCAGGGGAACCACTTCTGCCTGGGGGCCGCCCTCGGACGCCTCGAGGGAAAGGTGGTGCTCGAGGAGCTCCTGGGGCGCTTCGCCGCCATCGAGCGCGTCGGTACGATCGAGCGCAGCCCCTCCTCGGTGATCAACGGCGTCCGGCGCGCCGAGCTGCGCTTCGTGGCGCCCTGACCGATCCCGCCACCCCGCCACCTGGGCCGGGGGGATGCCACCCCCACCCGATGACACCAGCCCTCACCCTTGGGCTGGGCGTGACCAGTCGGTACGGTGGGGACAGCGAGTCGAAGCGGGGAGGCACCATGCGTATCGAGTCCTCAGTCACGTCCCTGTCCTGGATTCCCTCCGAGGCCGTGGGTGGCATGACCAAGATGCCGTTCGAGACGGGTATGGCCCACTACGACCAGCCGCCCCCCGACCTCATCGAGGACCTCGAGGCCCTGCAACGCGACGGGCGCTTCCGCTTCGCCAACCGGCTCTCGGCCTGGATCGAGGTGCAAGAGGGGGCCATCGTCGACCACGGCGAGTCCGGTGGGGGACTGCTGTGCTCGACGCTCATCAATCTGGGCAAGAAGCAGGTCGCTTTCGAGGCCATCGCCCTGCCCGACCTGCACCCTGATCCCGAGGTCGACCCCACCGAGGTCACCTTCGTCCAGACGGCGGGGGGCCGGACCGGGGTGCCGGCCCCGCGCCGGGTGCGGCGGGCGCCGTTCGTGCAGTTCTCCGCACCACTGGCGTGGACGACACTGGCACTGACGATGCGCGCCGACGGCACGTCGTCGTTCGCGTTGCTCGGGGCCAGCTCCTTCCCCCGCCACTGGGTCTACGGCGGCGACAACCGGCTCGCCCTTAAGTCGGGGATGATCGACTTCTCGCACTGGTATCGGCGCGCCTTCGGCAAGCACAGTCCCTGGGGGGACCAGGACTCCCAGGCGCTGACGACCGAGGTGGAGACCGCCCTCGAGCGCCAGATGTCGTTGACGCTCATGTCGGGCGGCGCCAAGCCCAAGGTGAAGACGTTCAAGGCCGGTGCCGCCATCACCGAGCAGGGCGCCGCCGAGGACGACATCTATCTCGTGCTCGACGGCGTCGTCCGCATCGAGGTCGACGGGGAACGCTTGGCGGAATACGGTCCCGGCTCGATGCACGGGGAGCGGGCCGTGCTCGAAGGCGGCCGCCGGACCTCGACGATCCGGGCCGTCACGGCGTGCAAGCTCGCCGTGGCCTCGGCCGACAGCATCGACAGGGAGGCCCTCCAACAGCTGAGCACCGGTCACCGCCGGGAGGACCAGAGCGCATCGTGAAGTTGCCTTCCCCTCGCGGGCTCGCCTAGGCAGGCCCGCGATGGACGATGTCGATGCGGTGGTGATCGGGTCGGGGCCCAACGGCCTCGTGGCAGCCGCGTTGCTGGCGCGCGCCGGTTGGAGCGTGACGGTCCTCGAGCGTGCGGGCGTCGCCGGCGGCGCCGTCCACAGTGCCGAGCTCACCGTGCCCGGGTACGTCCACGACACCTACTCCGCCTTCTACGGATTGCTGCACTGCTCACCGGTGCTGAGCGAGCTCGGGCTCGACACCGGCGTCGAGTGGGCCCACTTCGCGTCGCCGGTCGCCGCCGCGGTGTCGCCCGGGTCGGTGGCGGTGTGTCACCGCGATCCCGAGCGCACCGCGGCCGGGCTGGCCCGCAACGCCATCGAGGACGGGCCGGCATGGACGGCGCTGTACCGGTGGTGGCGCGACGTCGGCACTTTCTTCCTGGCCCAGATGCTCGGGCCCGTGGGCGCCCCGGGGCCCGGCATCGCCTTCGCACGACGGGCGCGGCACGACGGCCTGCTCGATACCACCCAGCTCCTGCTCGGCCCCTTGGAGGTGCTGTGCTCGGAGCGCTTCTCCGATCCCGCCGCCCGGGCGCTGCTCGCGGCGGGGGCGTCCCACGCCGATGTGCCCGTCGATCATCCCGGCAGCGCCCCGGCCGCGCTCATCCTCGCCCTGGCGGCCCAACACCTCGGCATGCCTGTGCCGGTGGGAGGAGCCGGGCGTCTCGCCGCCGCGCTGGCCGCCGCGGTCACCGACGCCGGCGGCGTGATCACGACGTCCTCCGAGGTGACGCGCGTGGTGGTGGAACGCAACCGCGTCACCGGGGTCGAGAGCGCCGACGGGTCGAGACTGCGCGCCCGCCGGGCCGTGCTCGCCGACACCGGACCGGGGGCGCTGTTCCATCGTCTCGTGGGCACCGACATGCTGCCGGCGCGCTTTGTGCAGGGGTTACGACGGTTCCGCTACGGGACGGGCGTGTTCAAGGTCGACCTCGCCCTCGACGGACCGGCCCCGTGGACGGCTCCCGAACTCGCCGACGTGGGGGTCGTGCACCTCACCGGTGATCTCGATGCCATGGCCGTCGCCGCCCACGAGGCGCGGCGAGGGATCGTCCCCGCCGCGCCCATGCTGATCGTGGGCCAGCACACCGTGGCCGACCCGAGCCGTGCCCCGGCCGGAGGCCACACCTTGTGGATCGAGACCCATGTCCCCCCGGTGCCCCGCCCGAGCGGGTCGTGGGCGGCGTCGAGGGACGCCTTTCTCGACGTCGTCATGCAGCGGCTCGAAGACCACGCCCCGGGGCTCGGGGCGAGGGTCGTGGGGAGCGCGGTGCGCACGCCCGAGGACCTCGAGCACGAGAACCCCAATCTCGTGGGCGGCGACCTCGGGGCCGGGTCGTCCGCGCTCGACCAGCAACTGGTGTTTCGACCCGTGCCGGGCTGGTTCCGCTATGCCACCCCGGTGAAGGGGTTGTACCTGTGCTCCGCCTCGACGCATCCCGGCGGCGGTGTCCACGGCATGGCCGGGCACAACTGCGCCCGGCGCGTGCTCTCGGATCGGCGCCGGCGCCGGATCTGAGGGCGACACACCGGCTGGCACCCCCTCGTGGCCGGGGGCGCGCACCCTTGACCCTCGCTCCCCGAACGGGCCAAATAGGGGCATGCCCGGGGGCACCATCAGCGTGTTTCTCGCCGACGACAACCTGATCGTCCGCGAAGGGGTGCGGGCCCTGCTGGCGCTCGAGCCAGACGTGGAGATCGTGGGCACTGCCGCCGACTACGACGAGCTCGTCACCGGGGCCGGCAAGCTCGCCCCTCAAGTCGTGGTCACCGACATCCGGATGCCTCCCAGCTTCCAGAACGAGGGCATCGAGGCCGCCCACGAGATCCGCAAGCGTCATCCCGGCACCGGCATCGTGATCCTGTCGCAGTTCGACGACCCCGAGTACGCCATCTCGCTGCTCGACGAGGGGGCGGCCGGGTGCGCGTATCTCCTCAAGGACCACATCGCCGAGGGTGACCAGCTGGCCCGGGCGGTGCGGGCCGTCGCCACCGGAGGGTCGGTGCTCGACCCGACGATCGTCGAGTCCATGGTGCATCCCGTCACCGACACCGGCGACCTGAGCGTCGCCGAGGAGGAGCTGCTGCATCTCGTGGCCGAGGGTCGGCCCATCAAGGCGATCGCCGTGGCCCAGGGCATCACGGCCGCCGCCGCCGGCGACGCCGTCGAGAAGCTCTTCCTCCGCATCGCCCAAGAGGCGAGCGCCGGCGGGCAGAACTCCTTGCGACGGCTGCGCATGTTGCACGAGGCCATCGTCAACCGCGAGGAGCAGGGCGAGACGTTGAGCCGGCTCCTGCCCGGTGGCGTCGCCGACCTCCTCGTGCGCCAGGGCCGGGGCCTGGGCGAGACCGAGGCGGTGGTCGTGAGCGTGCTCATGTCCGACATCCGGGGGTACTCGAGCATCGCCGAGCGCGCCGACCCGAGCGCGCTGGCCGGCCAGTTGAACGTGCACCGGGCCGAGATGAACAGGGCCATCATCGACGCCAGCGGCACCGTCATGCAGTTCGTGGGCGACGCCGTGATGGCGGTGTTCGGCGCGCCCGTCCCGGTGCCCGACCACGCCGGGCGCGCCGTGGAGGCCGCCCTCGAGATGCACGCCGCCCAGGCGAGGGTCAACGAGCGCTGGCTCGAGACGGGCCTCGCTCCCTTCGAGCTCGGCATCGGGGTCACCACCGGCCCCGCCGCGGCGGCCCTGCTCGGGTCCGAGGAGCGCCTCGAGTACACGTTGGTGGGCGACACCGTCAACCTCTCCCAGCGCCTCCAGCAATGGGCCGACCCCGGCGAGACGGTCCTGAGCGAGGCCACCTACCGGGCCCTGTCCGATCCCCCTCCGGCGACCGAGCTCCCTCCCGCCCTCGTGAAGGGCCGAGAGGCGCCGGTCTCGGCGTGGAAGGTGGCGGCGGGGACCATCGGCAAGGGGTCCGGTACCCCGCACACCGACAACCGGGACACCGACAAGAACAACGACAAGAACGACAGCGACGACAACAGAGACGGGGAGTAAGCCATGCACGTCATGGAGGCACGCGGTGTACGCAAGACCTACGAGGCCGACGGTGCGCCCGTGCGCGCCCTGCGGGGCATCGACGTCACCATGGACGACACCGAGTTCGTGGCCGTGATGGGGCCGTCCGGATGCGGGAAGTCGACGCTGCTGAACCTGGTGGCCGGTCTCGACACCCCCACCGAGGGCGAGATCATCGTGGCGGGCGAGTCGCTCGCCGACAAGGACGAGAACGCGCTGGCCCGCATGCGGCGGGCTCACATCGGCATCGTCTTCCAGTTCTTCAACCTGCTCGAGGGCATGAGCGTGCTCGAGAACGTGACGCTGCCGGCGGTCATCGCCGGGGCCCGGCGGCGCCAGGCCGAGAGCCGCGCCCGCGACCTGCTCGACATGCTCGGGCTCGCCGACAAGCAGGCGGCGGCGCCCGGCGTGCTGTCGGGTGGCCAGCGTCAGCGCCTGGCCATCGCCCGCGCCCTGGCCAACAAGCCCACGCTCCTGCTCGCCGACGAGCCCACCGGCGCGCTCGACTCCGACGGCGGCCTCGAGGTGCTCGAGCTGTTCCGCCGCCTGCACTCCGGTGGCCAGGCCATCCTCCTCGTGACCCACGACGACGACGTCGCCGCGGCAGCAACCCGGATCGTGCGCATGCGCGACGGCCGCATCGAGGACGACGGGACCGGCACACGGAGCACCGCCGGAGCCGTGGCGTCCTCGCCCACGACCACGCAATGAGCATTCAGGTCGCCCCCGGGACGGGGGCGGGACCGGACACCGGCACCGGCAACGCCGGGAACGGCGCGAGGCGCATGGCGTCCGAGCCGGTGGCGCCGCACCGCCCCGCCACGTCGGTCACCGCGGTGGGGGTGGCCTTGCTCGTGCTCGCCGCGGCGGCCTACGCCCCCATCCTCGGACGCCAGGGCAACCTCGCCACCGAGGCGGTGCGGGCCGGCCTGGTGGCCGCCTTCGCCTTGGCGGGGGCCTTCGCCGTGGTGCGCCGGCCCTTCGAGCGCCAGGGTCTCCTGGCCCTGGGCGGGACGGCCCTCGGAGCCATCGCGTCGCTCAGCGCCGCCGTCGTCGAGGCACACATGCACGGCACCGGCGTGGGATCGACGGCGCTGAGTGTGGCCCGCTTCGTCGAGCCCATCACCGTGGCCCTGCTGCCGGTGGCGGTCATGCACCTGTTGCTCGGCATCCCTGACGGCAGCTGCCGGTTGAGCCGCGCCGCCATCGTCGGGGGGTACGTCGTCGGTGCCGCCGTGGGCGTGGCCATGTGGACACGGCGGCCCGCGCTGCCACTGTGGCCGGTCGCCATCGAGGCGGTCGTCTTCGGGTCCATCGGCCTGATCGGCTCGCAGCGGCGCTATGTCCGCTCCCGCGGGGTGGAGCGCCAACGCATGCAGTGGTTCGGATGGGCCATGGCCGTCGGGGCCGAGATGCTCGTGGTGGCCCTGGCCCTGCGCGTGTTGTGGGGGTGGCCCACCCGCCCGTGGCTCGTGGTCTTGGTGGCCAGCGCCCCCTTGGCGGTGGCCCTCGCCATGGGGAGCTCGCGCCGGCTGGCAGGGCGCATCGACCGCATCCTCGCCCACACCGTGTCGCTGGCCGGGCTCACCGGCATCGTCGTCATCGCCTACCTCGTGATCGTGGTCGGCCTCGGCCACACCCCCAAACCCGACCAGCGCTCGCTGCTGGCGCTGTCGATGGCCGCCGCCGCCGTGGCCGCCCTGCTCTACGGCCCCGCCCGCCAGCGCCTCACCCAGTACGCCAACCGCATCGTCTACGGCGAGCGCGAAGCGCCCGACACGGTGTTGCGCACCTTCGGGAGCCGGTTGTCACGCGCCATCCCCATGGACGAGCTCCTGCTGCAGGTGGCCGAGTCGCTGCGCAAGACGTTGGGACTGGCCGCGGCCGAGGTGTGGACGGGCTCGGGTGGCCATCTGGAACGGACGGTGTCGGTGCCCGACGTCCCGGTGGCGCGCATGACGCTCAACGACGAGGAGGCCACCGTCGTGGCCCGGGCCGGTGTGACCGGAACGGCCTGGGTCGAGATCTGGTTGCCGAGCCTGCTCGAGGGCCGCGAGGGCTCGATCGTGCGGGTGGCCCCCACCACCCACTCGGGCCAGGTCCTCGGGCTCATCGTCGCCGTGCGGGCGCCCAACAGCGACCAGTTCACGACCGACGACGACACCATGCTCACCGAACTGGCCCGTCAGGTGGCGCTGGCGCTGCACAACGTGGAGCTCGACTCCGCGCTCCAGGAATCCCTCGTCGAGGTCCGGCGCCAGGCCGACGAGCTGCGCGCCTCGCGGGCCCGCATCGTGGCGGCCTCGGACGCGGCCCGTCGCCAGATCGAGCGCAACCTCCACGACGGGGCCCAGCAGCACCTGGTGGCGCTGGCGGTGAACGTACGCCTGGCCCGCCAACTGGCCGAGCGCGATCCCGAGGCCTCGGGCAAGATCCTCGACGAGCTCGGCGTGGGCATCCAGGAGGCCGTCCAGGAACTGCGCGCCCTGGCCCACGGCATCTATCCGCCCCTGCTCATCGACCGGGGCATCGCCGAGGCGTTGCGCTCGGCGGCGGGGCGCGCCGCACTCCCCACCGAAGTCGATGCCGAGGGCCTCGACCGCTATTCACCCGAGCGCGAGTCCGCCGTCTACTTCTGCTGCCTCGAGGCGCTGCAGAACGCGGGCAAGCACGCCGGCGACGGCGCCAACGCATTCGTGCGCGTGTGGCAGGACGACACCAGCCTCAACTTCGAGGTCCGCGACACGGGGGCGGGGTTCGACGCCAAGGGCTCGCTCGCGGCCGGGGCGGGCTTCGTGAACATGAGCGACCGGGTGGGCGCCATCGGGGGGACGGTCGACGTGCGCAGCGCGGTGGGCGAGGGCACGACCATCGCGGGCCACATCCCTCTCGACCACTGAGGCGAGGCGGGCCGATCGGATTTGGGCCGATCGGATTTGGGCCGATCGGATCGGGCGCGGTCAGGATCCCAAGCGGCTCTCGGGCTCCCCCGACCACATGTCGATGAGGACGTCGGGACCGAACTGCTCCTTGTGGACGTAGCCGAGAGCCCCGCACGTGCGGGCGTCACCGGGGAGGTCCTCCTCGTCGTAGGTCGACAACAAGATGACCTTCGTGCCGGGGTGGGCGGCAACGATACGCCGGGTGGCCTCGATCCCCGTGATGCCGTCCATGTTGATGTCCATGAGGACGAGCTCGGGGTGCAGGGCGTCTACCTGCTCGACGGCTTCCTCACCCGACTTGGCCTCGCCCACGACCTCGAACCCGGGCGTGACCCCGACCACCGAGCGCGCCGCCATGCGGAAGGGCATCTGATCGTCGACGATCAAGACCGTGGTCGCCTGGCCATCCACGTTCCTATCCTGGCAGCCCGCCGGTGCAGGGCACAGGCTGACAGCACCAACGCGCCGGGGGTGGCAGCACCCCCCCGTCAGGAGTCTTGGACGGACAGGAACAGGAGCACCGCCTTCACGCGCCGGTGGACGTCGGGCTCCTGGGACAGCGCCAGCTTCGAGAAGATCGAATTGATGTGCTTTTCCACGGCCCGCTCCGACAGCACGAGCGAGGCGGCCACCGCCGCGTTGTTCTTCCCCTGGGCCATCTCCGAGAGGATCTCGCTCTCGCGTGAGGTGAGGCGGTGCAGGGGGGAGTCGGCGGGCTTGGCCCTGGCCGCCACCAGGGCGTCGACAACCTCGGGGTCGATGACCGAGCCCCCGCTGGCCACCTCGCGGATTGCCGCCGCCAACTGGCCGATGTCCGACACCCGCTCCTTGAGGAGATAGGCGCGGCCCTTGGACCCCCCGTCGAGGAAGGCCAGGGCGTAGGCTGGCTCCGAGTACTGGCTCAGGACCACCACACCCATGTCGGGGTGGGTCGAGCGTAGGACCGCGGCCGCCCGGATGCCCTCGTCGGTCCCCGTGGGGGGCATGCGGATGTCGGTCACCACCACATCGGGGCTCTGGGCCTCGACCGTGGCGATGAGGGTGTCGTAGTCCTCGCACACCCCGACCACCTCGAGGTCGGGCTCGGTCTCGACGAGGGTCTTCACTCCCTCGCGGACGAGGTAGTTGTCCTCCGCCAGCACGACCCGTACCGCCATGGCCCCGCACTGTAGGCCAGGGGGCAGTTCCGAGAAGGCCGCGGGGTTCAGGGCGCCAGGGCGGTGGGCAGGTCGATGACCATGCCTTCCCGGGCCGCGTCGACCGGGAACGGCTCCCGGGCGTACGACGCCACGATGGCGTCGATGTCGTCGTCGGTGCGGGGCGGGTCGTGGTGGAACAGGAACACGCGCCGGGCCCAGGCCCGCTCGCCCAGGCGCACGGCGTAGCCGGTCGAGGCATGCCCGAAGCTGGCCCGGGCCGCCAGCTCCTCGTCGAGGTACTGGGCGTCGTGGATGAGCAGGTCGCAGTGATCGGCCAAGGCCAGCGCCGCCTCGTGGTACTCACCGAGCCCGTCGGGGCCGGGCCCGAGCGAGGTGGGGCAGTGGTCCGAGAGATACGCGATCGTGGCGGTGCCGTCGGTGACGCGGAAGCCGAAGGTCCGCCCCCCCTTGTGCGGGATCTCCAGGGCCAGCACGGTGAAGCCCTCGATGTCGGTGGCGGTGCCGGGCTCGAGCCCGAGGAAGCGCCACGTGCCGCGCAGCTCGGCGGGCGTGATGGGGAAATGCGGGGGGGACATGACGCGGCGCAGGACCTCCTCGGCGTCCCCCTGGGCCGGCATGTACAGGTCGGTGCGGCTGTCGGGACGGTCCGCCGCCGCGAAGAAGGGCAGGCCCTGGGTGTGGTCCCAGTGCAGGTGCCCGAGCACGATCGAGCCCGCGAACGACTGCCCGTCGAGCATGGCGGTCAGGGTGCGGATGCCCGTGCCGGCATCGAGCACCAGGCTCGGCCGCTCGCCGTCGTGCGCCAGCGCCACGCACGAGGTGTGCCCCCCGTAGCGCACGGTCCCGGGCCCCGGGGCGGGCGTGGACCCCCGGGCCCCGCAGATCGTCACGCGCATTCACGGCCCCCCAGCGATCGAGACGCGCGTCCACGGCGCTGCACACGTCACCCGAGATTTGGCCACGGCGGCCCGAAGCCGGTCAAGTGTGGCTTCCGGTGTCGAGGCGGGGATGCGGGCCGCACCCGGGACACGGTGCGTCGGCTCGGGCCCGGTCAGTCGTTGGCACTGACCTCGGCCAGGAGGTCGGCGAACTTCTTCTGCGCCGCATCGCGGCGGGTGGGCACGTGCTCGGTGGGCACTTCGGCCGGGCGGTAGCGCTTCAGGACCTGGCGGGCCACGGTGACCTTGTGCACCTCGTCGGGGCCGTCGTAGATACGCGCCGCCCGCGCCGCACGGTACATGTGCTCGAGGGGCAGGTCGGTGGAGAAACCCAGCGACCCGTGCGCCTGGATGGCGCGGTCGATCACGTTGTAGAGGACGCCGGCGCCGAAGTACTTGATCATGGCGATCTCGACGCGCGCCGCGGCGGGGCCGTCGCGGTCCATCTTCCACGCGGCGTGCAGCGTCATGAGCCGCGCCGCCGCCATCTCGGCCATCGAATCGGCCACCCAGGACTGCACCATCTGCTTGTCGGCGAGCAGCGAACCGTGGACATAGCGCGACACGGCGCGCTCGCACAACATGTCGAAGGCGCGCTGGGACTGGCCCAGCCAGCGCATGCAGTGGTGGATGCGACCGGGTCCCAACCGCATCTGGGCCAGACGGAAGCCGTCGCCCTCGTTTCCCACGAGGTTCTCGGCCGGGACGCGCACGTCACGGTAGACGATCTCGGAGTGGCCCCCGAACTTCCCGAAGTGCGGGAAGGGGTGCTCCATGGTGGGCACGTCGCGCACGATGTCGACGCCGGGTGTGTCGGCGGGGACGAGGAGCATCGAGCACCCCGCGTAGGGGTGGACGTCGGGGTTGGTGACGCACATGACGATGAGGAAGTCCGCCACCGACCCGTTGGAGGTGAACCACTTGTGCCCGTTGATCACCCACTGCTCCCCGTCACGCACCGCCGTCGTGGCGATCAGCGTCGGGTCCGCGCCCGCCCCCGGCTCGGTCATCGAGAAGGCGCTGCGCAGCGTCCCCTCCAGAAGCGGCTCGAGCCACTGGGTGCGCTGCTCGACACGCCCGTTGGCCTCGATCCCCACCGCCAAGAGCTCGGCGTTGCCCGAGTCCGGGGCGTTGTTGCCGAACACCACCGGCGCCACCGCGCAGCGGCCCAGGACCTCGTGGAGCAGTCCCAGGCGGACCTGGCCGAAGCCCATGCCCCCGAGCTCGGGGGGCAGGTGGGCGGCCCATAGACCCTGACCCTTGACCTCGTCCTGGAGCGGGCGGACGGCCTTGAGGAGGTCGTCGTAGTGCAGGTCGAGGGTCTCGAGGGGCAGGATCTCCTCGTCGACGAAGGCGCGCGCCCACGCCAGCTTGGCCTCGTACTCGGGTTCGGTCTCGAAGTCCCACGCCACCTTGGTGCCTCCTGTTGTTCGAGCCCCTGTTGTCGAGTGGAAGGGCCCGGCCGCTACCGTGGGCCGGTGCCAGCCGACGCCACCGCTGCCCCCACGCGTAGCACCGTCTCCCTGCGAGCGCCCGTCGAGGCCGGCCCGGTGCGGCTCCCCGCCGCGCTGAGCCCGTCTGCGGCGAGGGTGCAGATCGCCGCCGCCGCTGCAACGCTGCTCGACGAGCACCGCATTCTCGACGCCGATGCGTTGGGGAGCCTCGCCATGGTGCCCGACGATTCGGTGATGGCGTTGGCGTCATTGGCACACGAGGTGCGCCTGGCCTGGTGCGGGCCCACCGTGGAGATCGAGGGCATCCTCTCGGCCAAGACCGGGGGGTGTCCCGAAGACTGCCACTTCTGCTCGCAGTCGTCGCGCTTCGACACGCCCGTGAAGGCCACCGCCTTCCTCGACACCGACGAGGTGCTGCGCGCCGCGGCCGAGACCGCGGCGGTCGGCGCCTCGGAGTTCTGCATCGTCCTGGCCGTGCGCGGGCCCGACGAGCGCATCATGGCGCGCCTGCTCGAGCTCGTGCCGCTGGTACGCGACCACACCGGCCTCAACGTGGCGGTCTCGGCGGGCATCCTGACCGACGACCAGGCCCGGCGCCTCGCCGCCGGTGGCGTGCACCGCTACAACCACAATCTCGAAACGGCTCGCTCCTACTTTCCGACCGTCGTCACGACCCACGACTGGGACGAGCGCGCCGAGACGTGTCGCCTGGTGCGCAAGCACGGCATGGAGCTGTGCTGTGGGGCACTCGTGGGTATGGGTGAGAGCGAGGCCCAGCGCATCGAGCTGCTCCTGCAGTTGCGCACGCTGGACCCGACGGAGGTGCCCGTCAACTTCTTGAACCCGCGCCCGGGGACGCCGCTCGGCGACCGGCCCGTGGTCGGCGCCTGGGACGCCATCCGGTGGATCGCGCTGTTCCGTCTCGCCCTGCCGAAGGTGATCCTGCGCTACGCGGGCGGGCGCGAGGTGACGTTGCGCGACCTGCAGGCCATGGGGATGACAGCGGGCATCAACGCTCTCATCGTGGGCAACTACCTGACGACACTGGGGCGATCGCCCCAAGAGGACCTGCGCATGCTCGAGGACCTCCGCATGCCGCTCGGAGCGCTCACCGCCGCGCTGTAGTCCGGATCAGTCCAGCCGCCAACCCTGGCGCACTGCCCAGGACTCGGCCCGACCCATGATCTCGGTGATCACCGGCGACTTCGCCTCGGCGTAATAGTTGACGTCGCGCCAACGCCGACCGGCCAGGGCTCGCTTGGTGTCCTGGTAGCGCTGGCGATCGGCGGCGTCGACGCGCAGCCAGTCCCGGAAGAGCACGTGGCGCCGTTCGTCGTGGGATCCCGCCGCCCACACGTGAACCTGGACGTCTCGCGCCGGGGTCCGGAACATGCGATGGCGGGGCTCGCGGACGCGCAGTTCGTAGCCGGCTCGTGCCAGGTCGGGGGCGAAGGCGGCCTCGTCGTCGGGATCGTCCACCGTGACCTGGATGTCGACGATGGGCTTGGCGGCGAGACCGGGGACCGACGTCGACCCCACGTGGTCGATCCGGCGGGCCCGGCCCTCGAGAGCCCGCCACAGGACGAGCCGGTGACGCTCGAAGGTGGCCGGCCAGGTGGGATCGGGGTCGACCACCACCACGGCCCGCTCCTCGCGGCCCCCCACGAGCACGGCGTCGAGCACCGCGTCGAGGTCACCGGGGTCGAGGTCACCGTGCTCCATGTGACCATCTTCGCCCAGACCTCTAACCTCAGCCCGGCGGCGGCGGAGACGGGCTCTGTCGGTTCAGGAGGCGACGCATGGCTCGGGCCCTGATCACGGGATGCTCCACCGGCTTCGGACGGGCGACCGCCGTGGAGCTCAAAAAACGCGGCTACGAGGTGGTGGCGACGGCCCGGCGCCCCGAGACGATCGCCGACATCGACGCCGACGCGCGCCTCGCTCTCGACGTCACCGACGACACGTCGGTGACCGACGCCGTCGCCGCGGCCGGGACCATCGACGTGCTCGTCAACAACGCCGGCGTCGGGACGGGCGGTCCCATCGAGCTCGTCCCGATGACCGAGGTGCGACGGGTGTTCGAGACAAACACCTTCGGGCCGTTGCGCATGATGCAGGCCGTCCTTCCCCAGATGCGGGGGCGGCGCTCGGGCACGATCGTGAACGTGTCGTCGGTGTCGGGCCGGGTCTCCGCGCCTCTGGCGGGCATCTACGCGGCGTCGAAGTACGCCCTCGAGGCGTTGTCCGAGGCGTTGCACATCGAAGGGGGGCATTTCGGGATCCGCACCATCGTCATCGAGCCGGGCTTCTTCAAGACCAACATCTCCGAGTCCCATCATGACTTCGGGGTCGACGCGACTCCCTACGACGAGCTCAACGAGACGATGGGAAGGCTCGAGGCCGAGCTCGGTCGGGACACCGCACCGGGCCCAGAGGTGGTTGCCACCGCCATCGCCGACGCCATCGAGTCACCCGCCCCGGCATGGCGCGTCCCGGTGGGCACCGACGCCCAGATGGTGTTGGGAGCCCGGGCGGCCATGGACGACGTCGCCTTCGAGGCGGCCATGCGCGAGGTGCTCAAGCTCGACTGGTGACGACGACGCCCTCCCAGGCGTCGAGGTCCACCGTTCCCTCCACGACCGGCCCTTCGCCGGCACGGTGGGTGGACAGCGCGACGGTCTTCGGCGGCGTCCCTCCCACGCCGATTTCTCGAGGCTGGGCCGAGAGATTCAGGGCCACGAGCGCTTCCCCTCGCCGCCACACCCAGAGCCCGTCGTCGACCGGGTCCGGCGTGTACCCGCCACCGAGCAGGTCGGGTGACCGGCGCCGCAGGGCGATGGCGTCTCGCACCAGGTGCAGCACCGAGTCGGGGTCGGCGCGCTGGTCCGCCACGTTCATGGGCGCGTCGGCCATGGGCAGCCACGGCGTGACGCCCGCCGCGGTGAATCCGGCGTTGAGGCCGCCGTCCCACGGCATGGGGGTGCGCTCGGGGTCGCGTCCCGGGTAGTGCGGCCAGAACCGCACACCCACCGGGTCGAGCAACTCGTCCTTGTCGAAGGCGCGGTCGGTGAGCCCGAGCTCGTCGCCCTGGTAGAGCACGGGGGTTCCCCGCAGGGTGAGCAGCATGAGCAGGGCCAGGCGCACCTTGCGCGGGTCGCCTTCGCACCACCGGGTGGCCAGTCGCGACACGTCGTGGTTCGAGCCTGTCCACACCGGCCACCCCCCGGGTGGCAGGAGCGCCTCGGTGCGCGCCACGATGTCGGACAGCGCGGCCGCGTCGAAGGGCGCCTCGATGAACGGGAAATTGAATCCCATGTGCAGCTCGTCTCCACCCGATCCGTAGTAGGTGGCCAGGTTCTCGAGCGTGTCCACGTTCGTCTCCCCCAGCAGGACCCGGGGCGGTGTGTAGCCGTCGGCGATGGTGCGCCACCGGCGCAGGATGTCGTGCGCCTCGGGACGGTTGCCGTTGTACACCGGGCGCTGCCCGAACATCTGCATGATGAAGGGATCGTCCTCGGTGGCAGGTGGGTTGTCGCGCAACTCGGCGTCCTTGATCATCATGTTGCACACGTCGATGCGGAAACCCGCCACGCCGCGGTCCCACCAGAACCGCAGGATGTCGTCAAAGGCGTCGCGGACGCCGTCGTGCCACCAGTTGAGGTCGGGCTGTTCGGGCAGGAAGTTGTGCAGGAAGTACTGCCCTGACGCGGGGTCGAGGGTCCAGGCCGGGCCACCGAAGCTGCCCACCCAGTTGTTCGGGGCCGAGCCGTCGGGCCTGGGGTCGGCCCACACATACCAGTGGCGGCGTTCGGCGTCGACCGAGGACCGCGCTTCGACGAACCACGCATGCCGGTCACTGGTGTGGTTGGGGACGAGGTCGAGGAGCACCCGGATGCCGACGCGACCGGCCGACGCGATCACCTCGTCCAGATCGTCGAGGGTCCCGTAGTCGTCGAGCACGGCACAGTAGTCGGCGACGTCATATCCCCAGTCCGCGTTGGGCGACGGCATGACGGGGCTGAGCCACAGCGCGTCCACACCCAACCAGGCGAGATGGTCGAGCCGACCCAAGAGACCCCGGAGGTCGCCGATCCCGTCCCCGTCGCTGTCGGCGAACGAGCGGACGTAGACCTGGTACAGCACGGCGGACCGCCACCAGTCGGGGTCGTCGGGCAGGGATGCGGGCACGGGGGTCCTCCGGTTCGGGTGTCAGCGCTCAGCCGGTCACCGGGCTGGCGGCCTGACCGGGTTGCTCGGCCGCCCGCCAGCAGCACCAGGCGACGGCGGAACGATAGGGCCGGAAGGGGTCGCCGAGCGGTGCCAGCTCCCGGGCGCTGGGCATGGGGATCCCCCATGCCACGCCGAAGCCCTTTCGCACCCCCAGGTCGCCGGTGGGCCAGACGTCGAGCCGGCGCAATTGGAAAATCAGGAACATCTCGGCCGTCCAGCGCCCGATGCCACGCACCGTCGTCAGGCGTTCGATCACTTCCTCGTCGCCCTCACGGGCCAGCCCCCGAGGGTCGAGCACAACCGTCCCGTCCAGGACCTTCGCAGCCAGGTCGCACACCGACGCCGCCTTGTTGCCCGACATCCCCGCGGCGCGCAGGTCCTCGGGAGCGATCGCCAGCATCGCCTCGGGGGTGACCGCTCCCCCCAAGGCGGCCACGAGGCGCCGGTGGATGGTCGAGGCCGCGGCCCCGGCGAGCTGTTGGAAGACGATCGACCGCACCAGCGCCGCGAAGTGCGTGTCGCCGGGCTTCGACAGCCGGGGCAGACCGAAGGCGTCGACCAGCCCGGCCATGACCCGGTCGCGCTCCGCCAGCAGGTGCGCCGCAGCCGCCAGGGTGCGGGGACGCGCCCCGGTCCCGGGGCCGTCAGGCGACGCCGGCATCCGGATCCGGTCGGCGCGAGACGTCACCGAGGTGATGGCGCATTTCGTGCATGGTGTGGACCGCCACCCAGCGCAGCGACCGTTCGGTCCGAGCCGGATAGCCGTAGACGACGGTGTGGTCCCAGTCGGCGTCGCCGAGGCGAGCCAGCACGTTGGCGAACATGGCGGCGGCATCGGCCATCTGACGGGCCACCGACGGCGGGTCCTGGAGGGCGTAGCCATCGTGCTCGACCCGCTCGTCGCGCCCCATCGGTTCGAAGGTGGGCCGGTCGCTACGGCGCGCCGCCAACACGCGCTCGCGCTGGACGAGCAGGACGTCTCTGACGTGGCAGGCGTACTCGAGCGGCGACCAGACATCGGCCCGGGGTCGGCGGCGCACGTCGGAGGGGTCGGCCTCGAGGACCGAGGCGAAGCGCGCCGCGCCGGCCACGACCGCCGGACCGGCGGACCCGGCGTCGCCGAGGTCGTACTCGAACCCGCATTGGGCGCAGCTGTCCACCGGGACGAAGGAACGTCCTAGCGAAGGGACTCTGCCTCGAACTCGACGATGGCGTCGTCGAGGGGCAGCACGACTTCGGGGCGCAGGTATTGGTGGGCGTCGGCCTCGAGACGGACCGCCGTGCCCCAGGCGGTGAACCCGATGGCATGGTTGGCGAACCACATCGGCCCCTCCGAGACGCGCACGGCCACGATGCCCTGGGCGCCCATGTCGAGGGCGGAGCGTTGCATGTGCTCCATACCTGCCTCGCGCGCCGCGTACATGGCCTCGGTGAAGTTGGTGAGCTCGACATTCTGGGAGGACTGGCGCATGGTGGTGCCCATCGAACGCCGGGGCGCGTACACGAAGCTCGCTCCGAAGGCCAGGCCGATGGGCCCCCAGCCGGCGTTGTGCAGCAGCGTGAAATCCCGCGCCGAGAGGTCCGAGACGAAGACCGAGCTCCTGTCCTTGCCGCGCACGGGTCGGACCGCGGTTCCCATGAGCTCCACGTCGACGTGATGGCGCTGCACCTCCACCTCGACCCGCACCCCCACCACTCCGTGCCCCCGGACCTGGGAGCACTGCTCGCCGAGGTGCCTCGCCGCGGAGCGGACCGCTTGGTTGTGGGCTTCGGACGCGGCCGTGATCTCGCCCGACCCCCACGTCCACACCATGGGGGGGATCGAGACGATCGACGAGCCGAACACGACGTCGATGGCCTCCCACCCGATGCTGTGCAGCAGCAGCCCTTCGTCGACCGACAGGTCCGAGGTCACGGCCCGGCCCGGAGGGTCGTGCGAGGGCGATCCCAGGGAGTCCGCCGCCCGGCGCATCTCCCCCCGCAGGTCGACGGCGTCGGGACCTCCCCCGGCCCGGTTGTGGTCGCTCATGGCTTTCGCAGACCGTTCACGACAGTCGCACCGTGGGTCGGGGGGCAGGGAGGGGGTCGAAGTCCTTGAAGCGACGGACCCGGGTCCCGCGCACGGCACACTCGATCACCTCGTCGCCCTGGGCCAGGCTCTGGGTGTTGGCCACGATGACCGCACCCTGGAGCATGTCGTTGCCGAGCTGGCCGCGGATGTGCTCCCGTGCCAGGGAGCGGGCCGCGATGTGGGCACGAGAGAGCTGTTCGACTTCCGACACCGGCAAGTAGCCCCCACCGAACCTCGACAGCGTCCCCTCCATGAGCATCTCGGTGACGCAGTAGGCCCACACCCGCACCGACGACAGCGCGGCGACCACCGACACCGGCATGTAGCCGGCCTCGATGAGCTTGGCGAGCCGCTGTCCCGCCAGATACGTCGTCCAGGCCGCGCCCCCGGGCGGGGGGACGCCGCCTTCGACCACCACGGCCGTGCCCAGGATGTGGAACTCCGTGACATTCATGTCGGCCAGGTGGCGCGTCGTGTCGACGACGCCGATGATCCCGTGCGCACCGACCTCCCCGGCCTCCTCGACCATGCGCGAATACGCTGAGCCGAAGCCCTGGGCCCAGGCGGACTCGACCCAGGGCTGCTGGTAGTTCTGGCCCCAGATGCGGTGCTCGTTGGAGTACATGTAGCCACCGTGCGGACAGCTGTAGCTCTCGGAGTAGGCACCGCGGGGGGCGTTGCCACCGAAGGCGTACGGCGTCATACCCCGCATGTAGGGCGACCCGGATCCGTACCATCCCCACTGCATGACGCAGAACCCCTGCACCAGTCCGACGGGCCGCAGACCCATCTGCAGGCACGCCGCGAAATCGGGGACGGTGAGGCCCGAGGAGAACGATCCCCCGCCGAGGCGCCGGCCGGCGGCCTCGGGGAGATCGCCGTCGGGTCCGGTCCCGACCTCGTCGGGCATGTCGTCGTCTTGCTCGGGGCCCGGTGCGACCATCAGTTGTCCAGCGAGATCACGGTGATGGGCTTCGGGAGCGTCACGTCACCCGCCGACTTGGTCACGGCGGTGCCGAGCGACAGGAATTCGATGGTGTGCGAGCCCCACTGATGGGACTTCTCCTCGAGGCGCACCCCCACGATGCCCGTCGCCGCGAGCGTGTTGGCTTCGTCCTGCATCCTGGTCATGGCCAGCTCGCGCGCCTCGTACAAGGCCTGGGTGAAATTCGGCAGCTCCACGTTCTGGCCGACGGTGCCGAGTGTCTGGCCGATGCCGCGATGGGCGATGTGGAAGACACACGTGCCCATGACGAGGCCCTGAGGGACGTATCCGGTCTGCATGATCGTCCAGAAGTCCTGGCCCGAAAGGTCTGAGGTGAAGGGCTTGCCCGCTTTGTTGCGATGCGACGCGCCGTCTTCGGCCTTCACGGCGGTGCCCACGGCGATGAACTCGGCGGCGTCACGGCCCCATTCGTAGTAATTGACGTCGAGGCGCACCCCCACCACGCCGTCCGCGCCCAACTGGTCGGCTTCTTCCTCCATCCGGGTCATAGCCAGCTCGCGCGCGTTGTACATGGCCTCGGTCAGCTTGGTGAGCTCTTGGCTCTTGCTCCAGCGACGGGCCTGAATACCGGTGTGGTAGATCGACGAGCCCATCACGAAGCCCAAGGGGTGAAAACCCGCCTCTTTGATCAGGAGGAACTCGTTCACCGACAGGTCCGACGTGAACAGACCGTGCTCGAGCTCCTCGAGCCGGTGGCCCGCCTCCTTCGGAAGGTCCTGGGGTTGGGTCATGACGAACCTCCGATGACGATTCTCTCGAGTGCCTGGCGGGCACCTTCGCTATGGGCTGCCTCTTGCTGAAGAGCTGTCAGCAGCCGTTTCAACCAACTGTCGAGATCGACAGTCTCGCTGCGGATCCGGATCCCGCCCGACGAGTGGGCCACCGAGCACCGCACCGAGGGCCCGTCGACCTGGGCACGCATGACGTCGTCGCCGAGCGTCACTTCGAGGGCCTTCACCTCGTTGGACTTGCGGAAGCGACCGCCCCCCCGGTCGACCACGACCCTGGGCCCGAGCACCTCGGCGAGCTGGTCGGCGAGCACCTTCAACATGATGTGGACGTCGGTGGCGTTGGATTGCAGCATCGCCGCGGCCATGTCGAGGTCGAAGGCATCGTCCGGTTCACCCATGTCGGCCTCCCGCCGTCCGAAGCGCCGATCCCGGGGGCACCCGCCCGGGCATCGGTTTCGGCCCCACGCCCCGGCGCGCCGCTCGGTGACGAGGATCGTCCCCCACCTTAGGAGGGTCGGTCAAAGGGGCGGCGACGTTCGACACGGGGCCAGGCTACGCCGGGCGATGGCAAGAGAGACAGGCGGCGACGGCAGGTCCGATCCCGCCATGGCTGACGCCTCGGGGCAGGGTCAGGGCCACACCAGGGCATTCCGTCACCCGAGACGCGCGCACGCCAAATGACTACGGTGAGGTCGTCGCGGTCGGGGCCGACCGCGGCGAGGGATGAGGGGAGTCATGCTGACACGGCGAAGGATCTTGTTCGGGGTGGTGGCACTGGCGCTGCCGGTGACCGGTTTCGCCGTGTTCGGCACACCCGCCATGTTCGCCGGGGCGTCGGCACCGGCTTTCCCCGTGGCGTGCAAGATCACCGCCGCGCTCACCATCACGCCCACGCTCACCCAGACGGGGACGCACACGACGAACCGGGCGGCGGTGACCACCGTCGCCATCACCGGCTGGAAGCTGGCGTCGTGCCTGTCCGCCGCTCCGATCGAAGCACCCAACAAGGGCAGCCTTCCCGACGTCGGCATCACGTACACGATCCCGGCCACCAAGCTGGGCAAGATCAACGGGGTCAACACCTACGCCACGGGGTACTGCCCCTCGTTCGCGGCGTCCTCCCTCAAGGCGATGAAAGGCATGAAGTTCGACGTCACCTGGGGTCCGGCCAACCTGGGCTCGTCCGACTTCACCACCACGAAGGTGGAGCCGGCCACCAACTCGGACACCGAGGTGGGCTTCGCGCTCGACGGCAAGGAGGTATTCGGGTCCTACGAGGAGAAGTCGCTCAACCAGATCACGTTGTTCATCGACAAGCCCGACTCGCTCATCTTGAACGCCGGGTGCTCCGGGACCCAGACAGTCGGCACGGCCACATACGACAACTCCAACAGCGTCGCAATTTTCTGATCCGGGTCTGATCCGGGTCTGATCCGGGTCTGATCCGGGTCTCTGACGGGATGCCTGGTCCGACCCTCGACCTGGACATCCGCCAGGAGGAGGGCCTGTGCCGATGCGTATGGCTTCAGTCCGTGCCTGTGGGTGCCGACAAGTACCGGAAGGTCCGAGAGTCCGACCACGCCCGGGGGGAACGCCATGGACGCGCATGTCCAACTCAATGTTCCATCCGCGGCCAAAACCGCGCGGCTCCTGAGCCGCAATCAACGATGGGGTGTCTACTACCGCTCGCTGGTCGGGGATGTCGAAGGCCGGATCGAGTTCCGTCAGATCCGTTCGGACATGCTCCGCGCCGATCACGTGGACCCGACCGACACCGATGCCGTGGTCACGCACATCGAGCAGCGCCTCCAGGCGGCCGGCTACGACACCGCCCGTCGGGCCGCCGAGGGCGATGCCATCGCCGCTAGCTGGGACATCCGGCGCCGCCGTTCGCCCTGAGAGCCCGGGGGTCTACTCAACTTTCCCCATCCGCATCCCCGTCCGGATCATCGGTGAACTCGAGGAACGGGCTCGAAGGCAGATAGTCGGCGGGCACGTCGCGTGGACGCCGGTAGTGCTGGACGAGGAACACGTTCGAGGCGGCCTCGTCCTCCTCGAAGACCCCGCACAGAGAGATGTCCCGGGCATCGGTGAACACATCGGCGAACGCCACGTCTCCGACTGCGACGTCCGCGTATTCTTCGAGTGAGATGCGTCCGACCAGGCAGTAGACGCAGCCGTCGGGAGCCTGACCGACACGGCGGCCCACCATGCAGTGATCGGGCCCGTCGTCGACGACGTAGACGGCGTCGTCGTCGACGCCCAATCGGCGCCGGATGCGGCCCTCCTCCCCCGGCTCCAAGCGCCGAAGCGAGTGCATGCGGGTCCGCATGGCCCACAGGGGGGCGGGCGGGATGTCGTCCTCGCCTTCGGGAAGGTCCTCTCGGGAGACCGGCTCGACGAGGCTCGTGGGCACCTCGGATGTGACGGGGTCCCCGGGAGTGTCGGGGTCTTCGGAAGTGACGGGGTCTTGGGAGGTGTCGGGGCCCCGCTCGTCCGAAGCCGCCGACGGTCCACCCATCTCCTCGTTTGCCATCCCGGGCTCCTCGCGTGAGGACACCCGTCTACTCGTCAGCACCGTCGTCGGTCCACCCGGGTCATGGCGGCGCCAGCGCTACCGGCTCGACGCGTGCGTGACGGTTCCCCGGGTTGGCGAGCGATGGTGGATAATCGCAGCGTGCCGGAGCCCACCCCTGCCCATCAGTTCTGCGCGGCCTGCGGGCGTCCCGCCGCGGCGTGTGCCGGGTGTGGACGTGAGCTCGACCCGCCTCGCTTCTGCGCCGCCTGTGGGCGCCGCATGGCCGTCAAGGTCACCCCGACGGGGTACGTGGCGCGGTGCCGTGACCACGGGTTGGAGGGCACGGGCTGAGGATCGTCCCGCACCGTGGGAGAATCGCACCATGGACCGTATCGGCGTCGTCGACACCATGTTCGCCCGCTACGACATGGGGGCCGAAGCTCTCGACGAGCTCAAGCAGTGCCCGGGCTTCGGGGAACGCTTCGAGGTGCTGCGACGGACCGTGCCCGGTTTCAAGGACCTGGGCGTCGAATGCAAGAAGCTCATCGAGGAAGAGGGTTGCGCCATCGTTGTCGCCCTCGGCATGCCGGGCAAGGCTGCCATCGACCAGGTGTGCGCCCATGAAGCGTCGCAGGGGATCATGCTCGCCCAACTCCTGACGAACACCCACGTGCTCGAGGTCTTCGTCCACGAGAACGAGGAGGAGGACCCGGCACGCCTCGCCGCGGTGTGCGTGGACCGGGCCCGCAAGCACGCCCGCAACGCGTACTGGATGTTGTACGAGCCCGAGCAACTCACGCGCCGCGCCGGCCAGGGTGTGCGCCAGGGGTACGGCGACGCCGGACCCATCGCCACCTCGCAGTCCTGATCAACCGAGCCCGGGGCTGAAGTCCTCTCCCCGCCCCCGTTCCATCCCCCGTTCGGGACCCGGGGCCAACGCCATGCCCCGCGCCCCGAGCAGCCGCTCCAGCTCGCCGCGCTGGCGCGCCATCTCCCGGCCCCCAACGACGTGACGACGCTCCCCTACGCCGCGGCGCTCGACGCGACCTGCGTGTTCGGGGGTGGCGGGCATGGACTGCAAGAGCTGGTCGGCGGCCTCCTCGACCGCCCGTGCGGGCGCTCCCGCCGCCAGCGAGCCGCACCACGCCGCCACGACGTCTCGCCGGGTGACGGTCGCACCCCGGCGTCCGAGCTCCTCTACGACCACCTCCCCACGTGCGGGGTCGGGGCCCGGGCCGGGATGGCGCGCCACCCTGTCGACGACGGTGCCGAGGTCATCGGGGCCGAGGCCCACGGCGTGGGCCCGGGCCTCCCACCACGGGCGCAAGTCGTCGATGGAGCGGTGGGGGTCTCGCTCCGGGCGCGTGACGTGGCCGGCGATGGCCCGCGCTCTCGGGCCCTCGAGGCCCCGGGCCGCGAGGTGCTCGGCGATGGCGAGAGCGCGTTGGGAGAACGCCAGTCGGGCCTCGGGACCGATCCCCTCGATGTCGGCGCGCCCGTGGCGCAACGGCTCGAAGGCCACGCCCAGGCGCGTCGTGAGCTCGTGCCGCAGCTGGGCGTGATAGAGCGCGGCGGCAGCCGGCGCGTGCGCGTATAATCCCCGGCCGTCGAGGGCGGTGAAATTGCCCTCGGGCCCCCGCCCGAGGTTGGCCATCACCACATGGCTGTGCAGATGGGGGTCCAGGGCGCGACTCACCCGGTGCACGAATCCCGCCGACGCCACCGCCTCGGCCTCCACCGGCACCAGCTCCCCGGCGGTCGGACGGCGGACCGCCACGGCCCGACGCTCCACATAGTGAAGTGCGGCGTCGACGGCATGCACATGGGCGGCGTGCACTTCGCCGGCGATCTCGGGAGGACCGAGGGCGTGGAGCATGCTCACCGACTTCGGGGCACAGAAACTGAGGTCGAACGCCGCCACCGTGACGCGGTGGTGGGAACGTCCGAGGCGCCGCGCCGTCAGGGGATCGTCGCCCCGGAGCAACGCCCCGAGGGCATCACCGTCGACCTCGCCGTGCAATCCCAACGCGGCTGCCCCCGAGCCCAGCCAGCGACCGGGCGCCTCGATCCCAGTGCCGGCGCCGTTGCCCGCCACCTCGAGGTAATAGGCGTGGCCACCCCTGCCCACCTTGGCCACCCGCAGCACACGCCCTCCGGGGCGCTTCACGCGACACGGTGCCGCGGTCGCGCCCGGGATCACCGTGACCGGGCCACCTCGACGCAACCTCGCTGGTGACCTCGCGCCCGCGGCGGTGTCCGCCTCGACGGCCCGCGACCAGCCAGCCGACACCGCTCAGGACGTGGCGTTGCCCCGGTAGCGGGTGAGCAGCTGACGCGCCGCCTGACGTCCCGTCTCGGCCAGCTCGGGGGGGTCGAGCACCTCGGCATGCGGGCCCAGGCGCAGCAACAGGCGACCGAACCACACCGTGCTCGCCACAGCCAGCGTGACCCCGGTACGACCGTCGGCCCTCGGCTCCGACGAGGAATTCAGTAGGGCCTCGGTGATCCACACGGCGTCGTCGTCGACGGCGAGGTGGGCGACGGTGGCCTCGGGCCCGGGCACGAACGCCTCGGACCGCGACGCGTCCGGCCCGCGCTCGGCCTCGTCGCCATGGTGGCAGGCTGGCTCCCCGGTGAGGCGTGCCGCGGCGACGCGGTCGACTCGGAAGCGCCGCATCCCGGTGGCGTTGTGGCAGTAGCCATCGAGGTACCAGTGCCCTTCGATCATCCGTACCGACACCGGGTCGACGACGCGCCTCGACTCCCGGTCGCTCGAAGCCGAGTAATACTGCAATTCCAATTGCTTCCCGCCGTCGGCTGCGTCCCGGATCAGGGCCAGGTGCGCCGGGTCGCGCAGGTCGACGCGTAGCAGGCCGCGACCGCCCAGCGCCGCCTCGAGCTTCGCGAGGGCGCGCCCGAGCGCTCCATCGGGATCGGCACCGGGCACGGCCAGGATGGCGCGGGCCGAAGCGGCGAGGGCGAATCCCTCGGCGGCGGTGAGACGCCGGGGCCGGCCCAGCTCCGTTCCGAGATCGGCGACGACCTCCTGGTCGTCGACGATGATCTCCATGAGCTGGTCCGGCGAGTACGGCGGCAACCCGCAGCACGCCGCGAGCTCCAGATCGGCGATGAGCTCGTCGGCGTCGAGGCCGAAGCGCTCGGAGAGCTCGGTCACAGTCGCCCGGCCCCGGCGCGCCAGCCACGTGAGCACGGCCAGGAGGCGCAGCAGTCGCGATCCGGCATCGGCACGGGTGGTCATGACGACCCCGCCACCGCCTCGAGCCACGACACCACGTCGGCGCGGACCTCCTCGGGGCCGACGACCTCGGCGTGGTCCCCGAGCTCGAAGAGCCACGACCGCAGCGCGGCGATGTTGGTCACCTCGAGATGCAGCACGACCGATCCGTCCTCGTGGCGGGCGGCCAACGCGGACTGCCCCACCTCGTCGAGCACCAAGGCGGCGAGGGCGGCGTCGACGTGCACCGCCACCGTGACGAGAGCGCCCTCACCGATCTGCCACGGGACATCGGGGAGCGCGGCGTCGGGGTCGAAACCGTCGGGCAGCACCACCGAGCCCGGCGTGGCCGCGGCCACGTCGCCTTCCATACGGTCCACCCGGAACGTGCGCGGCGCGCCACGGTCGAGGTCGTGGCCCACGAGATACCACCATCCACCGTGGAATCGGAGCTGGGCGGGGTCGACCCGGCGCCGTTCCCCGCGGTAGTCGAAGCTCACCGTGGCACGCGCCCGCAGCGCGCCGTGGAGCACGGGAAGAGCCGGTAACGCGGGCAGCTCGGCCACCGGACGCGCCCCGGCGGAGGCCGGCAGTCCCAGGCGCCACAGCGCATCCCGACCACTAGGATCGCCGAGGTGGACCCCGGCCACCGCGAGGTTCAGGGCCGCCTGCTCGTCCGGCGCCAGATCGAGATCGGGCAGGTAGTAGTCCTCGGGACGAATGACGTACCCGACCTGCTCGGGGCCGTCGATGGGCATCGCCGTGACCTCGATCCCTCCGTCACGCAACGTCCGCTTGTCGCGCTCGAAGGCCTGCCGGCGAGCCTCTCCCTCCTGGGTCGGGTACCCGGGCACCTCGGACGCGATCTCGCGCAGCGACTTCGGCCGCTGGTCGCGCAGCAACACCAAAACCAGGTCGGTGAGCCGCTCGAGCCTGTCCACCATGGGCGAGAGCGTAGGCGGCGCCACGCGACGCCCCGGCGGCCCGACGACCGACGCACCGCGTCGCACCCATGACGCCGACGGTCCTCGCCGTCGGCCCCCACGACGCGGGGCACCTGCCCCCGGGCGACCCCTTGGCTCTGCACCTCCACCCCGTGGCGTGGCTCGCCATCGCCGCGTTGGCGCTCGCCTACGGCCTCGCCGTGCGCTCCATCCGACCACGGGCGGGGGCCGCCACGGTGCCCACCCGACGCCAGCTGGGGTATCTGGTGGGAGCGCTCGTCGCCCTGGCCACGGCCCTCACCTGGCCCCTCGCCGACCTGGCGGCGCACTGGTCGCTCACCGCCCTCGTTTTGCAACGCCTGCTGCTCATCCTGGCGGCGGCGCCGCTCCTGCTGCTCGCCATGCCGGCTCCGCTCCTGAGCGTGCTGACCCGACCCGCGCCCCTCGACGCCTGTCTCGAGGTGCTGACTCGTCCCGTCGTGGCCGTCGTGACCTTCACCGTCGTGGCGGTCGGGACACTCGTCACACCCGCGGTCGCCGCCCAGGCGTCGTCGGCAGGGTGGCGCGCCCTCACCGATGTTGCGCTGCTCTTCGCGGGTGCCGTCCTATGGGCCCCGGTCCTGCGTCACATCCCCGGCACGCACCGCGTCACCCCGGTCGCGGCGACGGCGTACCTGTTCGTCCAGTCGGTCATCCCGACCTTCCCCGCCGTCATCTTCGTCTTCTCTCGCCACCCGTTCTACGAGGCGTTCCGCAACGTGCGGGTCGCATTTGGGATCTCGCCCCTCGTCGACCAACAGCTGGCCGGCGTGGTCGCCAAGGTGGCCACGATCCCGGTGCTGTGGAGCGCGGCGTGGGTGTCGCTCGTGCACGCCCAGCGGGCCGACGATGCTGCCGACGACGGCGACGAGCCCCTCACCTGGGCAGAGGTCGAGCGACAGCTCGAGCGCGCCGCACGCGCCCAACGGAGAGAACACACGAGGGAGGCGCGCCGACGACACGCCTGGGCGGGCCCGAGACCCATTTCGCTGCCGTGGGCCGATCCCCCCGAGCCCGGCGATCACGACCCCGAACCCGGGCCGGCCGGTCCCCAGGGTCCTCGGGACCGCTCCGACAACCCGGGGTCACCCGACGACTGAGGACTCCTCCCCCGTCGGTCGCTGGACGGGGGTGCCCAGGGCGAGATGACGGAACCGCACCGGCTCCTTCTCGAGCACGAAGGTGGCGAGCAACACGTTCTGCGGGGTCGAGACCACGACGATGGCGTAGTGCCCCACACCTGACGGCGGCGCCTTCCCGGCGAACCGGTGCACCTGGGAGGGGCGGTAGTCCCCCCGGTACTCCACCAGGCACACGTTGTGCAGGGGCGTGGACGAGCGCTGCTTGATGATCGCTTCGACGTGATGGAGCTTGGCAAGGGTCGTGTCCGACACGAGTCGCACCCCGGCGAATTTCCCCCGGTCGTGCACGGCGTCCGCGGCCAGAGCCAGGGCGTGGAAGCACGGGCTCGAGTTCGTTCCGAGCGTGTCGCGCGCCGCGGTGCATCCCGATAGCCACGACGAACCGACGGCGAACACCGCGATGACGCTGAACCGTTGCATCCGACGTCTCTGTTGGCGTTGCACGGCACCGGGTCGCCTCATGACACGGGCTCCTTCCTGACACGGGCTCCTTGATGACCCTGGTGCGTCCATGATGTGTGTTCGTGCACGAAGCGTGTCCCTTCATGGTGCTTGTCCGTCATGGCGCTTGGTCCTTCATGGCGCTTGGTCTCAGGACGTACTCGGGCGCGAGGGCTGCGGGCTCTCCTTTGAGAGCGGGAGCGGGGGCCGGGGACCGCCGACCCGACCACGCCAGGACTCCCCATGTCGCCCAGCCGATAGGCAGCTCGGCCCAGAAGCTCAGGATCCGGTACAGGAGAACAGCCGCCACCGTCGACACCTCGGCCCCGCCGAACTGGACCAGCGCGATGGTGAGGCTTCCCTCGACCACACCCAACCCACCCGGGGTGATGGGCAGGTTGGCGGCGAGCTGCCCCGCGCCGTAGGCGAGGAGCAGGCCCCGCCACGGGATCCCCGCCCCGATGGCGAGGAACGACATGGCCAGGCATGCACAGTCGAGGACCCAGTTGGCTACGCCCCACCCCAAGACCGAGAGGACCTGTCGGAACGTAAGGGTGACGACGGTGAGCCGGCTGATGATCCGGTCGACCTGGGCGGCGAGCTCACCCCGGGGCCAGCCCAGCACGCGCCGCGAGGCACGCACGAGCTTCGTCACCAGCCACACCAGGGCTCGCCGCTGGAGGAAGATCGCGCCCAGGGCGATGGCCCCCACGAGCACGCCGGCGGTGACCCCGACCAGGTCGAGACCGGCCCCGGCGGCACCCGCCACCGTCACGCCCACCGCGGCCACCAGGGCCAGGCTCACCGACGCGGCGACGAACAGCGCCGCCAGCGTCCAACCCGCCAGGGCCTCGTCGGCGCCGGCTCGCCGGTACTGCCGGAAGGCGAACACGGCAGAGACGACGGGGCCGGCCGGCATCGAGTTGGCGATGGCCGTCGAGGCCGCCGTCACGCTCGTGAGCCGCGCCGTCGACGCGTACACGTCGCCTGCTTCGAGCAGGCGCACCTGGATGATGGCGAACGCCACCAACGACCCCGCCTCAGCGACGACGGCGAGGACCAGCCACCACCACCGCAGGTGACCGAGATACTGCGACGCCCCCGAAAGCTCACCGGTGCGTCCGGTGAGTGCCCACAGGGCCAGGCCGGCGAGCGCCAACCCCACCGCGTACTTCAACCACGGCCAGGCGCGCCGAAGCCATGAGAGCCTCGACGCCGTCGCCATCACGTCGCCGCGGGCTCCACGAGGATCTTGACGTGCTCGTCGGGGTGGGCGAGGGCCTCGAAGGCCCCCGGCACCCCGTCGAGGTCCACGGTGCCGGTGATCATGGACGAAACATCGATGGCACCCTCGGCCAGGGCTCGCAGGGCACCGGCGAACTCATCGGCCCCGTAGGCCAGGGCGAAGTGCAGCGACAGCTCCTTGGCGATGGCGAAGAACGGCAGGATGCGGTCGGGCTCCATGCACACCCCGACGACCGCCACCCGGGTGCCGGGAGGGAGGTCCGCCAGCAGTTGTTGGAGCATGCCCGGCACCCCGACGGCCTCGAAGGCCACCAGGGGTCGACGCCCGTCGACGCGTCGCCAGGCGTCGACGACACCTTCCTCGGTCGGGTCCACCGCTTCGATCACCCCCATGGCCAGCGCCATCGCCCGACGTGTCGGGGAAGGGTCGGCAACCAAGATCGACTCCACGCCGATGGCGCGCAACCCGGCGATGACGGCCAGCCCCACGGGCCCACATCCCACCACCACCGCGCTGTCGCGCGCCGTGGCCCCGGAGCGGGCCACGCCGTGGATGCCCACGGCCAGGGGCTCGGTCAGCGCGGCGTGACGGAAGTCGAGCCCGTTGGGGACTTCGAGGGCGAGCGCCGCGGACAGGAGCATGTACTGCGCGTACCCACCGGGATAAGCGTTGTTGTACGCCAGCTGGTGCAGTCCGGTGGAAGAGAACAGCACCGGCACCGACACCACCCGCGCCCCCGGCCCCGGGCCTGTGGTGTCGGGGCCCAGCTCGACGACCTCAGCGCAGAACTCGTGGCCCATCACGATGTCGCGTGACAGGTCGATGGGCGCCATCCCCATGCCCTGAGACCCCATCGAGGGGAGCATGGCGTCGGTCATCGCCACCATCGTCTCGCCATGACGCAGGAAGTGGAGGTCGGACCCGCAGATCCCGCAGGCCAGGATGCGGACGAGGAGCTGGCCCGTCTCGGGCCGAGGGTCGTCGGTGTCGTCGACCACGAGCCGTCCCTGTCGCATCACGCACGCACGCATCGCCAGCTCTCCCTCACCCCGGGTGGAACAGATCGTGACACAGCACCCGGGGCCAGAGTGGCCCGTACCGGGCGGTGGTGCCGTCCTCCTAACATGAGCGCCAGTGGCGACCGTCTCAGTTGCTCCTGGCTCCCCGGCACCGGCATCTGCAGTTTCGGGGTCCGGTCCGGGTTCGCAGGTCCCCCTGCGCACCCTCGTGCCGGGCTCGGTGCGCGCCGGGGTGGAGCTCCTCGGCGGGCGCAGTGTCGTCCAGGCGCGCTCGGTCTCGGGACACCATCGCGGGGCGCTCACCCAGGCTGACGGGGCCACCATCGCCGAGGCGGCACGGGTGGCGCTCGCCGAACGCCTTCCCTTGGTCGTGGTGCTGTCGTCGTCGGGATCCGAGGTCTCCGAGGGGATCGACGCCCTGCACGGCTGGGGTCGAGCGGCCGCCGCCATGGCGGCGTGCTCCGGTTCGGTGCCGGTCCTGGCCGCGGTGACGGGTGCAGCCATCTCGGGACCGTCGTTGTTGCTCGGCCTCGCCGACGTCACCGTCATGACACCGGACGCATTCGCCTTCGTGTCGGGTCCCGACGCCGTGGAGGGGTTCACCGGGATGCGCGTGAGCCTCCACGACCTCGGTGGGGCCGCCATGCACACCCGCACGAGCGGATTGTGCGCGCTGCTGGCCGCCGACGCGGACGCAGTGGACGGCTTGCTCGGGGCGGTGCTCGACCATCTCCCCGACCACGCCGACGCCGCGCCCCCCTCGGTGAGCACCGACGACCCCCCTCATCGGGTCACCCCCGCGCTCCGGGACCTGGTCCCCGCGGCCGCCTCGGCCTCCTATGACGTACGCGACGTCATCCGCGCCATGGTCGACGACGGCGACATCCTCGAGCTGCGCGCTGGGTGGGCGTCGCACCTCGTCACGGCGCTGGCCCGAGTGGGCGGCATGCCCGTCGGCGTGGTGGCCAACCAACCCCGCGTCCTGGCCGGCACGTTGGACATCCCGGCCTCGCAGAAAGGGGCGCGCTTCGTCCACTTCTGCGACTCCTTCAATCTCCCTATCGTCACCTTGGTGGACACGCCGGGGTTCCTTCCCGGCAAGGACCTCGAGTGGAGGGGGATGATCCGCCACGGCGCCGAGCTCGCCTTCGCCTACGCCGAAGCGAGTGTGCCCCGTGTGTGCATCGTGCTGCGCAAGGCCTACGGCGGTGCCTACATCGTCATGGACTCCAAGGGCATCGGCAACGACGTCTGCCTGGCCTGGCCGTCGGCGGAGATCGCCGTGATGGGGGCGCCCGGCGCGGTCCAGATCCTCAACCGCAATGCCGACGAGCAGGAGCGACGGGTCCTCGAGGAGCGTTACGACGCCGAGCTCCTCACCCCGTGGGTGGCCGCCGAGCGGGGCTTCGTGGACGAGGTCATCGACCCCGCCGAGACACGCCCGGCCCTGCACCGGGCCCTGACCGTCCTGTCGTCGAGACGCGAGCTCCTCGCCGAGCGAAAGCACGACGCCGGCCCCATGTGACCCACCGTGGACCGCTCGGGCCGCCGGTTCGTACACCCCGGTCCCCCTCCAAGCCATCCCCCGGACCCCCTTGTCAGGGGCAGGCTGACTCACTCACCGGTGTCAGGCATGTCCCCGGAACGTCAGATGTGTCCCAGGAACGATCCGTGGGGGATGTACCCGGTTCTTACAGAGATCCCGACGACCGTATTGGGAACGAGTTGATCCCTCGTTGGGGAGCGGGTTAGAACGGACGCGGAGAGTGGTGTAGTTGCGCCAGGGAACCCCGCTTCGTAGCGGGACCAGGCCCAGGCGCCGGGGGCGAGGCTGCGGGCATGGGGAGTCACGGGAACCGGGAAAACCGTCATCGGCTGAAGGGTGGCGCCCAGACCGACGCCACGGCGCCCACAGATCTCGCTCCCGCGGACGACACCGACACCCACGACACCGACACCCGCTCCACCGACGCTCACGCCGCCGCGGTGCGGTCGCTCGGCCAAGCCGGGGTCATGGGTGTCACCACCGCCGATGTGGGGGCGCACCGAGAACGCGTCCGCCAGAGCAAGCTGCGCCGGGTCGCACTGATCCTGGCTCCCTTCGCCATCTGGTTCGTGGTGCGGGCCACGGTGCTGCACCGCGGGCCCTTTGGGTTCCCCCACATCCCGTCGGGGATCACCCCGTACCTCCCGGCATTCCTTCTCATCATCATCCTGTGCTCGGTGATGATCGTTCCCCTCCTCGGGGCGGGGCGGTCACCCCACATCCTGTACCGACCCAACGAGATCGACGTCCACTTCGAGGACGTGCGGGGCGCGGGGGTTGTCGTCGACGAGGTCGTCAAGACCCTCAACCTCTTCCTCGCCCACAAGACCTTCGCCGATCACATGGGGGGATCGGCGCGCCGGGCGATCCTGTTCGAAGGCCCACCGGGAACGGGCAAGACCTATTTGGCCAAGGCCATGGCGGCTGAGGCGGGCGTGCCCTTCCTGTTCGTATCGTCGTCGGCGTTCCAGTCCATGTTCTACGGACAGACGAACCGCAAGATCCGCTCCTACTTCCGCGAGCTCCGCAAGTACGCCCGGCGCGAGGGTGGCGCCATCGGCTTCATCGAAGAGATCGACGCCATCGGCGGTGCCCGAGGCGGCATGGGCAACGGTCGCCACCATGACGGCGTGGCGGGGGTCGTCAACGAGCTGCTGATCCAACTCCAGTCCTTCGACCAGCCCCCGAAGTCGATCCGGCTGCGTGGTGCGTTGGTCGACTTCGTGAACAACTGGCTTCCCTCGGGGCACCACTTCGACAAGCCCGCCAACCCGCCCGCCAACATCCTCGTGATCGGAGCCACCAACCGCGCCGCCGACCTCGACCCGGCCCTGGTGCGGCCCGGCCGCTTCGACCGCTCGATCTACTTCGACCTGCCGTCGAAGTCCGGGCGGCGTGAGATCCTCGACTACTACCTGGCCAAGAAGGCCCACGACGCCGAGCTCGACGACCCCGCCAAGCGCGACACGCTGGCGGCCATGACCTTCGGGTACTCACCGGTCATGCTCGAGCACCTTCTCGACGAGGCGCTCGTGTGGGCGCTTCGTCGCAACGCCACCGGCCTCGGGTGGGACGACATCCAGCAGGCCAAGATGACCGAGGAGATCGGTCTGGCACAGCCCGTCGAGTACGTCGAAGCCGAGCGTCGGACCATCGCCACGCACGAGTCCGGCCACGCCACGGTGGCATGGCTCGTCGGCAAGGGTCGCAAGATGGAGGTCCTTTCCATCGTGAAGCGCAAGGACGCTCTCGGGCTCCTGTCGCACTCCGAGGAGGAGGAGCGTTTCACCAAGACCCGAACCGAGATCGAGGCCCTCATCCAGATCGCCTTCGGAGGCATGGTGGCCGAGGAGATGTTCTTCGGAGAGACGAGCTCGGGTGTGGCCTCGGACCTCCAAGCCGCCACGGTGGCGGCGTGCCAGATGATCGGCAGCCTCGGCATGGGGAGCACCCTCATCTCCGCCGCCGCCCTCGACATGCCCGGCAACATCGTCACCAAGGTCACCGCCGTCGACTCCGGTCGCGAAGAGGTCGAGCAACTGCTGCGCACCGCCAAGGACGATGTCCGGTCGATGCTCGAGGACAATCGCAACGTGATCGAAGCCCTGCGCGACGCCCTGCTCGACCGTGACGAGCTCGTCGGGAAAGAGATCCTCGACGTGATCGCGTCGGCCGCGCCCGTGGCGAGCGACATGCCGACCGTCTAGCGCTGAAGCGATCCCCTCGAGGGGGTACGTCGGTCGACGGCGAAGCCGGACGCGCGGACGGGGCGACCGCCGAGCCGGAGCGACGATGGCCCCCGCCGAAGCGGGGGCCATCGTCTGTTCGAACTGTCGTCGGCGTCTCAGCACCAGGCCGAGCGCTTCAGATGGTGGTACCGATCAGTTCCCAGAAGGAGCAGAGGCGTAGCTCTGTCCAAAGGCGAACGTAGCGATCGGCCCCCGTCGACGGGTAGTCGGCGATGCATGCGGCCGACGCGGCGGGACCGGTCTTCTTGCCGTAGAACACGCCGGCCGTGCCCGCACCAGAGGGCACGTGCGCCGGCGACGGAGAACGGAACTCCCGAGTCACCGACCGGAACGTCGCCGGGGTGGACTCGAGGTCCACGGCGTACCAGCACGTCTGTGGTCTTGGCGCTGTAGACCGCCAGCTCGATTCCCTGGGAGTCATTGCCGGCCGAAGAGTCGACCACCTGCGCGCTCGACGCAGTTGCCGTTGGTGCTACCACCGCACGTTGCATTCGCCGTCCACGAGAACTCCGGGGCGGAGGCCGTCAGGGTGGCGATCGTCATGACGGCGCCGCCGCTGGTGTACGCGGCGTTGTTCTGGTACAGGGCCTTGACCTCGGTCAGGGCGTTGGTCAGGTTCGACTGCGACGCCCGGTCTCCGGCCGAGTTGGCAACCCCGAGGAACGTCGGGATGGCGATGGCGAGCAGGATGGCGATGATCAACAGGACCACCATCAGTTCGATCAAGGTGAAGCCGGCTTCAGCTGCCCCGTCTCCCTCGATCTCCTGCATACGTGTCTCACGCAGGCGCGTGAGCATGGACTTGAGCATGGACTTCCTCCCTTAATACGCAATGGCTATCGGAACAACTATCGGCAGGGGCTCAGAGTTCCTTTAGGAAACCGAGCGAAATTCCCCAATGACGACACAACGACACGCCGGGGCCGCGGGCCCTCAGGGCGCGACAGCCGTCGTGTTGGCGGCGCACACGTTCTGCTGTCCGGAGCTGTAGTAGATGTTGCCGGTCAGTTCGAGTGTGTAGCCGGATGTGGCCGGGTTGATCGTGGCCCCGCCGGTGGCGACAGGGCCGCCGTTGATCGTGATATCCGTGACCGTGAACAGCCGAGGGAAGGTGTCGAGGCCCTTCAGGAAGGCCGTCATTTGGCCATAGGTTCCCTGCAGGGTGAACGTCACCGCCACCGGATTGGTCGCACCGGCGGGAGTGGTGGCCTGGGTCACGCTGATGCTCGGCGTGTTGGGGTCACCGCTCGCCACCGCCAGCGCGGTGACCTGGTTGAAGAAGCTGTCCACGCTCGGAGTCCCCGGGATCTCGTTCAGGTCCGTCGACAGTGCCTGGCAGTTCGAAGCCAGGTGCGCCTTGGCCGCCCTGAGCGCCACGAGCTCGGTCTGGAGATGCGTTTGCTGGGACTCGAGCTGTGTCTGCTGGGCGTGGAGGCTGGCCAGCTTGCCTCCCTCGGGCGAGATCCACGCCGCGAAGACGATGATGGCGAGGACCAGGGCACCGGCGCCGGTCAGGATCGGAATTCGGTAACGGGTGATTTTGTCCATCAGAAGCCTGCGTTCTTGATCAGGTTGGAGGTGGGCAAGAGCCACAGCGTGGAGCTGAATGTGACGGTCGTGTTCGCCCCGGCCGGGGTGTTGGACACGGCGCTCACGCCGGGCGGGCTGAACATCGTGGACGCGGTGAGATCGTCGATCCACTGCGCGACGGGATCGAAGTGGGCCGAGCTCGGGAAGTTGCCGGACAATCCCACCGACAGAGAACCAATCGCCCCCGGGGCCGGCGTCGTGCCCGTCGAAGTCGGGGTTGCCGTCGCGGTCGTACTGGCGGGGGCTCCTGTTGCGGTGGCGAGCCCGGTGCCGGTGAAGGTGTTGACGCTGAGACCGGCCGGGATCCGGCTCCCGAGTTGCGAGACGACCGCCGCCCAGTCGACGGCAGTGCTTCCGAGGTGTGTGACCTGGGCCTTGGCGGTCCGGAGCTCGTTGTTGATCGCCACCACCTTGTCGTACCGGGGGATCTGCGCATTGAGGTTGGCGACGCTGGCTTGGAGATTGCTGACGCCGTTCTTGGCGCTGTGGACCTGAAGAAAACGACCGGCGCTGGCCCCCACGAGCAGGACCACGACCAGGCCGGCTGCCGCGAACGCCTTGCGGGCCACCTGACGCTCGAAGGCGCGCTGGACGACCTCGGGCGGGACCAGGTTGAATTTCTTCACCGACGGGTTGGGCTCGGGAAGGGCGAGGCCGATGGGCGTGGCGAGCACCGGCTCGATGCTCGCCGCCTGTTCCGGATCGAGGTCGATACGCGACAGGTCGAGTCGCTCCAAGGGCGAGACGTGCTCGACCGGGATCCGCACCTGGGCCCGCAACTCCTTGACCAGGCCGCGCAGGCGAGCGCCACCACCGGTGAGCAGCACTCTGGCGATGGGGGCGCGCCCGGGCAAGGTGGCGAAGTATTGGACGGAGTTCCGGATCTCCCCCACGAGCTCGGCGATGGCCGGCTGCACCGCGCTTTCGGCGGAGGTCACCTGAGCCGAGACCTCGCCGAGACGACGCTTGATGCCCTCGGCGTCGACGAGCGGAAGGTCGAGGGCCGACGCCACCGCAGCGGTGGCGGCATTGCCCCCGGTGCCGATGGTCCGGACGAATTGGGGACGCCCGTGCTGATGCACGACCACCACGGTCAGGCCGGCTCCGATGGAGACGATGGCCTCGGGCCGCTCGGCGGCGACCGAAGGGTCGCCCAAGGCCCGCACCAGCGCCGACGACACGAGGTCGACACCTTCGACGATCAGGCCCGCCTGCTCCGCCGCGTTCACCACGCCTTCCACCAGATCGCGGTGGGCGGCGGCGACCAATACACGCCGAGTCTTCGTGCCGTCGGATGCGGTGTTGTCGGAAAGGACCTGTGCCGAGAGGATCGTCTTGTCGGGCGGGAAGGGGATGACTTCCTCGGACTGGAATCGCACCGCGCTGTCGACGTCTTCGTCGGGAACCCAGGGCAAGTCGACTTCGCGCGTGATGGCGCGCAGGCCGGCGATGCCGACCACAACGGACTTGGACTGGAATTTCCCGTTCTGCCACAAGCGGGAAATGGCATCGGACACCGCGGACAGGTCCTGCACCTCGCCGTCGACGATGGCCCCCGGGGGCAGACCGACCTGCCCGAAGGCCACGAGTACCGGGGCTCCGGATCCGAACTCGAGCTCGGCGGCGCGTACCGCGCTGGTGCCGATGTCGAGCCCTACTACCTGTGCCATGTCTTCGATCTCCTGGTCACGTTCTTGATCCCACCAGTACGGGGGGATGGTCACGAGCGGGTGCCGCATCCGCCACGGTTGTAGGTATCGGCAGGGGACGCCGACGCCTTGACGGAATACCGGTCATGAGCAGCCCGACGATGCCCCCGTTCACGATCCCCCACCACGCCCACTCACCGAGGTGGGAATCAGCACAGACGGTGACGCCCACCGCGGCGGCGATGGCGATCGCCCAGCGCCACGACGAGCCCCGCATCACGACGACGAGCCCGACGGCCAGGACCGGCCACACGTAGAACGAGACCATCACCGATTCGGTGAAGCACCGCAGGCCCAAGGTGAAGGCCGCCGCCAGCACGATCATCTCGGGTCGGTCTCGCCACCGCCGCGCCTTCCACCCCGTCACACACGCCAAGGCGACGGCCACGACGCGACCGGGACCGGCGGCGACGGTCAGCCCCTCACCGGATCCGCCCAACCTCGGGGCGAACGACGTCCATGGGGTCCGGTGGTCGATGTTGGGGAAATTGGGCTGGTCGACAAGAGCGCGGACCGTGGCATGGAACTCCGCCGCGAGAGGAGTCGCCAGCAGCAGCACCGACGGGAGCGACGCCCGGACGAGCAAGGGCAGTACCCGGCTCCTTCCCGCCAGGGCGAGGAGCACCGGCAACATGAGCACGACAACGGGCTGGGTCGCCACGGCGGCCCCGAAGAGCCATCCGACCCCGATCCATCGCCCGTCGAGCGCCAGCACGAGTGCGTAGATCGCCAGCGCCACCGCCACGGCGTCCTCGGGGTGACCCCAGATCACCGAGATGTTCCACAACACCACGGCCTCAGCGACACACAACAGCCGGCGTCGTCCCCGAGCCACGCCGAGCCGTTCTGCCAGGGCGTCACAAGCGAAGAGGGCGCTGCAGCTGATCAGGATCTCATAGGGGCCGAGCGCGAGCCACGCCGTCGGATGCGGAAGGTTAAACGGGAAGCTCTCGGTCATCCCGAAGGCTCCGGCGATGAACGCCACCGGGAGGAACAGGAGAAGAATCCCCGGGAACGTCACCAGACCGGTCCCGGCGCCGTAGACGTTGCCGAGGTCGCCCCACCCGATGAATTGCGCGGAACGAAACGCCCCCCAGATGTCCCAGGGCACCACCCAGACGTGGGTGTGCCGGACAACGGGCGCCCACAGGAAGCAGTACAGCATCCCCGTGGCCAGCGACAGCGCCGTGACCGCAAGGGGCCACGAGCGTCGTCGCAGGCGCGAGGGAAGACGGGCACTCATGACGTCGTTGACGATGGACGTGTGCATAGGCTCGGGCCGGGGCGGAACCGCGGTTCAGTGCGTCGGAACGGCTTTGATGTAGCTGAACATGGGCAGGTACATGCTGATCACCATGATGCCGACACCCGCACCCATGAACACGGTCATGATCGGCTCCAGCATCGACGTGAGGTTGTTGACCGTGATCTCCACCTCGCCGTCGTAGAACTCCCCCACCTTGTGCAGCATGGAGTCGAGGGCACCGGTCTGCTCGCCGACCTCGACCATCTGCGTGACGAGCGAAGGGATCACGTCCTCGTGGTCCCGCAGCGTGTCCGCCAGTGCTCGTCCTTCGCGCACCCCGGTCTTGGCGTCGAGCAGGACGTTCCCGATGACCTGGTTGCCGGCGGTCTCCGACACGATGTCGAGCGACTCCAGGATGGGCACACCCGCTTGGATCAATGACCCCAATGTGTGTGACAGGCGGGCCATCGACACCTTGTGAATGAGGGGGCCGAAGATGGGGGGCTTGAGCTTGAAGGCGTCCCACTTCAGTCTTCCGTCCGGCGTCTTGATCCACCGCCGGACCAGCACAATTCCGACGACCAGCATGGCGACGAGGAGGACCGCCCACACGCTCAGCACGATCTTGGAGATCCCGATCACGACGAGCGTGGGTAGCGGCAGCTTGGCGTGCAGCGACGCGAAGAGCTTCTGGAAGACCGGCACGATGAAGATGAGCAGCGCCAAGAAGATGACGACCATCACGCTCAGCACGATGATCGGGTAGGTCATGGCGGAGCGGATCTTGCGCCGCAGGACCGCCTGCTTCTCGATCGTCGAGGCGAGTTCGAGCAGCACACTGTCGAGGTGGCCCCCGGCCTCGCCGGCCTGGACCATCGTGACGAACAGGGTGTTGAAGACCTTGGGGTGCTTGGCACAGGCGGCGGAGAGCGACGAGCCGCGCTCGACCTCCATCCGCACCTCACCGAGGATCCGGGACAACTCCTTGTTCTCGACCTGGCCCGCCAGGATCCCGAGCGCCCTAACGACCGACAAACCCGAGTCGATCATCGTTGCGAGCTGGCGGGTGACGACTGCGATCTCGTTGAGCTTGACGCGGTTGGTGAGCCCCGGGATCGAGATCTCGCGGTGGACGTTGACCCCGGTCTTGGGCGTCACCGCGAGGGGGAGATAGCCCATCTCGCGCAGCTTGCCGACGACCAGCGCCAAGCTGTCGCCCTCGAGCTGGCCCTCCACCAGATTCCCGGTGCGGTCCCTGACCTTGTAATCGAATGTCAACGCCATATCGGGCTCCTACTACGCGTTCATGTGGTTGCGGAGGTCTTCTTCGCTTCGGCACCGGTCGAACGCGACCGCCTCAGTGATCCTCCCGGTCTTCACCAATTTGGCCAGGCCCTGGTCCATGGTCTGCATGCCGTACTGCCCACCGGTCTGCATCAACGAATAGATCTGGTGCGTCTTGGCGCTCCGGACGAGGTTCCGGATGGCAGACGTGCAGATCATGACTTCGCAAGCCGCCAATCGCCCCGTCCCGTCCGCATTGAGCAGGAGCTGTTGGGTGACGACGCCTTCGAGTGACCCGGCCAGCATGGTGCGGATCTGGTCCTGCTGGTTCGAGGGGAACACGTCGATGATGCGGTCGATGGTCTGCGGTGCGTCCTGGGTGTGCAAGGTCCCGAAGACCAGGTGCCCGGTCTCAGCCGCCGTGAGCGCCATCGAGATCGTCTCGAGGTCGCGCATTTCACCGACGAGAATCACGTCGGGGTCCTCGCGCAGCACCCGCCGAAGAGCTTCGGAGAAGGACATGGTGTCCTGCCCGACCTCGCGCTGGTTCACCATCGCCCGCTTGTGGGTGTGAAGGAACTCGATGGGATCCTCCACCGTGACGATGTGCAGCGGCTTATTCCGGTTGATGATGTCGACGAGCGACGCCAAGGTGGTGGACTTCCCCGACCCGGTAGGGCCCGTTACGAGGACGAGCCCGTGGCGCATGTCGGTGAACGAGCGGATCGACTCCGGAATCCCCAGGACCTCGAAGGGCGGGATCTCGTGCGGGATGGCGCGCATCGCCGCTGCCACGGTTCCCCGCTGCTGGAAGACATTGACACGGAATCGCCCCACGTCGACGATCGAGTGCGAGGTGTCGAGCTCCTTCTCGGCCTCGAAGCGCTCCCGCATCGTCTGAGGGAGGATGCCGAAGACCATGTCCCGGATCATCTCGTTGTTGAGCACCGGGCAGCCTTCGATGGGCCGGATCGCACCGTGGAGACGGATGCAGGCCGGAAGACCCGTCGTGACGTGGAGGTCCGAGGCGCCGACGCTGACCGCATAGCGGAGAAGGTCGTCGAGGTGCAGAGGTTCGGCCTCGGGCTGATTCGGGCTCGCGTGCAGAGTCCCGCTCCGGCCGCTGTTAGAGGGGCCGTGGGCGGAGCCGTTGCCGACGCCCGGTCCGGGCATGGCGGGGGCGGAGCCGTTGGCGACCACAGGCGGGGGCGGCGGGGCGGGCTGCGGGGGCTCGATCGACGCGAGCACTCGCTCGATGGCGATGGGGTTGGCCAACACCGGTACCACCACGTGGCCCACCAGTACGGACAGTGCCCGGACGTCATCCTCGTCAGGAGGGTCGCCGAACGCCGTCGTGAGCTGGTCCCCGTCGAGGCGGTACCCGACCGCCCCGTACTCGCGCGCCACCGTCACCGGCGTCGATGCCAGTGCCTGGTCGCTCGGACGGTCGTGGTCGAGGTCGACGACGGGCAACCGGGTGAGTTGAGAGAGCAGACCGAGGACGACCTCCTGCGAGGTCACATCACGGGAGATGAGCAGGGCCGGGAACGAAGAGCCCCGATCGGTCGCCTCGCTGAGCACGGGTGCCACTTCGGCGTCGGTGGCATAGCCATCGGAGACGATGGAGTGCGCCAGGCGCCGGGCCCACTCCACGCGAGTGTTGGCGGAGGGGCTCATGACACCACCCGGAGCACTTCCTCGAGGGTTGTCTCACCCTCGAGGGCTTTGCGAACCCCACTGCGCCGCAGGGTCACCATGCCCTGTTCGACTGCAAGTTTGTGAATGTCATCAGCCGTACCTCCCTCGATGATCAACCGCTCAATGTCTTCAGAGATGACAAGGAGCTCGAGGAGCGCCTTGCGCCCCCGATATCCGGTGTTGGAACAAGCCGGGCAACCCACCGCCCGGAACAACGTGGGCACCGTGGCGTCCGCGTACACCTCGGCCGGCTTCCACCCCGCCGCTACGATGTCCGCCTCGGTGGCGTCAAAGGGCTCGCGGCAATGGACACACAGGCGACGGGCCAGCCGCTGTGCCAGCGCGCCGGTGATGGCCGAGGTGACGAGGTAGGGCTCGATCCCCATCTCGACGAGCCGCATGGGCGTACTGGCGGAGTTGTTGGTGTGCAGGGTGGCAAGCACCATGTGGCCGGTGAGGGCGGCCTCGATCGAGATGAGGGCGGTCTCCCGGTCGCGGATCTCACCGACGAGCACGATGTCGGGGTCGGATCGCAGGATCGACCGCAAGGCGGCAGCGAAAGTGAGGCCGGCCTTGACGTTGAGCTGCACCTGGGTGATTCCCTTGATGCGGAGCTCGACGGGGTCTTCGACCGTGATGATGTTCTTCTCGGGGTTGTTGAGCGCGGCCAGCGTCGCGTAGAGCGTCGTGGTCTTGCCCGACCCGGTCGGACCGGTCACGAGGATCGTCCCGTAGGGCCGGTTGAAGAGGTCTTCGTAGATGGGCATCAGGTCGGGGTCGAAGCCGAGGTCCTCGAAGCCCAACACCACGTTGCTCTTGTCCAGGACCCGCATGACGACCTTTTCGCCGTAGATGGTGGGCAGCGTGGCCATGCGCAGGTCAATGGGACGGTTGCCGACCGAGAGCGAGAGCCGGCCGTCCTGGGGGAGGCGGTGCTCGGCGATGTTGAGGTCGGCCATGACCTTGAGACGCGTGGTCACCGCCGATGCGATGGCTCTCGGAGCCGTCGAGATGTCATGGAGAACCCCGTCGATGCGGTAGCGGATCCTCAGGTTCTCTCCCGTGGGCTCGACGTGGATGTCCGAAGCCCGCTCGTTCAGAGCCTGGAGGACGAGAAGGTTGACGTAGCGGACGATGGGCGCGTCGTCGACGACTGCCTGGATGTTCCCGAGCCCTTCGTCGCCGAGGTCCTCGAAGTCCGACGCGGCCGCAGTGGCCACTTCGCTCGCATCGCCGCCCTGGTGGTAGGCCTTGTCGATGTAGGTGCTGATCTGCGAGCGCGTCGCCACCACGGTGAAGAAATTGCGCCCGATGATGGTGCGCAGGTCGTCCATGGCGAACACGTCGGTGGGATTGGATGCCGCCACCACGGGCACACCGTCGCGTAGCGAGATGACCAGGACGTTGTGGTGCCGCGCCGTCGCTTCAGGAAGGTGGTACGCGGCCGCGAAGTCCACAGTTGTTATCTCGAGGTCGACGAATTCGAGGCCCATCTCCTGAGCCATGCCCCACATGAGGTCGGCCTCGGTAACGAGACCCCGCAGTGTCAGAATCCGGGCGATGGCCTGACCCGAGCGGCCACGCTCTTCGAGGACATCTTCCATCTCTTCGAGCGAGACGCGCTCGCCCTCCACCAGGACCCGCGCCAAGGGGGGGAAGCCGGCCAGTCCCTCGGCCACCTCCTCGGTGGCCACGGACTCGGTTTGCTGTTCGTACTCTCCGACGACCTCGTCGACGAGGTCGGCCGCCGCCACGACGTCGGCCACCTTCTCGACCGGCGCCTCGGCGGGCACGTCGAACTCGTCTGCGATTTGCGCCTCGTGCTCGGCGACATCTCCGCCCACCGGCACCTCGGGGACGCGGCTGGTTCCGAGCGTGGTGTCGATCGCCTCGAGCGCGGCAGCGAGGACGTCTTCGGGCCGACCGAGCGCCCCCGGCTCTGGTGCTGCGGGCGCATGCGGCAGGGGTGAAGGGATCGGGACCGCAGAGGTGGGCGTCGACGGCGAGCCGGGGTCCGCATCGGCTGGCGCGGCGGGCGTCGACGAGGGCGCCGGTGGGGCCAGCGGCGGGAGCGGCGCCATGGCCGGGGGGGCGGGCGGGGCTGACTGCGACGCGGTTTCGGTCGCCGGTGCGGTCGGCGATGTCGGCTCCGGAGACGGTGCCGTCGGAGCCGGTTGGATGGCGGGGGCCTTCGATTTGGTGGCCGTGCCGTTCGCTGCGCTGGCGGCTACAGCCGGGGAGGAAGGCTTGGACCCGATGGCGGACTTGCGCTTCTCGGCCCCGATGCCCGGCTCGCCGTAAATCCGTACCAGGAACGAGTCGATCTGCTCACCGCTCGCCACCACGGCCACGAACTCGCGCCCGATGACCGCTCGCAGGTCGTCCATGGCGACGACGTCGGCAGGGTTCGCCGTCGCCACTACGGGCGCACCGAATTTCCGACCGATGGGCACCACGTGATGTTTGCGGGCGACCGCCACGGGGATAACCGAGGACGCGCTGGCATCCAGGTTGAACCGTTCGAGGTCCACAAACTCGAGGTGGTGTTCGTCCGCGAGCATCCGGACGGCATCCACGTTGCTCATGCTGTGATGCATCGGCATGTCAAGAGCCGGGATTGAACGCCCTCGGTGGCAACGCCATGCCCGCCCTGTGCCCCCGGGCCTCCGAAGTGTCCGTGCTAGCGTGACCGCCTTGTGACTGAGCCGGTACCTTCTGGCCTTTTCCCTGGTCAGAGGCACCCTTGGTAGCCCCGACCCTCGGGGCGGCGACTGCCGGCGCCGCCCGGGCGACGGTCACGATCGTGGCCGCGGTGTTCGGGCTGGTCATCGGATCGTTCCTCAATGTCGTCGTCTACCGGGTCCCCCGGGGCCTTTCGGTGGTGCAACCGGGTTCGTTCTGCCCCGCCTGCGGCACACCCATCCGCTCATCGGACAACGTGCCGGTCGTCTCGTGGCTGGTGCTCAGGGCCAAATGCCGCCATTGCGGGGCGCCGATCTCGCCGCGCTACCCCGCCGTCGAGCTCCTCACCGGAGCCCTCTTCGGGGCCGTGGCGTGGGCTCTCGGGCCCCATTGGGCGGTTCCGGGCATGTGCGCCTTGGGCGCGACCGCGCTGGCCTTAGCGGCTGTGGAGCTCGACGGCCTGGCTCCCCCGGCCGCGGTGTCGCTCATCGGCACAGGCATCGGCGCGGCGTTACTCGCCGCCGCCGCCGTGGCCGACCGAAGGTGGTGGCACTTGGGCGGCATGCTTCTCGGGATCGGCGTCGCGGGGTGCGCCCTCATCGCGGGAGCGTGGCAGGCAAGACGGCGCCATACCCGAATGTCGTTATGGGCGTTGCTTCCCGCGGGTGCCGTCATGGGCTGGGCCGGACCGGTGGGGTCGGGCGTCGGCGTGGCCACGTTCGTCGTGTCCCTCGTGGCGGTGTCGGCAATCAGTCGTCGGCGCCCGGTCGGAGGGGACACGAGACGAACCGCCACCGTTGCTGTTGTGGCCGGCCTCGGTGCCGGCGCGGCGCTCGTCGGCGCTTTCGTGGCCGGGAGCTCGATCGGGCCCTGACGAACTCGAGTCTCGTCGGGCGCGAGTCGGGGAGGAGTGGCGCGTGTCGTCAGGACGCGGCCGAGGCGACGAATCCACGCCCGGTCGACACGATCCCCATTCGCTCCAGCCTGACCTTGAGGTCATGCGGGTTCGACGCGGCGTTCATGGCCTCCCGCAAGTCGATCACTTCGTCGCGCAGCAACTCGGCCAGCGACTGGTCGAAGGTCTGCATCCCGTAGTACTCACCCTCCGCCATGATCTCGTTGATATCGGATGTCTGGACGGGATCGAGGATCGCCTGTTGGATCCGCCCGTTCACCACCATGATCTCGAGAGCCGGCACCCGTCCCTTGCCGTCGGCGCGAGGAATGAGGCGCTGACAGATGGTTCCCGTGAGTGCTCCCGCCAGACTGACACGAACCTGACCCTGCTGATGGGGAGGGAAGAAGTCGACGATCCGGTTGACGGTCTCGGTCGCCGTGGTCGTGTGGAGGGTGGAGAACACGAGGTGCCCGGTCTCCGCGGCGGTCAGCGCGGTGTGCACGGTCTCCGGATCGCGCATCTCGCCGACGAGGATCACGTCGGGGTCCTGGCGAAGAATCGTCCGCATGGCGGAGCTGAAACTGTCGGTGTCGAAGCCGACCTCACGTTGATCGATGGCGGCGAGATCGTCCTTGTGGAGATACTCGATCGGGTCCTCGATCGTGATCACGTGGCACGATCGCACATGGTTGATGTGGTTCACCATCGCCGCCAGTGTCGTGGTCTTGCCCGATCCGGTCGGGCCGGTGACCAGAATGAGGCCACGATGATGCTCGCTGAGGCGACGCACGACATCGGGCAGGCGCAGGTCCTCGAAGGTCGCCGCATTCGTCTGCACCCGACGCATGGCCAGGGCGACCGACGATCGTTGGTAGAACGCGTTGGTGCGGAACCGCCCGAGGCCCGGCACCGCGTACGCGAAGTCAGCCTCGCGCTTGTCCTCGAAGGTGGCGAAGATCTTTTCGGGCATGATCGCCTGGGCCAGCGCAAGCGTGTCCTCGTCGGTGAACTCCGCCTCGCCCTCGAGTGTCCGCAGGAGTCCGTCGACGCGAACGCGCGGAGAGGCACCCGCCTTGATGTGCATGTCCGAGCCGTCGAGATCGGCGAGGATGCGGAGGAGTCGGTCTAGGTCGTCGCGGTTCATGAAGGCCTCAGCTTAAACGACGAGCCTTGCTACTCCAACTGTTTTCGTGGTGAATTCAGCGCTCTTTGTGGCAAATATTGGCCCCGCCAGCGTGGGATATGGGACTTTCGACCCATGCACCACCCGTGGATGGCGGTGGGTCGTTGACCTCGGAGCGCGCACGCGTCATGGTCATGAGAGGGGTCCGGGCCGCCAGGCACGGGGACACGAGCCGATGCAGGGACCGCACATGACGACGAACGAGCCGGAGTCCCCCAGTGCACCGCCACCGATGCGGCGCGGCGCCCCCCTGGTGCTCTCCGACGTCTATCTCCTTACCGCCGAGAGCGGGGGAAACGTCGCTGTTCCAGGCCTGACGGTGGTGCTCGACGGATCCGGACTGACGGTCCGGAAGCCCGACGGCGACATCGGGGCCGTAGTGGCGTGGGCGGAGGTCTCGGGACTGGTCGCCAACAAGCGGATTCGCACGCCGGCCGGAAGCCCCGGCGTCATTGTGGAGGCAGTGACCCCGTCTCGGACGCATCGCTTCGTGGTCCCAAGCGACAATCCTGCTGGGCTCGAGTACGAGGTGACGCAGCTGGCTACCGAGGTCGTTTCCGGACCGCCCAAGTCCACGTCAGGCCCAGATCACTGTCCCGAGCGTTCACGACGGCACTCATTGTCGTCGCGTTGGGCGTTATCGCGCTGGGTGTCCTCATGGCGACCGGGACCGTGAAGTTCTGACCCTCGGTGTCACCTGACGAAGCGTGGCAAGCCAGTCACGCGAGGGCGATCGTCATGCAATCGCAATACAGCTGAGGGTTGATCGTCGCGCATTTGGGCGATGATCCAAGTCATGGAACCGCTCGTCCTGGAGTCTTGCCACAGCACCTGGCTCTTTGATACCGACCGGATGCGCTTCCGGCGCGTCCTGAAGGGCCTCGATCTGGACAGCCACCCTGCATCCACGGGGTGGCGCCCATATTTCGGTCTCGACATCGACCCGGTGTCGGAGTCCTTCGTCGTGTTGCTCAACCCCGAAGGCACGCGCCTGTTGAGGTCTTGGCGGCACGTCGATCATTGCGCCCAGTGCGGCGGGGAGGCTACTGGCGAGCTCTCTCTCGACGACCTCCGTAGCGCGGCGCGCGCCTGATCGAGCCCTGACCACGGCACGGACCGATCCGAGCCGTCGGACAAGGCTGTAGAGAGTTGTGTCCAAGCGGATTCGTGACGGGTGGGTTCCGTCAAATTTTGACTTTGCGCGCCGCGGTCCACTGACTACGCTTCGCTCCTGGTCTTGTTGCAATTCGGCAGGTCAGCCGGGATAGTCGGGCGCTCAAATCTGTGATCTCGACGCACCGACAATGGCTGCCGGGGTTGGCAGGGGGGAAGCCCGGGCATGACGATCGAGAATGGTCCACACGATGTCCGGCCATCGTCGGACGACCTCGTCAGATCAATGGCCGTGTCGTCCCCCCAACTCTGGCACGAGATCCTCGAGCGGCTGCGAGAGGTCCAGGAGAGCCAGGTCAAACTCGCCGATGCCATCGAAGTGCTCGGGCACATGGTGCAAGACGCCCTTGACGACGATGGACGAGAAGATCTCGAAGGGCCGAGCATGAGGGCACCGTGGGACCTGCCTGACCCTCTCGATATGACTGGCGACCCACCCGATCCAGTGGCCGCCGACCCGCCCGATCCGGTGCCGCCCGATCCGGTGCCGGCCGACCCGGTGCCCGCCGACCCGCCCCGTCCGGTGCCCGCCGACCCGCCCGATCGGGTGCCCGCCGACCCTCTGGGTGCGGCGTCTCCGGAGCCATTCGATGTGGCGTCCCTCCGTGCCGACGATGCTGCAGATGCACCTCCCGCCGCGGCATCGGATCAAGAGTCCGTTCCCCATCCTGAAACTCCGACCACACCTGGGGAGGATCTTCCTCACAGATTCAAGGACGCGGGTGCTCCTGCCGACAGTTTCATCACGAGCGTCGAGGCCCCGGCGCCTTGGGCATGGAGCGGAGCAGCAGAGGTGCAAGAACCAGCTGTCGAGACGGGCGTCCCCGAACCGGTGTTCTACGTTCCGTCCTTCGACGAGGAAGTGCTCCCTGCCACCTCTGTGGCCGAGCTGTCCGCGGGCGCCCTCGATGCCGCGCTCGAAGCCGAATTCGGTGCCGAGACCGTCGAGACCGTCGAGACCGTCGAAACCGTCCGCACGTCAGGTATCGCATCCCCGGCGAGTGTCGACGGGGGGAACCCGTCAGTGCCTGAGCCCGAAATTCCCCACGCCGACACTCGCCAGCTCGAGCCCGTCGCCGGGAGGGAGCGGACCAACACCGGGCCGGCCCGACTGGCACCGACGGCCGAGCACAACAAGGTCCTCGACATCCTTCTGGGAACTCCGCGCACCGCCGACGTCGCGCAGTCCCACATCGACGCACACGGCCCGTCCAGTTCCACGGCGCTGAATACCACGGTGCCGGCGCCCGTGACGCCCCCGCCCGCCCTCCAGTCGACGATCGTCATGGCCGCGCCCCCTCCCCCTCCCCCTCCGCCGCCACCACCACCACCACCACCACCGCCGCCACCGCCGCCGCCGGTAGCCCATCCCGTCTTCGACGACGAGGCGACAGGAACGTCCTCGATCTTCACCGCGCAACCCGATGGACCCAGCGCGCCGCCCAGCGTGGCCCCTCCGGTCGTGATGAGCGAGCCCGCCGCCGCGCCTCCCCCTCCGCCCCCGGCGCCCGTATTCATGGCTCCGGCTCCGCCGACCATTTCCCCGCCCCCGCCCCCGCCGCCGCCTCCACCACCCCCGCCTGCTCCTGTGGCGCCGGTGACTCCCATGGGTCAAGTCGGGTTTCCGTTCAGCGAACCCCCCGGGGTGAGTCGTGCCGCGCAGGCGCCGCCGGCCACAGTGTCGGACTCAGAGACTCCGGCGACCCCGGTCAACGGGAACTACGCGACACCGGCCATCAGTGACCCCGAGGACGAAGCGCTCTTTACGACCGACGAGTCGCACCACCTCAACTCGGCGGCGTCGATGGCCACCGAGATCCTGGCGGTCTCCCCCGAGGCGCCCCTCATCGATGCTGCTTCTGAGGGGCCCGAGTCCGAGATCATCACGAAGGACGTGACTCTGATCGCCCGAGGGCGCAGGAAGCGGTTCCGGCTCCGCTGAACAGGCAGGCCCCCGCTGGTCGCGAGGGACACGCTGGTCCCTAGAGCGCGGGGCGCCGCCAGGTGCCGACGCTGCCGCCCGTCTTCTCCCACAGGGCCAGCTCGCCCACGCTCATGGAGCGGTCCGAGGACTTGCACATGTCGTAGATCGTGAGGGCCGCCACGGTGCACGCGGTCAGTGCCTCCATCTCGACACCGGTCCGGTCCACCGTCTCCACCTGGGCTTCGACCTCGACGAAGTTGTCGCCGATGGTGAAATTGACGTGGATGCCCCCGACCAGCAGCGGTCGGCACATCGGGATCAAATCGGGGGTCTTCTTGGCCGCCTGGATGCCGGCGATCCGGGCCGCTCCCAGGACATCGCCCTTGGTGATGGCGTTGCTCGCCACCTTGGCGGTGGTCTCGGGAGCCATCATGACCTTGCACCGGGCGAGGGCCCGGCGATGGGTCGGTTCCTTCGGGGCTACGTCGACCATGCGGGCACTACCGAGGGGATCGAGGTGCGTCAGGCTGCGGTCGACCACGGCGCGCAGTCTATGTCACCAGGACCTTCCTGGGCCTTGACCGGCGCAGAACGAGCGACACGTCCGGTGCCGGCGGTAGACTTGGCAGTCGAGGGCGACGAGTGCCAGATGGGGCCTCGATGATGTCGGAAGGGAATCAGGGCGCGCATGCCGACCTACGAATATCAGTGCAAGTCCTGCGGTAAGCACCACGATGTCGTACAGACGTTCGGCGACGACCCCTTGACCGAGTGCCCGACGTGCGGAGGGCCTCTACGCAAGGTGTTCGGGGCCGTCGGCGTGGTCTTCAAGGGCAGCGGCTTCTACAAGACCGACAGTCGAACCTCGGCCAAGAAGTCCGAGAAGGCGGACAAGCCCGACAAAGCCGACAAGGGCGAGAAATCGGACACAAAGGCGGCCGCCTCCTCGGACAAGAGCGGATCCGGGTCGTCAGACTCATCGGGGTCGAAGTCCTCTGACTCCTCGTCAGGCTCGGGCTCGTCGCCGAGGCCGAAGCCGGGGGCCTCGACCCCCACCGGGTCAGCCGCCGCCGCCTCCTGAATCAGGTCGCCCCGAGCCGACCGCCGGCCTACGAGCCGCTCAACGCCATGCCGTCGATGGCCACGGTCTGACCAGCGGCAACACCGGGGAGCCATTCCACATCCGATCCGACGTGCACGACGGCTTGGAGCATGCGCTGCAAGGTCGACGCGATCGTGACCTCGCGCACCGGTTCTGCCAGGACCCCGCCCCGCACCATGAGGCCCTCGGCCCCCACCGAGAAGTCCCCGCTCACGGGATTGACCCCCGAGTGCACACCCGTGATCGACTGCACGAACAGTGCCTCATCGACATCGGACAGGATGTCGGTGAGCCCCAGCTCGCCCGGAGCCAGCAGGAGCGCTCGGCACCCGGCAACCGGGGTCGTGGCATAGCCCCCCCGCACCGCCGACGCCGTCGACGCCACACCGGCGCGCCGTCCCGAGGTCGTGTCGAAGACGAATCCGCGCAGGAGCCCGTGCTCGATGAGCACGTTGCGCCGGCAGGCGAGACCCTCGGCGTCATGCGTCGACGCCCCGAAGGACCGTGGGTCGGTCGGGTCGTCGACGAGTACCAGTGACGGCGCCGCCACCTGCTCGCCGATGCGGTCGGCAAAGAACGACCGACCCTTGGTCACCGCCTCGCCCGACAGCGCCGACGACACCACGGCGAGCAACGTGGACGTGACACGGGGGTCGAGCACCACCACGCAGCGCCCCGAGCGCGCCTTGGCTGCGCCGAGCATACGAGTGGATCGCTCCACCGCGTCGGCCACCGCCTTGTCAAGGTCGAGATCGCCCGGGCCCCGGGCCGCGGAGAACCCGACCCCGGTTTGGCTGTCGGTGTCCTCGCCGACGATGGTCTCCACCGCCACACTCGACACGGTGCGCCTGGCCGTGGCGGTGATGCCCCTCGAGCTGGCGACGGCGGCTTCCGCCGCCATGTCCCCGTAGTCGGCGAACGCCACCTGCCGCACCCGGGTGTCGGCGTTCCGGGCCCGGCGCTCGAGCTCCAGCGCCATCTCGACCTTGTCTGCGCTCGGCGTGCGCAACACGTCCTCGTCCCACAGGTCGAGCGACGCCGCCGGCACCCCGTCGGGTCGGGCCAGACCGACGTGCTCATCGGCGGTCGCGAAGCTGGCGTTGTCACGGGCCTCTGCCAACGTCTGCCTGATCACGGACTCCTCCAGGGTCCCCGCGTAGGCGAAGCCCTGACGACCACCGACGACCACCCGGATCCCCACCCCGGCCGACGCCGCCGAGGACAGCGACTCCACCTCTCCCTCGTAGGCCCGCACGTCGGTCTCCACGCCCCGTGACACGTAGACCTCGAGCTCTTCGCCGTCGTGGGCCGACCCCGCCACGCGTACCGCCAGCTCGAGCAGCTCGCCCTCGGCCGTCGACGCGCTTCCCTGCCTGCTCACCGTGTCAGTCACCGGCGGTCCCTCCGATCGTCACGCCGGTGATCCGTAGCGTGGGCTGGCCACATCCCACCGGCACGCTTTGGCCGTCCTTGCCACACGTGCCCGGACCCATGGCGAAATCGTTGGCGACGGCGTCGATCCGGCGCAGCACCTCGGGCCCGTTGCCGATGAGGTTGGCGTCACGCAACGGCTCGGTGATGCGACCATCTTCGATCAGATAGGCCTCGACGGTGCCGAACACGAAGTCGCCGGTCGTGGTGTTGACCTGGCCGCCTCCGAGCTTGGCCACGTACACGCCCGTCGGTGTCTGGGCCAGGATCTCGTCGGGCTCGGCGTCGCCGTTCAACAGGAACGTGTTGGTCATGCGCACCATGGGGAGATGGCGGTAGTTCTGTCGCCGTCCGTTGCCCGACGACCCCCGGTGCTCTTTGCGACCGCGCAGGTAGTCCCACATGTAGTCGGTCAGCACACCGTTGTCGATGAGCACGTTGCGCTGGGCCGAGTTCCCCTCGTCGTCGACGGCGTAACTGCCCCACTCGGGCCCGATGGTGCCGTCGTCGACCAGCGTCACGAGGGGGCTCGCCACGAGCTCGCCCACCTGGCCGACGTAGACCGAGGCGTCCTTGGCGATGTGGTCCGCTTCGAGGCCGTGCCCGCATGCCTCGTGGAAGAGGATGCCGCCGCTCCCGGACTCCAAGATGAGCGGCACCTCTCCGCTCGGCGCGGGACGCGCCGTCAGTTTCACGAGCGCCCGGCGGGCCGCGGTGGCGGCGATCTCGCCGACGTCGACCGTGTCGAACAGCTCGAATCCGACGGTGAAGGCACTGGACTCGTAGCCGGTCTGCATGCCGGTGTCGCCGACGGCGACGCACGACACGCTGAAGCGCGTGCGCACCTGGTCGTCGCCGACGAGGAGTCCGTCACTGTTGGCGACCTGGATGCGGCGGCGACCGTCCCCGTAGGAGGCCGACACCTGTGAGATGGCGTTCCCACTGGCGCGCGCCGCCTCGTCGGCCTGGACGAGGAGCTCGATCTTGCGGGCCTTGGCGACCTCTTCGGGAAGTTGGGCCACCTCGTTCCGCTTCACCGCATCACGCCGCTCGAGCGCGACGACGCGCGCCCCGCCGCCCTGGCGGGCGACGGCGGCGGCCGCTTCGGCGGCGGCGAGCAAGCCGCTCTCGGAGAGATCGGCGGTGTGGGCATAGCCGGTCGTCTCACCCACGACGACCCGAACCCCGGCCCCGCGGTCGCGGCCCGATGACAGCTCCTCGACCCGACCGTCGTCGAGCACGGCTGAGGTCGAGTGGCGGTCCTCGACGAAAACCTCGGCAAAGTCCCCGCCGCGCTGCAGCGCCTTGCCGAGCACGCGCTCGATGACGGGAGTCTCGACGAGTAGTCCTGTTGCCGAGCCTGCGTCGCTCACCCGCACCCTCTCCTTTCGGGTCATCGGCCGTGCGGACCGTGCCCAACCCACGTGCTGGCCACGTCGTCGCTGGCCCGCTCGTATTGGGCCTGTCGTCCGTGGCCAGTCGCGCAGACCGCCGGCCGTGTGGCCGGCGGCGCCTGTCTTTCGTATCGTACCGCCGTGCCTGTCGAACCCGGCCTGAGCGCCCGCATCTCTCTGGTCGTCCTCGACAGCGACACCGCCCTCGCCCTGAGCTCCGGGGACGTGCCCGTGCTCGCCACCCCGCGCCTCATTGCCCTGTGCGAGGAGGCGGCGTGTCTGGCCGTCGACGGCGTGCTCGGTGAGGGTCGAACCAGCGTGGGCGTGCGCGTCCAGTTCGACCACTTGGCGCCCGTGAACACAGGGTCGGAGGTCGTGGCCGAGGCCACGCTCGAGAAGGTGGAGGGCCGGCGGTTGGTCTTCACCGTCACGGCGACCGACGCCGCCGGCCTGGTGGGGGCGGGCAAGGTGACCCGGGTCGTCGTCGAGCGGGGTGACTTTCTCGCCAAGGCGCGCTGAGCGCCGGTCCTCCGAGGCTGGTGGAGCCCGGCCGGGCTCAGACCTGCCGGCCGAGCACGTTGCCGAGGACTCCCCCCACCACGCCGCCGGCGGCGGCGTCGTGCCCCGTGTCGTTGCCCCCGAGGTACTCCGACAGGGCCTGGGCCAGGACCGGCAACGGCATCGACTGCAGCCAGATGGTGCCCGGTCCCGTGAGCGACACGAGATGATGCCCGTCGCCGCCCATGTAGCGATTGACGATGCCGGGCAGCCGGATCACCGAGAACGTCACGGTGTCGTGGAAGAGCCCGACGTGGCCGGGGTGGACGAGGAGGGACTGCCCGGCCGCCAGCTCGTAGGTGGTCAGCTCACCGGAGAGCTCGATCCAGGCCTGACCCTCGCCCTCGAGCTTCTGCAGCACGAAGCCCTCTCCGCCCCACAGGCCACCGCGGAAGGACTGTTGAAGTGCCACCGAAGGGGTGATCCCGGGGCCACCGCACACCCAACCGTGGCGATGGACGATGTAGCCGTGGCCCGGGCTGACGTCGATAGGGAAGATCCGGCCCGGGAGCTTGCTGGCGAAGCTCACCATTCCGGGGCCCCCGGTGGCCTCGTAGCGGGTGAGCAAGAGCCCGCCTCCACCGGCCATGCGTTTCAGGCCGGCCATGATCCCCCCGCCGCCGCCGGTGTTGGCCGTCTGGGAGAGCTGCATATTGGCCGACATCCACGAGAGGTCGCCGTGGGTCGAGATGATGGCCTCGCCCGGATCGAGCACCATCTCCAGGACCGGCATCGTGGTGCCTTTCACGTTGGCCTGCATCGCACGCTCCTCTCGATCGAGCCACGGCTCCGCTGCGGACACCGCCGGCGCGCGAGTCTGCCTCTCCGGGTCGGGGCGCGCCCGTCATTTCGTTCCCCGGGGGTCGCACCGGGGCAGAGTGACGACACACCGCCACGGGGGAAAGGGGGTGCTCCGACAAGGCTGGGAGGGCCCGCAGCCCGGCGCCGGATTCCCGGGAAACGGACAGCCCCCCTAATGCCCGAAGCGCCTGGTCCGCGGTAGCGTGACCCAGGGTCGTATCCGCCGGCGTCCCCCGAATAGGTGCCCATGCTCCTCGATGACATCCACCAACCAGCCGACCTCAGGAAGCTGTCGCAACCACAGTTGACCGAATTGGCGGCTGAGATCCGAGCCTGCATCGTCGATCGGGTCACGGTGAACGGAGGGCACCTCGGGTCCAACCTGGGAGCGGTCGAGTTGACCCTGGCGATCCACCGGGTCTTCGACTCACCTCGTGACGTGATCCTGTGGGACACGGGACACCAGACCTACGTCCACAAGCTCGTCACGGGTCGCCAGGAAGGCTTCGCCACCCTGCGCCAACCGGGCGGGATGTCGGGCTACCCGTCGCGTGCCGAGTCCCCCCACGACTGGATCGAGAACAGCCACGCCTCGACGGCCCTGAGCTACGCGCACGGCATCGCCATGGGCTTGGAGCGTCGGGGCGAGCAGGACCGGCACGTGGTGGCAGTCATCGGCGACGGGTCGCTCACCGGCGGGATGGCGTACGAGGCACTGAACAACCTCGGCCACGCCGGCACCCGTGTCGTCATCGTCCTCAACGACAACGGGCGGTCGTATGCACCGACGGTGTCGCGGCTGTCGGCGGGCCTGACGCAGCTGCGCCTGAGCCCTTCCTATGTCCACGCCCGGGAGCGGGCCCGACATGTGCTGCGCGCCATTCCCGGCCTCGGCGGTCTTGCGTACTCGAGTCTGCACGGCCTCACCAGTGCGGTGCGCGAGATCGTGACGCCCCACCGCTTCTTCGAGGCACTCGGGGTCCGCTACGCCGGGCCCATCGACGGTCACGACATCGCGGGCATGGAGCAGGCCCTCGCGCACGCCACCGAATGGGGTGGCCCCATCGTCGTCCACGTCATCACGCAGAAGGGTCGTGGCTATGCCCCGGCCGAAGAGGACGAGGTGCAGCGCCTCCACGACTTCAAGGTGCAACCGACATCGGTCGCCCCGTCGACCACGATCGCCCCGGCCACCTACACCGACGCCTTCACCCGCGCCATCCTCGATGCCGCCCGGCATCGTCCCGAGGTCGTGGCCATCACCGCCGCGATGCCCGGCCCGACCGGCCTCCTCCCGTTCCAGGCCGAGTTCCCCGACCGGTTCCTCGACGTCGGCATCGCCGAGCAGCACGCCGTCACCGCCGCGGCCGGCATGGCCATCGCCGGGCTCCGGCCCGTGGTCGCCATCTATTCCACGTTCTTCAGCCGCGCCTTCGACCAGGCCAACCTCGACGTCGGGTTGCACGGGCTCCCCGTGGTCTTCGCGCTCGACCGGGCCGGGATCACCGGTGACGACGGGCCCAGTCACCATGGTGTCCTCGACCTTGTCGCTCACGCTGTCGATCCCGGGCATGACGGTCTTCGCGCCATCGTCGGCCCAGGAGGTGGGGGTGATGCTCGACGAGGCCCTCAGCCTGGCGGGGCCGTCGACGATCCGGTTCCCGAAGACGCCCGCCCGCCAGGCCGCGGACGGCGCCGTCGGTTCGGGGCTCTCGGCGCGACTCGTCCATCGGGGCGACGGCACGGTGTGCCTGCTGGCGGTGGGCAAGCTCGTCGAGGCGGCCGAAGAGGCGGCCGACAAGCTCGCCACCGACGGCGTGGACGCCACGGTATGGGACGTCCGGGTGGTGTCGCCCCCGGATCCCGCCATGCTCGCCGACGCCGCCACCCACGGCCTGGTGGTCACGGTGGAGGACGGCATCCGGGTGGGAGGCGCCGGCACCTTCCTCGTCGACGCCATGTGGGGCCTCAAGGAGATCGACCATCCCCTGCCCCCGGTGTGCGTTCTCGGGGTGCCGCCCCTTTACATCCCCCAGGGCAAGCCCGACGGGATCCTCGCCGAGCTCGGCCTGGACGGCCCCGGCATCGCCGTGGCCGTGACCGAGGCACTGGCCACCGAGCGAGACCGCCTCCAGCTCTCGTAGGCCCCGGCCCCCGGCCCGGCCGCGGCCCCCGGCCCGGGCCGGTCCGGCCCCGGCCCACCGACCGGCGCCACGGTTGTCCTCCCTGCGGGAACTTGTTCTAGTTTGGGCGGGTGGACTTCAATCTCGCCGACCTGTTCGAGGCGTCGGCCGACGCCTTCCCCGACCGCGAGTACCTCGTCGCCGAGGGACGGCGCCTCACCTACGGGCAGATGGAGGAGCGGGCCAATCGTCTCGCCCATCATCTCGCCGCCGCCGGCGTCGGCCGCGGCGACCACGTCGGCATCTACGCCCTGAACAGCGTCGAGTGGGTCGAGACGGCGTGGGCCGTGTTCAAACTCCGCGCCGTCTGGATCAACATCAACTTCCGCTACGTCGAAGACGAGCTCCGGTACCTGTTCTCGAACGCGGACCTGGTGGCGCTCGTCCACCAGCGCCAGTTCTCCCCACGCGTCGCCACCCTGCTCCCCGAGCTGCCGGCGTTGCGTCACGTGATCGTGATCGACGACGACAGTGGGGAGACCGATCCGCGCCACGATGCGGTGGACTTCGAAGAAGCCGTCGCCTCGGGTTCGCCCGAGCGTGACTTCGCCCCGAGATCGGGAGACGACCTCTACATCCTCTACACCGGCGGGACCACCGGCATGCCCAAAGGTGTGGTGTGGCCCCAGCGCAACGTCTTCTACGCACTCGGAGGGGGCATCGACGCGCTGACCGGCGTGCGCATGGACCGGCCCGAGCAGATGGTCGAAAAGGGCGTGGCGGCCGGCGGCCAGCTCACGTTCCTTCCCATCGCGCCGCTCATGCACGGCGCCACGCAGTGGGCCGTCATGGGTCAGAGCTTCGTCGGGAACCGGATCTGCCTCGTGGCGAAGTTCGAGCCGCACGAAGTGTGGGCCCTGATCGAGCGCGAGAAGGTCAACATGGTGATGATCACCGGCGATGCCATGGGCAAGCCACTGATCGAGTCGCTCGCCGATACGGAGGCGTCGTATGACCTGTCGTCACTGATCGGCATCACCTCGACGGCGGCACTCTTCTCGCCTTCGGTCAAAGACGCCTTCTTCGCCCAGTTCCCGAACTTGATCATGACCGACGCCATCGGGTCGTCGGAGTCTGGCAACAACGGGGTATCGATGATCAAGCCGGGGGGGACGGCGATGAAGAGCGGTCCGACCGTGTCCTCGACGGGCGGCACCGTCGTTTTCGACGAGAACCTCGAGCTCGTGAAACCCGGCTCGGGCGTCATCGGGAAGATCGCCCGCTCCGGGGATATCCCCATCGGGTACTACAACGACCCGGTGAAGAGCGCCGAGGTGTTCATCGTCGTCGACGGCAAGCAGTTCGTGATGCCCGGCGACTTCGCCACCGTCGAGGCCGACGGGTCGGTCACGCTCCTCGGCCGGGGGTCGATCTGCATCAACTCCGGCGGGGAGAAGATCTTCCCCGAAGAGGTCGAGTCGGTGGTGCGGTCACACCCCGACGTCATGGACGCCATCGTGGTGGGCGCCCCCGACGAGCGCTTCGGCCAGCGCGTGGCCGCCATCGTCGAACCCCGGCCCGGGCACAGCGCCCCTTCGCTCGAAGTCGTCCAAGAACACTGCCGCCATCATGTCGCCGGCTACAAGGTGCCTCGCCAGCTCCACGTGGTGGACAAGATCGAGCGCTCGCCGAGCGGCAAGCCCGACTACCAGTGGGCCAACGCCATCGTCACGTCGCCATCGCCGGTGAGTTGACCCCACCGCCCGCGCCACGAACCTAAGGCGCTCAGCATGCCCGTCACCCTCACCGACCTCGTCGCAGGCGGACAAGCCGCCGTCCTGACCATGGAGATCCAGCGGGGCGTGGTGGGTGACCTGTCCAGCTTCCCCGAGCTCGCCGATGCCGCCCAGAAGGTGGGGGTCATCGCCAACACGGCGCGCCTGCTCGCCGCGGCGCGCGCCGGGGGGGTGCCCGTCGTCCATTGCACGGCCGGGTTCCGCCCCGATCGGCGCGGCTCCCCCGCCAATGCGCCTCTCATGTCGGCCATGCTGCGCCGGCCCGAGCATCTCGTGGACGGTTCGCCCGCGGTCGAGCTCGTGCCCGAGATCGGGCCGGCACCCGGGGACCTCTTCTCCCACCGGAGCCACGGCGTGTCGCCCTTCACCGGCACCACGCTCGACCCCACGCTGCGGGCGCTCGGGGTGTCCACGGTGGTGGCGACGGGTGTGTCGGTGAATCTCGGCATCGTGGGCCTTGCCGTCGAAGCGGTGAACCTCGGGTACCGCGTGGTCGTCGCCACCGATGCGGTGTGCGGCGTCCCGCGCGACTATGCCGACGCCGTGACGCGCCATACCCTCGCACTGGTGGCGTTGCTGACTACATCCGATGAGGTCGCGGCGGCGTTGTCGTGACCGCGTGGGTCAGCGTCGTTGGCTTGTCACGCCGACCATGAAGGTCGGCGCCCGGGTCGATCGGGTCGCCCGTCGTGCGGTGCGTCGGACCGCCGCCGCTTGTGCCGACCCCGGGGGGGCCGAGGGTGACACAGCAGCGGCGACCCGACCAAGCATCGGCACCAACGAGGACCCGCCTCAGGCGACGACACTTGAGCCCCCCGCACTGACGCACAGGTGACCGCCGACGAGGCTACTGCCTCTTCGGGCGCGACATCCGGAACACATTCGGGCACGCCGACCGGCGCCGGATAATGTCTCGCGCCGTGTTCAACCGGTCTGCGCGTGCGTTCGCTGAGGATGCGCTCGAACCGCTCAACCCGATGCTCAAGATGCTGGTGCGCGGTGCGTTGTTCCGGATCGGGACGGATGTGACGAACCAGATGGCCCGCCGGCCGTGCCTGGTGCTGGCTCCGCACCCCGACGACGAGACGCTCGGTGTCGGGGCGACCATCATGCGTAAGGTCGACGCCGGCACCCCGGTACACCTGGTGGTGGCCACCGACGGGAGCAAGTCGCCACTCGGGGACCCCGCCGCGGTGAGCGCGCTCCGGAGGTCCGAGCTACGCGCCGCGTGTGGGGTGCTCGGCTTGTCCGAGGAAGACGTCACCTGGCTCCCGTTCGTCGACGCCGAGCTGGCCGGGAACGAAGAAGCGCTGGTGGGTGCCATCGCCGAGGTGGTGGCGATGCGCCGGCCGGCGGAGGTCCTGGTCACGGCCGAAGACGATCCTCACGAGGACCACGCCGTGCTCGGCAGGGCCACCCGTCGGGCCCTCGCCGGTGCCGGGGTCAGGATGCTCACGTACCCGGTCTGGCAGTTCGACCGGCCGGCACGCCTCATCCGCCACCTGGCGCCCGCCACGCGCCCCGAGCTGATGCGGACCGACGGCTACCGGGAGCGCAAGCGGGAGGCGGTCGCCGCCTACCCGTCGCAGATGGCCGCCCACGACGACGATCCCGAGGGCCTGCGGCCGAATTTCCTGCCGAACTTCGACGGCCCCTACGAGATGTTCTTCCCCGTCGACGTCGACCGCACCCGCGTGCACGGCGGGCACTGAGCGGAGCCGTTCAGGCGCCGTGCCCCGTCGGGACGGTCAGGCGCCGACCTGGGCGATGCGTTGCCGGGTGGTGCTGTGCACGGGGTCCTTGTCGAACTGGGGCAGGACGTGCTTGCCGAAGGTGGCCACGGCCTCCTCGCACAGCTCGATGGGCATGGAGGACGACAACATGCCGAAGCTCAGCTGGTCGGCGCCGGTGTCGGCGAAGCGCTGGATCGAGCGTTCCACCTCGTCGGGGCTGCCCACGGCGATGAGCCCGCTCTCGATGTTCTTGTCGATCTGCTCGGGCGTGGACGCGGGGAGCAGGTTGGGCCACTCCGGAAGGCCGGGCGGGCGGGGGAAGGTGTCGAGATAGCGGAACACGAGGCTCAGGTGCACGTGGGAGTCGATGTCGGCGAAGACCTGCCGGGCCCGACCTCCGTCCTCGAGACACAACATCTGGGTGGTGATCATCACGTTGTTGTTGACATAGCCGCCGACGGGCTCGGCGTTCTCGATCTCCTTCTTGTACTTCTCGATGAGCGGCGCGAATCCCTCGGGTTTGCCGAAGGCGAAGCACAGCACACCGAGTCCCTGTCGGGCCGCCAGCTCGAAGGTCCCGGGGCTGCCCGCGGCCACCCACAGGGGCGGGTGTGGGTTGGTGTAGGGCTTGGGGAGCACGTTGCGGGTGGGCATGGAGAAGAACTTGCCGTCGTAGGAGTAGTCCTCTTCCTTCCACATGCGGACGATCTGCGGAAGGGTCTCGGCCACCATCTCGCGGGTGAGCTCCTGGTCCTCGATGCCGAAGCCCTTTTGCTCCGTGGTGGACGACCCCCGACCCGTGCCGAACTCGAAGCGGCCCTCGGACAGGTGGTCGAGCATGGCCACCCGTTCGGCCACCCGGGCAGGGTGGTTGGCGGGAGGGGTGAGGTTGAAGATGCCCGAGCCCAGATGGATGTACTTGGTCTGGGCGGCCGAGAAGGCCATGAAGGACTCGTTGGCCGACAGGTGCGAGTAGTCGGTGAGGAAGTGGTGCTCGGAGGACCAGGAGTACTTGAAGCCCGCCGCGTCGGCCGCCCGGATGTAGGCGAGCTCGTCCATGATGCGGTCGTGCTCCGCCGACGCGCCGTGGGCCTCGCGGTACTGAGGCAGGAGGCTGACGGCGTTGAAGATCCCGAACTCCATGGCGAAACGCTCCTCTCGCTTGATCCGGAAGGTACCATCTTGCCATCGAAAATGCAACGTGTTCCAATAATGGGAGAGGGCCGGCGATACCCGGCCACAGGGGCCCTGACCAGGGCCTCGTGACCCAGCGATCGACCGAGGACGGCCCCGACCATGGATACCATCGCCGAATTGCTGCTCGCTCGGGCCGGCGACGGCAGGCGCGCCCTGGTGGGCGCGGACGAGGAGTGGACCTGGCGCGATCTCGTCGATGCCGGAGCCTCGCGGGCGGCGTTGTTGGCCGACCGGCGCGCCCCGGGACCCTTCCACGTGGCCACCCTCCTCGACAACGTCCCCGAGCACGTGCTGTGGATGGCGGCGGCGGCCATGGCCGGTGCCGTGGTCGTGGGGGGCAACTCCACCCATCGGGGGGCGGACCTGGCTCGCGACCTCGCCCACACCGAGAGCCAGCTCCTCGTCACCGACCGGGCCCATCTTCCCCTCGTCGACGGGCTCGACCTCGGGACCGGAATCGGCACGGTCTCGGCGTCGAGCCGACGCGTGGTGGTGGTCGACGACCCCTCCTACGGGGCACAGCTCGAGCCCTTCGTCGGTGCCGCCCCCCCGGACCCCGCCTCGGTCGAGGTCGCCGAGGACAGCCTCGGCTACCTGATCTTCACCTCGGGCACCTCCGGTGCGCCCAAGGCCTGTCGCTGCACCCAGGGTCGGCTGGCCCGCATCGGGACGATCGTGGCCCAGATGTTCTCGCTCACCGTCGACGACGTCTGCTACGTGGCGATGCCGTTGTTCCACTCCAACGCGCTCATGGCCGGCCTCTCCCCCGCCCTCGCGGCGGGAGCCACGATCGCACTGCCCCCGGGGGGGCGGTTCTCGGCCTCGGGCTTCCTCACCGACGTGCGCCGTCACGGCGTCACCTACTTCAACTACGTCGGGAAGCCGTTGTCCTACATCCTCGCCACCCCCGAGCATCCCGACGACGCGCAGAACCCGCTCGTGCGGGTGTTCGGCAACGAGGGCGCCGAGGCCGACATCGTCCGCTTCGGCGAGCGCTTCGGGTGCGTCGTGGTCGACAGCTACGGGTCCACCGAGGGGGGCGCCACGGTGCAGCGCACGCCCGACACGCCGCGCGGCGCGCTGGGCCGCGCCCCGGAGGGGACGATGGTGGTGGACCCCGAGACCGGTCGCCAGTGCGCGGTGGCGCGCTTCGACGACAACGGCGTGCTCGTCAACTCCGAAGAAGCCGTGGGAGAGCTCGTGTCGTCGGGAGGAGCCGGCGGTTTCGAGGGGTACTGGCACAACGACGAAGCCGAGCTGGCCCGCCTGCGCAACGGGTGGTATTGGACGGGCGATCTCGCCTATCGTGACGGGGACGGGTTCTTCTACTTCGCGGGGCGGTCCGACGACTGGTTGCGCGTCGACGGGGAGAACTTTGCGGCCGCGCCGGTCGCTCGCATTCTCGAACGGCACCCCGACGTCGTGCTCGCCGCGGTGTATGCCGTGCCAGACATGGTGGTGGGCGACCAGGTGATGGCGGCCCTCCAGTTGCGCCCCGGTGCGGCTTTCGACCCCGAGCAGTTCGCGTCGTTCCTCGCCGGCCAGGGTGATCTGGGGACGAAGTGGGCACCGCGCTTCGTGCGCGTATGCCCCGAGCTCCCCATCACCGCCACCTCGAAAGTCCTCGTGCGCACGCTTCGCGCCCAGAGGTGGAACGCCACCGACCCCGTGTGGTGGCAACCGCGGCGGGCGGCCGACGCCGCCTACGAACCGCTCCGGGAAGCCGATGTCACGGTGCTCGAGGCCTCTGTCTCGGACCGCCCCGGGTGACGCGACTCAGACCGGCGCTCCGGCCGCGATCGCTGCCACCAGCTGGTAGGAACGCACCCGGTCGGCGTAGCGGTGGATCATGGCCGTGATCATCAGCTCGTCGGCCTGTGTCTCGCGTCTGAGGGCGTCCAACCCGACGCGTACGGTCTCGGGGCTTCCCACGATCTGACCGGTGGTCCGGGCGGCGAGGATGTGTTGCTCCGCCGGCGAGTACTCGTGGGCGGCGGCCTCCTCCGGGCTCGGGAGCCGGCCCGGTCGCCCCGAGCGGAGTCGGACGAACGCCAACCGCGACGGACCCGCCAACCACTGGGCCTGCTCGTCGGTATCGGCGCAGATGACCGACACCGCCACCATGGCGTGGGGTTCGGCCAACGTTGCCGACGGACGGAAGCTCGACCGGTACAGGTCGAGTGCGGGCAGGGTGTTACCGGCACTGAAGTGGTGGGCGAAGGAGAAGGGCAGGCCGAGCAGCCCGGCCAGCTGAGCGCTGAACCCGCTCGACCCGAGCAACCACAGTTCGGGTTGGTTGCCGTACCCGGGCACGGCCGTGATGGCGCCAAAGGGATGGTTCTCGGGAAACCGCCCGGAGAAGAACGCCAACAGCTCACCGAGTTGCTGGGGGAAGTCGTCGGCGCCCAGGGCTTGCGGTGAGCGTCGCAACGCCAAGGCCGTGACCTGGTCGGTGCCCGGTGCTCGTCCCAGGCCGAGATCGATGCGACCGGGGTGCAACGCCTCCAAGGTCCCGAATTGTTCTGCCACCACCATTGGTGCGTGGTTGGGGAGCATGATCCCTCCTGACCCCACCCGCAGCGACGTCGTGGCCGAGGCAATGTGACCGATCAGGACCGCGGTGGCCGAGCTGGCGATGCCGGGCATGTTGTGGTGCTCGGCCACCCAGAATCGTCGGTACCCGAGTGATTCCACCGCCCGGGCGAGCTCGATCGACTCCTCGAGGGCTCGGCCGATGCCCGAGTCGTCGGCGACCACCGCCAGGTCGAGGACCGACATGGCGCCGATCTCGGGTGTCGGTCCGCCACTCGTCACACTCGACCTATTCATCATTGGCCACAACCTGCCGGTGGCCCGACCTATTCCAGCTCACCGTCGTCCTTGGCGCCGTGGCGCGCACGACGTCGTCGACGGTGCCCGGTGCACAAGCTGTGGCAGACAGCGGCGTGAGAGCTGTGGCAGACAGCGGCGTGAGAGCTGTGGCAGACAGCGGCGTGAGAGCTGTGGCAGACAGCGGCGTGAGAGCTGTGGCGGACAGCGGCGTGAGAGCCGCTGTCGCCGGAGGACGGTGATGCTCAGGAGTCCCGTTTCGCCATGCGCCACGCGCCGAGGACCGTCCAGCCGACCAGCCAGGCGACGATGACGCAGATAGCCACCGTCGTGGATTCCGGGACGAGCAAGGACGTCCCCCGGCCACCGTCGGGGCCTCCACCACCTCCGAACACGAATCCCAGACCGCTCGGCTCCAGATGGGCTACGGCCAGGCCGACCACGGCGCGCTGGAGATTGATCAGATGGGCGATGTGCGTCCGGGACAGGATCGGCGTGAGGATGATCTCGAGGACGATCATCAGGATCACCGCCACCGTCCTCTGGCCGATGAGCGATCCGAGGCCGAGGCCGACGATGAACCCCACGATCGCTTCGAGTTCGAGCCACAGGCCGGTCTTGACCATCAACGACGTGGACGGGTACAGGAACGTCCGGGAGTAGTCGCCATAGTCCTTGGCGGCGATCAGGCGGGCGACGTCCTTGATTTGGGCTTGGGAAGGTTGTTGCGGTGCGACCACGGATCCGGCCGGACCCTTGACGACGCCGCCCGGACCCTGGACGACGGGGCCGCCCGGGCCGTTGCCGCACGGGACGGCGTTGAACACCTGACTGATCTCAGCCGGCGGGTTGCCGTTGAAGTTGAAGTTGAAGTCGCAGATGACCTGGTTGGTGTGGCCGGCGGCCCAGGTCTCGAGCCCGGCCTGCGACAGGCCGGTGGGGACGTTGGTGCCTTGGAAGTTGAGCTGGGTGGGCGCCGCGAACACACACACCGCGCACACGATGGTGAAGCCGACGGCCACCAGGGGGATGATGATGCCCAACCCGGCGGGGATGCGGGCCAGATAGAGCGACAACCGGGAGCGACCGGTCACCACCAGGTGCCGGAACATGCCCTCGGTGAGGTCGATCGATCCCGCCGTGGCCCCCAGCGTGGCGGCCACGATGAACCCGAAGACGTAGAGCACCCCGGCCACGAGCCCGGTGAAGATGTCGTAGCCGCCGGCGGGTCCGTAGGAATGGGGGGCGATGGCGTGCAGCAGCAGCCTGATGAGCAAGAAGACGGCGGGGATGCCGATGGTGACGAGCATGAGGGCGATCATGAGACCGCGCCGCTTGCGCAGCTCCATGAACCGGGTGGTGATCATGGCCGGGGTCGGGACCCACGATCCCCGATGGTCGCGCCTCGAACCCCGGGGCGAGGTGACCAGGGTCGGGGCGGGCGACATCGTCGTCATTCGTTGACCCCCAGTCGGCTCGTGACCTGCAAGAACCACGATTCGAGCGAGGCCTGGATCTGCTGCAGCCGGTACACCGAGATGCCTCCCTCGACGAGGCGCCGGTTGATCTCGGCGATGACGTCGCGCGACGTCCCCGCCGGCAGGGTGATCCCCAGTCCCAGCTGCCCGAGCTCGATGTCGCCCCCGAGGGGGGTGGACTCGAGCAGGGCCCGGGCCCGGTCGGGCTCGGAGCACTCGACGTGGAGCACCACCGAGGCCCCCGCCAGGAGCTCGGAGATCGGTCCCTGGCGGATGATGTGGCCCCGGTCCACGATGGCCACGGCGTCACAGGTGCGCTCGACCTCGTCGAGGAGGTGCGACGACAGCACCACGGTGCGGCCCTCGGCCACGAGCGACAGGATCATGTCGCGCATCTCGTGCATGCCGGCGGGGTCGAGCCCGTTCATGGGCTCGTCGAGGATCAGGAGCTGGGGGTCACCGAGCAGACAGGCCGCCACCCCCAGGCGCTGGCGCATGCCCATCGAGTACTTCGACACCCGGTCGTCGGCGCGATGGAGGATGCCGACGCGCCCGAGGGCGGGCTCGATGCGCTCTCTCGCCGCCGGCTCACGCGCCGCGGCGAGGAGCAGGAGGTTCTGGCGTCCCGTGAGGTGCCCGTGGAAGCGGGGCTCGTCGACGATGGCCCCCACCCGCGCCAGCGCGGCGGCGCGATGTTTGGGCACGGGGTAGCCGAGCAGCGACATCGTGCCGGCGTCGGCGTGGGTCAGTCCCAACAGGACCCGGATGAGCGTGGTCTTGCCCGCCCCGTTGGGGCCGAGGTAGCCGAAGGCGCATCCCCGGGGGATGAGCAGCTCGACGCCGTTCACGGCGATGGTGTCGCCGAAGCGCTTGGTCAGCCCATGGGTCTCGACGGCCCAGTGGCTTCCCGCCTCGCGCGTCGGGGACGTGTCGGGGAGGGTCAGGGTGGTCATCGGGTCCCCCCGTTCCCGTCCGCGACAAGACGGTGTGTGGTGTTACGTCCGATTGGCTCGACAGTACCGCGTCGCCCGGCCGTACTGGTGGCGACCCGCATGGGGCGAGTGATGTCGCAGGTCACGTCGCCGCCCCGGCCGCGGTTGCGACGCCGAGCACGGCAATAGTGGGGTGCCCGATGCAAGTGGGGTGCCCGATGCAGTGCATGGGCCAATGGTGCGGGATCGCCCCGTCACCGCACAATCAGGGAATACCCTCACATCCCCCCCACGCGGCTGCGGGCCGGACACTGACGTTGTCGTCACCCATCGGCGACGGACGGAGGCGGCGACGGACGGAGGCCCGATTGCTACGTATCTCTCCAAATTTCCTCCGTGCCGAGGCAACCTTCCCGCAGCCGGGGAGGGTTAATAGTGGTGATGACGATCTCCACTCGACAACGGGCGAGTTGACGCGTTGATGCGACGGGACCGGGCCCGCGAGGAGTTCGAGCGCTTCGTGGCGGATGCCACCGACGATCTCCTCCGAACCGCGTACCTGGTGCTGTGGGACCTCGCCTCGGCCGAGGACCTCGTCCAGGAGTGCCTGTTCAAGGTGGCCCGCCGCTGGCCCCGGGTGCGTTCGATGGAGCACCCCACCGCCTACGCCCGGCGCATCCTCGTCAACCTGGCGCTCGACGACGCCAAGCGTCGGCATCGGCACAACGCCGAGCTGCACGCCCCGGACCATCTCACCTTCGACCAGCGCCATGACGAGGCCGCGGCCAGGGCGCTCGGGATGGTCGAAACCACGTCCGAGCTCCTCGACGTGCTCGGCACGCTCGCCCCCGTGCAACGGGCGGTGCTCGCACTGCGGTACTTCGACGACCTCTCCGAGGCGCAGGTGGCCGAGACCCTGGGTTGCTCGGTCGGCACCGTCAAGAGCACGTCCTTCCGTGCGCTCGAACGACTTCGCAACGTTCTCGTGACCGTGCCCGTGGGCCACGTCCCGCTCGATCCTCGACCAGATGCCGACACCAAGGGAGACACCGGTGATGAACCAGCAAATTGAATCCGATCTGCATGATGCGTTCGCACTTCTCGTCTCGGGCATTCCCGCCGACGCAGCCGAGCGCGTGCGCGGCATCGACTACCACCCTCGGACGGGTCGACTCTCTCCCCGCCTGACCGCGGGTGCGATGGTCGGGGCCGCCGCCACCACGACAGCCGTCGTGTCGGTCGTCGTGCTCGGTGGCTCGCAAGCCGCGTTCGCGGGTTGGAGCGCGTCGCCGGCGCCGGCCTCGGCGGGGTCGACGTCGAGTGCCGACGCGTCGTGCCAGGCGCAGCTCGCTGCGGCGCAGACGCTGCCGGGCGTGACCGCCGTGAGCAATTGGAGCGAAGTGGCGAGCGACGTGCGAGGACCGTTCACCCTCGTGATCTATCAGGACGGCACTGCCCACGCCACGTGCCTGACGGGCCCGTCGACCACGGCGGTCTCGCAAAGTGACGGGAGCGGAGGTTCGGTGTCGATGTCACAAGAGAACTCCGCATCGGGGTCACAAGATGGCAGCAGGTCCGGGACCGCGACGAGCGGTTCGTGGGCCATCGGGACCAGCTCCGGAGACCTCGACAAGGTGACGGTCGCCCATCTGGCATCGACCAGCCAGGGCCCCTACACCCTGGTCGATGGCCACGTCGCCGCCGGGGTCACGGGGGTGACCATCGTGCGCAGCGACGGCGAGCACGTCCAAACCACGACCGGGAACGGGTGGTTCGTGGCGTGGTGGCCGGGGACTGAGGGCGCGACGTCCGCCGTGATCACGACAGCCTCCGGGGAGACGACGCAAACGCTCAACCCGCCAGCGCTGCCTTCTCCGGGTAGCGGGCCCTGTGACGTGCAACGGCAGACGACCTCCTCGACGGTCCTGTGCACCGGAGATACCGGAGCCGGAACAGCGGGACCGTCGACCGCCCCTTGACATCGGACGGCGCCGTTTCACCGAGGTGTGGTCAGGTCGCGAAGACGAATTCCTCGATCAGGGCGGCGAGCTCGAGGGGTGCGTCGCCCTGGATGCTGTGGCCCGCCTCCTCGACGTGGGCGATCCGCGCTGAGGGCAGGCGGCGGCGCAACTCGTCTTCGTCCTCGTCCCCGAGGACGGAGTCGGGCCGCATCCCCCTCACCAATAGGAGCGGCGCGGTGAGCGACGCCACAGAATCCCACAGTCCTTCGAACAGCGTGGGCCCGCTCACGTTCTCCGAGCTCACGTTCTCCGAGCTCACGTTCTCCGAGCTCACGTTCTCCGAGCTCGGAGTGCCAGCCTGATCCAGGGGCCGGTGGCGGGCCCATCGCCACACCCACGTCCCGTCCTCTTGCTGCTCGGCGTTGTGCAGGATGCCTCGGCGCAGCGACGAGCGGGCCCGGGTCGGGTTGAACTGCACGGTCCACTCCAGCAGTTCGTCGAAGCTGGCGAAGGTCGGGGGGCCGTTCACGAAGTCCACGATGTGCTGGGAGCGTGCTCCTTTGAGCCCGGGCAGGACGTCGACCAGCACGACTTTGCGTACCAGCTCGGGAGCTTCGTCGGCCAAGGCGATGGTCGTGAGCCCGCCGAGCGACATGCCGACGACGGCGGCGGCGGCGGCGGCGAGGTGAGCGACGGCCACGGCGACGTCGTGAGCGTTGCCCTGCGCGCTGAGCTGGCCGTCGGGACGCGCCCCGGGCCCATCGGAGTGTCCGTGGCCCGGCAGGTCGAGGGCCACGAGCGGACGATCGAGAGCGAGTGCCACGGTGTCCCAGGTGTGCGCGTTCTGCGCACCGCCGTGCAGCAGCACCAACTCGGGCTCACCGTCACCCCACACCAGCGCGCTCAGGCTTCGCCCCGGGGCGACCTCCACCCCGACGCGCCGCACGACGGGAGGGACGTCGAAGGGGAGGCCGTACTCTTCGGCGTTCTCGTGGAAGAGCCCGAATTCGTCGTAGTCGATGCGGTCCACCATGTCGTCGCGGTCCACCATGTCGCCGCCCTTTCTAGTGCGGGGCGCCGGTGGCGACAATGCCGCTGCAACGACAACGCCGCCGGAACAACAAACTTGTACAAGCCCGGCACCGGTCCTGCACTCCGCGGAAACCGGTTCACCCTGGGATAACGTTCGTTCGTGGCACGTCGATGCAACGGGTACGTCCGTCGCATCACTCCGTGGGCCGGCCTCGTCGCCACGATCGGCTTCCCTGCCTGGTGACATGCGGTCCGACCGAGAAGGGGGTGCCCGACTGCCGACGCTTGCATCGAACCCCGACCGGCTCGACGACCTGCCCCCAGGGACCGGTTCCGACGGTGCCCCGCCGACGAGGAAAGGGCTCGACCTCAGGGCGAGGGCTCGCCGGCGCCGGTGGCCGATCATGCTCGGAGTCGTGCAGGTCGTCTCCGGCATGGCCTACTCGTTGTGGTGGGGACCACTGGTCGGCATGTACGGCGGCCATTACTGGTTGACATCGGGAGACGTCTGGCTCGATTACAGAACCGCTCACTACATCGGCTGGGGCACGCTCGGCAGCATCTACGGATCGGGGACGGGGCTCCTCACCTTTCCCGGCTACATCCTCTTGCTCGCTCCCGTGGCCGTGTTGACCGGGGCCCTGCACCTGTCCGAGACGTACCCGTTCGTGTTGCAGCACCCCACGGCGTGGTTGGTCGTCGGCCCCTACATCATGGCCCTCGGCTCGTTCAGCCTGTTCGCGTTCGACCGCCTCGCCGAACGACTGGGCATCTCGGCACGACGACGAATCGCCCTCTGTGTGGCCGAGGCCGTCCTGCAATGGCCGGTCGCGGTGGTGTGGGGTCACCCCGACGACCTCATCGCGGTGGGACTGGCTTGTTATGCCTATGTCTCGGTCATGGACGGCAAGTGGACGGCGGCGGGTTGGACCTTCGGCGTCGCCGTGGCCTTCCAACCCCTCGTCCTCCTGATCCTGCCGCTGTTGCTGGCCAAGGCGGACCGGTCGTCGTTGGTGGGCATGGTGGTGCGCTCCGCGGCTCCCTCCGTGCTGCTGCTGGCCGTACCGCTCGCCTACGACTTCCATGACACGTACCGCATCGTGCAGCAACCGTGGTACGGCCGGGTGCAGTTCCCGACGCCGTGGACCTCGATGGCCCCCCGGGCCGCCAACGGCGAGGTCCTGTCCGGGCCTTCGCATTTGCTCGCCGTCGTGGCCGGTGCCGGGCTCGGGGTGGCCGCCTGGTGGCGGCGATGGCCCTATCTCAGGTTGCTGTCGGTGATGACGATCGTCTTGGCCCTGCGACCGGTGCTCGAGCCCGCCGTGGCGCCATATTACTTGTGGCCGACCTTCGCCCTGTCGCTCGTCCTCGTCGCGGCGCGCTCGGAGCGTTTCGCCGTCGTCGCCCCCGTGGTGGTGGCGACGTTCCTCGTGCTGCAGAACCACCTCGGTCCGTGGTGGGTGTGGTACTCCGCCGCCGTGGTCGGCCTCGGGGTGGCCGTCGCCGCCGGCGGCGGCGTCCCGCGCCGGTGGGAGCATGCGCCCGCGCCGCGTGCGGGTCCCCGAGCCGCCGAGCCGGTGCCCGTGGCGGCCCACCGAGTGTCGTTGGGCTAGCGGCGGTCGACGCCGAGCACCAGTCCACTGGTCGGGACCCCGGTGCCGGCGGTGACGACGACGTGCTCGGTGCCCTCGACCTGGTTCACGGCCGTGCCCCGCACCTGGCGCACGCCCTCGGCGATGCCGTTCATCCCGTGGATGTAGGCCTCGCCCAGCTGGCCGCCGTGGGTGTTGGTGGGCAGCTTGCCACCGGGCCCGATGTGGCCGTCGCGCAGGAACTCCTTGGCCTCGCCCCACTCGCAGAAGCCGAGCTCCTCGAGCTGGTACAGGACGAACGGCGTGAAGTGGTCGTAGAGCACGGCACACTGCATGTCGTCGGGGCCCAGGCCCGACGTCTCCCACAGCTGGCGCGCCACCACGCCCATCTCGGGGAGACGGGTCATGTCGTCGCGGTAGTACGACGTCATCATGTCCTGCTGGGCACCCGAGCCCTGGGCCGCTCCCTGGATGACGGCCGGAGCCTTGGCGCCGTCGCGGGCGCGCTCGAGACTGGTGACGACGATGGCCTGACCCCCGTCGGACTCTTGACAGCAGTCGAGGAGCCGCAGGGGCTCGACGATCCACCGCGACGCCTGGTGGTCCTCCAAGGTGATGGGCTTGCCGTAGAACCACGCCGCGGGGTTGGTCGCCGCGAAGGCGCGGTCTGCCACCGCCACCCGGCCGAAGTCTTCGGTGGTGGCGCCGGTGACGTGCAGATAGCGCTGAGCGAACATCGCCACCCATGACGCCGGGGTGAGCAGTCCGTGCGGTGCGTACCACGAGAAGTGCGCGTTCTCGGCATTGGCGATCGGGGCGCGCCCTTGCACGCCGGTCCCGAAACGGTGCCCGGAGCGCTCGTTGAACGCCCGGTAGCACACCACGACGTCGGCCACGCCGCTGGCGACGGCCATGGCGGCCTGGTGCACCGTCGCACACGCCGCACCGCCGCCGTAGTGGATGCGGCTGAAGAAGGTGAGGTCCCCCATGCCCAGGGTGCGGGCCACTTCGATCTCGGGGTTCGTGTCCGCCGCGAACGTGACGAGGCCGTCGACGTCGGAGGCGGCCAGGCCGGCGTCGTCGAGCGCGCTGCGGACCGCCTCCGCGGCCAGCCGGAGCTCGCTGCGACCCGACTCCTTGGAGAATTCCGTGGCGCCGATGCCGCTGATGGCGGTGGTTCCCGCGAACGTGTGGCGACGGGGGGACCTCGCACTCATGACACGGTCCTCATGAAGTGCCCGCACCGTCACGGGGAACCGACAGGCGCACGGTGCCGGTCACGTGGTCGCCGCGGCTGTTGGCCCCTCGCACCGCCACTTCGACGACACCCCGGCCGTCGTGGCGCCCGGCCGAGACCTCGGCGCTGTTCACCGTTCCGGTGAGGGTCATGGTGTCGCCCGGGTAGTTCGGCGCCCCCAGGCGGATCGACACCGACTCGATGCGTGCGCCGGGCCCCGCCCAGTCGGTCACGAAGCGCCCCACCAGTCCGTTGGTGCTGAGGATGTTCATGAAGATGTCGGGCGACCCCCGCTCGACGGCCAGGCCTGGGTCGTGGTGCACGTCCTGGTAGTCGCGCGAGGCGATGGCCGTGGCCACGATGAGGGTCCGGGTCAGCGGGATGGCGAGCTCGGGGAGGGTGTCACCCACCGCCACATCCTCGAAGCGAAGGGTGTCGGCACGCACGGCGCTCACGGTCCCTCCACCCCGGCCAGGCGTGCCGTCGAGGAACCGGCCGACGCGCTGCGCAGTCGCGACGCCAACAGCGACCCCAGGCGGGAGAGCTCGGCACTCGGGCCCTGCAACATCAACTCGATCTGCTTGCCCCACAGGAAATAGCGGTGGATCGGGTAGGAGATGTCGGCCCCGAGGCCGCCGTGGAGGTGCTGCGTGGCGTGCACCACGCGCTGGCCCGCCTCCGACGCCCACCAGTGGGCGACGGCCACGGCTTCGGTGGCCGGAAGGTTCTCGTCGATGCGCCAGGCCGCCTGCCACGTCGTGACCCGGATGGCCTCGGTGTCGATGTAGGCGTCGGCGGCGCGCAACATGGTCCCCTGGAACGACGACAGGGGACGTCCGAACTGGTGTCGCTGATTGAGATACGAGGCGGCGCGCCGTACCGCTTCCTCGGTCACGCCGAGCTGGATGGCGCACAGCCCGGTCCGCGCCCGATCGAGCATCCACGCCACGGCCCCGGCGCCGTCACCGGGCCCGGCCACGATGTCGCCGGACCCGACGGGCGCGCCGTCGAGATGGACATGAGGATGGATCTGGTGGTCGGTCGTCGTGGCCCGCTCCAGCGTGGCGCCCGGGCCCATCGGGTCGACCAGCCCCACGATGGTGCCGTTGTCGGGAGCACCGTCCACGGCAGCGGGGACGAGGACGCGGGCGGCCAGGTGCGCCTGGGGAACGGCGAAGGCGGTCCCGTGCAACCGCCATCCCGAACCGTCGCGCTCGGCGCGCACGGTCGGGTGGTTGCGCACGCTGGCGGCCACCTCGTTGAGCGCGGCGGAGAGCCGGACATCACCGCCGGCCACAGCCGGAAGCCAGCGGGCTTGTTGCTCGGGCGTGCCGAAGTGCGCGAGCGGCAGGGCGCCGAGCACGACCGTGGCCCACAACGGCACCGGTGCCACGGCACGACCTTGTTGCTCGAGCACGAGACACAACTCGGTCAGACCGAGTCCCGATCCGCCGTGCTCTTCGGGGATGGCGAGGCCGACAAGGTTCGCCTTGGCGAGCTCGGTCCACAGCGCCTGGTCGAAGCGGTCGTCGCCGGCCTCGATCTCGGCCAGCCGCTCGACGTCGGCCATGCCCTGGAAGATCGCCGCCGCGGCCTCCGCCACCGCCAGCTGCTCCTCGGTGAAGGTGAAGTCCATCAGGCCGCTCCGGCTTCGGCGACACTGGCGCCGCCCTCGGCGGGGGCGGGACGGAACATGGGGATGGTGAGCTCGTCGTCGACGGCCACCATCTCCACCACGACCGGCATGCCGATGTGCACCGCGGTCGGATCCACGCCGATCAGGTCCCCCACCAGTCGCGTCCCTTCCTCGAGCTCGACGACAGCGATGGGCAGCGGGTAGTCGAAGCCACCGACCTGGGGATGGTGCACCACGACGAAGCTGTAGACCGTTCCGCGCCCGCTGGCGGTGACGGTGTCCCACTCGAAGGACCCGCACGACGCGCACGCGGGCCGAGGCGGGTGTCGCAGCACGCCGCACTGCGCACAACGCTGGATGAGCAGCTCGCCCTGCCGCGCACCTTCGAAGAAGAAGGCGAGGTCGTGGGTGATGGCCGGCCGGGGCCGCAGCTGTGCGTCGGCCTTCGGCTTCGAGGTCTGGGGTCGGAACCGCAGGATCCGGAACCGCATGGTGGCCACCCGCTCGCCGTGCTGGTCGGTGAACTCCAGACGCGTGGTCACGAAGTGCCCGTCACCGAGCCCCGTGTGCTTCTCGGGTGACACCGAGTCGATGACCGAGGTGACCGTGAGCCGGTCCCCGAGCACGATGGGTCGGACGTACTCCTGGTCGCAGTTCGTCGCCACCACCGACGTGAACCCTGCTTCGTTGAAGACCTCGAACATCGCTTCCTGTGCGGACACCTCGCCCGCGGCGTCTCGCGCGCCCTTCCAACTTCCGCCCGGTTGGGAGGGGAGGCCGCGCATAACCCATGCCTGGAGCATGGTGGGCGGGGAGACCACACCCGGGAAGCCGTTGCGCCGGGCCGACTCGTCGTCGACGTAGACCGGGTTCTCGTCACCCATGGCGTCGATCCAGTGCCGGATCATCGCCTGGTTGACCTCGTCGCGAGCCTCCATAGGCGGTCCGCTGGGCATGCCCTCGAAGGCGCGCAGCTTCGCCAGCAGCGCTTCGGCGTCCCCGTCCACGGTGCCGCCCTCGGGTGCCACCGGGCTCACCTCGCCGCCCGGGTCATGCCGAGACCGGCCATGGCCACGATCTCGCGCTGGATCTCGTTGACGCCACCACCGAAGGTGTTGATCTGGGCGTGGCGGGCGGTGCGCTCGAGCCGGCCCGCCAACACCGCGCCCGGGGAGTCCGGCGAGAGATAGCCACCCGCCCCCACGATCCCGAGCAGGCGCCGGTAGATGTCGATGCTGCGCTCCACGCCGAACACCTTCACCGTCGAGGAGTCCGCCGGGCTCATGGTGTCGGCGGAGAGCGCGGTCGCCATGCGCCAGTTGAGGAGGTACATGGCCTCGAGCTCGGCGCGACACCGGGCCAGGTCGCACTGCACCCACCCCAGATCGAGCACGGTGGGGCCGTCGGGGGTGACGGTGCGGGCCGCCCAGGTGGCCACCTCTTCGTAGAGCTGCGAGGCGAAGCCGCTCCAGGCGGCGAGGCCCACCCGCTCGTGGTTGAGCTGGGTGGTGATCATGCGCCAGCCTTCGTTCTCGGCCCCCACCAGTTGCTCGACCGGCACCCGGACGTCGGAGTAGTACGTGGCCGTGGTGCGCGCACCCGCCACGGTGACGATCGGGCTCCACGAGAAACCCGGCGAGTCGGTGGACATGGCCAGGATCGAGATGCCCTTGTGCTTGGGGGCATCGGCGTTGGTGCGGACCGCCAGCCAGATGTAGTCGGCCATGTCGGCACCACTCGTGAAGACCTTGGCCCCGTTGACGACGTACTCGTCGCCGTCGCGCACGGCGCGCGTCTTGAGCGAAGCCAGGTCGGTGCCCGCCTCGGGCTCGGTGTAGCCGATGGCGAAGTTGACCTCACCGGCCAGGATGGCGGGGAGGAAGAAGGACTTCTGCTCCTCGGTGCCGAAGCGCATGATCGTGGGGCCCACGGTGTTGACCGTCACGAACGGGAACGGCGCGCTCGCCCGCCTGGTCTCGTCGAAGAAGATGAACTGGTCCGTGGCGGGGCGGCCCTGGCCCCCGTACTCCTCGGGCCACCCGATGCCGAGCCAACCGTCCTTGCCGATGCGCCCCACGACCTGGCGCCACAGCTCGCCGCCTTCGCCGACCTCGCCGATGCCCCGGCGCACCTCGTCGGTGAGCAATTCGGCGTAGTACGCGCGCAGTTCCTGGCGCAGGGCCAGCTGCTCGGGGGTCTCCTCCAGGAACATGGCGCCGTCCTACTACGGTCCGAGCCGGATCGCCCGGTCCCGGCCATCGCTGGGCTCGTTGCTGCGGTCAATCGCTGCTTGCAGCAGGGGCTCGTTGCTATAACTCGTTCTAGTTTGGCACCGTACCAGCCGAGCCTCGCCGCACGACAATTCGATTCCCCGCGGTCGCCGGGGTTCGCTTTTCCGCGCTGCCGAGGTCGATTTCTCCGCGCTGGTCGAGCTCGCTTCTCGGCGGCGCCGGGGTCCCGGCGCGGGGCCCGGAAGGGCCGGTCCACGGCGCCGCACCACCCGCGGGCTCGTTGGCCGGGGTCGGAACGGCGACCTATCATCACTGGAACACGTTCTGAAAACGTGGTCGGCCCTTCGGCGGGCGGGGCTCCTCGGCCACGGCCCGGGCACCTCGGGCCGGGACGTCGGCGACGTACCGAGGAGGCACCGGCCATGGAGCTCAGCGAGATCGACCTGATCGACTCGAGGAATTTTGTCTCGGCCGTCCCCCACGAGTGGTTCGCCGAGCTGCGGCGCCGGGCTCCGGTGTACTGGCACGAGGAGCCCGAGGGCGTCGGCTTCTGGGCCGTGACGAAGTACGACGACTGCGTCGCCGTCAACCGTGACTACGAGCACTTCTCCTCGGCCAAGCGGGCCACGTTGCTGTGGGACATGCCCGAGGAGCAGCTCGAGCAGCAGCGCCTCATGATGCTCAACATGGACCCGCCCCTGCACACGCGCTACCGGCGTCTCGTGAACAAGGGCTTCACCCCGCGCATGGTGAACTCGCTCGAAGAGAAGATCCACAAGACCGCCGACCAGATCATCGACGCCGTGATCGAAAAGGGCGAGGCCGACTTCGTCACCGACATCTCCGCCGAGCTCCCCCTGCAGGTTATCGCCGACCTCCTCGGAGTCCCCCAAGCCGACCGCCACAACATGTTCGACTGGTCCAACCGGATGATCGGGCAGGAGGACCCCGAGTTCCAGACCAATGCCGACGGTGAGAACTACGCGGGTGAGGCTGCCGTCGAGCTCTTCACCTACGCGTCCGAGCTCTTCGCCGAGAAGAGAGCCGACCCCGCCGACGATCTCATGAGCATCCTCGTCAACGTCGAGGTCGACGGCGACCAGCTCTCGGAGCTCGAGCTCGAGTTGTTCTTCCTCTTGCTCACCGTGGCCGGCAACGAGACGACGCGGAACTTGATCTCGGGGGCGATGCACGCCTTCTTCGAGCACCCCGACCAGTGGCAGCGTCTGGTGGCCGACCGGTCGCTCCTGCCGACCGCCACCGACGAAATGCTGCGCTTTGTCACCCCGGTGATGAACTTCCGCCGCCAGACGACGGGACCGGTCGAGATCCGGGGCCAGCGCATCGAGGAGGACCAGAAGGTCGTCTTCTTCCACATCTCGGCCAACCGTGACGAAGACATCTTCGAGAACCCCAACGCGTTCGATATCGGGCGGTCCCCCAATCCCCACATGGCCTTCGGTGGTGGCGGTCCCCACTTCTGCCTGGGAACGAACCTGGCCCGCATGGAGATCAGGGTCATGTTCCAGCATCTCCTCGACCGGATGCCCGACATCCGGCTCGACGGTGAGCCCCAGCGGCTCCAGTCGGCATTCATCAACGGGGTGAAGCACCTCCCGATCGCGTTCAGCCCGGGCGCACCGGTCGGGCGCTGACGAGGGGGTCGCCGGCGACGTCGGGCGACTCGAGGAGAAGCTGGTTTCGTGCGATTTCATCAAGCGGTGACGTTCCTGCCCACGTTGCATGCCCTGGAGCTGGCCAAGGCCGCCGACACGCAGGGGTATGACGGCATCTACGTGTCGGATCACATGTTCTTCCCCCGCGATCGTCAGTCGCGCTACACCTACTCCACGCGCGAGGACGGCGCTCCGGGGTTCGGCGACCACTGGGATCCCGACACGCACTGGCCCGACGCGTGGTGCCTCATCTCCGCCATGGCGGCGGTGACCGACCACGTCGAGTTCACGACGGGTGTCTACATCGCGCCGGCACGCGATCTCATGACGGTGGCGAAGCAGGTGGGCACCGCCGCGGTGCTCTCGTCGGGTCGGGTGGCACTGGGTGTGGGGGTCGGGTGGTGCGAAGAGGAGTTCGTGGCCACCGGACAGGACTTCCACACGCGGGGCAAGCGGCTCGACGACATGATCCCCGCCCTGCGGGCAGTGTGGGCCGGGGGCTGGGTCGAGTACCACGGTCCGTACTACGACGTTCCCGCCATGCGCATGGAGCCCTCGCCCCCCGGCCCCATCCCCATCATCGGCGGGGGCCACTCCGCCCCGGCCCTGCGCCGAGCCGCCTCGTTGTGCGACGGCTGGGTGGCGGCAGGCGCCTACGAGCCGGAGCAGGCCCGGACCTACCTCGGCAAGCTCGCCGAGCAACGTCGCCGGGCGGGGCGCGAGCACGAGCCGTTCTCGATCTACCTGTCGCTGTGGGCGCGCCCCGACGCCGACCTGTACCGCAGCTTCGAAGAGGATTTCGGCGTCACCGACACCCTGTGCGCGCCGGCCATGGTGGCGAAGGTCGATCCCGCCGACCCGCCCGAGGTCCAGCTCCAGGCGCGGCTCGACGCGTCGGCGCGCTTCGCCGACGAGATCGTGGCCAAGATGCGATGACGAACCAGATGCTCGCGAACCAGATGCTCACGAACGAAATGCGATGACGATGCACCCGAGTCGGGGCTCGGGGCATCGCCACGACGCCAACAGGAGGGCCCGATGGCGAGCTTGAAGCTCGGACTGCAACTCGGATACTGGGGCGCGGGGCCCCCGGCCAACGCGCCCGAGCTGGTGGCTGAAGCCGAGCGCCTCGGCTTCGACTCGGTGTGGACGGCCGAGGCCTACGGGTCCGACGCGCTCACGCCATTGGCATGGTGGGGTTCGCGGACCACGCAGGTCCGCCTCGGGACCGCCCTGTGCCAGCTGTCGGCGCGCACCCCCACGGCCATGGCCATGGCCGCGCTCACCCTCGACCACCTTTGCGGCGGTCGGCTCGTCCTCGGACTGGGCGTCTCGGGCCCGCAGGTCGTGGAGGGTTGGTACGGCCAGCCGTTCCCGAAGCCTCTGGCGCGCACTCGTGAGTACGTCTCGATCGTCCGCCAGGTCATTGCCCGCGAGGCGCCGGTGACGAGCGCCGGACCGCACTACCCGCTCCCGTATCCGGGGGGCACGGGCCTGGGCAAGCCGCTCAAGCCCATCGTCCACCCGCTGCGCAACGACATCCCCATCGTCCTCGGGGCCGAGGGGCCGAAGAACGTGGCCCTGGCGGCCGAGATCGCTGACGGCTGGTTCCCGATCTTCTTCTCTCCCGCTCACATGGGCGAGTTCTCCACCGCCCTCGACGAGGGGTTCGCCCGGCCCGGGGCCCGGCACGGCGCGTCGGATTTCGAGGTGATCGCCTTCTGCCCCGTCGTGGTGGACGACGACGTCGAGCGCGCCGCCGATCTGTACCGGCCCATGCTGGCGTTGTATATCGGCGGGATGGGCGCCAAGGAGATGAACTTCCACTTCGACGTGTTCGTGCGCATGGGATTCGAAGCCGAAGCCCACAAGATCCAGGAGCTCTACCTCGACGGCCACAAGGACGAGGCGGCCGCGGCGGTGCCCACGTCGATGGTGGAGAAGATCGCCCTCATCGGTCCCCGCCCGAAGATCCGCGACGAGCTCGCCGCGTGGCAGGAGTCGATCGCCACCACCCTGCTCGTGGCGGGGAGCCCGGACACGTTGCGCATGATGGCGGAATTCCTCTTGTAGCTCCGGTCTCGGTCGGGCCTCGCTACGGGGCGAAGGCGGCGCGCGCCGCCCTCACCCCGACACTGCTGCGATCGAGGAAGCCGTAGGTGCCGTGTTCCTGGAGCTCGCGGGCGGCTTCCACCACCGCGCCGAGGGCGGCGAAGCACAGGGCACCACCGACCGAGATACGGGCCACGCCGGCACCGGCGAGCTCGGAGACCGTCGGGCCCCCGGGGCGGGCCAGCACGTTCACCGGTCGGTGCACACTGGCGACCAATCGGCCGATGTCGTCGAGACGGGTGAGACCGGGCGCGTACAGCACGTCGGCTCCCGCCCGTTCGTACGCCTGGAGCCTGGCGATCGTGTCGTCGAGGTCGGGGCGGCCGTGGATGTGGTTGTCGGCCCGGCCCGTGAGCACCAACCGCGCCGGCCCTGCGTGCGCCGACTCGGCTGCCGCCGCCATCCTCTCCTCGGCCAGCGAGATGTCGTAGATCGGATCGTCGGGACGGCGGGTGAAGTCCTCGATCGAACACCCGGCGAGGCCGGCGTCGAGGGCGAGCCGCACCGTCTCGGCCACCGAGTCCGGATCGTCCCCGAACCCGTTCTCGAGATCGGCAGAGACCGGGAGATCCGTGGCGGTCACGACGGCGGCGGCGTGCGCCATCACCTCGTCACGGTCCATCGATCCGTCCAGGCGCCCCTGGGTGGCGGCAAAGCCGCTGCTGGTCGTGGCGAGGGCCTCGAAGCCGAGCCAGGCGAAGAGCCGGGCCGAGCCCGGGTCCCACGGATTGGGCAGCAGCAACGGGTCCGGCCCGGCGTGCAGGGCCAGAAACGCGTCCGCGTTCGTTTCGTGTGAGCTCACGGTGTGGCCGGCCCCTGCGTGGTCACGCCCAACCGAGCTCTTCGAGCCGGGCGTCTTCGATGCCGAAATGGTGGGCGACCTCGTGGATGACGGTCTTCCGGATCTGCTCGACGAGTTGCTGCTCGTCGTGGCTGTGCCTGGAGATCGTGTCCTGGTACAGGGTGATGCGATCGGGCATCACGCCGCCGTAGCTGAGCGGTCCACGGCGCGTCAGCGGCACACCCTCGTAGAGGCCGAACAGGTTCCGTCCTTCGGCGTGGTCCTCGATGATGATGGCGACGTTCTCCATGGCATCGGCGAACTCAGCGGGAAGCCCGGCGAGCGCGTCGCCGACCAGCTCCTCGAAGCGTTCGGGGGTGACGGTGGTCACGTCACGATGGTATCGCCGCTCACCTGCTCCCCCTCCCCGACGCTCGAGGTCGCGGGGAAGGTCCGGGGGCCCGATCGCGTCGCCGTCGTCCTTACTGACGCCCTTACTGACGGCCTTACTGGTGGAGACCGGGAAAGACGTGGCCGAAGGTGTCGTGGAGCATCGAGATGGCCTCGCCACTCCTGATGCCCTTGTGAAACGTGTCGGGGACGGCGTGACCGAGCTCCTTCCCCAGAGCGAACAGGCCCGACAGCGCGGCCCGGGCCATGGGCCGCAGCGGGATGTCACCCCCCAGGCGCGCCACGTCGAACGAGGCCACCGGCTGCGGAATGGCTTCGGGCCAGTCCTCGGGGCTCCTCGGTTCGTCCCTCGACAGGACCGGGGCGATGTCGCGGGCCACGGCGTCACGCGCCGAGAAGGCGGCACCGAGCGCCCAACGCTCGCGCATGGTCCTGATGATCGACGTGTTGCGATACTCCTCGTTGACGACGGTCCTCTCCGGTATCCACGCCGACACGGCGATCGCCGGCACCCGTACTCCCGAGCGGTCGAAGGCAAAGCCCAGCTGGCCGGGGGGTGCGGAGGGGTCGGGTGGAGGAACCGGTGGAGGAGGTATGTGGTCGTAGGTACCTCCGTGCTCGTCGAAGTTGACCATGAGCAGGGTGTTGTAGGCATTGGACCCGCCAGCGGTCGAGGACGATCGCACGGCATCGTAGATCTTGGCCACCAGGGCGTCGCCTCCGACCATGGACGTCGGCGCATCGATCTTGAGTCCCGGCACAAGGGCGTTGAAGGCAGGGTGCATGTCGTTGTGGGCGTGCCACATATTGGGCTCGATGAACGAATAGGTGGGCAGCTCTCCCTTGTCGGCGTCCTCCAGGAACCGGTCAGTGGTGAAGAAGTTCTGCCTGAAACGCGAGTACAAGCGCGGCGCGTGGACGAGCCCGGTGAACGAGACGTGGCTCGGCGGATCGCAGTAGATACGCCAGGTCAGACCCTTGGACTCGAGCCGTTCGAACAGGGTCTCGGCCTTGTTGTGGACCGGGAACGAATCGGGAGGGTCCATGTTGACGACGTACCCCGACGACGTGGCGGCGTGGAAGAACGACCGGTTGGCGAAGGTCTGTGACGGCACCTCGCAGAACCAGTGGTCGAAGGTGGCAAATCCACGGGCCAGCGTCGAGACGACCGGCATCTGCTCGGGGGTGTATCCCGTCATGATCTGGGCGTATTCGTCGTAGGTGGGCTGTCGTCCGATCTCGGCGGCGAAGGCGCTGATGTAGTCGGCCACGAAGCCGTCCATGGTGGGCACGTGCAGCGACGGTCCCGGCGCGTTGTACGGGGCGACCATCTTGTCGGCCAAGGTGCACCGGTTTTGGGGCGGATCGATGATCCCGAACAGTTGCGTGTTGACGTGCTGGTATTCCTCGCCCGGGTCGGGGTTGGGGGTGTCCATGTCGCCCGCCACCCCGTAGGGCACGACGTCGCCATCGGCGCCGTGCTCGGCCCACGCCGGGACGGGGTTGCTGAGGTCCTTTCCGATGACGCCTTCGAACGACTTGACCTCACCCGGTTCGTACAGTCGGCCCAAGAGGTTGTCGAAGGACCGGTTCTCGAACACGATCACGACTACATGATCGAGGGCGTTGTCCCTGTTCGGGGTTGGCATCTCCTGACCTGTTCCTCTCGTCTCGATCCGCGCATCGCCGGTGCTGCGACCTCGTTGCCGGGGTCTACCTCCGGTGGGCTCTCATTAGAGCAGTTCGCCCCCGTTCCACAAGGCCGCGACACCCGGTAGCTCGAGGATGACCCGAGCCGGCGAGGGCCGGGGCCAGACAGCTCGCAGGACGCCCGGTAGGGTGACCCCGGTCGCTCCCAACACCGAGGTGGCGCATGAGCTGGATGATCTACGGCGCGTACGGCTACACGGGACGCCTGGTGGCCGCACTGGCCGCCGAGCGGGGCGAGCTCCCCGTCATCGCGGGACGCGACGAACGCCGGCTGCGGACACTCGGTGAGCGCTTCGAACTCGAACATCGCCTTGTCGACCTGTCCGACCCGTCGGCGTTGCGCGACGCACTCAAGGGCATCGACGTGGTGGCGCACTGCGCGGGCCCGTTCTCGTCGACGTCGGAGCCCATGGTGGAGGCGTGTCTCGCCACGGGAACGCACTATCTCGACATCACCGGGGAGATCGACGTGTTCGAAGCCGTCCTGGCCCGGGACGACGAGGCCCGCCGCGCCGGCGTCGTCCTGCTGCCGGGAGGCGGGTTCGACGTCGTGCCGTCGGACTGCCTAGCCGCCCTGTTGGCGCGGGCGCTTCCGGGCGCGGTGCGACTCGAGCTGGCGCTGCGTGCGTCGGGGGGCGTGAGCCCGGGTACCGCCAAGACCGCCATGGAGTCACTGGGTACGGCGGGACGCGCCCGCGTCGGCGGGGTGATCGGGCCCGTTCCCCCCGACCGCCGTCGGCGACAGGTCGACTTCGCCGACGGGCGTGCCACCGTGCACGCCATCGCCTGGGGGGATGTCGCCACCGCGTATCGCTCGACGGGCATCGGGGACATCGTGGTGTACGCCGCCCTCCCCCCCTCGCTCGCGCCGGTGATGGCGTTGGCGCAGGTGGCCGGGTCCGCCACGCGCTCCCGGATGGTCCAGGGCTTGCTGAAGCGTGCCGTAGGAAGGCTGCCGGGACCCAGCGCGGAGACCAGGGCGAAGACCCATGGCCAACTGTGGGGTCAGGTCACCGACACCACCGGGAAGTCCGTCACCGGGACCGTCACCACCATCGACCCTTACGACCTCACCGCCGATTCGGTGGTGCGGATCGCGCAACGTCTCGTGTCGGGGACCGTCGCCCCGGGCGCCTACACCCCGTCACAGGCGCTCGGTGCCGACTTCGTGCGCGGGCTCGACGGCATCACCGTGCACGACATCGCCTAACGCTGAAGGGCGCGATCAGGCCGGCTCGTCGGCGAGCACATCGCCCAGCCGCAGCAGGCTGGTCGTGGCGCCCCCCAGGGTCAGCGCCAGGTGCTTGGTGAGGAGGTAGTACCGGTGCAGCGGATAGTCGCGGTCGACACCCATGCCGCCGTGTAGATGCTGGGCGGCGTGCACGACGCGCTGGCCACCCTCGTCGGCCCAGTACTTGGCCACGGCCACCTCGCTCGTCGCCGGCAGGACCTCGGCCAACCGCCACGCCGCCTGCCACGCCGTGAGGCGGACGGCTTCGGCGTCGATGTAGGCGTCGGCGGCGCGCTGGCCCACCGCCTGGAACGTGGCGATGGGCTTGCCGAACTGCTCGCGCGTGGTCGTGTACGACGCCGTGAGCTTCACGGCCGCGTCACAGGCCCCCGCCACACAGAGGCACAGCGCCGCTTCGGCGTGCTCGAGCAGCCACCGCAGCGCATCGACTCCGTCCGGCCCCGCCACGAGGACGTCGGCGGCCCCGACGACGACGCCCGACAATTCGAGCTCGGCCTCGATCTGGCGGCTGGTGGCCTCCTGGGCGCGGCGGGAGACACCTGGCGCAGTGGGGTCGACGACGAACAGCCCGATGCCGTCTTCGGTGCGAGCCGACACGACGATGGCGCCCGCCGCCATGCCGGCGGGCACGAACGACTTGGTGCCGTCGATGCGCCACCCGTCACGCTGGCGGGTCGCCGTGGTGTGGGGACTGAAGGGGTCGCCACCCTGTTCCACCAGCGCGGCGCTGAGCACGAGGTCGCCCGCCACCATGGGCGCGACCCAGCGGGCCTGCTGGTCTTGGGTGCCGAACTCGACGATCGGGCCGGCACCGAGCACGGCGCTGGCCACGAAGGGCACCGCGGCCGCAACCCGCCCCGCCTCCTCGGCGACGACGCCGGCCGCCACGAACCCGAGGCCGGACCCGCCCACGGACTCGGGGAGCCAGATGCCGAGCAATCCGGCCGAGGCCAGCTCCCCCCACAACTTGGCGTCGAACCGCTCGTCGGTGTCCTCGACCTCGCGCAGGCGTTCGGGCGTGGCGAGATCGGAGAAGATGCGGGACGCCAGCTCCCTGACGGCCTCCTGCTCCTCGGTGAAGGAGAAGTCCACGTCGTCTCTCTTTCTAGCGAAGCGACCGCGGCATGCCGAGGCCGAAGATGGCGATCAGATCGCGTTGGATCTCGTTGGTCCCGCCGCCGAAGGTGAGGATGACGAGACCGCGGGTGTAGGCCTCGAGCCGGCCCCGCAGGACCTCTTCGGCCGAGCCCCGCCGCAGGTATCCGGACTGGCCGACCACCTCCGACAGGGTGCGGAGGGCCTCCATGTAGAACTCGGTGCCGAACACCTTGATCGACGAGGCGTCGGCCACGTCGAGGCGTCCCTGGGTACCGTTCCAGGCCACCTTCCAGTTGATGAGCCGGAGGAACTCGAGCTTGGCATGGACCCGGGCCAAGGCGATGCGCACCCACTCCTGGTCGATGACGCGCCGCCCGTCGTCGAGCTTGGTGTCCTGGGCCCACTTCCGCACGTCGCCCAGGGCACGCTCGATGATCCCCGGAGAGCACAGGGTGACACGCTCGTGGTTCAGCTGGTTGGTGATCAGGTTCCAGCCGTTGTTGAGACCACCCACGACGTTCGACAGCGGGACGCGCACGTCCTCCCAGAATGTGTAGTTGATGTTGTGGTCACCGAGCAGCTGCATCGGCACGACGCGCACCCCCGGCGTGTTCATGGGGACGATCACCATGGAGATGCCCTTGTGCTTGGACGCATCGGGGTCCGTGCGCACGGCCAGCCAGCAGTAGTCGGCGTCGCCGGCCAGCGACGTGAAGATCTTGGTCCCGTTGATCACGAGCTCCTCACCGTCGACGACCCCCCGGGTCTGCAGGGCGGCGAGGTCGGTGCCGGCCTGGGGCTCGGAGTAGCCGATGCAGAAATGGATCTCACCCGCCAGGATCTTGGGGAGGAAGAACGCCTTCTGCTCGTCGGTGCCGAAGTTCATGATGGTGGGACCGACCGTGTTGATGGTGAGCATGGGCACCGGGCGCGCCGCTTCGCATCGACTCGTCGAAGAAGATGAACTGCTCGATGGCCGAACGGCCCTGGCCCCCGTACTGCTTGGGCCAACCGATCCCGAGCCATCCGTCGCTCGCCATCTGCTTCGTGATCCGGCGGACCGTGGGCCCGATGCCGTGGCTCTGGGACAGCTCCGCCTCGACTTCGGGGGTGAGGAGGTTGGCGTAGTAGTCGCGCAGCTCCTGGCGAAGTTTCTGCTGTTCCTCGGTGTAACCGATTTCCATGCCCGCCCTGCCCTTCTTCCGGGTCGAACTTGGAACAGGTTACAGTTCCGTCCCCGAACAGGGCCAGCTGTCGGAGGGCTCGGCGATACGAACGGCGAAACCCGGCCGCCAGCGGTCATCGGCCAGCGTGGCTTGATCGGGCGCTTGGACCCCGCCGTGGGATTCCAAATCCGTCTCGGAGGTTCCCCGGTGGGTGTCCGAGCGCGCTGAAGCCTCGGGTCCCGATTCGGGTCCGCCTATCGTCGCCACCGGTGAACGAGTGCGCCGCGGCCGTCGAGTTCGTGGATGCCCAGGTGGTCCGCCCCCTTCGTCGGGCCGTCCTGCGACCGGACCAGTCCGCTGAGCTTTCTGAGTACCCCGCCGACGACAACCCCATCAGCGCCCACGCCGTGGTCCGGCACCAGGGGCCCCGTCACCCCGAACCCCGTCACCCGGAACCCCGTCGCCCCGAACCCCTGGGGGGCGCACACGACGCCGACGTGGTGGCGGTGGGCTCGGTGCTCCCCGAAGCGCCGCCGTGGGAGCCCGGGTGGCGCGGTGACGACTGGCGCGTGCGGGGCATGGCGACACGCCCCGATGCCCGCCGGCACGGCTTCGGCACCCTCGTCCTCGAGGCGCTCGTCCGCCATGTCGCCGCGCACGGCGGCGGTCTGGTGTGGTGCAACGCCCGGGTGCCGGCGCAACGTCTTTATGCGCGCGCCGGCTTCGTGACCCGGGGCGAGGTCTTCGACATCCCCGGCATCGGCCCCCACATCCACATGTGGAGGACCGTCGCCGGTGATGATCGGTCTTCGGCTCCCCCTCCGTGACCCATCGACTTGCACACGCACCGACGGGCGCGGCACCGGCGGGCCGGCCGCCGATGCACCGGGGAAAGTCACCGCTTGGGTCGTCCTCGGCCTGCTGTGCCAACCTAGGGACTTCCCCGAGCACGTAGCCAAGGAGCCAACGCAATGCCCGACGCCGTCATCGTCGCCACCGGAAGAACGCCCATCGGCCGCGCCAACAAGGGTTCGCTGGTGAGCTGCCGCCCCGACGACCTGGCCGCCCTGGTCATCAAGGAAGTCCTGGCCAAGGTGCCCCAGCTCGATCCGGCACTCATCGAAGACGTCTTGCTCGGATGCGGCCAGCCCGCCGGTGAGGCCGGCTACAACGTGGCCCGCGTGGCGGCCCTGTTGGCCGGGGTGGACGTGCCGGGCGTCACCGTCAACCGCTACTGCTCGTCGTCGCTCCAGACCATCCGCATGGCGGCCCACGCCATCAAGGCGGGCGAGGGCGACGTGTTCCTGGCCGGCGGCGTCGAGACCGTGAGCCGCTTCCAGTTCGGGGCGTCGGACATCGGTCCCCACAACCCACTGTTCGCCGAGGCCGAGGCCCGCACCGCGGCCCGGAACCCGGCGGTGACCGAACCGTGGACGCCGCCCAAGGGCCTGAGCGATGTGTACATCGCCATGGGTCAGACCGCCGAGAACGTCGCCGAGTACGAGAAGGTGACCCGCGAGGAGATGGACGAGTTCGCGGCGCGCAGCCAGAACCGGGCCGTGGAGTCCCAGAAGAACGGGTTCTTCGAGCGCGAGATCATCCCCGTCAAGCTCGAGGACGGCACCGTGGTGACCAAGGACGACGGGCCCCGGGACGGCACCACCATCGAGGGGCTCGCCGCGCTCAAGCCGGTGTTCCGTGAAGGCGGGACCATCACGGCCGGCAACGCCTGTCCGCTCAACGACGGCGCCGCCGCGGTCATCGTGATGTCGGCGACCAAGGCGAGCGAGCTCGGTATCACGCCGCTGGCGCGCATCGTCTCGAGCGGCGTCTCCGCCCTCGATCCCGAGATCATGGGCCTCGGCCCCATCGAGGCGTGTCGCCAGGCTCTCAAGCGGGCCGGCAAGACCATCGACGACATCGATCTGGTCGAGATCAACGAGGCCTTCGCGGCCCAGGTCATCCCGTCGGCCAAGCATCTCGGCATCGACTGGGACAAACTCAACGTCAAGGGCGGCTCGATCGCGCTCGGCCACCCCTTCGGCATGACCGGGGCCCGCATCATGACCACGCTGCTCAACGCCCTCGACGACGAGGACAAGACGTGGGGCCTCGAGTCGATGTGCGTCGGTGGTGGCCAGGGCATGGCCATGATCGTCGAACGTCTGTCGTAGCCGCCGCCGCGCCCAGGACAAGAGGGGACCTCCGGTGACCGACGCCATCTACGACGTGGGATCGATGTGGGAGCTCGTCGAGACACGAGCGGCCGCCTCTCCGGGTCGTGTCATGCTCATCGACGAGTCGGGACGCCAGGTCACCTTCGGCGAGTTCCGCGACCGGTGCGAGGTGGTGGCGGCGGGACTGCACGCCATGGGCATCGGGCCGTCCACGCCGGTGTCGTGGCAACTGCCCACCCGCATCGAGACGATCGTGCTGTCGATGGCGCTGGCTCGCCTCGGGGTGGTGCAGAACCCCATCATCCACATCTACCGCGAGCGCGAGGTCGCCTTCGCCCTGGCGCAGACCCGAGCCGGGTTCTTCTTCGTCCCCGGTGTGTGGAAGGGCTTCGACTTCGTCGCCATGGCGGAGAAGATCGGCGCCGGTCTGGACGTGGCGCCCGCCGTGGTGGTCGCGTTCGACTCGCTCCCCGAGGGCGACCCCGCCACGCTGCCCCCTCCCCCGCCTCCCGGCGACGACGAGGTCCGATGGGTCTATTACACGTCGGGCACCACCTCTGACCCCAAGGGCGTGCGCCATACCGACACCACCCTGATCACCGGTGGCCGCGGGCTCGCCATGGCCGTCGAATTGGGCGAGGAGGACGTGGGGTCGATCGCCTTCCCCTTCGCCCACATCGCCGGACCGGACTATCTGGTCATGGTGCTGGCCATCGGCTTCACCACGGTGCTCCTCGAGGCGTTCGCGCCCGATGTCGCCGTCGAGGTGTTCTCCCGCCACGGCGTGACCATGGCGGGCGGCAGCACCGCCTTCTACATGGCGTACCTCAACGAGCAGCGCAAGCAGCCGGGGAAGAAGATCATCCCGTCCCTGCGGATCCTGTCGGGGGGCGGCGCTCCCATGCCACCGGAGATCTTCTACGAGGTACGACGCGAGATCGGCGTGACTGTCGCGCACGGGTACGGCATGACCGAGATCCCCATGATCTGCATGGGGTCGCCGAGCGACACCGACGACCAGCTGGCCAACACCGTGGGCAAGCCCGTCTTCGGCGCCGAGATCCGCATCGTGACACTCGACGAAGACGACGCCCCGACCGGAGTCGACGGCGAGGTCCGGGTGCGCGGCGACATGGTGTGCAAGGGCTACACCGATCCCGAGCTCAGCATCGAGTCATTCGACGAGGAGGGCTTCTTCCGTACCGGCGATGTCGGGCATCTCCGGCCCGACGGCCATGTGGTGCTCACCGGGCGGCTCAAGGACATCATCATCCGCAAAGGCGAGAACATCTCGGCCAAGGAGATCGAGGATCTCCTCTATACCCATCTCAAGGTCAAAGACGTGGCGGTGATCGGCCTCCCCGATCGCGAGCGCGGCGAGCGGGTGTGTGCGGTCGTCGAGACCGCCGACGGCGCACCGCCGCTCACTTTCGACGAGATGGTGGAGCACCTGGCGGCCTTGGGCCTCATGAAGCAGAAGGTCCCCGAGCAGCTCGAGGTGGTCGACGCCCTCCCCCGCAACGAGACCCTGAACAAGGTGCTCAAGTACAAGCTGCGCGACGAGCTGGCGGACAGGCCCTTCCCAGGCTGATCGGACCAACGCTTGCCAAGCCCGTTCGTACGCCAGACGTAGCGGTTCGCACGGAAGAACCAGAGCCTGGGATCGGGGCGCTCACGATGCCGCAGCCCCGACGGCGGCCATGGCGGCGTCCACCGCCGCGGTCGACGCCGGGACCAGGGGCAGCCGCACACCGGCTGAGGCGATCAGGCCCTGTCGGTGGAGGACGCCCTTGATGACGGTCGGGCTGGGCTCGGAGAAGGCGGCCGCGATGACCGGGAGCAGTGTCTCGTGGTGGGCCCGGCCCTCCTCGACGCGACCGTCGAGGCCGGCGTCGACCATGGCGACGATCCGTCTGGTGCACAGGTGCGCCGAGGCAGCGATGGCCCCGGCGCCGCCGAGCAAAGCCGTCGGGAACAGGTAAGGGTCCTCCCCGCACAGCACGGCGAAGTCCGGCGGGGACTCGGCCAGGATCCGCAGCGCGGCGATCTCCAGGCCGACCGACTGCTTCACACCGACGATGTTGGCGTGGCCCGCGAGTCGCAACAGGCTGTCGGGCTCGAGTGCCTCTCCGGTGCGATAGGGGATGTTGTACAGGATGATGGGGACGGGGCTGGCGTCGGCCACGGCCGTGAAGTGGGCCACGATCCCGGCTTGTCCGGGTCGGGTGTAATAGGGCACGACACAGAGCGCGGCGGTCACCCCGTCCACGTCGGCCAACAGCTCGACATCGGCGATCGTCGTCGCCGTGTTGTTGGTCCCCGGGCCCACGATCAGTTGCGCACCGCGTGCGACACACACCTTCGAGCACACTTCGACCACACGCTGACGTTCCGCGGCCGTGAGGGTAGCGGGCTCACCGGTCGTGCCGAGGGCGACGATGCCGGCGAGCCCGGCGTCGAGGAAGTGGTGGGCGATCCGCTCCAGCGAGTCGAGGTCGACGTCTCCCGAGGCCGAGAAGGGAGTCACCAGGGGCAGGTAAACGCCCCGAAGACGAGGGACCAGGTCCATCGTCGTCTACGTCGGGGTGGGCGGCGAGCCGGCCGCATCATGCGAGGATCGGGCCGCGGCGCGCTGTGCTCGTCGGACCGATGCACCGAGCATGGCGATCACCAGCACCGGCAGGCTCGCCACGGTGACGGCGCGTGCCACCCCGTGGTGGGCGAACAACGCCACGACGACCACGGCCAGCACCGCGCCGACCAGCAATTCCGGCGTGTCCCCGACCAGGAACTCCCACCAGAAGTGCCCGAAGGCGACGACATACCGTCGGACACGAGGCGATACGGGTACTTCCGGCGCCTCCGGCGACCCCGCTGACGCGGGCGACCTCGCCCACACCGGGGGTTCGGTGGGGGGACCGCTGTCAGGCAACTTCGACTCCTGCCCGACGGTCGCGCCCGACGAGCGACACCGTCACCCACGCCACGGCGCCGTACACGGCCACGAGCACGGGAAGGGCGAGGTCCGAACCGGGCCAATGCACCCCGACCCCTTCTCCCGACCAGAAGGTGCCGAAGCTAACCAGCATGAGGCCGACGGCCATCTTCATGGCGTTCTCCGGTACCCCGGCCAGCTGTCGCGACACGACGACACCCACCGCCGCCACCACGACGACGGCGGCACCAGCGGCGGCGGCAGCGAGCCCCAACCGGTGGTCGGCCACCCCCAGGGTCAGCACGATGACCACCACCTCGAGGCCCTCGAGGAACACGCCTTTGAACGCGACCACGAACGCCGTCGGGTCGCGGCCGTGGACGAGCGCCTCTCGGCCGACAGCTCGGCGACATGCTCGGTGAAGATGGCGTCCTCGTCGTGCTTGGCCTTGAGACCCACGGCCCGCAACACCGCCTTACGCAACCATTGCATCCCGAAGACGAGCAACAGGCCCCCGACCGCGATGCGCAACCCGCTCAAAGGGACGTAGTGCACCAGGGCCGGGCCGATGGCCGCCACCAGCGCGACCAGGGTCGCCAGGGCGACGGCCACCCCTTCGAGCGCGGAGCGCCATCCCCGGGTGACGCCGACGGCCACGACGATGGTGAGCGCCTCGACCATCTCGACCGAACTGGCGAGAAAGACCGAGGCCAGCAGCACGTAGGTGGCGCTGTGCACGTCAGCCTGGGTGAAGATGCTCGGGCGGTCCCGAGGGCGAGGTCCCCATCACTTCCAGGGTACGCGCCGGGCGGGCCCGGGGTCAGACGCAGCCCCGCCGCCCGCCTGACTCGCCGGTGCGATGGTTCAAGGCGCCAGCGCAGCCTCGACCTAGGCTGTGTCCTCGGTGCTGCGGTAATAGAAGACCTTGCCGTCTCGGAACCGGAAGTAGTGGTGCAGATTCATGTCGTTCGTCTTGCCGGTGCTGCGAGCACGGGCCCGGCAACGCACCACGGCCAACACGGTGTCCTCGTTGGCGGCGAAGGTGAGCGGGGTGAACTCGTCGACGTCCATGGACGACCCGAAAGCCTGGAAGAACGATGTGACGCCTTCCTTGCCGTGCCTGGCCCCGTACCACGGCGCAAACGGTGGAGCTCGTGTCCGTGGCCCAGTCCACGTCGTCGGTCACGGCGTCGAGGATGGCCCCGACGTCTCCCCGCCCGAACGTCTCGTACATCGCCCGGATCGACTTGGTGTTGTCGTCTGAACCCCATGGGATCCCTTTCGCCTGAAGGTGTGTTCCGGAGGTCCTTCGCCGCCCGGGTCCGTTTCGGTTCACTCGAAGGCGTCCTCCGTGCGCGGGTGTCGCCCCGTCCTCATTCGGCCCGGAGCACGTGAGCCGTCGCCGTCCGGGCCGCGATCCGTCCCGGGACGGCGGCCACCAGGTTGGCGAGCACGAGAGCGCCCACGCCCACCACCACGACGGCCACGACCGGAACGGTGGGCTCGGAGACGGCGTAGATGGCGCGGGCGAAGAGGTCCCACAGCCACCGGCCCAGTGCGATCCCGACGGGCACGCCCACCACGACCCCGACGACCGCTGCCACCGTCGCCTGCCAGGCGACGGTGGCAGCCAACTGGCCCGGGGTGAAACCCGAGGGTCTTCAACAACGCCAGGTCCCGACGACGACGCCGCACCGACGCGATGAGGGTGAGACCCAGGGCGACAACGGCACCGGCGGCGAGGCCCGTCGCCAGGATGACGGGGGTGGCCCCGGTCGCCTGATAGTTCACGATCTCGGCGGGCCGCTGTACCGAGAGCACCACGTACGATTCCCCACCTCCGGAGTTGGGATCGGCATTGACGACCTGTGCCGCGGTTACGGCGATGCGCTGCAACGACGACAGGGCCGTGGCCGGGGTCACGCCGCTGCGGTCCCGCACGACGGCGATGGTGGGGCCGTTGAGGTTGGGATCCGGTGACGCCAAGGCTCGACGGAATGACGCGGGCCCGATTCCCTTCGGGATCAGCGCGCCGGTCCCCATCGACGGGTGCAGGGCCCCGCTCACCCCGATGGCCGGCATGGTGGCAGTGCCCACGATCTTGAGGGTTGTCGGGGGGAGGTAGATCGGCGCGTCGCGGGGGCTCCCGTAGCTGACCGAGATGGTGCCACCCACGTGCTCGTGCAGCGAGGCCATGGTCGCCGCGCCCAGGACCACCTCGTTGTCGGCGCGGAGCCCGTGTCCGGAGAGAATCGGCGGCGCGAGTTTGGCGCCCACCGTCGTCAGCAGGATGGGGACGGTCTGTCCGTCGAGCTGGGCATTGGCGTAGTCGAACCCGGTCCAGGCGGCCACGTCCGGATCGTGGTCGAGGAGACGACCGGCCGAGACCGGGAGGTTCCCACCGGACGGGGACGAGATGGCGTACGTCCAGTTCCACCCGTACAGGGCGGGGTGGGAATCGAGGGTGGCGAGCCCGCTGCCGAAGGTGAGGGTCGACACCACGACGACCACGGCCACCACCGCACCGACGAGGGCGGAACGCACCGGCACGGCGGTGCGACCCCGACCACGCTCGAGCGAGAAGCGCAGGCCGGCCACCGCCGATACTGGGAGCCCGGCCATCCCGGCCAGGTTCACCACGGCGGATCCCCGGTCGCGCTCCTCGGCCCCCTCGTCATGGCGTCGCGTGGCGCGCAGGCGGGCCAGGACCACCGTGAGGAGCCCGAGTCCGGCCACCAGCACACCGAACCCCGTGCCGAGCACGGTCCAATCGACGGCGAATCCCGGCGAGGGGTCGACCTGGCGAGCCGGGCCGATCGGCGCCAACGGTGAGAGCGCTGCGGCGACGCCCACAGCCAACAGTGCGCCGAGGATCACCGCGCTCAACAGACCGAGGATGGCGTCGACCGTCCTCGCCGTCGGATCGGCCCCGAGCGCCCGCAGAACATCGAGGTCCTCGCCGTTCGCCCATAGGGATCGGCTGATGGCCAGGCCGGCGATGATGAGCGCCGCCAGCGCGGCGATGGCCCCGAACACCCCCAGGGCGATCGCCTCGGGCTTGCTGGCCCGTTCGACCTGACCCTCGACCACCGACGTCACGTGGAAGGTGTAGACGGTGCCGGGCGGGAGCAGGTTGATGATGTCTCGCTCCACCTCGGCCACGTCCCTGGTGCCGTGCTCGAGCTTGAGCCCGTAGTAGGGATAGGCGTCGCTGGCGGCGATACGGCTGGTGAGGGCCGGGGTCATGAGCACGTCGGTCGGGAAGCGGTCGACGTCGTCGTTGACGACCTCGCTCGGGAACACGACGATGCCGACGAGCTTCTCCGAGAATTGCCGCGCGGGCGTCGTAGTGGCGGGGTTCCAGCCCGGCGAGCTGGCCTGCTGCACCGTGAAAGCGCCGAAGCGCACCGTGTCCCCGACGTGCCAGTGCGAGAGCTTCGCGGCCTCGGCCGAAGCGACCATCTCGTCGGTACGGTGCGGATCTGCCATCCGGCCCTGGGCCACGGTGACCCGGTCCTGGTGGAAGTACATGCCGCCCACACTGCCGACGGCCGTGACCTCGTTGTCGTTGACCGCTTGAGCCTGGGCCTTCCCGTTCGGCCCGAGGGGGGTGATGAGCAGGTTGGGAGCGCTGGCGACGTGTTCGACGAACGGGAGGTGGGCGAGCGACGTGGTCAGCGTCGGACCCGAGCCGATCTGGTTGGTCACGAGGTAGGTCTGGACCTGGAGATCGGAGTTGTCGGTGGCGGCGAGATAAGCCGGGAAGGCGGACTGGGTGCGACGGGCCCCGGCCACCGCGCCCATCGCCACGCCGCCGAGCAGTCCCACGAGCAGGGCCACGGTCAGGTAGCCGCCGCGCCGGCGCGGCAGGGTGGCGCGGAACCGGTACCAGGCGGCTCCGAGGACTCGCCTGTTCACGGCGATCCCCGCGCCTGGCTGCGTTGCCTCCTCATCCGTTTCCGGCCGCCCCATCGAACCCCTTTTCCCCGATTGTGACGCTCTCCGGGTCCGGTGCGAAGGTGGGTAGCCGGTGCGTGGGGCCGTGTGCCAGCACCACCGGACCCCGACGTCCGCCTGGGAGCACGACCGTTCACGACCGAGGTGGTCGGTCTTGGCTCCGTCGGGCGATGAACACCAGCTCGCGGCCCGGTCGGTCGGGCGCGCCTCGTACCTCGTGCACGCCGAATCCCGCCCTGCGCAGGGAGTCGCTGATCTCCGTTCGATCGCGGAAGCGCAGCGTCGAGTCCGAGACGAGGACGGCGCCATCGGTCTCGAAGACGAACGTCTGACGGAACGACACGACCGGTGGGCTGATGCCGGTGAGGTGGACCCAAGTCTCGACGACACCGGCGTGGGGCAGCTCGACGCGCCGAAAGGACTCTTCTCGGTTCCACTCCCTCCACCCTTGGCGGGCTGGGTCACGGACCTCGAACACGAGCAACCCGTTTGGGCTCAGGGCGGCATGGGCCGCCGTGAGCGTCGATACCCAGCCACGGTCGGTCAGGAATACCTGCGCGACGTTGCCGGTCATGGTCACCATGTCGACCTGAAGAGGGGGAAGCGTCGCCGCGTCTCCCTCGAGCCATCGCACCTGGTGGGCGCCGGGCTTGCGGCGAGCCACGTCCAATGACGCCCGAGCAGGGTCGAGCGCGGTGACGTCGGTTCCCCGCTCGGCGAGAATGCACGCCAAGGTCCCGGTCCCGCATCCGATGTCGAGGACCGATCCGGCACCGGCGTCGTCGGCCAGTGCGACATAGGCGTCGAGATCGGTCCGGTCTCCATCCAACTCGTCGTAGATGTCGGCGAGCCGCTTCTCTTCGAAGATCGAATCAGCCACGGCACCATCCCTCGTCGCCCCGCTCGCCCGTCGCCCTGGTCCGCCACAGTCCCCAGCATGGCAATCCACGAGCCCGAGGGTCACGGCCCGATACTCAACGCGGCGACTGCCCCGGTGCTACCCAGTTCTGGGGAGTTCGCACGCCTCGTGAGCGGACAGGGCCGGCCGGCTCAGCCTCGCAGCGTGGCGGCGACGGTATCGGGCGACGGCATGGCGGCAATCTCGTCGGCGAGTCGGCGCGCCTGGCGACGATAGGAAGCGGTGTCGAGGACGGTGCGGATCCCGGATCGGACAGCAGTCTCGGTCACCTCTCCCGGCATGAGGTTGCATGCGGCGCCCGCCGATGCGAGCAGCTCGGCATTGACGAAATTGTCGGCACTCTGAGGGAGGGTCAACGAAGGAAGCCCGTGGGCCAGGACGCCGAACATCGTGCCGGCACCGGCGTGATGCACCACCGCCGTGCAGTGCGAGAGGACATCGTTCTGTGGGAGGTACCGCTCCACGCGTGCATTGGCAGGGATGGGCGCCAGAGCCGACGGCTCGTTCTCCCGCCCGATCGTCGCCAACACGTTGACGGGCTCGTCCACCAAGGCCTCGAGGACGAGGCGGAAGAGCCCGAGATCGTTGTTCGAGAAGGTACCCAGAGTCAGGTAGATGAGCGGACGGTCCTGCTCGGGAAACGAAACGGGCAAGGCACGAGGCTCGTCGATCGGCAGCGGGGCCGGCCGCAAGGCTCTGACCCCGGGGAGACCCACCGCTCCCGGGTCGAGCGACGGGGGACAGATTGCGAGCGTGGTGCCGGAATAGACCCCGGCGGCGGGGGGTACGTCGAGGCCGAACTCCCGCCAGATGGGCGATACCGCGTCGGCCACCAGATCTGAGACCCGCCCATCCATGAGGGGCCCAATGCAGTGGAGTACCCCGTGAGCCCCGGTGGCTGCGGCCACAAGAGGAGCGGCGAAGACGTAGGGGTCGAAGACGAGCAGGGTGGGCTCGAGCTCCTGGGACAGCGCCAGCAGGTCGTCGATCATGAACGCCATCCCGATCTCACCGAAGAGCCGGGGGACGAAGTAGCCCTCCACCCGCGCCGGGTCGAGCCCGTCGCCGGGAATCCCCCGCGTGCGCGCCCGAAGGACGTCGAACCAGGAGTCGAGGGCCGGACCGACCACATGAAACGGGAGCCCGGCACCGGAGACCGCCTCCTCGGCGTCGGGCCCGCTGGCGACGACGACCTCGTCACCCCGAGCCTTGAAGGCCTGGGCAAGAGGGAGCAGGGGCAATATGTGACCCGTCTGTGGCACACAGCTGACGATGACCCGCACCGGACTCTCCAGAGGAATCGCTACCGAGAGACGAAAGCTAGCGCTGTACCGTTCCCCGGCTCTCGAAGAGCATGGCGCGCTGGAGCGCCGCTTCGCGGAGCTCTTCGGGGATCTCGACCGGGCCTCCGATGCGGCTGGCATTGAGGCCGGCTTGAGCAGCCTCCTCGATGATGCCACCGGCCACGATCGCCAACTCGGGAGTCTGGTGGAACACCAACACCCCGTGGTTCGCCAACAGGACCCCGGGCACACCGGGGATGAGCGCGGCCCGGATGTTCGCCACCGCCCGGTCGGAGCCCCGAGGCCCGTACTGCGCCACGGGAACCCCGCTCTGAAACCCGAACATCGCCAATGCCTCGACCCAGCAACCGATCGGACGGTGGGCTACGGCGTAGGCGGTGGCGTACGGCGAATGGGTGTGCAGAACGCACCCAACCTCGGGGTTATCCGCGTACATCGCCGTGTGCATGGCAACCACCGCACCCTGGATGGGGGGCAGTTCACCTTCCAGAAGCGTTCCGTCCAGTCCGACCCGGACGACCGCGCTCGGCGCGTGGTCTCGCAGGGACGGACCGGCGGTGAAGTACATCTCCTCAGCCCCGGGAACCCGGAGGCTCACGTTGCCATGTCCGTTGACCGAGATCGCACCGCTCGCCACGACCCGTTGCGTGACGTCGCCCACCTGATCGACCAAGTCCTTGTCCACGACACCTCCAAGCCTCGGGAGCCGGCACCACCCGGACCCACAGGCACGAACCGGGCGCTCGATTGTCACACAGAGGGAACGTCCTCGTGGCGCTCGTGCGGGCTTCCCCGCGGACCTCGCCCGATCGACGGGCCGCGCCGACGCCCACCGGTGGCCGGCCCAGCCGATTCCCAGACAACTCGCCTCGCCGCCCGGTCGCCAACCGCATGGACCCCGCCACGATTGCTACCGTCGTCACCGGCGACGACGCTCTGGCACGGGACTGCTCCACCGGTGCGACCAGGCTCGCGCTCGACTGACCACCGAACAGGGGGTATCCGTGGGCACGTGGAACCGCGCCGAACTGCAACGGGCGCACGACAACTATCTGGCTGTGGCCAACGAATCCGGTCGGACCGGTGACTGGCAGCCATGGGCTGAGCTGTTCACAGACGACGCCGAGTATATCGAACATCTCTTCGGGCGTTTCGTGGGACGGAAGCAGATCCTCGAGTGGATCTCGACGACGATGGCGGAGTGGCCGAACAACGAGATGACGATGTTCCCCCACGACTGGTGCGTCTGCGACGAGGAACGCGGCTGGTGGATCTGCCAGATCGAGAACCGCTTCAACGACCCCGGAGACGGCGAGGTGTACCAATCCGCCAACATCACGATCCTCAAGTACGCGGGGAACATGCAATTCTCCTCGGAAGAGGACGTGTACAACCCAGCCAACTTCGCTCCCGCTATCAAGAACTGGATGGCGGCGAAGAAGGCGCACTCCGATGCCGGGTCGGCCTAGACCGTTGATCGCCTCCAGCAGGTGACCAGCTCGGACCAGCGCGCATCAGGGCGCATCGGCACAGAGTTCGTCCGCACCCCTGACGAGCGCTTCGCCGGTCTCACCGACTTTCCGTTCGAACCGCACTACGTCCCGGTACGGGCCAAGGGCGTCGACCCACTGCGCATGCACTACATCGACGCCGGCGCCCGGGATGCTCCGGTGGTCCTCCTCCTGCACGGCCAGCCCACCTGGTCGTATCTGTACCGCAAGGTGGTCCGGGCCTTGACGCAACGAGGGCTGCGTGCGGTCGCCCCCGACAACGTGGGCTTCGGCCGGTCCGACAAGCCCACCGACCGCACCACCTACACCTATCGACGCCACGTCGAATGGATGACGAGTTTCGTCGAGGAGCTCGACCTGCGTGACATCACCCTGGTCGTCCAGGACTGGGGCGGCCCCATCGGGTTGAGCACGCTCGGCGCCGTCCCCGACCGGTTCGCCCGGGTGGTGGCCTCGAACACCGTGCTCCATACCTCGGACCCCGACCTCGCCGGCAAGCTGACCTGGGCCAACCATGCCATCGGCGACGGTCGCGTGGTCCTCGAGGCGTCTCTCGTCGATTACGTGCAGTACTGCATGCGGGCACCGAAGCTGGTGGCGAGCACGTTCCTTTTCTCCTCCTCGGGCCCACTCGAGGAGGATGTCCTCGCCGCCTACGACGCCCCGTTCCCCGACCCGTCGTTCACCGCCGGCCTGCGCCAGATGACGGGGCTCATCCCGTTGACCCCCAACGACCCGGGCGCGAGGATCGGGCGCGCCACCATGCAGTCGCTCGAGCACTGGGAACGCCCGTTCCTCACCGCCTTCTCCGACGGCGACCCGGCCACGCGGGGCTGGGAGCGGGTGTTCCAGGAGCGGGTGCCGGGGGCAGCCGGGCGTTCCCATCCGACCATCGTCGGCGCCGGACACTTCGTGCAGGAGGAGAAGGGCGAGGAGCTCGGGCACATCGTGGCCGATCTCGTCGACGCGACCACGCCACGGTGGTAACGGGTCACGACCCCAGGAAGTCGATGACCGCGGGGAGGGCACGTCGGTCCTGGACGAAGAAGGCGTGGCCACCTTCGTAGACGTGGAGGGCCGCACCGGGGATCCTGTCGGCGATCGCCTCGCTGTTGGCCATCGGGGCGATCCCGTCGAAGCGACCCGCCGCCACGAACGTCGGGCACGTGATGCGACCGAGCCGGTCCCAGACGTCGTGATGCCGCCGTGCCTCGAGCTGTTCGGCCTCACCCCGGCGGACCTCCTCGAAGTCGGTGCCCGACCGCCGCTGCGTCATGGTGTCCACGAGCGTGCGGTCTCCGGGATGGCTCGCCAGCCATTGCGGAGAGAAACGGGAATCGAGCAGGGTGGTGGAGACCTCGTCGCGTCGCGTCGGTGACAGCCCGGCCAGCTCGTGCAGCGGATACGACGATCCTCCGTCTCCGCCCGGCGACGTGCACATGAGGGCCAGACGCTCGACCCGGTCCGGCGCCGTCACGGCGAGTTCCTGGGCCACCATGCCTCCGAAACTCACCCCGACGACGCCACACATGCTCCACCCCACGACGTCGAGGAGCCCGAGTGCGTCGGCGGCGTACTCCGCCATGGTGTAGGGCCCCGAGGCACCGCACTTCGGCCCAGGCCACGTTGATCGTGGGCCAGCACCTCGAGGTGTCGGGCCATCACGTCGATGAGCGGCGCGATGGTGGCGAGGGTCGATCCCGACCCGTTCAGGAACAACACCGGCACTCCATGACCGGCACGCTCGTAGTACAGCTCGATCCCGTTGACGAGGACGGTGGGCATTGACGTGACGGTCGGTTTCGACAGGCGACGAGAAGTGGCCGCGACGGACGAGGCGAGGACCGGTGACGGAGCTCAGGGCGATCAGCCCGAACCCCAGCCTACGATCCCGCGTTCTCTCCCAATCCGCGCTGGCGCAACTCGTTCTCGCGCCGTTGGAGTTGCGCCTGCATCATGCGCAGCCTCGCCAGCTCCTCGCGCTCTCGGACGACGGGGTGGAGATGGTCCAGTGACGGCAGGGCGAGCTCCGGCGCCACCGTGGTCGCGCCCCGAGTCCGGCGGCCGTCGATGGGCGAGACCCGGTCACCCTGGATGCGGGGCCGGCCGAAGGCCAGCCACAAGATGGACCCGATGTCGGGGATGAGGAGCACGATGACGAACCACGCGATCTTCGGGAGGTGCCGGACCAGCGCGTCGTGCGTGGTGACGACGTCATAAAGGCAGTAGATCCAAATAAAGACGAGCGCAATCCCGATGACGCCAGCGACGATGTCCGGCATGGCCTGTCCCTCCTCGATGCCCTGGTGCCCGGGGCCTGCGACGGGCCTACCGTAGCGTGGAGATAGGAGGACCGCTCTGGGCGCGGCCGGCCCCCGGAATCAGGGGCGGTCCGGGGTGTCCGCCACGCCCTTTCCGGCAACCAGGTTGCTCAGGCGATCGAGGGTTCGCTCCATGTCCCGCCGTGTCTTGCCGGAGTAGATGTCCCCGAGCTTGAGCAGGACGCGCTGGTGGTCGGCGGTGATGTCCCAGCTCTCACGCACCAGGGTGCCTCCGTCGACCGGCGTCAACTCGTAGCGCCAGACCCTGCCCGCCACCAACCTGCCCATGAAGCCCGCGGGCCCCGTCTTCCACGCGATCAGCCGGTTGTCCTCGAACTCGACCACCTTGTTCACCGTCGAGTACGACACGAACATCTTCATCCCCATGCCGAAGGTCGTCCCGAGGGCGAGACGCTGCGGAGCGGCCTCGCTCGCGCCTTGGAGCATCCCCGACCCGTCGATGAGGTGGTGGCGGCTGACGTCGGCGAGGACGTCGAAGATGACGTCGGGCGCGGCGGGAATGGTCCGTTCGACTGTGAGCACATACCCCTTCACGACCTGGTCACCGTTCTTTCATCATGTCGTCATCGGGTGCGATGGGCGGAGCGCCGGGGTGCACTCAGTGTTCGATCTCGACGGGTGTGCCCGGGACGATCTGCTGGGCCAATGTCGTGATGGCACTGTTGGGAAGCCGGACACAACCGTGGCTGGCGTAAGAACCGATGACCCACGGCTGGTTCGTCCCGTGAATCCCGACCTGACCTGGGCCGCCGTCGAAGCTGTAGTACGTGTTCGAGAAGGCCGAGGTGCCCAGGGCATAGGGACCGTAGACATTATTGGGGTCGGTGAGCTTCACGATGTAGGCCACGAAGAACGAACCGGTGGGCGTGGGGGAGCTGGGCGCCCCCGGCGCCACCGCGGTCGTGAACACGGGCGCATTGTCGTGGTACAGGGTTAGCATCCGGGCCGAGAGGCTCACCACGATGTGGTCGGTCACGAAGGACGTGGTCACGTCGGCGCTCGGTATCCACCGCGTGGTCTCGTTGGGACGCACCGGGATGTAGGCCTGCACCCAGCCGGGTTGGTACCCGGTGACGAGCAGGGTCACCGTCGCGCCCAGGTAGTTCGGATTAGCCAGGGTGCTCGACGGTTTCGCCGCACCGGGCGTCGTGTACAAGGGCAGCGTGTGCACCGTGGCCGTGGCGATCACCGACGGATCGGTCACGTTCGAGGGAACGCTGTTCACGAGCGGCGCCACGGCGGGCACGACCGTATTCCTCCATGTGCTGGGCGGGGGCCCCACCGGCGCGCCTACGTCGACAACCGGCACGGTGGTGGTGGGCGCGGGGGGGATGATGACCCGCGCCGGGGCCGCGGGGATCACGACCGGGGCCACGTGGTGGGCGGCCCTCGCGGCCACACGGTGAGCCGGAGCCGGGGACCGGGCAGGGCCCGCGCTCACGGCCAGACCCAACGCCACAGCGGCACCACCGGTCGCGATCGAGGCCACGGCGATCACCAGCAGGAGGGAGCTCGAACCGCCGACCGGCCGGCGCAGACTCCGTCGCACCGGAACGGTGGAGGGCCCTGGCCACGGGGTCAACCACAACCGCTCCGTGTTCCGCGGTCCTGGCTGTCGGCGGAAACGCATCTCAAGCAGCGTACCTGGGCCCCGTCTCTTGAGGCCTTCGGCCCCCGTGAAGTTCGAACCTTTCGGCACGTCGACGACGAGCGTGGCGCGACGGTGAGGCCTCGGGCACGCGCTCGCACACCGGGGTCGAAGATGGTGGCCAGCGCGTCGAGCTGGGTGGCCACAGCCACAACCACAGCCACAGCCACAGCCACAGCCACAGCCACAGCCACCGCCACAGCCACCGCCACAGCTACCGCCACAGCCACCGCCACTACCGCCCGCTTGTCGAGCAGGTATCCGTCGTCACCCGTGGCCATCCGCCGGGGCCACATCTGCGGACACCTCGTAGAGGAGCTCGGCCGAGCGCTTGACGACACCGTCCTTCCACCGGTCCCATCCGGCGCGTTCGATGGCGGCCATGGTCGAGTCGCCGCCGCGATAGGCGTCGAGCGCGTCAAGGGTGGAGAACCCCTGCTCCCACAGATGGGTCCATCGGGGTGGGCCCATCACCGGCGTCACGCCGTCGAACCAGGCCGCGCCCATGGTGTTGGCGGCCATGACCGAGACCACCATGTCGGGAACTTCCTCCCGGGCCTGCTCGAGCGTCGCCCGCAACCGGGCCACGTCGGTCTCCGCCGCTCCGGTGTCGACGCGGAGAAGAACGATGCGCCGGACGCCGTCGCGCATCCGGTACGAAGGTGTATCACAGGCGTAGCCGTAGAGCCCCGCTCCCAGGGGCCCGTCGATGACGATCCTCTCGGGGGAGTCCGGGAGCAGGTACCGGTCCAGCACCACGGCGTGGTACGGGTGCACCATGTAGCGCCGATACGCCTCGGGCGACGCGTAGGCGTGCTCCCACACGAGCTGGACGGGGGCGTCGGAGAGGTTCGTGCCGACGGCGCAATCGAGCACCTCGGGGATGAACCGCCCGCAGCGGCGACAGGCCGCCTCGAGATCTCGCACCCGCTCGACGGGTGCATCGGGCCGCAGCGCGTACACCTCGAAGCGCCGGAGCATCACGATGACGTCGCCGGCGGTGCCGGCATGAAGAACCGGCGGGTTCCCCCCACCCGCAGCGAGGCTGCCGCGCTCCCGTACTCGTGGTAGCGGGGATCGAGCACCATGTTCTTGCGGATCTCGTTCCAGTGCACGAAGTCGTCGAAAGCCCACACAACCTGGATGTGGATGTGCTCGCCGACCTCGCCCGACGTCGTCGCCGCCGACACGAAGGTCGCACCGGCCTCGGTCATGACAGCGGCCCCCAGGGTCCGGACCAGGTCGAGATAGCCCTCCACCTGGTCGGGCTCCACTTCGACGGTGTCGACGAGGTGCATCACCGCCGGTCCCGCGCCACGGTCTCTCTCAGCACCCGTCTCTCTCAGCACCCGTCTCTCTCAGCCTCCGTCGCCGAGGACCCAGGCCAACCCTCCCTGGAGGTGCCGAAGATAATCGGGCGTCTCCCAGGCCCCGGGGAAGTGCCCCAGCGACGTGTAGAACACGCGGCCGTGGCCTTCGGTGAAGCACCAAGCCAGCGGGAAGCCGATCGACGGGCGCCGCGCTCTGGCGACACCCATGTCGAGTTGGCCCTCCGCCACGCGCAGCAGGACCCGGGCGTCGGGTCGAAGGTCGCGGAACAGGTACACCTCGTCGCGCCACCGCCACACCTTCTCGAGATGCTGCGTGCTCGGGTGGTCGACGTCGACATCGATGTCGAAGGCCTCGGTCCAGGGGTGGCCGTCGAACCGAGCCCCCACCAGTGACCCGTACTCCTCCCACGCCGTGCAGGCGTCGGTGGCGGCATGGACGGCGAGGATCCCCAGCCGGCCCGAGCGCACACCGTCGGTGATGGCGGCGCGCTGCGCGTCGGTCCACGGCGTCTCCCCAATGGTGAACAGCGCCAGGACACCGCCCGCCGCGAGCGCGGACGGATCGACGTCGGGAACGACACCGACGTGGCGCGCCTCGAGCGAAGCCATCCCCGCCAGCTCGGTGAGTGCCACCGCCGCCTGGGGCAGGACGCTGTGCACTCCGGCGGGCCCGGTCGGGTACGGCGACACGTCGGTGACGATGAACATCGGCTTCGGGCTCACCGTCGTGGATGGTAGCGACCGCGACCTAGTTGTGGGGCTGGCCGATGGGCGGGCTGGCCGACCGGCAGGCGGGTCGAACGGCAGGCGGGTCGAACGGCGCGCGGTGCTACGCCGTGATCCCTCCGTCGACGGCCAGGACGGCACCAGTCGTGTAGGCGGACTCCTCCGACGCCAAGAAGGCGATGGCGGCGGCGACCTGGTCGGGGGTACAGAAGCCCATGCGGCTCGTGATCCGATAGATGTGCTTCATGTCGCCTCCCTCGGGGAGCTGGAAGCTCCCGAGCAGCGGCGTGTCCACTCCCCCCGGCGCCACGGCGTTGACGCGGACACCGCGTCCCGCGTATTCGATGGCGAGAGCCTTGGTGAACATGATCACGCCACCCTTCGACGCCGCGTAGGCGGCGCTGTAGGCCGATCCCATGAGGCCCGCCGTCGACGCGATGTTGACGATGCTCCCGCCCGGGGGTTCGAGCATGTAGGCGAGCGCCGCCCTCGTCATGAGGAAGGTGCCGGTCAGGTTCACACCGAGGATGCGCTCCCATGTGGCGAGCGGCATGTCCGCGGTGTGGGCGAAGGTGCCGATACCGGCCACGTTGCACAGGACCTCGGGCCGGCCCAGTGCAGAGGCGACCTCGCTCACGGTCTCGTTGACGAGAGCCTCGTCGGTGACGTCGCAACGGTAGGCAACCGCCTTGCCCCCCAAGATGGTGAGCGCCTCGACGGTCTCGTCGAGGTTGTCGGGCACGACGTCGAGACAGGCCACCGAGGCTCCTTCCACCGCCAGGCGGATGGCCGTGGCCCGGCCGATGCCCGAGCCGGCACCGGTGACGATCGCCGTCTTGCCGTCGAAGCGGCGCGCCGGGGGTGTGACCACGGCGGGATCGGGGCTCACGAAGACCTCCTCTGGTCCGCTCCGGCCTCGTCGGCCCAGAGCATGTCGGTGTAGGTATCGGTACCGGGAATGGTCGGGATGAACGGGAGGGCTGCTACGACACGGCCCTTCCCCGCGCTCTCCACCGCCCGGCGGTGCGCGGTGATGACCGAATCCCAGGCATCTTGGGGTGAAGAGTCGAGGAACCACAGGGTCAGCTGGCGCCGGTCGTCGGACTCCGAGCGGGGCACGTCCCCGGGCGCGTCGATGAGCAGCGGCAGCGGGTCCGCCCCGATTACGAGCCGGGCCGGGGTGCCCGGCAACAAATCGGGAAGGTGCTCGTCGCGTATCCACCGCTCGTAGTCAGCGGCGTCGAGGTCCTCGGCGCGATCGGTGAACACGGCCACGAGCCCGGCCGAGGGGTAGTCCAGGGCGAGCTCGGCGGGGAGCCCGTCGGCCTCGCGTGACCGCTCCCAGGCGTAGCGGTACAGCAGGGTGTGGACATGGTCGCGCTCGTTGAACATGCGCCCCGCCTTGTGCAGGGCCTTCACCTGGTCGACCGCCCAGCGGTTCCAGACGTCGTGGTACCCGTCGAGCACCCAGTACACCGACAGGAAGCTGCCGCGATCGGGCTCGCCGGTGACGCTCGAGGGATCGGGGTCACGCAGCGCCTTGAGCTCGGCCGTGGCCACGAAGCGCTTCCCCGCGAATTGGTACGGCCCGATCATGCAGCCGGCATAGAAGTGATCCCGCTCGTACCAGCGGTTGTACGCCACCTCGTGGCCACGCCGGGGCTCGACCAGGGTGACGAGCATCGACCCCAACTTGATGGGCTCGGCGCCGGCGACGATGGAGTGCTGGCGCGGCGGACGTTCCCCGGCTCGGCTTGGCGGGGGCGTCGCTCTTCGCCCCCGGTTCCTTGGTCTCGGTCATGTACTCACTCGCTCCTTCGCTCTCCTGGTCTCGAGCTCGGCGGCGCGCGCCGCCAGCTCGCGCTTGTCGATCTTCGCCATGGGGGTGACCGGCAGGTCCTCCACGAGGTGGAGCCGATCGGGAGCCTTGTAGTCGGCGAGCCTGGCGCGACACCCGGCCCGGAGGTCATCGAGGCCCGGCGCCGCCACGGGTGACCGCGGCACCACGAAGGCCACCCCGATCTCCCCGAGGACGGGGTCGGGCGCCCCCACCACCGCCACCTGGGCGACACCGGGCAGCTCGCCCAGCACCGCCTCGACCTCGGCCGGGTACACGTTGTACCCGCCCCGGATGTACATCTCCGACACCCGGCCCGCCAGCCGGAGATTGCCGTCGTCACCGACGGTGCCGAGATCGCCGGTGGTGACCCAGCCGTCGGCGTCGAGGACGGTGGCGGTGGCGACCGGGTCGAGCAGGGCGCCCGAGGCGAGGTCGCCCACGTACCCGCACAACACCGCCGCCGAGCGCAGCCTGACCCGTCCCACTTCTCCCGACGGCACGGGGAGACCGTCCCCGTCGACGACCTCGAGCTCCACGCCGGGCACGGGCCGACCGACCGTCGTCGCCACCACCTCGTCGTCGTCCTCGGGCTGTGTCCCGGTCCCGAGCGAGGACTCCGTCGAGGTGTAGCGCACCACCACCGGACACCCCAGGCGTTCCCGCATGGCCCGGACCAGCTCGGGCGGGACGCGCGAGGCCCCGGTCCCGGCGATCCTGAGGCTCGACAGGTCGGCCCCGTCGAGATCGTCGTGCGCCAGCATCAAGGCCCACTGCGTGGGCACGCCCTGGCCCACGGTGACCCGTTCACTCGTGAGCAGCTCGATGGCCGATGCGGCTGTCCACGGCTGGGGGGTGATCACCGTGGTGACGCCGTGGGCGATCTCGTCCCAGGCGCGGGTCATGTACCCGACATGCGCAAACGGCAGCGGCGACAACCGACGGTCGCCGGGGTGCGAGAGGACGTCGGTACCCGCCGCGACGGCCTCGAGGTTGGCGTGGTCGAACACCGCGCCCTTGGGAACGCCCGTCGACCCACTGGTCCACACGATGGCTACCGGGTCGTGGGCGTCGGCCGTACACACGGACGGCGCACCGTGGTCCCACGCCTCGGCGAGCGCGTGCCGTGCCAGCACGGTGCCCGATCCGAGCGGCACGGCGTCGGAGGCGACCGCGTCGGTGTCGACGACGGTCACCGCGGGATGGACACGGGCGGTAATCGAGGCCTGTTCGGCCGCGCCCATGCGAAGGTTCACGCCCGTCGTGATGGCACCGATCCGTGCCGCCGCCTGGTAGCAGACGGCGTAGTCGATCGACGACGGCAGCAACAGGCAGACGACGTCACCCTTGGTCACGCCCAACGAGACCAACATCCCCGCCACCGCGGCCGAGGCGGTGTCCCACCCCGCGAAGGTGAGGCGCAGGCGGCCGTCGGTGCCGGGCGGCACGAGCCCGCTGCTTCCGGGGCCGGCCATCTCGACGTACGCCTCGACCTCGGCGTTCGCGTCCGCGGCGGCCCGAAGGACGTCGGTGATGCTGACGTGCTCCCCCCGGATCTGACGCACCGTCATAGAGGCGCCGATGGTAACAGGGCGGCATCACCCGACCCCATCGCCGTCACCCCGGTTTGCCGTCCACCCCGGTTGCCGTTCCGCCCCGTTGCCATCGGCCCGTCGATGACGCGCCTTCCCAGCCGACCACCGCGCGCCATCGCCATCACCCAGGGTGCGGGCGATGAGGCGGCCCTCCCCCCCAAGAGGCGACCCCGGACGCGATGTGGCCATGATGGGGGCGTGACCGGGACCGAGGTACGCGCCCTGCGCGACAACGAACGTCGGGCGGCGGCAGGCGTGGCGTCGCGCGCCCTGGCGGACTCCCCCACCGCGGTGGCGATCTACGGCCACGACCCCCTGCACGGACTGGCCGGGCTCTACGGAGAGCTCACGCCGTTCTTCAGGCTCCTGCCGGCACCGCAGCTGGCGGTGTTCACCGGGGACTGCGTGATCGCGACAGCGGGCATCGCCCCTCCGGGCGGCTGCATCGGAGCCTTCGCGACCGCAGACACCACCGAGCTCGTAGGGAAAACGACCCCCGAGATCGGTGACCCCACCCGGGCCCATGTCTTCTGGGCGCATTGGGCCCAGGCGGACCTGGCCGAAGAGCACTGGCACCTGGGACCCGTCGGCGTCGAGCCCGGGTTCCAGGGTCGGGGCCTCGGCGGTGCGCTCATGCGGGCGGTGTGCGCATGGCTCGACGAGGGCGGGCGCCTGGCTTGGCTCGAGACCGACAAGGCACGCAACGTCCGCTTCTACGCGGCCCTCGGTTTCGAGGTCACCGCCACCGCCACCGTTCTCGACGTCGAGACGTGGTACATGCGTCGGGACCCACGATCGTGACGCCCGAGCGCGTCCATCTCGTCGACGGGACCTACGAGCTGTTCCGCCACTTCTACGGGGCACCACCGAGGTCGAGCTCCGAAGGGGGCGAGGTCGGAGCCGTGCGGGGGGTGGTGCGGTCGTTGCTCACGATGCTGGGGGCGGGCGCCACCCACATCGGCGTGGCCACCGATCACGTCATCGAGTCGTTTCGCAACGACCTGTGGGCCGGGTACAAGACCGGCGAGGGCGTCGACGAGGTGCTCATGGCCCAATTCCCTCTCCTCGAGGCGGCGCTCGTCGCCATGGGTGTGAGGGTGTGGCCCATGGTGGAGCTCGAGGCCGACGACGCGCTGGCATCGGCTGCCGCGGTGGCCGCCGACGATCGGAACGTCGAGCAGGTCGTCATCTGCACTCCCGACAAGGATCTCGCCCAGTGCGTTCGCGGTGGACGCGTCGTGCAACTCGACCGGCGCAAGGACGTGATCACCGACGAGGACGCGGTGCGGGCCCGCTACGGCATCGGGCCCCTGTCGATCCCCGACTGGCTCGCCCTGGTGGGCGACAGCGCCGACGGGTTCCCCGGCCTCCCCGGTTGGGGCAAGCAGTCGGCGTCGACCGTCCTCGGGCACTACGAGCACCTCGAGGCGATCCCCGCCGCCGTCGCCGACTGGGACCCCGAGCTGCGGCGCGCCGTGCGCAGTGCCCCCAAACTCGCCGAACGGCTGGCGTCGGACATGGAGCACGCCCTGTTGTTCCGCGACCTGGCGACGTTGCGCGTGGACCGCTCGCTGTTGGCGTCGGTGGACGACCTCGAGTGGAAAGGGCCCGGCGCCGACTTCGAGGACATCGCCCGGTTCCTGCGCGACCCGGCTCTGGCCGACCGCGCCGGCGCACTGGCGTCGCGGCGCTGAAGGTGGGGCTGAGCCCGGCGCCGTGAAGCCCGCTACCGTGCGTCTATGAGCGCCGCCACGTCACCCGAGGCCGCACCGACACACGACAGGGATCTCACGTTCCCCGAGGGGTTCCTGTGGGGTGCGGCCACCTCCGCCCACCAGATCGAGGGCGGCAACGTCAACAACGACTGGTGGCAGTGGGAGCACAACCCCGATTCCGGATGTGTCGCATCGAGCGGCGACGCCTGTGACTCGTTCCATCGCTGGCCCGAGGATGTCAATCTCGTGTCGGACCTCGGTCTCGGCGCATACCGCTTCTCGTTGGAATGGAGCCGGATCGAGCCCGCCGAGGGCGAATTCTCCACCGCTGCTCTCGACCACTACCGCCGCATGTGCGCGGCCTGTCACGAGCGCGGCGTCTCGCCGGTCGTCACCTTCCACCATTTCACGACGCCGCTCTGGCTCACCGCCCGCGGCGGTTGGGAGGCTCCCGACGCGCCGGAACGTTTCGCCCGCTATGTCGAGCGCACCGCCGCCCATCTCGGCGATCTCATCGGATGGGCGTGCACCTTCAACGAGCCGAACGTGGTCGCCGTGCTGGGCTACACCGTCGGTCTGTACCCGCCGGGCATGAAGGACGAGTTCGTCCGCCACTTCGCGGTGAACGACACCATGGTCCGGGCCCACCGACTGGCCGTGGACGCCCTTCGCTCCGGGCCGGGGGTGTTCCCCGTCGGCATCACCTTGTCGATGGAGGAGCTCGTGGCCGGCGAGGGCGGCCAAGGCACGCGCGACGCCGCCGAGCAGATCCTCGAGAACACCTTCCTCGACGGCACGGCCGGCGACGACTTCATCGGCGTGCAGTGTTACGAGCGCACCGTCCTCGGGCCGACCGGCCCGCTCCCGCCCGAGCCCGGGACGCGCCTGACCCAGATGGGATACGAGTACTGGCCCCACGTGGTGGAGTACACCGTGCGCCGCGCCGCCGCCTATACAGGCCTCCCCGTGGTGGTGACCGAGAACGGGCTCGCCACCGAGGACGACCCCGAGCGGATCGAGTTCATCGCCACCGCGCTCCAGGGACTGCACCGCTGCATCTCGGACGGGATCGACGTGCGCGGCTACTTCGTGTGGAGCCTCCTCGACAACTTCGAGTGGCACCTCGGATTCGGCCCCAAGCTCGGCATCTGCGCGGTCGACCCTGTCACCTTCGAACGGCACCCCAAGCCCAGCGCGCACTGGTTCGGCGACGTGGCCAAGGCCAACACCCTCTCTCTGCCTGCGGGCTGAGTGGTGCCGGGACATGGGTCCGGGGGGCGGGGTCTGCGGGTGATCGTCGTACCATTGACATCGTGAAGGTGACATCGTGAAGGTGACATCGTGAAGGCATGACATCGTGAAGGTGACATCGTGAAGGTGACATCGTGAAGGTGACATCGTGAAGGTGACATCGTGAAGGTGACATCGTGAAGGGAGACCGGGTCGAGGTCGTGGTGGACGTGGGTGACGGCGTGCAGCGCTTCGACATCCTGGCGACCCGCGCCGGACGACGCGTCGAGATCGCCAACTCGCGCGGCTCGGTGGAAGTCACCGAAGTGACCCGCTCGGGTCGGGCGGTCCGCACGGCGCGCTTCATGGCGGCCCGGGTCGTTGCCGTCGTCGAACATCCCGCCGAGGACTCCGAGCGCTGAGCGGGCCCGCTCGGGACCCGGTACGGGCGGTACTCCTGGACCTCGATGACACCCTGATCGAGGAGGAGGGCTTCGCACGGTCCCAGCTGCGCGCCACGGCGGATCTGGTCGACGGCATCGACAGGGACACCTGGGACCAGGTGGTCATCGCTGCGGCCCGGGCCCTGTGGCGCACCTCGGCCTACTACCCGGATTTCCTCGACCTGGGCTTCGCGTCGTGGGAGGGACTGTGGGCGACCTTCGAGGGGGTCCATCCCCGCCTCGAGGGCCTGGCCTCGTGGGCGACGACGTACCGGCGCGCTGCGTGGCGGGACGCGCTGGTGACCGGCGGCCAGGAAGGACAGCGTCTCGACGAGCTCGCCGAGGTCATGGCCGAGCGTTACGTCGAGGGACAGCGATCAGGCCACCCCGTGCTGCCGGGCGCGCTCGAGCTCGTCGAGCGACTGGCGGTGCAGGTCCCGTTGGCGCTCGTGACGAATGGCCCACCCGACATCCAGCACCTCAAGATCGATCAGGCGGGGATCGGCTCCCGGCTCTCGGCGGTGCTGATCTCGGGCGAGGTCGGGATCGGCAAGCCCACCCCACCATCTTTCTGCGTGCGCTCGAGTTGCTGGACGTGGCGCCCGAACACGCCGTGATGGTGGGCGACAGCTGGGAGCGCGACATCACCGGAGCCCTATCGGCCGGCATGCGAGCGGTTTGGATCAGCCACGGCCGGACTGCCCCGGCCTCCGATCGGCGCGTGTCGGTCGTGCGCGGTCCACTCGACGTGGTGCTGCCGTGAACGACGCCGAGATGCTCTCCACCACGCTCGGGTCGACCGGGCTCGCGGTCACCCGGATCGGGCTCGGCCTCGCCGCCCTGGGACGTCCCGCCTACATCACGCTCGGGCGCGACGCCGATCTCGGGTCCGACCGGGCCCGGTCCACCATGGAACAGCGCTGCCACAACATGCTCGACGCCGCCTACGCGGCCGGCGTCCGCTACGTGGACACGGCTCGCTCCTACGGAAGGGCCGAGGAGTTCCTGGCGTCGTGGCTGCACGCTCGTGAGCTCGCACCGGGCGACCTCACGGTCGGCTCGAAATGGGGATACCGGTACGTCGGTGGATGGGAGATGTCGGCGCCGGTGCACGAGACCAAGGACCACTCCCTGGCCATGTTCCGCGAGCAGTTGGCGCAGTCCACGGCGTTGCTCGGTCCGCATCTCGATCTGTACCAGGTTCACTCGGTCACACTCGACAGCGGTGTGCTCGAGGATCACGTCGTGCTGCACGCCCTCGCCGAGCTGAGCGACAGTGGGGTCGCCGTCGGGCTGACGGTGAGCGGAGCGCGCCAGGGAGACGTCGTGCGCCGCGCCCTCGACCTGGGGGTCGACGGTGTGAACCCTTTCTCGACGGTCCAGGCCACGTGGAACGTGCTCGAGCCATCGGCCGGCCCGGCCCTCGACGACGCGCGCGCCCGAGGCTGGGGGGTGCTCGTGAAGGAGGTGCTCGCCAACGGTCGGCTCACGGACCGGGGCACCGACAGCGAGATACAGAGGGTGTTGCAGCACGTGGCGGCGGTGCACGGGGCTTCGATCGACCAGGTCGCCGTGGCCGCCGCGCTCGGCCGACCCTGGTCCGACGTGGTCCTGTCGGGCGCGGTGACCCCGTTGCAGCTGGCCTCCAACCTCGAGGCCCTCGAGCTCTCGCTCACCGAAGAGGACTGGGACCGACTCGGGTCGATCGCCGAGGATCCCGCTCGCTACTGGGCCCGGCGGGGGGCGCTGCCCTGGACCTGAGCGCTGCGGAGCTGAGCGCCCTGGAGTGCGCTGCGGAGTCGATCGTGCGGGGTCGAGTGCTCAGCTATTGATGCGAAGGCTGAGCTCGTCGAGCCGGCGTCCCATGGCGTCGGGGGTCATCCCGAACAGACAGGCGATGGCACGGACGTCGCTGGACCGGATGGTGATCAGCTGTCCGTTGAAGTCCTGGCGCTGAACCTGGATCATGCTCACGAACCGTCGGATCAGGTCGCGCTCGGGCCCGCTGACGTCGCGCAGCCGTGTGAGGTCGATCGTCACGGTCTCACTGTTCTGCCATGCCTGCGCGGCGGCACGTTCCGGGTGCACCGACCCGGGTGCGCCGGTTCCGTCGGCGTCCTTGGACATCCACCACCGGGTGGCATCGGATTCGTGCGGCAACAGCTGATCGACGCTGACGCTGTAGAGCTTGGCGAGACGCTGCAACCTCGACACCGATACCGCTCGCTCGCCCCGTTCGTAGGCACCGAGCACCGACGCCTTGAACTCCTGGTTCGAGGTTGCCTCGACGGCTTGGAGCGACAGCCCCAGCTGATTGCGGACGACTCTCAGTCGGGCTCCCACGGCGCGGATATAAGACTGGGCAGCCTGCGAGTATTCCTCGTCGGCGGATGTCGCCGTCTCGTCAGCCATCACCCGTGATCCCCGCTCTCGGCAACGACGAGCCCCCGATCTGCTCCGGCCGCTCCGTTCGTACGCATCCTACGAAGTGGCGACACACCTGCAGGGGATACCCGGCGACCAGGGAAGAGACGCTACAGGGGCGCTAGAGCTCGTCACTCTGAGTGAGAGTCAGATCTGCCCACGTGTTCCAGCCGTTGCGAGCAGATGGACTCAACCGCGGACCGATGTCGCGCACCAGGTCGAAGAGGCCCGCTCCGACCGTTGCCGCCCAAACAGCGTTGACCGTCACGAGGTCGAGCTCGTTGGCGGCCGTGAGCTCGGCGAGGACAGCGGCGTCGAGCTCGCTGACCAGTGACGTCTCTCCGGTGAAGCGGTCCCGGAACTGCAGAGGTCCCGGTGCCGGTGCCGGTGCCGGTGCCGGTGCCGGTGCCGGTGCCGGTGCCGGTGCCGGTGCCGGTGCGCGCAGGGCGGGGTAGACGGCGCTCCGGTCACAACTCGCGTAGAGGTACACCCACGCTTCGGCGCGTGGACCGATCCGGCCGGCCAGCACGTCGCGTTCGTCGAGCCCCAGAAGAGAGGCCGGGAAGCCGTCGGTGCCGTAACAGGCGTGACACAGCCCGGCCATCTGCACATCCTCGGAGGCTCCCCACTCCCCGAGCAGGGCCGCAACCCGAAGGAGGTGCTCGAGCAGGGTCCCGCCCGGATGTGCGATGCCACCCGCACCTCGTTCGACGAGCATGTCGAGCGTCGGGTGCTCGAGCTCGGGTCGGACAACGCTCATCGTCCCTCCCCCGGTCGTCGCAAGTGTCGACGCCGAGGTCCAGGATGATGGTGGAGCCCAGAGGTGTCAAGAGCCCCGTCAGGGCTCACCACCTCCCGCCAGTCGGTGTGGGGCCGGCATGGGGATCCGAAACGACTTCGGTCGGAGAGCGCATCTCTGGATGGCGATCCGGCACACCGTCGACGCGACGAAGTAGACAACGACACCGGCGGGAAAACGCACGTAGACGAGGACGTAGATCAACGGGATGAACCGTTGCAACACCGTCGCCTGCGGAGTCCCGGCATGGTTCGATACCTGACCGTTCATCTGCCTCGTCTGGATCCATTGCATGGCGACACCGACGACTGCGAGCGCCGCGTACGGCAGATACGCCGCCCATGAGCCGTGGGGACTGAGGAGGCTCGAAGCCAGGTTGAACCCGAAGGCGTGCATCTGACCCGGGTGCGCCCGGAGGTTCTTGGCGAGTTGGACAGAATGATTGACATACAGCGGCGCCGCCACCCGTCCGTGGTCGACCGTGTGGGTCAGGCCCCTGATGACACCGAAAAGGACGACGAACATCGGGATCTGGAGCAGCAACGGCACAAAGCCGCCCAACGGGCTGACACCGTGGGCGCGGTAGAGCGCAAGCATGACTTCGTTGAGACGGGCGCTATCCCCCTTGTACTTCTGTTGGACCTTCCTGAGCTCCGGTTGCAGGCGCTGCATGGCCAAGGCCGAGCGCGTCGCCTTGACCGTCAGGGGCGCCGATACCGCCATCACCACGATGGTCAACAGCGTGATCGCGACCGCGTAATTTGGGACGAGCGCGTAACACGCCGCCAACAGCCAGGCCATGACCTGGTAGAGGGGGGCAAAGATCCTTCCGAGGGTGCTCCCGAGGACGGGCAGCACCCCAACGACGAGTTGGGTTGTAGACACAGGGTTCTCCTTCGCGAGCCTGAACTGGTTGACAGAAAGCAGCAGCCCCATGGGGGCGCTGCGTCGTCAACGTCGAGGCTGCGAAAGAAGAACCAAGCGAGGGACCGAGCCCGACCCCCAGGTGGGGAGCCATCCGTCGGCCTGAACGTGGCCGATCGAAGAAACGACGAGCCCAGCGCTGATACCGGGTGCCGACCAGCACGAGACCATGACGGTGATACTGAGCTCGGCGACGAACGCCAGGGCGGTCACCGCCAAGGCCAGGTCCGGCTGGATCAGCGCCGCGCCCGCTCCCCATTTGCACAGCGTCAAGAAGAGGACTCGGGCTAGCACTGCCAACAATCTTATCGGGGCGCGGGCCGAATGACCCGAACTCCACGTCCTCCGAGTTGTCGTCATCCTCGGTAGGAACTCGAGCCACGTCGGGGTGTGCAGGCGTTGTCGTACAGTGGTCAGGCCGGACATCATTCGGGTCGGGCCACCCCGACCACCCTCTTGCCCCGGAGGGCACCACGCCATGACCACGTTCCCGTACCAGGACCGCTTCGACATCAATCGCCGCTTGCCTGAAAGCGGCCGCAGTCACGAGGAGATCCTCGGCGAGCTGGTGGCGATGGCAAAGGAGGAGGATGCCTTCTGGGAGACCGGGAAGTGCTCGGGCACGATGTACTGCGGCGATCACGACCACTACCACTTCCTGAACAACGCCTTCGGACTCTTCGCCCACGTCAACTCGCTCCAGCGAGACATGTGCCCGAGCTCGACCAAGTTCGAAGCCGAGATCATCGCCATGACGCTCGACCTCCTCCACGCCGAGGCTGTCGAGGGCTCGAGGCCGGCCGGCCTCGTCACGACGGGTGGAACGGGCAGCATCGCCCACGCCATGCTGGCCTACCGCGAGCACGCCGCGCAGGAGCGAGGAGTGACCCGACCGAACGTCGTCAAGCCCGAGACGGCCCACCCCGCCTTCGACAAGGCGTGCCATCTCTTCGGCATCGAGTTGCGGCGCGCACCGGTCGACCCCGAGACCACACTCGTCGACGTCGACTGGGTCGACAAGAACATCGACGACCAGACCGTTGCCATCATCGGCTCGGCGTGCAACTACGGCTACGGGACGGTCGACCCCATCGCCGAGCTCTCGGACGTGGCGATGGATCGCGGCGTGGGGCTCCACGTCGACAGTTGCCTGGGCGGATTCATCCTCCCCTTCGGCCAGGAGCTCGGATACGACATCCCCGTCTTCGACTATCGCGTGCCCGGTGTCACTTCGATATCCGCCGACACCCACAAGTACGGCTACGCGTTGAAGGGCACCTCGGTGCTCACGTTTCGCGACCAGGCGCTGCGGAATTCCCAGTACTTCTTCCTCACCGACTGGAGCGGGGGGAAGTACTGCTCTCCGGGCATGGAGGGGTCGCGCTCGGGTGGTCTGCTGGCCGCCACGTGGGCCTCGATGGTGCATCTCGGCCGCGAGGGATACCGCAATCACGCCCGGCGCATCTTCGAGACGGCCGCCATCATGCAGGACGCGGTGCGTTCCCATCCCGAGTTGCACCTGCGGGGCCGACCCACCTTCCTGTTCAGCTTCACCTCTGACGCTTTCGACGTGTACCACGTCAACGACTTCATGCGTCTGCGCGGGTGGCGCCTCAACGGCCAGCAGTACCCGAACTCATTGCACATGGCGGTGACACGGCCCCAGACCCAGGCCGGCGTGGCAGAAGCCTTCGCCATCGACCTCGCCGACGCCGTCCACTACGCCCACGAGCACAAAGACGAGGCGCCTCGGTCGGGCGCCATCTACGGCGGTGTCGCCGGCGGCATGACCGACGAGGCCGACACCTTCATCAAAGCCGTCATGGCCGACATGATGGACGGCTACCAGCAGGTCCCCGGGGAGGAGTGACCGCACCACGCCACGAGCGCTTCGTCCTCGCCGTCGACCTGGGGTCGGGTGGCCCGAAGGTCGGGCTCGTCTCGCTGTCCGGCGTGGTGTTGTGGATCGATCACGTCCCCCTGGCCACCCGGATGCTTCCCGGTGGAGGGGCGGTCCAGGACGCCGAGGAATGGTGGCGTGTGATCGCGGATGCCAGCCGGAGGGCGATGGCGAGCGGTGCGGTCCGTCCCGAACAGGTCGTGGCCGTGTCGTGCACCGGGCAGTGGGCGAGCACGGTCCCCGTGGCCGAGGACGGGCGACCGGTCGGGGACTGTGTCATGTGGATGGACAGCCGGGGCGCTCCCCACACGCGCCGCGCCGTGGGCGGCCCGGTCTCGGGATATGCGCCGTTGGCCTTGTGGCGCTGGGTGCGACACACCGGTGGCGCCCCGTCCACGTCGGGGGCCGACCCGATCGGGCACATGCTGTACCTCGAGCACGACGAGCCCACCGTGGCCCAGCGGGCCCGGTGGTACCTGGAGCCCGTCGACTACCTGTCGATGCGCTTCACGGGCGTGGCCGCCGCCTCCCCCGCGTCGATGACCGCGGCGTGGCTCACCGACAACCGGCGCCCCGAGCGACTCGTCTACGACCCGGTGCTCGTGCGACGCGCCGGCGTGCCCGCCGACAAGCTCCCGCCACTGGTGCCGACCGGTTCGGTGGTGGGCGAGGTGCAGGCGGAGGTCGCCGACGAGCTCGGGCTCCCCGGTGGGGTCGTGGTTGTGACGGGCACGCCCGACCTCCACTCCGCCGCGGTTGGTTCAGGTGCCGTACTCGACTACCAGACCCACCTCGTCATCAGCACGACCTCGTGGATCAGTTGCCCGGTGCCGATGAAGAAGACCGATGTCACCCACCAGATCGCGTCGGTCCCGGGACTGGCGCCCGGGCGCTACCTCATCGCCGACAACCACGACACCGGCGGCCTCTGCCTGCAGTGGCTGCGCGACAACGTGATCGACCCTGCCGACGGTCTGTTCGACCCGCACTCCGGCCTCTCCCTGAGTTTCGACGCCATGACGGCATTGGCCGCATCGGTACCCGCAGGCAGTGGCGACGTCGTGTTCACCCCTTGGCTGGCGGGAGAACGATCGCCGGTGGACGACCGCAGCGCCCGGGCCGGCTTCCACAACCTGTCCCTGACGGCGACGCGCGCCCATCTGGTGCGGTCCGTGCTCGAAGGTGTCGCCTACAACAGCCGGTGGCTCTTCGACTCGGTGGAACGGTTCGCCAAGCGCCGCCTCGATCCGCTGCGCGTGATCGGCGGGGGCGCCGCGTCCGACCTGTGGTGCCAGATCCACGCCGACGTCCTGGGTCGCACCATGGAACGCGTCGCCGAACCCCTGCGCGCCAACCTGCGGGGGGCCGCGATGTTCGCGGCCGTCGCCCTGGGTGACGTGGATCTCGAAGAGGTTGACGGTCTTGTGCGCGTCGACGCCCGCTTCGAGCCCGACGCGGACGATGCCGCCACCTACGACAGGCTGTTCGCCGAGTTCCCCAAGCTGTACCGCAGCCAGAAACCGATGTTCGCCCGGCTCAACCGCCCCCGGAACGAGCCCCGGACCTAGCCCCAGAAGCAGCGCGAGCTGTCGCGACCATACTGATCCGATGACAAGTCGGGCCTCTCACACGCCCGGCCCGATGACGCTCTCGGCCCGATGACGCGCTCGGCGCGCGCTCCGGGACGGTCGGGGGTCGCACGGAGCCTCGTCGTGCTCGTGAGCGCCGTGGTCTTCGTCGACACGGTGTTCTTCACGGCGTTGACGCCGCTCCTGCCGCACTACGTCCACACCCTCGGCCTTTCCAAAGCCCAGGCCGGCATCCTGGTGGCGTCGTATCCCATCGGGACGCTTCTCGGGGCGGTGCCCGGGGGCATCCTCGCCAGCCGGTTCGGCGTCCGACCGGCCGTCGTCGTCGGGCTGGCTGCGATGAGCGTGGCCAGTTTGGTGTTCGGCTACGCGCACTCGCTGGCGCTGCTCGATACGGCCCGGTTCGTCCAGGGTGTCGCCGGCGCGTGCACCTGGGCGGGCGGACTCGCCTGGCTCGCTGCCGCGGCCAACGCCGACCGGCGGGGCGCCGCCCTCGGAACGGCCTTTTCGGCCGCGGTGGGTGGAGCGCTCATCGGGCCGGTCATCGGCGCCGTCGCCAGCCACGTCGGGACCGGGCCGGCGTTTTCGGCGGCCACGGTTGCAGGTGGCACCTTGATGCTGGCCAGCCTGCTCGTACCCAAGCCGGTGGTCGGCATCCCCCAAACCCTTCGCAGCGCCCTCCCCGCCATCACCGAACCCGCCATCTCGGTGGGGATGTGGCTGACGTTCCTGGCCGGGCTGGCGCTCGGCGTCATCGACGTGCTCGCTCCCCTCCGACTCAACCGGCTCGGTGCGGACGCGATCGTCATCGCCGGGATCTTCCTGGGCGCAGCCGGGGTCGAGGTGGTGCTCGCCCCACTGGTCGGCCGGCTGGCGGACCGACGGGGCCGCATGACCCCGGTCCGCTTGTCGCTCGCCGCCGCCATCGTCGTCAGCGTCCTGGCTCCCTGGCTCAGGCCCCTCGCCGTGCTCGGGGTCCTCCTGGTCGTCGGTCTCCCGGCGTTCGGGACCCTGTTCGTGCCCGCCGCGGCGATGATCGGCGACGGGGCTGATCGGCGCCGGCTCCACCACGGCCTGGCCTATGGCCTCGGCAATCTGGCCTGGGCCTCGGGGCAGGGGATCGCCGCCGCCGCCAGCGGTGCGCTCGCCCAGGCGACGACCGACGCTGTCCCGTACCTGCTCATGGCCGCCACGTTGGCGGGAACGGCGTGGGTGCTCAGGCGCAAGGGCGACGGCGGCACACTGGATCAGGAAACGGGTGACGAGCACGCAGACGACCAGCACCCGACGAGCGCGACCGAAACGGTCATGCCCGATACCCGGAGCGGCCGTCCCACGGGTCCCACCGACAGTCCCGACGAAGGGAGAAGTGCACAGTGAAGTTCCGGCCCGGGGAGCCCATCCTCCACCTGTCGATGCCGGTCAGAGACCTCGAAGAGTCCCGGCGCTTCTACGTCGAGGTCCTCGGCTGTGAGCCTGGACGGGCCGGGGACCGGTCGCTCGACGTGTTCTTCTTCGGCTGCCAGGTGACGCTCCACGAAAGGCCGTCCGAGTTGCTCACCCCCCAGCAGCGGGGCGTCCGGCACTTCGGTGTCACCCTTACCGAGGACCAGTGGAGAAACCTGGTCGACCGCCTCCGGGGTGAAGGGACTCCATTCGTACGCGAGCCCACCACCGACTACGCAGGCACCCCTCGTGAGCAGCGCAAGGCCATGGTGGCCGACCCCAGTGGCAACGCCATCGAGCTCAAGACCTACCGGGATCCGGGAGCCGCTCTGGCCCAGTGACCGGAATCCGTCGAGCCCTTCTGGCGTTGGCATGGGTCAGGCGGTCAGGAGGAGGCCACGGTGCCAGACGTCAACGACTTCAACAAGCAGATCATCGAAGAGTTCCGCGCCAACGGCGGGAAGCTGGGGGGAAACTTCGAGGGTGCGCCCATGCTTCTGCTGCACCACAAGGGCGCCAAGAGCGGTTCCGAACGCGTCAACCCCGTGATGTACCGGCCGGTGGGGAATTTGCTCGCCATCTTCGCGTCGAAAGGCGGAGCCCCGACCAATCCCGATTGGTACTACAACCTGCGTGCCCATCCCGAAACCACTGTCGAGGTGGGGACCGAGACGATCCCTGTCGTCGCCCGCGTCGCCGACGAGGCCGAACGGGCACCGATCTGGGAAGCACACAAACGCGACAATCCCGGTTTCGCCGACTACGAGAAGGGGACGTCGCGCCAGATCCCGGTTGTCATCCTCGACCGCGCCGGGTGACGAAAGGGGTTTGGGAGGTATGTGGGGACACCGAGGCCCACGAAGCTGCAGTTGGTCCCTTGATTACTGTCAAGAGACAAGTCCATCCCGGCACGGCGCACTCTTCGACCTGACGTTGGTTGTCCACAGGATGAATTGACGCGCCCGACCGGACACGTGATGATCGGCTGGGAACAAGTTGTACGGTCGCGTGAAGGCAATTCGATGACCGACCAAAGTCGATGACCGACTAAAAAGTCCAGGGGGGAAAATGAAATTCACCCGTGCCGCGGGATCATTGTTCGTCGCCGCTCTCGTCGTAGGCAGCGTCGCCGCCCTGAGCTCAGGAGCTGCCTGGGCTGATGGCAACGGCGGCTGGTCCCAGGGCTCCCATGGCCACCAAGGGCCCACCACACTGTTCGTGTCGCCATCGGCGAAGACAGGGAACTCCGATTGGTCGTGCGACAGCGCCGCCTATTCGACGATCGGAGCCGCCGTCAGTGCCGCCAGTCCGTGGGCGACCGTGGTCGTGTGCGGTGGCACCTACAACGAGCAGGTCGTCCTGAGTCAGCCCCTGACGCTTCAGGGGCGTGACGGCGCGACCATCGATGAGGCCGGGGTGACGCCGACGTTCTCGGTGCCGATGCCTCCGGGGCCTGCCGCCACGATCTACGCCGGCGTGGTCGTCATCAGCTCCAACGTCACCATCGAGAATCTGACCATCAAGGACGCCATGGGTGAAGGCATCATCGTGGGTGGGCTCACCGCCCAGATCGCGCACGTGGAGATCCACGACAACCAGGTGGTGAACAACGACTTGGGCGGCGGCATCCCCCCGGTATCGCCCTACTTCGAGTGTGCCGCCGAGGGCCAGGCCCCCGGTGACTGCGGTGAAGGGATCCACCTCGTCGGGAACGTCGGCTGGTCCCAGGTGAGCGACAACTGGGTGAGCGGGAACTCCGGAGGGATCCTGCTTTCCGACGACATCGGGCCCACCCACGACAACGTGGTCGAAGGCAACACGGTCACCAAGAACCTCTCCGACTGTGGGATCACCCTGCCGGGTCACAATCCGAACGCGCTGAGTGCGACGGGCACACCCCAGCCGTCGGTCGCCGGCGTCTACAACAACCTCATCGAGGGCAACCAGGTCACCGACAACGGGACCACGGGTGAGGGCGCCGGCGTTCTCTTCGCCAATGCGAGTGCGGGGACGGCGGTGTACAACAACTGGGTCGTCGGCAACTACATCGCCGGCAACGGGCTCTCGGGCGTGACGATGCACGCCCACACGCTCGCCCCGGGTACGTTCGAAGACCTGAGCGGCAACAACGTCGTGGGCAACTGGATCGGCACGAACAATGTCGAGGGTGATACGCTCGACTCGGCTCCGCCGCCCGCGCCCGCCGGGACCGAGGACCTGGTCACGACCGGCGTGCTGGTGTTCTCGGGCGGCACGCCCGTCAAGACCCACATCTCGGACAATCACATCTTCGGCGACTCGGTCGGGATCTGGCTGAGCGCGCCGGTCACCGCACACGGGCTCGATGACAACGCGTTCCATCACGTGACGACGCCCGTGTCGGCGAACAACTGACGCCGGACCGGCGCACGCCGGACGAGCTCGGGAACTGGGGGCGCTGAGCGCCCCCAGTTTCGCGTCGGGCCCGACTCGACCGACGTTTCGGCGCGACACGGCCTGGCGCGTCGACCGCCCTCGCCGCCGCGTCCGGAAAACCCCGAAATTCGGCAACGCACCTCGTAGGCTTGACGTTGATGACGGAGACGCTGTGGGTCGGGGGGGCCACGTCCACCATCGAAGTGTGTGTCCATTCGCCGTCGGAATGCGCTTCGCCCTTGGAAGGCGCTCCGCTGTGGGAGCCCGCCTCGCTGTCGGAAGGTGCTCCGCTGTGGGAGCCGCGCCCCGTTCTCGCCGTTGAGGTCGATCGCATCCCCTTCTCGAATCCTCCGGCCCTCCTGACCACTCCCACGGCCGCCCGCGGGCCTGGCTACGACACTGCCCCGCTGTGGGGGTCTCTGCCCGACGAGCATGGCGCTCGACGTAGAAGGGGCGGGCTGGGGCCGGCCCGGGTCAAGGGAACGGATATCGGGGTGATGGATCTCGACCGTGTGTTGTGTCCGGACGGCGCGCCGCTGTGGGGGCCACCGGTCGACGGCCACGCCAATGTCGAAGGCTCACCGCTGTGGGAGCCGCCGACCGGAGAGTCCTCGCCGGACCTTGCTTCTCACCTCGAGCGCATCATGCTCCCCAGGACAGGAGACATGGAGCCGCCGAGGACGGCCCCCTCGGGCGGTCTTTCGTTGGCGTCGGTCGGGCGCCTGGCGGTACGGACCTATCTCGGAGCCCGCCGGGCGGCCGGTGACCCGCGCCTGACCGGGGTGCTGCGAGCCGCCCCGAGCGTGGCGTACTTCATCGCCAGGAGCAGGACCCGCAACGCCGGGGCCGCCCTCGACGACACCGTGGTGCCCGTGCGGGCCACCCCGGGTCTGGCCCTGCAGGCCTATCTCGACGAAGTGCTCATCGCCGTCCTGCGGCACCCGGAACTGCTTCCCAAGGCGAGCGACTGCACATCGGCGGCGGCCGACATCGAGCGTCTCCGCATCCTGTTCGCACGGGAGGGCTGGCTCGATCGACCCGCCCGGTACCACCGCGACCCACCCCCACCCCGCGACCTCGAATCCTGGAGCGAGCACCGGGGCGGGTTGGGCTTCGAACACATCGCCTTCGCGAGCGGGTGGGAGCCGAATCCGTTGGAACCCGGTTGGGCCCGATGGATGGGACACGAGGCCAACCAGGTCGTGCACGCCTCGGTGTCTCGCGTCCCCGGGCGTTACCACCGCTCCTGGTTGGTCTGCGCGCACGGGCTCGGGATGGGCAACAACCCCGCCATGGACCTGCGGGCGTTCCGGTCCCCTCAGCTCGCCCGGCGGGGCATCAATGTCGTCGTACCCGTCCTGCCGCTGCACGGGCCCCGGGCCTCGGGCCGGGTTCGGGGTGAGGACCTCATGACCATCGACATGGTCGACAGCATGCATGGGGTGGCCCAGGCGGCGTGGGACGTGCGGCGCATCATCCGCTGGCTCCGCGAGGAACAGGGTGCCGAACAGGTCGGGGTCATCGGGTACTCGCTCGGGGGCCTCGTGGCGTCGATCGTCGCCTCCCTCGAGGACGATCTGGCCTGTGTCATCGCCGGCATCCCGGTCGTCGACCTGCCCCATCTGGTTCGGCGCCACAGCCCGCCCGACATCGCCCGCCTGGCCGACACCAGCGGCGTGCTCGGGCCCGGCGCCGACGAGGTCCATCGGGTGGTATCGCCCTTGGCGATGGACTGCAAGGTGCCGTTCGAGCGCCGCTTCATCTTCGCCGGGCTCGCCGACCGCATGTCGACTTTCGGCCACGCCCGCCGGCTCTGGCTGCATTGGGACCGGCCCGCGTTCGAGACCTATCCCGGTGGCCACGTCGGATTCTTCCTGTCACCGGGCGTGAAGCGATTCGTCGACGACGCGCTCCGCCGCTCCTACACGAGCGCCGCCGCCGCCTGACCCGGTGGGGGCCCAGCCGCCCCCTCCCATTGACCGAAGAGACGTCGCGCAACGGGTCGTCTGGTGCGTTCGACCTGGGTGTCCCGGGCCCCGGGGAGGAGCTCTGGTGGCAGGCGGGGTACATTCGGGACCTCCTGATCGCCGGACACGCCGCGCGGTCATGGAAAAGGGGGACCTCATGGGGAAAGGGGCGCGCACCGGCACGCTCGGTCTCGGCATTCTCGGCACCGGGAACATCGCCGACATGAACGTCGCCGGGTACCTCGAGCACCCCGATTGTGATGTGGTAGCCGTGTGCGACGTCGATGCCGCCCTGGCCGAAGAGGCGGCCAAGCGCTGGGAGGTGCCACGGGCCTATTCCCACATCGACGAGCTTCTGGGCGACGACGACATCGACGCTGTCGAGATCCTGACCCCGACGCACCTGCACTATGCCCATGTGAAGGCGGCGCTCGAAGCCGGCAAGCACGTCTCGGTGCAGAAGCCCATCACGAACTCGGTCGACGAGGCCCTCGAGCTCGGGAAGCTGGCCGATGACGCCGGGCTCACGCTCCGGGTGAGCGAGTGTTTCGTCCACTACCCCCCTCTCGAAAAGGCGAAGGAGCTGATCTCCGAGGGTGCCATCGGACGCCCCATCAGCGTGCACATCCGCACCGTCGTCGGACAGACCGACTCGTCGTTCCAGGCGGCCCTGCGCCCCGAGGGATACGGCTGGCGCCTCGACAAGCGCAGTCCCGGGGGGCACCTGTTCGACGACAACGTGCACAAGTACGCCATGGCTCTATGGCTCGTGGAGCCGGACATCATCTCCGTCCAGGCCGTCGTCCGCCGGCGCGACATCTTCTTCGAGCCCTGCGCGGTGATCTTCGAGTACGACGACCCGGACCTGCTCGGCACCATGGAGGTCCAGTACGCACGCGACATGTGGATGCGGTCGGGTTACTTCGGAGCCGACGAATTCTTCGAGATCCAGGGAGAAGAGGGGTTCTTGTGGGTGACAAGGGCCACCGGCGAGATGCTCGACCTCGCTCCCGTCGTGCTCTACCAGGGGAAGGACAACGCCAGGACCTTCACGGAGTTCGATCAGATCGACGCCGACTGGGCCACGGGGTTCCGCCGCTCCTCCGCGCATTTCGTCGAGGCACTGCGATCGGGGTCACCCGCCGCCATGACCGCGAAGGAAGCGGCCAAGGTCCTCCAGCTGTGCTTCGCGGTGTATCAGGCCTCTGACACCCGCCAGCCCGTCGACCCCCGCACCATCACCGGATCGGTCACCCCGGCCGGATGGGGTGAATGGTGATCGCCGCGGGGTAACCCGAGAGCCGCACGCCGTGGGTCGGGACTCAGGGAGGTGGCGGCGTAGCGGCCTTGCGCTCCAGTCTCACCACGGGCAGCTCGCGCTGGACGGTGCGGGTGTAGCCACGCCACTGGCGGTTGTACGACACGGCCCGCGCGAGCATGGCGGTGCGCTCTGGGCCGGCGAGGGCGCGCGCACGCACCGGCACCGATCGACCCGACACGTGCACGACGGCATCGGGGTCGGCGCTCAGGTTCATCCACCACGCCGGTGGGCGCTCACCTCCGTAGTTGGAGGCGATCACCACGAAATCCTCGCCGTCGGGCATGTACAGCAGGACGACGCTGCGGCGCTGCCCCGAACGCCGACCCCGGGTCTCGAGCACGAGGAACCGCAAGCGGGGCCCTGACCATGATGGACGTCCCCGGGTTCGCACCAGCAGGCGGGTGTGCTGACGGGCGAAGGCGCGGAAGGACCGCACCTGCAGGCTTTCTGGCGCCACCGAGGACACGCTAATGGCGGCTTCTCTGGGGTGCTCGCGAACTGGTTCCGGGAACCACGGGCGGCCGGACGCCGCCCTCTCTTCAGGGTTCGGAGGCGATCACCGGCACAGTGCCAGCATGGTGCGCATACCGCTCTCGATGCCGCGACCGAGCACGTCGAGGTCCTCGGTCGTGTCCCAGTCCCCGGTGATCCCGAACGTGACCTGGCCGTCATAGGAGAAGATCGCCAGCCCGATGCGGATCTGGCCCGCCAGCGGCACGTACGGGTACGCCGTGACCATGCGCCGTCCCGCCACGTAGAGGGGAAGCTGCGGCCCGGGCACATTGGTCGTCACGGTGTTGATGTTGCGCTGGGCAACCCGGGTGGCGAGTCGCATCCCGAGGGCCAGGAGCATGGGGGGCGCGAAGCCCGACAGCGACGTCAACGCCTCTCCTGCCACCGCTTCCTTCGATTCCTTCAGTCCCGCCATCTGGAGCGTGATGGCACGCAGGCGCTCGGCGGGGTCGTCGATCCCCACCGGGAGGGCGGCGAACATCGCCGAAACCTTGTTGTGCAGCGTGCCGTCACCCACCGCCATGGCTCCCGGGTCGCGGGCCCGTACCGACACCGGCACGAGCGTGCGCACGACTCGATCGACCGACTCACCCCGGGAGCGGAGCAATTCGCGAAAGCCGTTGGTGATGGCCGCCAGGACGACGTCGTTGAAGGCGCCACCCAGCCCTTTGCGGACCCGCTTGATGTCGTCCACCGTGGTTGCCGCCCACGCGTAGCGGCGGTGCGGGCCGAGGGGGCCGTTGAGGCTGGAGATCGGCGTAGGCCGGATCAGCCCGGCCATCGACGACAAACCCCGGGCGACCTCCCCGGCCCGAGCCAGGGCGTGACGGGGCAACCGCGTGCTCGCCCGCACCGCCCGGAGCTGTTCGTAGGGGCTACGAGCCAGGCCGGTGGCGGCCGCGAGGACAAGACCGGCTCCGGTGGGCGCCGGGCGCGGAACCCAATCGTCGACAACCGGGGGCGACGGCTGGGGGGTGGTGTCCATGATGACGGCCAGCAGGTCGGTTCCCGACACCCCGTCGACGAGGGCGTGGTGGGTCTTCGAGAGCAGGGCCCACCTCCCGCCACCGAGGCCTTCGACCATCCAGATCTCCCACAGAGGCTTGGACCGGTCGAGCTGCTGCGCCATCACCCGGCCCACGAGGGCCCGCAACTCGGCCTCTCCCCCGGGGGCGGGGAGCGCGGTGTGACGGAGGTGGTAGTCGATGTTGAAATGCTGGTCGTCCACCCACACGGGCCGACCCATGTCCAATGGCACGAAGCGGACGACCTGGCGGTACCGGGGGACGAGCGGGAGCTTGCCCCGGACCATGTCGACAACGTCGGCGTACTGGGGAACAGGCCCTTCGAAGATCCCGATCGCCGCGATGTGCATATGGCTCACGTCGTCCTCGACATGTAGGAACGAAGCATCGAGTGGGCTCAACCGGTCGAAGCTCACGGTCCACCTTCTTTCGCGTGCCGTTCCGAGCAGCATACGACCCTGGCCGGGGTGACCCGCGGGTCACCTCCGAGGCCGGCGAGACCCCCTCGATCGCACCCGATTCGCAACCCCCGCCCCATCCCCTGGGCATCCCGGACCCGCTGCAGGCCGCGCCTCGCAGGCCCGCCCGGACCCCGTGTCGGCCGCGCTCGCTGGGTGGTCGGGACCGCGGGCGGAGACCGGCCGACAGGGTCGATGCATCAAAGCCTGGAGAAATGCCCCGGGATTACGCTGCTCGAAACGGGCCGGTCGTCGAAGGTCCGGGACCGAAACCTCGCAGGAGAGATCGGCCGATGACGGTTGATGACCACGGGCTCACCGACGGAACCCGGCTGCCAGTTGGACGTTCGGCCTCGGGGATCGGGGCACCGTCGGCCACGCGAGCTCGAGCACGGTAGGGCTGTGTCCGTCTCCGAGCCCTCCGAACGAGACCACACGTCGGCCACGACGTGGATCAGATTCGATCGCAAGCGGGTGGGCGTCGGAGACCTCACGGTGGCGGTCTGCAGCGTCGTCCTGATGATCGGGATCTTCCTACCGTGGTTCGAGTTCGGTGACACGGTCACGGGCTTCTACAGCTTCAACGCAGCTGATCTGCGGACGTGGATGTACATCCCCTTTTTCGTGTCACTCGCCGTCATCGGGTCCGTCGTGGCGAAGGCGGTGCGGACCCGGCCTTGGTCTCCTCGTCTCTTTTCGCTGAGCCTGGTGGGGGCGTGCGGTGTCGACCTCGTGCTCACTCTGGGGTGCTTCGTCAAGAGATCGCCCGGGCTGAGTTGGGATTTCGGTGCGTACCTCAGTACCGTCGCCGCCGTTACCGCTCTTGCCGGTGCGATAACGAGCACGTTGGCCGCGTTCGCACTCCCGAGGGGTTCGGGAACCCGCCGCAAGGCGGCCCGCACGGTCCACATCGACTGAGAGCACCGCATCGAGAGGAGCGGCTCTTCGCTCTTCACAGCAGTTGCACAGTTTGTCAGGCTTTCATCGGTACAAGTACTTCGACGAGGAGTCCACGATGTTCCGTTACGGTGCCGGTGGGTTTCATCACCCAGTGTTCGCTGTCTTTGCCCTGGCCTTTCTGGCGGCACTGGCGGTGCTGGTGGTGCTGGCCGTGATCGCCGTCGTGCGGATGTGGAGAAACCCCCATGCGCACCCTGTCGCCTTTCCGAGGGGGGCATCGGCCGGTGCGCCCATGGATCCGGCCCTTGCCGAATTACGGCTGCGGTACGCGCGGGGTGACATCACCTGGGAGGAGTTCGCGCAGCGGGCGGGCCGACTGGGCTACCCGTTCCCGGGAGGGACAGGTCCCGCGCCGGGCCCCGATCCCACCGGACCCCCACCCGTGCCATAGCCACCTAACGGCGCACGGCGGATGGCGCCTTTGAGCCCTTCGGAGGCCGAGCCAACCGTGCTGGCGTGGAGCGGAGACCTAAGAGCAGGTGACGGGCGGTGTCTTCGAACCGCCCAACGTCGCCGAAGGGCCTGGCCACGAGCATCGCCCCTTCCAGGCCGCTGACAATCATCCGGGCTGTCTCTCTTGGCGGACCTGTGAACGTGAGGGTCCCTTCCTTACGGCCTTGTTCCAAGACACGCGTTAGCCACCGCTCGTTCGCGTCGAAGAACCGAACAACGGCGTCTTGCATGGGACTCGGGAGGGTCTCGTACTCTGCCGCCATCATTCCGCAGAGACACATGCGTTGCTCGCGCAACACGTCGCGGTAGAGATCGGCGTAGGCATCGAGGCGGGCAGATGCTTCGGTTGTGCGTTCCTCCACCCCCGCCAGCGCTTCGGCAAAGCGCGCTGCATAGCGGGCAACGAGGGCCTCGCCAAGTTCTGCTTTCCCGGCAAAGTGGTAGTGGAGGGCCGCCTTCGTGATCTTCAACTCGACGGCCACGTCCGCGTAGCTGAACCCGTTGAAGCCGCGGACTTGGACGAGGCGCTCGGCCACGTCGAGGATCTGGGTCGCGGTGTCGACCCTCCCGCCCCCGCCCTTCGTCATTGTTTCCATCCCTCCGAGAACCTCTTGACTTCTTACCTATTAGTAGGTAAGCCTACACTGTCGTTGATGGAAGTGGGAACAAGGAGGACGGCCATGGACGCGACCGAGCACCGGAGCTTCGAGAAGCCCGACGAGGTCCGGGAGTTCCCGAATGGGCGAGCCGAGATCGTGAAAGCCGGTGGAGGGGAGATCGGCCGGCTCGTCCTTCAGCCCGGATGGCGCTGGTCCAATGACGTGAAGCCGATCGCCAAGACAGAGAGCTGCCAAGCGCCGCATTTCCAGTACCACGTGAGCGGGCAGTTGGCCATCCGCATGGACGACGGTGCAGAGTTCATCGCCGGTCCCGGAGATGTCACGTCACTGCCGAGCGGCCACGACGCTTGGGTGATCGGGAACGAGCCCGTCGTCGTCGTCGACTGGTTCGGAGCCAGCAACTACGCGAAATGACAAACCCAAGCGTAGAGACGGAGCCCGTCGGGGTGGTCGAAGCGTTCGGGGCGGCCTGGGCCGATCACGATCTCGATGCTGCCCTGGGACTGGTGACAGAGGACTGTATCTTCGACGCCACAGGCCCCGCCCCCGACGGGATGCGCCACATTGGTCGAGCCGCCATCCGACAGGCGTGGCAGGCAATCTTCAGCGACGTGACCTCCCGGTTCGAGCCGGAGGAGACCTTCGCGGCCGGCGACCGTGTCGTGCAGCTGTGGCGCTACTCCTGGGATGGTGGACATGTACGTGGCGTGGATGTATTCCGTGTGCGCGCTGGCAAGGTGGCCGAGAAGCTCTCGTACGTAAAGGGTTGACGCATTCAGGGGCGCACTCAGGGGCGCACTCAGGGGCGCACTCAGGGGCGCACTCAGGAGGGTGAGATCATGGGCACAACAGACCCCGTAGGTGCGTTCCTGGCCGGTATCGAGGGCGCGGCGCTCCCTGAGGACATCTTCTGTGACGACATCGTCCTGGATGCGACAGTCCCGAACTGGCGGTTCCAAGTCCAAGGCGCTGGCGCCGTGCGGGACGAGCTGGGGAGGTGGTACGCCGACCTCGGACGTTTCGGGGAATTGCGACGCAACAGGATTGATGGCGGAGAGCTGGTGGAGTTCACGCTCAGCTGGCAAGAAGCAGGCGTGCCTCATACATGCCACCAAGCCCACGTCGTCATGCTGCGCGACGACCGGATAGCCAGCGATACGGTGTTTTGTGGCGGTCGGTGGCCTGAGCCCTTGCTCGCCCAGATGGACCAGGCACAGCTGGAGCGAAACGCTGTTCCAGGTTCGGGCTGACTTGCACTTGGGAGGTCCGCCTCGCCTCAGCAGGCGGTGTTGAAACTCGAGCGCGACTAGAAGGTCGCCTGAGATCCGCGCTGGCTCAGTCCCCATGGGCGGAGCCCGGCCAGCCCTCCTGGAGCAGCTCGATCGGATCGCGGAGGTCGAGCATGCCGAGGTAACCCCCGCCGCGCTCGATGGCATCGTGCACGGCGTAGCCCAACACCTCCTGGCATTGTCGGGGCAGCCGGCAGGCCAGCTCCGGCGGCACGGCCAGGTAGTTGTTCTCCTCGGTGCGCAACCAACCCAACGTGTAGGAAAGGTGCACACCGCGACGTGGCTCTGAGCCGCGGTGGGCACCCCCGCCATGAAACGTCGATCCGAGATACACGATCGCCGATCCGGCCGGCATGTCCGCGACGACCGCTTCTTCGTTGGTCGGGTAGCGCCCGGCCTCCCACTGGTGACTTCCCGGAAACACTCGAGTCGCACCATTGGCAGCGGTGAAGTCGACCAGGGCGATCACCGAGGCCAGCTGCAACTCGGGCTTGGGCTCGGGCACCAGGTTCCACACGATCTCGTCCTGATGCCAGAACTGATCTCCGGCGCCCGGCAGACGCTCCAGCAGGTGAGCCAGATTGAGCTGGTAACGGGCACACGACGGTCCGAGGATGGTGTCGCACAGAGTTCATAAGGAGCGGATGGATCATGACTTCGGTGGCGAATGTGGGCGATTTGCCGGCTAGACCCGAGACGTGGCGGGTCTGGGCGTGGAAGATCTGCACCCCACGGTTGAGATGACGCATGTCGGGGTCGGCAAGGTCGACGAACGGTTGGACCTCCGCATTGATCGCGCTGACGACATCTCTGGACAATAAGTTCTGGACGATGACGGCACCGTCCTGCAGGAGCGCGCCGACGACTTGCTCGGTCGGTGCATCAGCCTCAACCCGTTGGAGTCGACCGTCGGGAGCTGGTGACATGTCCTCTCCTTTGAACGTACTCACTCTCTCATGAAGCTAGTGGCCAGCGGATCAAAGGAGACCAAAGGAGAACTGGTTGCTCCCGTCAGCTCGGACCTTTGCGTCCCACGAGATGGAAGACGCGACTGAGTTGCCGGTAGGGGTCTCGTCGGCTGGCTTCGAGTTCGACCGCGGCCGTCGCCGCCACTTGCTTTGCATCGCTGGGGTCTAACTTGACTCCACTGAACTCGAGCCAGTCGACAAAGAGCCATACCCCGTACCAGCGCACTGGCTCGACGCCCCCGCTCTGCAGGAGCTCGCTGACTTCCTCCACCGTGTCGGCCCGCCCCCGTACGCCCAGCACTCCGATCCCGGTTCTGACGTCAAACGCAGCCAGAGCGTCCTCCCAGCGCCGTTCCAAGGCCGGTTGCACCGCCGTGGCCTTGGCGTTGCCGGTCATGATCGAGACGATGCCACCGGCAGCGGCGCACCGACATAGCTGGTTGACCAACGGCTCCGGCTGCTCGATGTACCCGAGCACGCCATGGCACAACACGGCGGCGAAGTGTCGGCCATTCACCGCCTTCTCCGCGTTCTCGCCGTCGGCCTCCAGGAGGGTCACCCGTCGCTGGGCATCACCAGGCAGCCGCTGGAGCCGCTGTCGAGCTTTGTCCAGCATCGCCGGCGATGGATCAAGCAGTGTCACGTCGTAGCCGGCTTGGGCCAGGGGAAACGATTGATGACCCGCGCCGCCGCCAACGTCGAGCACCGCCGCTGGAGGCGCCGGCAGATGCTCGAGCAAGTGCTGGTGCATCACGTAGGTGCGTACGTGCCCCTTCACTGAGGCATAAGCCTCATCGGCACATTTGTCAGCCAAGCCGGCCCACGTGTCATCGCCCACGACACCAAGATATACGTTGTCACTTCTGGCAATATCGGATGCATGGCGGTGGTGCGCGCGATGACCGACTCGGATGTCCCCGAAGCCGCGATAGCCTGGGAAAGCGCATTTCAGGCCATGCGCGCCTCGTACGGACTGCCAGGTCTGCAAGTGACCAAGCAGAGCGAACTCCGACTACAGAATCGCATACGCCACTTCCTCACGACCGACCCAGCTGGGTCGTGGGTGGCGGATGAGTCCGGAGCGATCACAGGTTTGTCCCAGTCTTTCGTGCGCGAGGGCTACTGGGTCTTGTCGTTACTGGCTACGGTGCCGGATTTCCAGCGACGTGGCCTAGGACGCAAGCTGCTCCAAATGGCCATGAGCAATGCTGACTCCCGTAGTCCGGGCTCCATCCAGTGCTCCCGGGATCCGGCCGCAATGGCGTTGTACACGTCGGCCGGATTTTCCTTTCATCCGGCGGTCATCGCTTGGGGTACCGTTCGCCCGGGCACCGTGCACGCCGATTCGCAGGTACGCCACGCTGACGAGCGAGACCTCGATACGGTCGTCGCCGTCGATCGTGTCGTCCGGGGCTCGGCCCGGTCCGTGGACATCATCGCCATGTTGAACGAACCCGATAATCGTCTTCTGCTCATCGAAGATCGGGGCTACGCCGTGGCTCGAGACGACCGGATCGTCACCCTCGGTGCCCGTGACGAGGACGCGGCAACGGCGTTGCTCAAGACGACTCTGTCTGAGATGGGTGAGGGCACGCTTATTGAAGTCAACTGGCTCACAGCGAGACAGCAGTGGGCGATCCGCACGCTCGTCGATTCCGGGGTCGAGCTCTACCCGTATGGCCCGATGATGGTGCGAGGGATGGCTGACCCGCCCGCCCCGTACATTCCGAGCGGTGGTTACGGCTGACACGGAAGTACCCCGGCCAGCGATCACAATGCGGTCCGCGCTCTCGTCGGTGTGCCGTCCAGTGACCGCCGGGATCGGTCACCCTGACCGATTGCGAGGCGTCCTTTCGTGAGCCATCAGCCGATGGCCGGGGGATGTACTCCGGCACCACCGCCCGACCCTTCGGCAGAGACCGACTCGGGCCGAAAGGTCGGACCGGCCCTCCGGCATGAAATCACCCGTATGAGTAGCCTAAGCGGCATGCCCTTGTTCCTTGATCGACACAAGGCGCCTGGCGCGACCGCTGCCGACATCGCCGCCGCGCACGCACTCGATCTCGCTGTCCAGGACAAGTACCAAGTCCGCTACGTCACGTACTGGTTCGATGACACGGAAGGGACGGTGTTTTGTCTCGCCGAGGGGCCCGACCGAGAGTCCGTGGAAACGGTTCACCGGGAAGCGCACGGTCTGGTTGCTGACAACATCATCGAGGTGGGTGATGGGCCCATCAATGCGTTCCTCGGTGAGGTTCCCCGACACCAAGCAGGTGAGGCGTATGTCGAGTCCGCTGTTCGGGCAATTCTGTTCACCGACCTTTGTGACTCGACACAACAGACTCAAGAATTGGGAGACGACGGATTCATGGTGCTCATTCGCGAGCACGACAAGATCGTGCGTACCGCACTACACACACAAGCCGGACGCGAGGTCAAACATACGGGCGATGGGATCATGGCGTCGTTCACGTCCGTGTCGGCCGCTGTTGAGTCCGCCATCGACATTCAACGCTCTTTGCGCCACAGAAACGAAGGGGCTGAACGTCCCATCCACCTCCGCGTCGGCATCAGCGTCGGGGAGCCAGTTACAGAGGGCGGCGACCTGTTTGGGGCCGCAGTTCAATTGTCCGCACGACTGTGCGGAGTGGCCTCTCCCGGTGGGATCGCCGTTTCGACGGCTGTGCGCGAGCTCTGTGTCGGGAAGCGCTTTGGCTTCGTTTCGAAGGGCGCTTTCGACCTCAAAGGATTCGCCGAGCCGGTGCCCGTCTTTGAGGTCCATCTTCCAGCCGAATAGGTGCTCGGTTGCCAGAACGCTGATTGGTTGAGGTTTCGAGCGAAAGTCGCAACATCGTGACTGGGTGGACAGCGCCGCGCCCGCAGCGACCCCAGACGTCGAATCAGGGGCTATGAACCGCCAGCACTGAAAAGCGGCGGCCAACCGCTCCGTCGGTCACAAGATAGGTCGCGGTGAGCCGGCCGATCTCGCTGCCGTCGCTCCTGTGACGCGAGAACGTCCCCCGGTAGAGAGCGGACGTGGAGTTCAAGACGGTGACCTCGGAACCGAGAATCTCGCTGCGATTGTAATCAGCCGCGCGCATCCCATCAACCTGCTGCTGCACCGCCGTGACAACTTGCTCGTTACTCGTCAGTGCAATGGACCCGCCATCGGTAGTGAGCACCAGGGGACGCCGTAGTAGGCAAGCAGCACGTCGGTGTCCTTCTCACCCCGACCACAGGCTGCAAAGGCGTCGAGGTACTCACCAAACCACCGGCGCACGTCACTGCTGTCCACGGCCACACCTTACGCATGCGCCACTGTCTCAGGCATCGGCTGCCAGCTCCCACGGCCCGAACCTCCTCCCGCAGGTCCACGATCTACGGGACGCTGGAGCGAGCCAGCAGGTCGCAGAGATCCGGCAGCGAAACCGGTCGACGAGCGACCCATCGCTCACTATGGTGTGGCACCATCTTCGGGAAATTCGGGAGGTCGAGATGAAATTCGTCCAACTAATCGAGTTCAAGACCGGCGACATCGATGCGTTCAATCGGACCCTCGACGAATGGCTCGCCAACACCACTGGTGTTCGCACGCCGACCCGCGCGATACAAGGTCGAGACCGGGACAGCGACCGTACATTCGTGCACATTGTCGAGTTTCCGTCCTACGAGGCAGCGATGGAGAACTCGAATCGGCCCGAGACGGCCGAGTTCGCCGCTGCGCTGGCCAAGCTCTGTGACAGCCCTCCGACCTTCCGCAATTTGGACGTCACCCGAGAAGAGGAGATGTAGTAACCAGGTCGTGCCATACCGGCATTGCCGTATACCGTGCGCACTACGCAGCTGGAGAACGAGTTGCGAGCGCTCTACACGGCCTTCAATGCCAGGGATCTCGACGGCGCTCACGCCAGCATGGCACTCGATGTCGACTGGCCAAACGGCTGGGATGGCGGTCGTGTCGTCGGCCGCGACGATGTCCGCGCTTACTGGCTGCGCCAGTGTTCTGCGCTCCCCACGGCCAACCGTGATGGCCCCTTGGGGGCACCCTGTACCCGGCAATTGCGCGCCCCCCTCGACGCTCGCGACAGATAGCACTTCTGCTCCGATCGCCCCAGAAACGTGCTGCCAGATCCGTCTGATTCGTTCGGCATCCGTCGGGGTGGCAACGCAGTCCGAGCCGGACGAACGCAGATCGGTCTCTAGGCGCTTGATGCCTCGGACGATGTGAGTTGGGCTGGTCAGCCCAGCGACGCGGTCGCAGCCCGCAGTTCGTCCAAGGCCGCCAAGGTGTAATGAGCGAGTTCGTTCTCGGCCTCACGGTCGCCTTCAGACCACTCGGAATAGCCCCGCTTGAACGCGAGGACACCCAGTTCAGCCGCGAGATGTGCCGTCGGGTCGGGCACGCCGCGGGCGATGAGGGCGGTCGTCATGGCGGCCGCGAGGCCGACGCTCTTGAGGGCGTCCCTCTCCTGGAGTTCGGCGCTGGCGGCGACGGCCGCCTTCATGCGGGGGCCGAGTTCGCGGTTCATCGGGCCCATCGCGCCGGACACGCGCTCAAGACCGGCAGCGACCGCCTCGAGCGGGCTCGCCCCCTCGGGCGCCTCGGCGATCCCCTCAGTCAGAAGCCGGCTCAGTGTCTCCTGCCCAGCCACCAGGATCTCGCGCTTATCAGGGAAGTACCGGAAGAAGGTGCTCTTCGTGACCCCGGCGCGCTCGGCGATCTGCGTCACCGTGGTGGCGTCGTATCCCTGCTCGGTGAACAGGTCGACGGCAGTCACGACGAGTCGTTCGCGCACTCCTGGTTTCCATCGAGCCATGAGCCCATGGTAGATGATGGGACTTCTATCCCATCACTCTGATAGGGTGATGAGACAAGAGTCCCATCACCTCCAAGGAGGGTTCCATGCACGTCTTCATCACTGGCGGCGCCGGCCTGATCGGCTCCGCCGTCGTCGCCGAGCTCCTCGGCAACGGCCACACCGTCCTTGCGCTCGCTCGCTCCGACGCGTCCGCGGTGGCCGTCGAGTCGGTCGGCGCGCGGCCGCTGCGAGGCGCTCTCGCCAACCTGGACTGCCTCCGCGCCGGCGCTGGCCCAGGCAGACGGGGTGATCCACCTGGCGTTCGGCAACGACTTCAGAAATCCCGACGCCCTCGCCCAGGCGGTCGCCGAGGAGAGCGCCGCCCTCGCGGCCCTGGGCGAGGGGCTTGTCGACAGTGACCGCCCCCTTGTCACGGTCTCGGGTACGCCACCCATGCCGGGCCGCGTCTCCACCGAGACCGACCCATTGCCGACCGACGGGCCGCTCGGCGGTCGCGGCCGCTCCGTCATGGCAGTCCTGGACCTGGCCTCCCGCGGAGTTCGCAGCAGCGCTGTGCGCATGCCGCGCACGGTCCACAACGACGGGACGGGCGGATTTGCCGGCATGTTGACCGAGATCGCGCGCCGAACCGGAGTGTCGGGCTACCCAGGTGACGGCGCCCAGCGCTGGCCTGCCGTGCACGCCCTCGACGCGGCCGTCCTCTTCCGGCTGGCGCTGGAGCTGGCACCGGCTGGGACCTCCTGGCACGCGGTGGCCGACGAGGGTGACGCGGTGCGTGACATCGCTACGGTCATCGGCCGGCGGCTCGAACTACCAGTCGAGACGGTGCCACAGGAAACCTACGGCCCCTTAGGCCCCATCTTCGCCACCGACCAGCCCTCCTCCAGTACCCACACACGGAAGGCGCTCGGCTGGGAGCCGACGCACCCGAGCCTCCTCGAGGACCTAGAGAACATCCAGCCCTGACAGGTCGGCCACCTCCCGCGCTCCGCAGCCCACAAATCGTCCGTCCGTTCGAGGCCGCCGCCACCAGACGCGGGATTCGGCGTTCGGCGTCACCGCCGAACGCTCGATCTGCAAGACGGTTAGGACACAGGACACAGCACGACGTCGTGCCGAAAGAACGGCCTCTTCCGGACTATGCGGTCTCAGAATCTAACCAGCCTCTAAAGGGTGCGACTCCTCAGAGCTCCATCGTCTTCTTCAGGACCAGCTTCGTTCACGAGCTGATCCGGTCCGACGATCTGACATTCCAGCAACTGGGAGAGGCCCTCCAGCGGAGTACTGGCGGCGCCTCCGCTATCGGGCAGCTCGACGCGAGGTGCTCAGCTCTCGGACTTTGATTCCGGCGGCGCTCACAAAATGCCGATTCCGCCGTTGGCGGACACCTCTCGAGAGATTGTCGAAGGCGCCCGTCCCAGACCGGCCGCGACCTGGCGCAACGACAGGCCGGTGGCGAGCCCACGGGAGATCTCCTCTCGGTCGGCCGAAGACATCCGCGCTTCGGACCACACGGTCGGAGCGAGCGGACTGATGCCGCCGGTCTTCTGGATCAGATCTCGAACCGCACCCTGGGACCGGCCTATGGACGGGGCGATCGACCGCATCGACTCGCCTGCCTCAAACCGGTCCCAGACCTCTGACTGTTCAGCAGCAGAGAACCGCATTTGCATCCCATACCTCCAGGTCGGCGTCAGCTCCCACTGTTCGCCTCACTGGTGCGTGGATGGCTTGAGACCGCAGGGGATCCCGTGCGGCGTTGTGTATCCATCTCGCCCGGGGCAACGTGCCGATGCCGGTAACCCTCCAGGGGCGGCCCGCCCAGTATCAAGCGCCCTCACGACATCGAGCGTCAAGGCCCTCTTCGCCGAACAGCCACGATCTGAACCGGGTAGCTTTGCCCGACTAGACGGAAAACAAGGAGCAACGTCATGGCGGCAACATTCGGCATCATCCACCAGTTCAAGGGCGCAACTGTCGAGCAGTACGAGAACACGGTCAAAGTGGTACACCCCGACGGCGGCAAGGGGCTGCCTCCGGGACAGCTCTCCCATGTCGCCGGACCCGCCGACGGAGCCTTCGTCGTCATCGCCCTCTGGGACTCCGAGGCTTCGTGGGTGAGCTTCCGTGACGGCACCCTCTTGCCTGGGTTGGCCAAGGTCGAGGATGGGCCGCCCGAGCCGCCCCAAGAGACGACCTTCCACGTGCACAACTCGCTCTCCGTCTGAGTCGTTCCCGTGTTCCAGTTCGGTGCCACGGGTTGCCCGGAGCACGTGTGGTCAGTGCTCACCACGTCCCAGTCGACGCGTCGATTTCTGTTCGGCGTCGTCCTCGAATCCACCTGGGAAACGGGGTCCCGCATAACGGGCCGCCTGGACCGGGCCCCGGTGATGCACGGCGAGGTGCTCTTCGCCGAGTATCCGAACCGCCTGACATACCTGCTGGCGGCGGGACCCGAGCAACCCGAGGCCTACGTCACCTGGGAGGTTCGCGAGTGTGGCGCCGGGGCGATCGTCCGGCTCTCCGTGGACGAGGCCGACACCACCAGCGAGGAGGTCGAGGCGGCCTGGCAGCCGGTCGTCACGAAACTCCAGGCGTTGCTGTCGGCCCCCTGATCCTGTGACGACGAAGGCGCGCCGTTGGTTGAGCGTTGACTCAACTCGCCCCAAGATGGGACATTCCGCCCATCCTGTATGTGCCCGAGGTCAGGCTCCACATCGAGGACGCTCAAAGAGCGCATATTCGAGGTACCGGTCGCATCGTGTATCGAAGTGAGCCACCCACAACCTGCCGATTGTCAGCGTCTCAGGTCAGGGCTGACGCGTCCGGTATTCGCCGGACCTGAAGCGCTACTGCTCGGAACGGCGCTCGGTGGCCGCCTCCTCGCGCTCCGAGCAGAACGCGCCACATCGGCGCGTCGTGAGGTGTCGCCGACCTATTCGAGGCAGTCGGGCTGCTCGGCCATGATCCAGTCGAACAGCGGTTGGGCACTGAACCAGCCCGCCATCGACGAGCCAATTTGGGCATGGACGTGCCGGGCCGTCTCATCCGGGATCGGCTTCGGGTCCCCGGCAGCCATCGCCAGCAGCTCCGCTTGACAGGTGCGCTCCATCGTCACGAACCAAAATACCGCTTCATCTACGGACTGACCGACCGTGATCAGGCCGTGGTTCACCAGCACCGCCGCCTTGTGCTCACCAACCGCTGCGGCGATGCGTTTCCCTTCCTCAACGTCGTTGGCGACGCCGCCGTACTCGCCGTACAGGCCGTGATCCTCAAAGAAGATGCAAGCATCTTGGGTCAGTGGCCGTAACCGACGGTGCAGGGCGGCGAACGCTTTGCCATGCAGCGAATGCGAATGCGCCGCAGCCACGACATCGGGCCTGGCAGCATGGACCTGTGAGTGGATGGCAAACGCCGCAGCGTTGACCTGCCATGTGCCCTCCACCACCTGGCCATTGTGGTCCACCAAGATCAGATCTCGTGCCCGAATCTGCTTGAAGCTCATCCCGAACGGATTCACCCAGAACTGATCGGCGTGTTCCGGGTCGCGAGCAGTGATGTGACCAGCGACGCCTTCATCAAAGCCGAATCGCCCGAAGATCCGGAACGCGGCCGCTAAGCGTTGCTTGCGGTGCTGGCGCTCTTCTGCGACGGAGCGTTCCACAATCGAGATATGGGGTTGACGATCAGACATGGGCGACCTTTCGAACCAGGCGATCCCACCAGTATGGCCTTTCCCGGGGGTCATTCGCTCACAATTCGCGAGGTTGCCCAATCTCGGGTGGCGGCTCAGATCACACCCATCGGGGGAGCCCCGTTCGTCTCTACGCTGCTGTCTTTTGATCGAAAACGCCGATGACTAGTAACCAAGCCGCCGTAATCATGTAACACGTGTTGGTTACCATCGCTACCGCTGCAATGTAGAGACCGGGCAGGTACCCAAGAAGGAATAGGGCCGCACCGATCATCTCGGCCAAGTGCACGAGGCTTCCGCCGACTATGCGAGAGAGCCTTAGACCATTGCTCATCCTAATGGCTTTCGTGTAGCCCTTGACAAAAACGGCTGCCGAAATACCAGAGACTACGAACAGTTCTGCGCCTATTGACCGATGGTTTTGAGCTCCCATAAGTACAAGCGCACATCGCATGAACACCAGAGCCAGACCCGTAAGTGTGTTTATGGCTCGATAACGATGTGTTGCGTCGATAGCGATTACTTTGAGGTTGAGTGACATCGCCACAAAAACCAAGCCGGTGAGGGTGACTGCGCCTGTTCCAACCAGAAGAAAGAAATCGGTCCACTGCCCAGGCCTGTAAATATCGGCTGCAATCATGACCGAATTGTAACAAGATGCTGATGGAATGGAATATCAGGCATCTCAAACCAAGACCCGCACGTTGACGCGCAACGGTCTCGTGGCCGACCACTGGCACGCCCGTGCCGTCATCGATGGCCTGGTGGCGCCCACATCAATCTGTGGCGTGTTCACGTGGCGTAGCGCTGCGCCCGTACGACCTTGGAACGATTCGGGATTCGGGCTGAGATGCAATGCTTGCCAGGCGAAGATCGCCGACCCATCTCCCTTTGGCGAGGCCGATCTGTGGGACAAGAACGGATTGGAATGCGGTTCGCTTTGTGTCGTTTGTGCAAGGCCGGCTGCAAGTTACATCACTGGTCCGCACCAGTGCTGTCTCGGTCCAAAGGACATGGGCTGCTGCGTACCAAAGAAAGCAAGTTGGTTGCGGTGCACGATCGTTGCAAGAACGAAGGTGCGGCTATCGCTCGCCAGCAAGGCTACTTGTGGGAAGCCCCTCCGCCTCCTGAGTGGCACAGCCACTAGGCCGACGAATCGGGCGAGTGGCCGGGGGGAATTGCACCCCCCGGCTCTCTCAGAACCGGACGTGACAGTCTCCCGTCATCCGGCTCCCACAGGTCGGCCTCGAAGCGGTGGGGCGAGCTGCCAGTGAGCGAATAGGTCTGGCCGGTAGTGATGTACACGGACCAGCCAGTCGAACGCTCTGGCGTAGCGCCCCCGGAGTCGCTTGAACTTCTGCATGGCCCACCGCACCAGGTGGTCGTTGATGCGCCATGCGAGGAAGCGCAACTCGGAGCGGTAGAAGACTCCGTAGTAGTTGATCCAGCCTCTGACCTTGGGGTTGATGTCCTCGGCGAGGCTGGACAGGTCCGCCCAGCTGCGACGGTTGAGGTGCCATGCCCTGATCTTCTGGCCGATCGCCTTCCTCGCCTTGGTGCTGATGGCCGGCACGAACCCGATGAAGTGGCCGTACTTGCCCTTGACCAGGCGTCCCCGGAAGCGAAACCCGAGGAAGTCGAAGCTCACATGCTCGGCCTCACCGGGTCGGTTCGAGTCCTTGCAGAACACGATCCTGGACTTCTCGGGGTGCAGCTCGAGCCCCACGGACTCGAGCCGGTCGGCGATCGCAGCCCGAAGGGTTCGGGCCTGGTCCTCGCTGTCGCAGTGGATCACGATGTCATCCGCGTAGCGCTCGAAGGGACAGACCGGGTGTTCCCGGTCCATCCACTGGTCGAACGCATAGTGCATGAACAGGTTGGCCAAGAGGGGCGAGATCGGAGAGCCCTGTGGGGTTCCCTTCTCCCGCGCCACGATGGTCCCGTTCGCCATCTGCACGGGGGCTTTCAGCCACCGTTCGACGTAGAGCAGGATCCATCGCTCGTCGGTGTGGTGAGCAACCGCCTTCAACAACAGATCGTGGGGGACGGAGTCGAAAAAGGCCCGGATGTCGCAGTCGACCACCCAGTCCTTCTCCCAGCACCGCCGCCGACATGCAGCCACCGCTTGCTGGGCAGAGCGCCCGGGACGGTAGCCGTAGCTGTCGGGATGGAAGATCGGCTCCAGCTTCTCCTCCAACAGCATCGCTGCTGCAGTCTGCGCCACTCGGTCGACCGTGTTCGGCACGCCAAGCACACGGACTTCTGGCCCATGATCCTTCGGTATCTCCACCGCCCGCACCGGACCCGGGAAGTAGCTCCCCGAGCTCATCCGGTTCCACAGCTTGTAGAGGTTGTCCCTCCACCGCTCTTGGAACACGTCGATGCCGACGGCGTCCACGCCCGGCGCCCCGTTGTTGGCCCGGACCTTCTCCCACGCCCCCACCAGGAGGCGCTTGTCGATGTCAAACGACTTCACGTTCTTCGGCTTCGGTCTCTCCTTCGGCTCCTCCCCATCCGGGTTGGCCTCGGGTCGACCTGACCTGTCCGACCCCTTCACTCGGGCTCCATTACAGAGCCTTCATCGCTACTACGAGTCGGTCCGCCCCTGTGCCCCGCATCGGTACTCTGCGCCTCGGGGTGTCCCTCCCTTGGCGTCCTCCCTCTCGACGACCAGGGGGCCGACACCACCCATTTCGACTGGCCGTCACTATCGGGGCGACAGGTTCTCCTGTTCCATGCCAGCGCCTGCGACGAGCTCACGCCACCTCTACACCGGACACCGCCAGGACAGCTACCAGGCTGCCTCCTGACCCACGGCCGCCCGAAGGACGGGCACGCCTTCATCCCGGGAACTATGCGATTCCCCGGTTTCGATGTCATCGTTCCCCGTTTCGATGCGTCAGCAGTGGTTCACTCACGTTCGTCTTCTCGTCGCACACCTGACCGCTCACGGCGGCCTTTTCCGCAACGCTCACCACCACGGCTCTTGACCGCAGCAGCTTGCGGTGGTTTGGGATCTCCGCCTGATCGGCGATCCCGGAGGGCCTCCCTCCATCACCGGCACAGCACGGTTCATGACAACGACCTTCTACATCGCCATCACTCCCCTTTCAGGACACACCCCACAATCGGGGATGCCGGTCTCATCATGAATCCATCTGGCCCTACGGGGCGTACCGGAGTCGGGCGAGTCGACCGTTCGAGGGGGGAATACCCGAAATAGAGCGAGCCGGCTTATCCGATCCAGTCGGGCGCCACCATGCCCATCATCCCTTGGAGTGGGAGGAGTTAGTTGGGTGTGCCGACTCGGCTATAGATACCACCAAAGAGAGAGATTGGATGCGTACTTCCATCGATCGAAACTCCCCAACACACATCGCGGAGACTGTCGCTGGCAACTGACGAGTAGGAGCCCGGCTGAAGCTGTGGCCCGAAGGGGGCGTAGCTGGCCGACTGTACGATCGGAGCGTTTGTAGCCGACGTAGTCACCGAGTGGGATCGGACCTCGCCGCACATGAACGGACCGTAGGGCGTGGCAAAGGCCACCGAGTGGGGACCTGCTGTGTAGTGGAGATCTTCGGTGAAGTTGTCCTGACCATTGGTGGCTCTCCCGCTCAAGATCCTCTGGGTCTCCTGTTGAATCGCGCCGGTTTGTGGCCAGGTGTTCGGGGGCGTTCCGGTATCGAAAGTCGATTGGAAGAAGTTTGCTATTTGGCCACCGACGGCAGCGACGTCCGTAGATGTCGCTCGAGGAACCGAATCCATGGTCGTGCCTGTCAACAAAGGCGACCCGTCGATGTAGGAGACCACATATGAGATGAGCCAAGGTGCACTTGCGGTGCTCTGACTAAAGACGACCTCCACCACCATCGGCTGCTGTGAGTAGTCGTGTTCCTGGACCTCCGCTAGGAACGACAGTGGGTACGCGTTCTCCGGGGGGGCCGTCATGTTTACGCCCTGATAAGCCGTCGGCCACGGTCCACAGCCACAGTCGAACCAACCCTGAACAGCATGCTGCACGTCGGTCGTTGCGAATTGGGCCAGTCCTGACGTGTTCCCGATCGCAAAATCCAAAGCAAACTGGGGCCAAGACGTGTCGAACACGTTCTGAGCGATTGCAGCCGTAAGGGGTGATGAGTCACCGGTCACTGGTGTGTTGCCCTGGCTTGCAGAAGATGGCGGCACCGAGCCGGTCGGTGGGCTTGACGCAGGAGCACTCGCCGAGGTGCCCGCTTCTTGGGCGATCGAAAAGCCACGCGGGGCCGGTTTATGGGTTGGCCCCACGCCCGAAGGAGTGCTGCAGCCACTCAGTACCAGGGCGGCTACTGCGGAGGAGAGAGTGGCAAGGACACCGAATCTGCGGGGCATTTCGTGGATTATCGGTCTACCAGCGATGGAAGTTGAGGGGCCTGACTACAGCTAGAGGGCATCCTCACGGAGCCAGAGTAATCGATGCGCCTGTGTGATTCCGCCTGACCTCTGCGGGGATGACCTGGCCGAAGGGCATGACGCTCCGACCTCCTCCGGGCGATCGCACACGGTCTGGCACGTTCCGTTATCCGACGCGGACCGGGTGTTAGCGGTCGCTGTGCGATCGTCTTGGCTTGTTGAGCGGTCGCCCAGACACCGTGCGAAGTCAGGCGGGAAACAGGGATGCGTGACCATGAACCGTTGGGGTCATTCGGCTCTGTTATTGACCTGCGCGCAGGCGTTTGCTGGTGGTTTGGGGGCTTCTCCAAACGGGAGACGGCGAGACGGAAGCAGCGAACATGGCACCGTTACGACGTTTGATGCTGGCGGGTGCACTCATAGCAGCGATGGCCTTCGGCGCCACGATCAGCGGGTCAGCCGCCGGCGCTCATAGCCCGGGGCCGCGTGTCCCGAAGCTCACCAAGCTGAGGACCTACCGGCTCATCGGACCTGGCACCGCCCCGATCCTCGATAGCGGCACCCTTTTCGTCACTGCAGAGATGCGCAAGACGCTGGGAATCCATGCAAAGGGCCCTGGGAGCTACCTCTACGCGTTCGCAGGAACGTGTCCGCCCGCGCCCGCCAGGTGCCCGAAGGATCTGCTGTGGCGCCATAGCTACCCTACGGTTCCCGACGTTTCTGAACGGGTGCCCACTGGTTTGAGTCCGGCGGGGGTAGGGGCAGGCAGGGTCTATGTCGGCTGGAATCAGGTGGGGGCTGATCAATATGATGGACAAGAACAAGCCTTCACTGAGAACACGGGGGTTTCGGTCTTTTCGGCGGGACAGGGCGGCACCTCGACAGCAGTAGTCGTAAGTGGGTTTGTCTACTCCAAATGGCAGTTTACTTGCTGTGGGAGCGAAACCTTTTCAGGAACTGAGGCACTGAACGCCACGACGGGCAAGCCCGTGTTCGACGCCGGATTCTCTCCGACCTCGGCTCCAGCTGTTGCCGGTGGGACCCTCTTCGTGGCATCGGCAGGCGCGTTCGATGCGTTCGACGCGTCGGGTAGCCCAACGTGTCCCGCGCCGCCACCTGTTGTGGCCCAGTTCTACATGGAAACTTTGGGATTCCCGGTCGTCTGCAACCCACAGTGGTCGGGTGCTGCAGGGGGGAACATAACCGGGACACCGGTCGCCGCCGGCGGTGAGGTCTACGTGGGGGCGTCCGACGGCGTTCTCTATGCCTTCCCCGAAGCTGGGTGTGGTAGCGCGACCTGTTCCCCCGACTGGACGGCGACCATCGGTGGGTCGATCACCCAGTCGGTGGCGGTCAACGGCACCACGGTGTTCGTCGGGTCGTCCAACGGAATGCTGGAGGCTTTCCCGGTTGGTGGTTGCGGTTCTGCCACATGCTCGCCTGAGTGGAGTGCCACCGTTGGCGGTTCGGTGTCAGCGCCGGCGGTGGGCGGCCCACTCGTCTACGTCGCCTCCACCAACGACCTGCTCGACGCTTTTGCAGCAGCAGGCTGTGGGAACCCGACGTGCACAGCCGAGTGGCAGGTCAACTGCCACAGGCCCGTCGACACAGCTCCAGCTGCCAGCAACGGCGTCGTCTTCGTGACGGATGCGGTCCACACCCTGCACGCGTATCGGGTCCCGTAGCGCGGCGCGTATCCACCTGGACCGGGCGGGAAGTGCCGGCTGCGATCCCGTGGGCGCCGAGTCCGGGTGTACCGGTCACCGTAGGCGGACCTCCTGGCTCTGACCAGGTAGGTTCTGCATCCGGCATCATGGGCGGTGGAGGAGGTCGCCACCGTGGGCTTCACGAAGACGCACGTCACGACACGCCTAGAGGTGCGGCCACCCCGCGAAGCGGACCGTGCCCGCTTCATCGAACTCTTCTGCAGCGACGCGTTCATGATCTTCTCGTCCCAAGCACTGACCGAGGAAGCGGCGGACAGGCGTTTTGATCACATGCTCGTAATGTGCGAGATCATTCCGTTCTCGAAGCAGCCGATCGTGGAGCGAGGGTCAGGCCTGGTCATCGGCTATACGGGCGTCGATTACTTCACCTTCGAGGGTGAGGAACGTCTGGAATGGGGGTACCGGCTGGTGCCTGAGTCGCGAGGACTTGGGTACGCAACCGAGGCGAGCCAAGCTCTGCTTGTCTGCGCCCGTGAGGTGTTCTCGGGCGAACTCCTTGCGATCATCGACCCAGCCAACCATTCCTCCCAAAATGTCTGCCGGAAGCTTGGGTTCGTCTTCCTGAAGCAGGCGCCTGTGAACGGGGACATTCGAAACCTCTACACCCTGTCCATCGGCGACACGGCGCGGTAAGCGTCGGAGCACGGTCCGTACCCGGCTCCAAGGAGACGGTCATTCCGGGCACCCATCATCGGGGAAAGCGATCACGCCGTGTATTCATTCGGGCCGGGCGTAATGTGCCGCTCCTTCTCACTTCAGTCCGCGGCCGACCCGAGCAGTCTTCGCGGGCAGGAGCGATTGCGGGTGGTTGGGCCCGTTAGTGCCTCCTCGGAGGCCGCACCCACACTGGCAGTAGCAGGTGGTCTGACGCCGAGAGTCCCTCACCCGATAGCGGGCGATACCGCTTGGGGCGATCGTCAAAGGGCCTTCGTGAGCAAGTCCACTCCGATCCCGCGGATCGGTACGCCGGACTCAACGACAGCGCCAGTCTTTTGGAGCGACGATGTGACTGCGTTCGTTGCGAGATGTAGTGCATGCGTTGTGAATCATCGATGTGACCAATGACCCTGGGCCACGAGGGTAGGAAGCCCAACAATAGAAACATGCTTCGTGCAAGGGTACTGACCTTTCACACCGAATCCCAACAGATTGGTGACGTCGTGCAGGCGTTGGATTCCGTCGGAGCGCGCGTTACCAGTAACCCTGACTTCCGAGGTCTCATCTGCCTTGAACATACGAACAATCGTCACGAGCTCGTCGTGATCACGATGTGGGACGGAAACGGCCCGGAAGAGCCGAGCTCAGACGATGACGATGCACGCCAACAGATCGCCGAGATCTGCGACCTTGGGGTGCGGTCGCAGGAGTACGTGGTCCTGCGACACATTCCCGCTGCTGTCTATGGAGATCAATCGAGCCTAAGGGAACTGGCAGCTAGCTAGTACCTCGACGATCGACTCATGACGGTAGCGCTTGCAATGTGCACGGCGGCCACCGAACACGATGATCCCTGTCCGAGTTGCGTTGTGCCACCGTTGTGCTAACCCGGGTCTTTCGGTGTCGACGACCAGATAATGAGGGTCGATTTGCGGCGCGGCGAGGCGGCCACCGGGACGGAGCGATCGAACCACGGCGAGTCGGAATACGCGTTGTGGCGCCGGCACCTCTTCATGGGTATCGGATCCTTCACCCTCGGCGCAGCGCTCCTCTTCGGGTACCTCATGTTGACTCCGCATGGACCTCATCGCGGTTGGCTGATTGCGATCGACATCGCGGGGGCTGCGAGCTGGCTTGGGGTGTTCGCTCCGGTGGGGACTCGGGTACTTCGGACGAAATGGCGCGTGCCGTTCTTCTTCATCTGGTCAGTCACCACGCTGGTCTTCATCGCGGCCGGAACCGGCCTCGATGGTGGGATAGAGAGTCCCATTACGGGGCTGCTCGTTTTGCCGGTGCTCTTCGCGGCCCTCGTCTACCCGTTGACGACCGTTATTGCTCTTGCAGTAGTGGAAGACGTCTTCTATGGGATCGTCGCGGCGACGGGTCCGGTGGTCAGCACGTCACGGGTGACAATGACAGGTGTGTCACTCGGCTTGGCCGGAGGCGTCGCGGTCATGGCCGCCATCAACCGGACCGCTCAAGAGCGTGATCGACAGAAGTTGACTGCCCGGTTGCACAAGCTGGCGACCCGCGATGGGCTCACCGGGTGTCTCACCTATCAGGCGTTTCAGGACGCGCTGGAGGCCGAAGAGGCTCGCGCTCGCCGCTACGACCGACCATTTAGCGTCGCGATGGTGGATCTCGACTCCTTCAAGGCCATCAACGATGCTCATGGTCACGCCGTGGGTGACTCCACGCTCCGCGGTATGGCTCAGGCACTCCTGGCAGCGGCCCGGACCACCGACATGGTGGGTCGGATCGGCGGGGATGAGTTCGCCGTGCTGCTACCCGAGACCGATACCGCCCAGGTGCCGCTGGTCGCAGAGCGCCTCCAATCGCACGCTCGCTCGGCGGAGACGCCCGTGGGCGTGACCGTGAGCCTCGGCACAGCCACGTGGTCCGACCGCTTCGACAGTGGCGCGGAAGTCATCCGGCGCGCTGACCTGGCTCTCTATTCAGCAAAGCACGCCGGGCGAGACCGGCTCGTCGTGTGGGAAGCCGAGTCTCGGGCAAGCCTGGATTCCGGCTGAATCTGTGTCGTTCCCGACGAGCAGGTTCACAAGGGTTACGGCTCGCGGGTGCCGTCATGTGCGGCAGCTTCGGGAGGTGACCCGTCTGCAACCGTCGGCCTGGTGCAATCCCGATTGGATTGGCTCGATGGCACCTCGCCCTCCCGTGCCGCGCCACGTGCCAATGAGGCTGAGCCGTGGTGCGGCGACGGAAACGATCACCTGATCAGATGACGTGGTAGCGAAGCAGCTCGAAGCACCATTCCGCCAGGACTCCCACGATCACGATCGGGCGCAGGATCCGCACGTTCCCTGGGCCGAGCCGCAGGACGACGGCAATGGCGGCGACAATGAGGAGCAGTCCGAGTGGTGCCACGCTCAGTCCGGCCCGGACACGACCTCCGAGCGTGTCGCGGACCGACGTCGTCACACCGCAAAACGGGCACGGCACCCCGGTGAGCGTGCGCAACGGGCAGGGAAGCCCGACGCCGGCGGGGAGGTGGGCGAGCACGAGCCCGCCGGCCAGGAAGATCGCGGCCGGTTTCCGGACCTTCCGGACATCGATCTCGTACGGTGCGAGCGCGTTCACGACCCCGGCGGGGTCAAGCTGAATTTCTGCGACGGGACCCGGACGACGACGGTACTCATGATCTTGTCGGCAAGGGTCTGCCGGCTCTTGTCCCACAGGGGAAAGAGCCAACCGATGTAGCAGATGATGCTGTCGACGATGTGCGCGATGGCGCGCACGACGCCGAGGCCGGGCCCGATCGGCTGTCCTGTGCTCTGGTTGATGCACTTGAGCCCGATGGTTCGCATCCCGGGCGACTGTCCGGTCTGTCCGACCTGCACCGCGAAGAGGATCGCGATCACGATCCCCGCCACATCGGCAAGCAGCCTGAAGACACCGCTCACGGCGACCCCGAGGACGATGAGCGGGACCACGACGACGAGGGTGAGCCCCCAGTCGATGAGCAGGCCGAGGGCGCGCTGTCCCCAGTCGGCGAGCACACCCTGCGGTGCGTATGGATCCGGGGTCGGCACGTACCCTCCCCCGGGCGGATACGCGCCCGGGTACCCACCGGGCGGCGAGCCCGGATAGCCACCGGGAGGGGCGGGCGGATACCCACCCGGGGGCGGATACCCACCCGGGGGCGGATACCCACCCGGGGGCGGAATGCTCCCACCGGGGGGCGGGTAACCACCGGGGGGAGCGGGCGGATACCCACCGGGCGGGGGGTAGCCCCCGGGGGGCGGCGGGGGATTCCCGCCTTCCATGTGCACCGTCCCGGGGGGCGGGGCGAAGGAGCCCGCCAGCGGGTAGCTCGGGGGGCTGGCCGGACCGGGGCGCTCGCCGGCGTACCCGAAGGGCTCGTGAACTCGCCCGGAGCTCCGGCCGGAGCGACCGAGACTGCTCGTCCACATCCCCGACATACCGTGTCCTCGGGTTGCAATTGGCTTCCGCACTGCGAGCAGTAGTTCATGGTGTCCTCAGTTTCGAAGGTGCGCGGCGACAATAACCCACCAATGTTGAATCCTGGCGGAAACAGCACATTCCCGGCCTGGCCACGCATGGGATGTCGGGCACAACCCACAAAGGACCCCGCGCGGCTCCCGTACAGTCAGTTGCGGTGACAACGGAGTGGGCACCGCGTCATGGCCGCCCGGCGATCCACCGGTCGTGGACGTCGGCCCTGGCGATGACGATTCCCCTCGTGCTCGGGGTCGTCTCCATCGGCGGTTGCAGCACCATCACCAAAGGCGTCCGCGCCGAGACAACCGTCGCTTCTTCATCGCCGAGCTCGCGCGCCGGAGCATCGACCACACGAACCACACTGACGACACCGACCGCAGTGACGACAGTGACGACCACGACGTCCGCGACGACCACCGCCCCGGGTCCCCCCGCCTCGGTGGCGCTGCACGGGATGGTGGTGACGATCGATCCCGGTCACAACGGCGGCAACTTCTCGGACCCGAGCTACATCGGGACGTTGATCTGGAACGGGCGCGAGAACGAGACATGTGACACGACCGGGACCGCCACCGCCGGTGGATACACCGAGGCGCAGTTCAACTTCAACGTGGCCGAGGACCTCGAAGCCGACCTCCGGGCAGAAGGTGCCTCGGTCGTCCTGACCCGCACGAGCAACACCGGCGTGGGCCCGTGCGTGACGCAGAGAGCCGCCATCGGCAACGACGCACACTCCGACGCGGCGATCTCGATCCATGCCGACGGCGGTCCGGACGGCGGGCGGGGATTCGCGATTCTCGAGCCCGTCGCCGACGGGGTGAACGACGCCGTCGTCGCACCGTCACAGGTGTTGGGCGCCGACGTGCGCACCGCGTTCCTCTCCCAGACGACGATGCCGCTCAGCACCTACGACGGGACCGACGGCGTGGCGCCGAGGGACGACCTGGCCGGGCTCAATCTCACGACTGTCCCCAAGGTCCTCATCGAGTGCGGGAACATGCGCAACACCACCGACGCCGCCCTGCTCGTGTCCCCGGCGTGGCAGGCGCGAGCGGCGCACGCCCTCGCCTCGGGCATCACGACGTTCCTCTTGTCGCGCCCGGCGTCGCGCTCTGCACCGGCACCCGATGCCACTGCGGGCCCTAGATGGACACCTAGAGCGTGAGCACCCCGCGCGCCAGCTTGCCGGCGTGCATGTCCTCCACGATCTCGCGGAATCCCTCGAGGGGTCGGGTCTCGGTCACGAGCTCGTCGAGCATCAGCTTGCCGCTCAGGTAGAGCTCCACCATGAGGGGGATGTCGTGGTGGGGACGAGAGGCGCCGTAGCGGCATCCGATCAGTCCCCTGTCGACATAGGCGAGGTTGTTGATGTCCACGCTCACCTCGCTGCCCCGGGGCGGGACCCCGATGGCGACGGCGGTGCCCCCCCAGTCGAGCGCGTCGATGGCGTTGCGCAGCACCGCCGGGTGTCCCACGCAGTCGAACGCCCACGTGACACCACCGGGTCCGAGCGCCCGTGCCATCGACTTCGGCCCGTGGGGGACGATCTTCTTGATCTCCTCCACGGCGTCGGCCTTCGAGGCGTCGATGAAGTGGGTGGCCCCGAATTGCATGGCGAGGTCCTCTTTCGAGGCCATGGTGTCGACGGCCACGATGCGGCTGGCGGCCGACAGGCGCAGGGCCTGGATCACGTTCAGCCCCACTCCCCCGACGCCGAAGACCGCCGAGGTCTCTCCCGGGGCGACCTTGGCCCGGTTGAGGACCGAGCCCACGCCGGTGAGCACGCCGCAGCCGATGAGGCACGCCGAGGTGAAGGGCACGTCCTTGGAGATGGGGACGGCCTGGACCTCCTGGATGATCGTGTACTCGGCGAACACCGACGCGGCGGCGAAGTTCGACGCCGGCTCGCCGTCGTAGGTGAAGGGGGTCGACACGTTGCCCAGGCTGCGGATGCACATGGTGGGGTGCCCGGTGTTGCACGCCCGGCACGTCCCGCAGCTGGCCAGGGTGGCGACGACGACGTGGTCGCCGGGCTTGACCGAGCGCACCGACGGAGCCCACCGACTCGACGATGCCGGCGCCCTCGTGGCCGAGCACCGACGGCGCCTTCCAGGGGATGGTGCCGTCGAGCACCGACAGGTCGGAGTGGCACACCCCCGCCGCCACGATCTTCACCTTCACCTCGGTCGGTCCCGGCTCACCGATGCCGAGCTTGTCGGTGACCTCGGCGTCCTCACCGGTGTAGACGATCCCTCGCATCAGGCTCCCTTCCCAGGTCGTTGCGCGAAGCGTTCGCGCAGCTCGGTCTTCAGTACCTTGCCACTGGCGTTGGTGGGCAGGGCGTCGATCACCTCGACGTGGCGGGGCACCTTGTAATTGGCCATCTGGTCCCGGGACCACGCCACCAGCTCGTCGCCGAGGCCGCCCACATCGGTGCCGGGCCGGGCCACCACGAAGGCCGCGCCCACCTCGCCCATGCGCCCGTCGGGCACGCCGATCACCGCCGCCTGGGCCACGCCGGGGTGGCGCAGCAGGGCGCCCTCGATCTCGGCCGGATAGGCGTTGAAGCCGCCCACGATGAACATGTCCTTCTTGCGGTCGGTGATGCGGACGTTGCCGGCGTCGTCCATGACCCCGATGTCGCCGGTGTGCAACCACCCCTCGGCGTCGATGGCCTCCGCCGTGGCGTCGGGGTCCTCGAAGTAGCCGGCCACCACCGTGTAGCCCCGCACCACGATCTCGCCCGGCTCGCCCCGCGCACCTCGACACCCGTGTCGTCGACGACACGCACCTCCAGGCCCGGGATGGCACGCCCCGAGGTCTGCGCGATGGTCTCGGGGTCGTCGCCGCGCCGGCACATGGTGACGGTGCCGGTGGACTCGGTGAGCCCGTAGGCGGTGAGGACGGTGGAGAAGGTGAGCTCGCTGCGCATGCGCTGGACGAGCTCGACCGGGACCACGGCCGCGCCCGGTGACGGCCAGGCGCAGGCTGGAGAGGTCGTACTGGTCGCGCCGGGGATGGTCGAGGATCGACTGGTAGAGGGTGGGCGGGCCCGGGAGCACGGTGATGCGCTCCTTGGCCACCGTGGCGAGCACCTTGTCCACGTCGAAGACGGGCTCGGGGACGATGGTGGCGCCCTGCATGAGACAGGCCAGGATGCCCGCCTTGTAGCCGAAGGTGTGGAAGAAGGGGTTGACCACCAGGTAGCGGTCCCCTTCGGCCAACCCCACGATCGACGCCCACGTGGCGAAGGTGCGCAGCGTCTGGGCGTGCGTCGTCATCGCCCCCTTGGGACGCCCCGTCGTGCCCGAGGTGAAGATGACGTCGGACAGGTCGTCGCCGGTGACGCCGTGCCAGCGGGCGCGCTCGGCGCGCACGTCGACGGGCGCACCGACCACACCCTCGTCGCACTCGACGACGCCTTCGGCACCGGCCAGGAATTCGTGCCAGCCGAAGATGGGGACCTCGTCGGTGCGGGTCACCTCGCTCGTGGTGCCCTCGTCGTCGCGCAGCAGGACGATGCGTTCGAGGTGGGGGATGTCCTCCTCCTCGAGCATGGCCGGGTAGTCGATGCCGAGGAAGCCGCGCACGGTGAACAGGGCACGGGCGCGCGACCGGGTAGAGCACGTAGGCGGCCTCGGGGCCCTTGAAGCGGGTGTTGAGCGGCACCAGGGCGGCGCCCGCTCCCACCAGGCCGAGCGCGGCGACGATCCACTCGGCCATGTTGGGGGCCCACATGGCCACCCGGTCGCCGGGGTGGATGCCCGCCGCCATGGCCGCGCCGGTCACGCCCAGGGCGTCGCGTTCGAGCTGGGCGAAGCTCAGCCGGACATCGCCGTCGGCGACGGCCTCGGCGTCTCCGAACCGGATGGCGGCGTCGGCCACCAGCCCCGGGATCGACCCCCAGCGGAGGTCGCCACGGGGATCCTCGGCCTCGGCAGCGGCACCCGGCATCGGCTCCCCCCGTGGATCTGACACGGCGTCAGGCTATCCAAACCGAAACGACCACTCGCAGGCACGCCGGAGAGCGCCGACGCGGTCGGCGACGCTCAGGGGTGCTGGCTCGACACCGACACGATCTCGCCGCTCATGTACGACGAGTAGTCGCTGGCCAGGAAGACCATGACGTTGGCGACCTCCCACGTCTCGGCCGAGCGACCGAAGAGCTCGGCCTGACGGAGGCGCTCGAGCTCGTCGTCGGGGAAGACCCGGTTCAAGAAGGGGTGCAGCGCCAGGCTGGGCGCCACCGCGTTGACCCGCACGCCATGGGCGGCGGCCTCCACCGCCGCGCAGCGGGTGAGGGCCATGACCCCGGCCTTGGCCGCCGCGTAGTGGGACTGGTCGGCCTGGGCGCGCCATCCGAGCACCGACGAGTTGTTCACGATCACACCACTGCCCTGTCCGTACATGTGGCGCAGCTCGGCCCGCATGCAGCGGAAGGTGCCGGTCAGGGTGATGTCGAGCACCGTCGACCATTGCTCGTCGGTCATGTCCACGATGGGGACGTTGCCCCCCAGCCCGGCGTTGTTGATGGCGACGTCGATGCGGCCGTGCTCGGCCACCACGGTGTCGTAGAGGCGCTGCACCTGACCCTCGACGGTCACGTTGCACGGCACCGCCAGGGGCTTCGCCCCGGTCACCTCGGCCAGGGCGTCGGCTGCTTCCCCCAACCGGCGCTCGTGGGCGTCGGAGATCACCACCACCGCCCCCTCTTCGGCGCAGCGCTTGGCGGCGGAGAAGCCGATGCCCGTGCCGGCCGCGGCCGTGACGACGACCACCTTGCCCTCGAGCAGGGCGTGGGGCGCGCGGAGGCGGCGGGGCAGGAGACGGCGGTTCGGCGGAGGTCACGGGGTCGGGGCTCCCTTCGGAGGGGCGGCGACCTTGGGCTCGGGGGGGAGCCCGAGGACGCGCTCGCCGATGATGTTGCGCTGGATCTCGTTGGACCCGCCGTAGATGGTGTCGGCCCGGCTGAACAGGAAGATGCGCTGCAGGTCGCCGAGCTCGTAGGGCAGGAAGTCGGCCACCTCCGCGTGCATGCCGAGCACGTCCATGGCCAGCTCACCGAGATCGCGATGCCATGTGGCCCAGAACAGTTTGGAGATCGAGGCCTGGGGCGAGGCCACGGGGCCGTCCACGCCGGTGAGTGAACGAAGGGTGTTGAGACGGAGGATGTAGAGCCGTATCCACACCTCGGCCAGACGCTGGCGGATCACCTTGTTGGTGGTGGTCCCGTTCTTGTGGGCGAGCTCGAGCAGGTGGTCGAGCTCCTTGCGGAATCCCACGATGTCGCCGAGCAGCCCCACGCCGCGCTCGAAGGCGAGGGTGGCGAGCGCCACGCGCCATCCGTCGTTGACCTCCCCCACGACCAGATCGGCGTCCGTGTGGGCCCGGTCGAAGAACACCTCGTTGAACTCGGAGGTCCCCGTGATCTGCTTGATGGGCCTGACCTCGACACCGGGCTGGTCCATGGGGACGAGAAGGTAGGAGAGACCCTTGTGCCGGGGCGCGTCGGGATCGGTGCGACAGACGACGAAGCACCAGTCGGCCCACTGGGCGTAGGAGGTCCACACCTTCTGGCCGGTGATGACCCACTCGTCTCCGTCGAGGACGGCCTTGGTCTGGACGTTGGCGAGATCGGAGCCGGCGTCGGGCTCGGAGTAGCCCTGGCACCACAGCTCAACCCCCCAGCGGATGGGGTTGAGGAACCGGTTCTTCTGTTCTTCTGTGCCGTAGGCGATGAGGGTCGGGCCCAGAAGCCCCTCGCCCATGACGTTCACGCGGGCGGGGGCGTCGGCGCGGACGTACTCCTCGTTCCAGATGACCTGCTGCGACATGGGGGCGCCCCGCCCGCCGTATTCGGTGGGCCAGCCCACACAGGTCCAGCCGTCCTCCCCGAGCTTGCGCTCCCAGGCCGTGCGGAGCGCACGACCCTCGTGCTGCAGACCGGCCCGTCCCAGGCCCCGGGCTTCGGCGAATTCCCCGCTGAGGTTGGCCTCGAGCCAGTCCCGCGCCTCGGCGCGGAAGGCGGCGTCCTCGGGGCTGTCGTGAAGGTCCATGAGGTGGGGGTTTCTGGCAAGCTCGCGGGCGGGAGCGGTTCCGATCTGACGCTAGCAAAGCGGTTCTGAGCCACCCCGGACGAGGGGCGCGACCTGCGCCGCCCGCCCCGTTACGACCAGGAAGACCGCCCAGAAATCGGCCGAGGAAATTGATCGGGAAGACGTGGAACAGTTGTCCCCCGCCCGGCGTTTCCAAGTCATGGGATTACTTCAGAAGGTTTTCGGCATATCCGCACCATCACCGAGGAGGACACAGGTGAGTTCAGAGACCGTCAAGCCAGAGATCGTCAAGACCGAGGACGAGTGGAAGGCCGAGCTCGACCCCGAGCGTTATCACGTGCTGCGTGAGAAGGGCACCGAGCCGGCTTGGACCGGGGCGCTCCTCGACGTGCACGACCCCGGCCTGTTCCGGTGCGCGGCGTGTGGGGCCGAGCTGTTCCGGTCCGACGACAAGTTCGACTCGGGATCGGGATGGCCGAGCTTCACCAAGGCCGTAGCCGACGGCGTCATCAACGAGCATGACGACAGCTCCTTCGGCATGCGCCGGACCGAGGTCACCTGCGCCAAGTGTGGCGGGCACCTGGGCCACGTCTTCCCCGACGGCCCTGCCCCCACGGGTCAGCGCTACTGCATCAACTCGCTGTCGCTCGAGTTCGAGCCCGGCTCGGAGCAGTAACGAGCGTCTCCGGCTGTCGGGGTGAGTGGAATACCGCTCACCCCGACAGTCATTTCTCGGCTGCAGCCCTGCGATTTCATTGATCTGGGCATACCCCTGGGGTGCGGTGCCGCGAAGGGGGCAGCCCAATTGAAATCAGCTGGCGACGAGCCGGGACTCGATCAGCTCGAACAGAGCGGCAAGGCGTCCGGCCTCGACGGCGCGCCCGGTACGGAGTAAGGCGCGCTCGGCATCGGCACAGACTTCACACGCTTCGAACGCCTCGCGCTTTGTGAGGACGACCGCAGTCGAGAAGCTCACTTGTTCTCCTTTGACTTTCAGCAATGAATCTACCCTTGCGTCGCACTTTCTTCGCTTGCATGGTCATAGAACGCAATCGTCAGGCAGCAACGGCAAACCGACTGACCGGACTCGCAACAGCATCAGCCATCACGAGTCCGGATCGAGTCGGTCAGGCGTCGATTCCAATGACCTCGGTTTCGCCAGCCGGGTCGGAGTTTCCGGCCAGGTCCGCCTGATCGGGACCGCGACGCTCGGTCCGAGAAATCTCAGCGGTGGCGAACCGCAAGGAGGGACCAATCTCGTCGGCCGTGACTTCTACGCGGCTACGGCGTTCGCCGTTTTCCGTCTCCCAGCTGTGCTGCTCGAGGCGCCCCGTGACCACAACTCGGGATCCCTTGACCAAGGAGAGCGCTACATTCTCGGCGAGATCACGCCAACATACAACGTCGAAGAACGATGTGGCTTCTTCCCATTCGTCGGATCCCCTCGGCTGCCAACGCCGGTTGACGGCCAAACCGAATGTTGCATTCGCCTGACCATCTCTCGTGTAGCGAATCTCCGGATCCCGAGTCAAGTTACCTGACAGCGTCGTCGTGTTGCTCATTGTCCTTGCTCTCCTCGTCTGTCGCTCGCCTTCTGCGGCGGCAAGCTCCATCGTCGAGCATCGACCTTGCCCCCAGCCTCACCGGTGAGCCACTGAATTCCTTGCTGGAACAGAGTCAGAGCCCCAACTACCCGGGTCTGCGACTCCGATGGTCGATGCAGCGAGTCGATCTCAGTGATTTCGGGTGACGGCCGAGCGCCGGGAAAGCTTGCGGTAGAGCGCCAAGGTTTCCGGATGCACTGCATCGAAGGGTTCAACTTCGTTGGCCACTAGATGGACCAGCTCGGAGAACGTTGATTCAACACCGGCAGGATTTCCTGCTGCGTCAGCGGCATTCATGAGCACGCGGTACATCCGCTCGTCATACGGGCTTACCCTCAAGCCTTGACGTGCCGACCACTCGGCTCCGGGGGCGTCGTTGGCTTCCAGGCAATCTTGGGCGTATCGAAATGCCAGGTCCACAACCCCGGCCTCGACCGTGGCCAGAATGCCCTCGAGAATTACCCAATCATCCGAACGAAGACCATCGAATGGTCGGCCGACGACGAGGTTCAACGCCTTCCGCCAGTCGTCAGGAGCTCGAGATTGGGAGAGCTCAACGAAACTGTCCCAATCTGTCCTTACATGGGGTCCGAGTGCCAACCGGCCACGCGATCGCGGAAGATGATCTTCCCCCGTCCTGGACGTCCCCAAGGATCGACGGGCGGCCGAAGCGGTAGAGTGAAGACTCGCCGGTGCCATCACTCTCTCGGGCCAGAGCGCTGTCGCCCATTGTTCGTTGCTAGCGCCGCCCGGGTGAAGTGCGAGATAAACGATGAGCTCGACGGCCCAGGCACGCGTGAATTGTCGAGCCGCTCCGCTGATGTGCACTTGGCCCAGAACCCGAACCAAAACCTTTGGCTCATCCGATAGGAGCGCCTGAGGAATGGCCGGGACACGGATCGTGGTGTTGCGGTTGACGACAGGCTCAAGCAGCGAGCCAACGGCTTCAACGCGGCGTTCCGGAATTGGGAGAGTCAAACTCCTGTACGGCTCGTGATCAGGCGTGACGCCGCTCGTGTGCGCAGCCACGGATACGAGGTTGGCAACACCGTGGACAAATTCCGGAGGGACCGACTGGAGGGAGAGCGAAGATCGCTTCAGACTCTCGCCGTCAACCGAGACACGACCCGCTTCAGCTCGAACCCGCCACCGCGCCGAGGGGACATCACGTCCACAGATCACAGCCACACCGAATGATCCATCTCCAACCACACTGATTAGTTCGTCAAGCGCACTCAACTGGTCCGCAGATGCGTCGGGCGAACAGACGACGACGCTAAGGTCCCACGTGTCCCCACCGTCGCGCCATCGACTCTCGCTATTAGTGACGAGGTCGACCGAAGCGAGAAGAGCCCCACGTTCTCGGACCCTGCGCTTCATTTTCGCACTTACTGTGGACACCGAGACAGCGTGGCTGACCCGCTCCAACCCCTCGATCTCCTCTCCGAACCCGACCAGGACAAGATCGATCTGATCTGCCCACTGTGCTGTGGCCAACTCGATGGCAATGGCCTGGATCAGGGAATCATTGTCAGGTCCGGAGATGGCCACCGAGCCAGCCGACTCGATGTTGACCATAAGGATGCCAGCCTGTTCTCTGCCGAGTGTCACCAGCGAGGGAAGAGGTGCATCGATTCCGACAACCTCGGGATTCTTTCGGAGCTCCTCGATGAGTTGCCCACTCTTCGCCAACATCCAGCTCGTCTTGTCCGGTCCGGGTTCGAACGGCGGGGGTGGATTCGGAGACGGGCGCGTCGGATCCAGCACGATTTCGATAACTTCGTCACGGAGAAGAAGAGCGGAAACAGTGGGAATCTCAAGATCGCCTCGTCGTCGGCACACGGAAAGCAGGCGAAGGGCGAGGTCGACCCAATCAGCTGAACCCGGGTCGGCCGCGATCCGCAGACTGCGCTCCAGCTCTGCCAGATCACCCGCTGGCAGCGCGATCCGAAGACCAGGGGCACGGTTTCGCTGTTGAGCTCTTCGCATCCGGTCGAGCAACGCCACGATCCCTGCGCCGAGGAGCCCGTATCCGATGGGCGCAATGGGCACGTGAGGTCCAGGTGATTCCTTTCGGCTCTCTAGGCTTCGACTCGGTGTCGAAGCGGACACTGGCCGATTCAGATGATCACCAAGGATCGTTTGCGAATTCAGAATGGCTTGCGACGACCTGCTTATTCGGGGTGAGGAGGGCGCGGCCAGGACGCTCGTCGCTGGAGTTGGTTCGACAGGACCCGGCGGTACGGTGAGGGACATGGGCTCCGCGGCCGGTGCCGGTGGGATTCCGGTCCCCGATGTTGGAATGACAAGCAGCCAACCCGGTCGTATCCAATGATCGTCGATGAGCTCTTGACCGTCGCGTTGCGGGCGACCGTAGTTGGCGGCGGCAATCAGTCGCCATGCCAAGGGGTTGCCGAGCTCCATGTTGGCTATAGACCACAACGTGTCTCGAGGCTTGACCACATAGATCCTCGGCGGGGTCTCGAGGGCCGCGTTCGACGCTCCAGCCTCCGAACCATTTCCCCCCAGGATCAAGGTTGGTCGAGGGTTCTGTGTGGATCGGGGGGCAGCGGTCAATGGCGAGTCGGAGAGGCTCGGAGCACTCGCTGAGACAACTTGCAATCTCAGAGGGGTGATCTGACGGTTCGGTAAGCCGAAGGCCAGACAAGCACCCACGAGCCAAGTAATCAGTGATTGAACGTGACGGCCACCCGGCATCCTTCCGGGAGGGCGACCTCGAAGTCGACCCAGGATCTCCATGCAAACGCAGATGACAAACCACGCCCACGACAACCAAGCAATGGACCAGACCAGATCAGCGGTAGCACGCTCACCGAAGTGTCTTCCAAGCAGCTGCCCGATCTGACCGGGATGAGCGGCAAGGCTTCGCACGCCCGTTGGGGACGGAACGGCGTGCGCTTCCACCAGTGCAAGAGGCGCACCCGCGACAAGGCCGACAAACACCAGCGTCCACACAATTCGCAATGCCACAGGCCGGTGATCAGTCGCGCGTAGCGGATCGATCGTGACGCTCATCAGTCCTCCCTGGTGACGCCATGCACATTCGAGGCGCTAGCAGACGCAGAAACGCCGATCTGTTCAACTCCGATGATGCCCAGAATTACAGTCGGCACTGATGTCTGAATATGGACAACCACGGATTGTCCAGAGATCGTGACAGTGCCGGAGGTTCCGACAGATCGAAGATAGGCGTACGCAGCGCGAGAAGCACTCGCAGGGTCGATCGCGACGGTTCCCGCTCGGAGGGCTTCCACGGAGATCTGGTCAGCACCGAGACGTGCAGCCTGTTCCGATTCCCCCGCCGCGGCGCTCTGTGCGGCTACTGCTCGTCCCCCGTCGACCACAAGGCCTACAAGAGCAAAGAGCGCGAGAGCGAGTACTGCCAGGAAGACGGTGAACGATCCGTCGTCGGTACCCCGCCGATGGCGTCTTCGTCCCGCCCTTGGCAACGGGACCTCATCCCCGTCCGTCACGGTTGAATCGATCGGTACTGGTCGATTGCCGCAACCTGAGTTGCCTGGAGAGTGGTCGAGCCGGGAAAGCCTGGGACAAAGAGGTCCGAGAACTCGACGTGGCATGAGACAGATACGCGCACTGTGGCGCCAGGCACGAACGATTCAGCGTCCACATTGATATTTGGGTCGAAGCACGAGTGGGTCGACTGAAGCACAGGTGTGGCGGCCGCAACCGCTGCCTCTTGCGCTTGAGCAGCTGAGCCCGCCACAGCAGCAGCGTCAGCTGCCGCACGGGCGCCCCCCACAACCTGCTCACGAGCTAGGGAATACCTACCAAATCCCAGCGCCACCAGAACGAACAATGCGATGACTGGGGTGAGGACCACGAGCTCAACGGTGAGGCTTCCTCCGGCGGCACTCCCACGGAGACGATTCTGCTTTCTGCGCTCTCTTCTAGTTTCCGACACGGAATTCCTGCTTTGTGCCCACTCGGATTGCTGAAACTGGAAGATGAAGTCCCGGAATGATCGATTCCGTCAGGCCGGTCACCCGGACCTCTACCTCGTCGTTCGGCATCAGCGACGCCTGCACAGAGGGATTCACCACGACTTGATTGGCTGATTGCACCAGAGCCAACTGGGCCTCAGCGATCCCAGCTTTCAGCGAACCACCCTCGACACACGCCGCCTGATCGCCGCGGGTGGCAGCAGCTTGCACAAGAGTCGACGCGTGTGCCCAGAGGCACACCTGCACGGCGAGCAGGATCACCAACATCGCCGCAGGAATGGCTATTGCAGCCTCCACTACCGAACCCTCGTCTCCAGCTACCCGCTTCCGTCTAGTCGCGGGTGAATCCGCAGACGTCAGTTGAGGTTGATCGAATTGGCCTTGTCCATGACCTTTGCCACGATGATCGCACCGACGGCGATCGCAAGCGCGGCGAAGACTGCGGTCAAGATCACCTTCTCCACGACACTTCCCTCCTCGTCTCGGTCCCCGGACGCCAATCGGACCGAAACGAATGTCCACAGTGCTTCGACGTAAGCAATCATCATTGTCCTCCTCTTTCATGTCCCAGCTGGTCCACTCACACGACATCGACGTACCGTCGATCAGAAGCCCGAAGCAATCCGGGTGAATGCCGGATAGCCGATGAAGATAAGGAATCCCACAAGAAGAAGCGCGCCGGGAATGAAAAGCTTCTCGGTCAGGGCGTTTGCCTCTGCCTCAGCATTGGCGAGCTCGTGACGCCGGATCGACGCTGCCCGTGCTGCCAGCGTCGCCCGGATCTTGGCACCCTCCATTCCGGCGAGCCCCGCTGTCGCGGCCAACTCACCGAACTCTTCGATACCAAGGGTTTCACCGAGCCGGGCCAAGGCGTCCCACGGCGGCTCTCCCGTATCGCGGCTCAAGGACAATGCCGCCAGCATGCGACGAGATACGGCGTTTTCACCGAGTTGGGCCGCGGCAAGGAGGGCGCTCTCAATTCCCATTCCGCCCGCCAGTCCCAGGACGACGAGGTCGAGAAAGGAGCAGATGACCCGCCGGGCATGCCGCCGACCACGGTTGGCCTCGCCGTTCAATTCGGCAATCGGGAGCAGGGCTCCGCCGATGCCGCAAACCACCCCCGCGCCCATGGGGACGAGGAGTGGGAGTTGCACACCGGCAGCGACGATGATGGTCCAGGTGAAGACGGGCAGAAGGCCCCCGACCGCCGCACTAACCACACATCGAGCTGCGAGTACTTCGAGTGAGGAATTCAGAGAGCGCGAGTCGAGTGCCCAGCTCGCGTTCGAAATATCCACGTTCTCGGATCGCATGCGCGACGCGCATCGCGACCTGGTGATCGATCCGCTTGGTATCTCGTTGCCAAGGCAATGGCTCGTGGCGCCCGGCTGTGCTCGACTCCGCGCCGAGTCCACTGAACAGGGATTGTAAAGATGTCTTTTGACTCCGGAGGCCTGTGATTACGCCCGTCAGACCCACACCCACCCCCAGCGCCAACAAGATCACGAGGGTCATCGCACCCGCTCCGCATCCAGCAGTCTGATCTCGGGCGTGGGACGGACCAAACGAACCATAAGCCCCAGGCCAACGGCATAGAAGAGGCCGACGACCCCAAGGATGAGCTGCCCGACATCAGTTCGGAATGGACTCAGGTATGCATGAGCCACAACGGCCAGCGTGAAGACGAATGCTAGAGAGAAGAGCACCACTGTTCGAACGCTGCTTCGGGCCGAGGCACGACTGGCATCGACCCTGAGGTGCATTGACACGTCTTCTCGGATCGAGTCAACCAAGGAACTGAGGACCTCGACCAGCTTCTGTGCCCGCGAGGTCGCGGCCAGGAGGAGGGCACAAACCAAGAATTCTGCGGCCGGATCGTCGACCTCTAGCGCAAAGACTCGCAATGCAGCTTCGAGAGAGACGCCGTTGCTCAACCGCGTCGCCAACGCACCCACCTGGGGGCGAATCGGGACCGGTGCCGAGGCTGCGGTGACGACGATCGCCTGGGCCAGACCCGCCGAACCCGCCAAGGAGTCTCGCAGCAACTCGGTCCAAGTTGCCACTGCCTCAGTCCTCTTGGAGGTTTCTCCGGGAAGGACCCTCCGGAGGCTACTTGGCAACGTTGCAAAGCCAAGTGCTCCGAGAATTCCTGCAACCGGCCACCCGGTCAGGACGACGCAGAGCAATCCAAACATCGTGGGGACGACGAACCGCCGGATCTGAGGCTGGAGTCTCCTGTCGCTGATCCGAAGGGAATCGGACCCCGGACGAGTGCCGAGATGAGCGCCACGAGTGACAGAATTCGGTGGCCGGATGGCCCAGGTCAAACCAAGGATGCCGGCGGCAATCCCGAGCCCCAGGAATGACACCACCAATGTGGTCACCATGGGACCGTTTCGGAAGTTCGCAGCGACGGCTCGAATCCGCACTTGATCAGTTCCTCGAGAGTGGACGATCGCAGTGGCGCGACCTGCTCGGCCCAACGGTCGCCACCGGATCGGAAGACCTCATTCGAAACCACATGGAGTCCTTCGGAACCCACGACCTCCTGTACCGAGGATACGAAGCGTCGTCGCTTGACAGCCTTGAAGCGAACGCCGCCCGTCGCCGCATCTTCGGCGAGGTAATCCCGATCGGAGCCGGTTAGGTAGCGCAGATCGGGAGCCGACTCTTCGAGATCGACGACCTCAACGAAAACCGTGAAGTGAACCGCTCCGGCAATGAGCAAGTTTGTAGATTCCAGTGGAAGTCGTTCTGGCGCCTGAACTGCGTATGAGGCGAGTCGCCGGAAGATTCCAAGCGACGAGTCGGCATGGATCGTGCACATCGATCCCGAGCGACCTTGGCTCATGGCATTGAGCATGGGCAGAATCTCATCACCCAAGACCTCGCCCACAATGACTCGATCTGCATTCATCCGGAGAGCCCTTCGAACGAGGCGGGCCATGGATATCGCACCTTCTCCCTCTGCGTTGGCGGGCCTTGCCTCGAGTGCCACCAGGTCGGGGTGTCGGTCGGGGATCGAGTCCAGGCCTAGCTCGAACGCCTGCTCGATGGTGACGACCCGCTCTCGCGATGGGATGGCTGATGCCAACGCACGAATCAATGTGGTCTTCCCCGAGTTCATCGCTCCACCCACCACGATGTTCTTTCTGGCCCGAACAGCAGCCGCCAAAAAGCTGGCGAGAGTCGCATCCATGCCGCCCATTTCGACAAGGTCATCGAGCGTCAGGTCAACGAAGCGGTGACGGCGGATCGACACGACTGGCCTCTGCACCACGGACATCAACGCCGAGAGGCGGCTTCCATCTGGCAAGCGCAGGTCCAGCTCAGGATGAGAGACGTCAAAGCGTCGTTCGGACAGCCCGAATCGCGCCGCGGCTGAACGCAGCATTTCGGCGAGTTCGGTGTCCGAGTCAGCGGCAGGTTCGACACTCGTCTTCGTCCCGTCTGCATAGGTCACCCACACTCGGTCGCACCCATTCACGTCGATGTTCTCGATCTCAGGATCATCGATCAGTGCTTGCAACCGCCCCAATCCGAACAACGCGTCGAGGACGAACTTCGCTACTCGCTGCTCGTCTGTGACGGGCAGAGGAGCGTTCCCGTGTTCGACGGATTCGGCCGCGTACCGCTCGAGGCGCGAGAGGGTCAACTCTCGAGCCAGCTCACGACGATCGTCCAACCCCAACTCGTATCCGGTGGTACTTGACAGATCATCGGCCACTTCGGCACGAAGTCTGGAAACCAGGGAAGCCATTTCGTCGGCCGTCTTCATCGCAGATCGACTCCCTGTTCCCCCAAACCATTTCGCTCGAATCTCTGGTCCGCTAGGGATGGGGTATCCGACAGACCCAGAACGTGGTGCTCATGGCTCAATTCGGTCCCGCCAAGGACCTCACAGCCGGGATCGGAGGCCGGCAGGATCCGCTCAACGAGCCTTCTTACAGAAGCGACCAGGCTGCTACGCGCGAATCTCTTCGGCTTTCCCGGCGAACCGCACGCCATGGCGGCTGACTTTTCGTCAAACGGGATCGCGACGAGGAAGGGGACCTCGAGCGCCTGCTCGATCTCCTTGACCTGGAACTGACTGGATCCCACCACCACAAGGAAGATCGATCCCGCGGTCACGATCGTTCGGACGACATCGAGCGTCCACAGGGCGTGCGCGAGCCCGGCAGCATCAGGTCGAATGACGACCACGACATGGTCAGCGGCATTCAGAATCTCTCGCTGACCGGGCGCGTCGGCGAGGATCCGTCCGCAGTCGACCACCGTGTCGACTCCGTCGGGGAAGACAGCTGGACCCGCCACAGCCAGTTCCCTGTCCAGACTGCCGGCGGCTTCAGCGCTCACAGGACCAACCAACGCTTCCAGACCACCCGGCAAGGGCTGTACGTGGTCGGCGAAAGTCGCGACCGGCGAGGTGGAGCGCCGATTGGCAAGAACCAAGCTCGCCATGCCCAGACGCGGAGACAATCCGAATCGAGCAGCAAGGTCATTTCCGGAGGGGTCGCATTCAGCTACCACAATCCGGCGCTGGGGCGGCCATACGGCACCTGCCACACAGGTCAGCGTCGAGACGCCGGGCGAACCTTTTCCGGAGCAGAGCGCAACGAGGCTCACGAGCTCGATCCCACCAACACGAGGGCCGCCTGCCCCGCCGCGGATGCGCTGGCAACCAGGGGAGCCATCGCAGTAGGGACCAACACCGAAATGACAATCGTGTCGGGACTCGAGGCCGCAGGAGCGGCGACTCCGGTGACGGTGGCGTTGGGCGCCAGAACACCGCCGACCTCCAGTTGACCTGCCCCCGCCGAAGAACTCGCAGCGACGGACCCGTCAGAAGTTCCGCCTGTCAGGGTGGACGGAGCGCCCGTGAGGATCACGTCGACGGTGTCTCCCACGGCGACGCCTCCAGCGGGAAGCTGGCCTGCCTTGGTGGCGACCCCCACTACCGCCTGACCGCGTACTGGATCACGGCGCGAAGTCAACTCGGTGGTGCTCAGCAAGGTCCCGTGAAGAAGCGACACGGCCGCCGTTCTCCCGACAACCAGGCTGGCCTTATCCGCCGCGATCGGCGCTATTCCCGATGAGAAGGCAATTCTCACGACGGCGAGGTCGTCTCCGGTGATCGTGTGACCCTGCTGAACATCGCGCGCCAGGATCAGGACGGCGACCCTATTGCCAGCGTGCAGATAGACGCTTGTAAAGACCGCAATGCAGATGGTGACCAATGCGAGTGAGCCGATCGCGACGACAGGGCGCCGCCGATGCTCGTTCCCGACAAAACGGGGAGTTGGGACCCTCGTTCGGCGGTTCAATCGAGAGCCCGACAACGTCGTGGACACGAGTACCCTGCCTTGCTCGGCCGCTAGCCCGCTGTTCCGACAGATTCGACCTGCTCCACACGAACAGGGACCGTGGAACTAGTTTGCAGCGGCGGAAGAGATCCCCCACCCACTACCCCTGCCGCAGTCCAGCGCACCGTCCATGAAATTGTCGCCGTGACGCTAAACGCTCCGTCGTTCGGATCGCCATCAGTGCTGGGCTGGCCGGCAGACGATTCGGCATACGTGTAGGAGCAATTCGTTGTCTGTGCATCGAAGGACACGGCTGGCTGATAAGGAGTCCCGGGACCGTCGCAAACAACGGTGTGTCCGTCGCCCATTGACCACGAAACCGAGTCTGGCGTCGCAATTGCGGTAGCGCTGACACCACCAGCAGACGCAGTGGCACTAAAGCTGTGCCACGCTTGTGGATCGACCCAGAGCCATGAGCTCAAATTGACGACGCTGAATGCGGTGGGGTTGAGGTTGACTACCGGAGACGGAAGTGTCAATGAGGCAGCAGCCTGCAAGGCAAGCGCGCTAGGGGCGACTGACGGAGCGGGTGGGGCCGCCGGCGACCCCGAGGGAAACCAAGAAAGCGCGCCGTTGTAGATCGTCAAGTCCCTACCGGGACACTTGACGAAATACCACGCTCCAGGAGTGGGACCGCCCGCTCCAAAAGTAGCGGCATCCTTGGCAGGGAGGGGTATGTAGGTGCAAGGCGCAGAGGATGCTCCCGAGCTTGATCCTCTGTGGACTCCGCGGTGAATCGCGCCTCTCCCGGGTTTCGAGGTCGTGTTGCCCACGCCCACCCTCACGGTGTTCCCGCCATCGGACGCCGAACTCGAGTTCGTCGCAGCCCATGCGACGAAGGCTCCCTGTGTGCCAATCAGCGCCACGATCGCGACGGCCACCCAGATCTTCATCCGATGGGACAGCCGGCCTCCGCTGCTTTCAGGCATCGAACCGGTACCTCATTCGCAACCGAGAGGGCAGCCGAGAACGGACTGCGGGACTTCGGCGACAATCGGCAACCACCTTTTCCGCACTCAACGCTTCCAGACGACTACGTAGAGCGAGAGCCCTAGCCAAAAGCATGGAATTCCCCCCGAATCAGGGCTTCTCTGGAGGCTGCCCCCCCACCAAATGTGGGGACACTACGGGTAGTGATCATCGGTCGCAACTTGACGTGACAAAGGAGCGAGCAGCTGCCAGACGCCGGAGACGCCGATGCGGTGAGAACGGCCACGCTCCGAGGGTGCTTTAAGCAGCTTGCCGCCAACCTTGCCCGCTACCTTGCTGGCGCCGGCGAACTTGCCGTAATGGACCCCGTCGGTTCGAGACAACGGCTCCGAGACGGAGTTGAGCGCTGGCTGCGTCACGGTCTCGGTTCTGAAATCCATTGGAGCTTTTATGCTCGGATCGCATGTGCGGCCGAGTAGACATTCACACTCCCCCCTCGCAGCTGGCCCGGCTTCTCGAGGTCCAGTTGGCGGCGGGCGTCGATCCTGACGGCAGGCCGAGCTGGAACGTTCCTCCTGCGCGCGGCATCCCCGCCATCACCGAGCGACACGCACGCACCGAGGCCGGCGAGAAGAGCGAAGACCACGAGAGGGTCATGGACGTCCTGCGTTGGGGACTGGTCCCCCACTGGGCGAAAGACCCCCGCACCGGCTACAAGATGATCAACGCTCGAGCCGAGACGGTGACGAAGAAGCCCGCTTACCGCTCAGCGTTCGCCAACCACCGCTGTCTGATCGTCGTGGACGGGTTCTTCGAGTGGCAGGTCCAAGATCCCGACAGTCCGAAGCGCAAGGTCCCGTTCTACTTTCGCCGCGCAGACGGTCAGCCGATTACGTTCGCCGGCCTCTACGAGACGTGGTGGGACAAGTCGCGCTCCGAGGAGCCCGACCCCGAGACGATGCTTCGCACCTGCACCATCATCACCACCAACGCCGGGGCCGACATGGTGGACGTCCACGACCGCATGCCCGTGATCATCGAGCGCCCCGACTTCGACCGCTGGCTCGACCCCGACCAGCACGACACCGAGGCCCTCGCCAAGCTGCTGCTGCCGGCCCCCAAAGGGACCCTCGTCCGGCACCCCGTCGACAGGGCCGTGAACAGCCCCCGCAACGACGGCCCCATGATCATCCAGCACGCCCCGTCCGACGAGGACGACGAGTAGCCCGGCCCGTGACCACGCTCGGCCAGGCCCGCAAGATGGCCCTGGCACTGCCGGAGACGACCGAAGAGCCTCACCACGACATGTCCTCGTTCCGGGTACGGGGAAAGATCTTCGCCACTGTCCCCGACGACACCCATCTCCGGGTCATGGTCGACGAGATGGAGATCCGGGCCGCGGTGGCCGCCAACTCCGATGTCTGTCAGGAGTTGTACTGGGGAAAGCGGTTGGCTGCCGTCGTGATCGACCTCGAGCGCGCCAAACCCCTTGTGGTCAAGGACCTGCTCACCGATGCCTGGATCCGCAAGGCACCCAAGAAGCTGGTGGAGGAGCTCTCGCACCGCTGACGAGCAGCGTGCGCGCGGCGCCAAGGGGCCATCTCAACTCCGGGCGAGGGGGAGTGGAGATGGTTAGCCTGTGCCGGGATTCGGTCGGCGGGACCGACGCGGGGAGCGGGGGACGCGATGGAACTCAAGGTCGTCGGCGCGGGAGTGGGCCGAACCGGAACGCTGTCTCTGAAGACCGGCCTGGAACAACTCACGGGCCGCCCCTGCTACCACATGCTCGAGGTCTTCTCTCATCCCGAGCACGTCACCCAATGGCGCGAGGCGGCCGAGGGCGGCAAGGCGGACTGGGCGGCGATGCTCGACGCGTACGGAGCCACCTCGGACTTTCCGGCCTGTCTCTTCTGGCCTGAGATCCTCGAGGCCAACTCCGGTGCCGTCGTCGTGTTGTCGACCCGCCGCGACAGCGAAGCGTGGTGGGAGAGCGCCAGCAACACCATCTTCGCCATCGACGGGTCGCAGCTTCCCCCCGAGATGGCCGACTGGTTCGAGATGTGGCGCGCCGTGGCCTCGGCCCGCTTTACGGACCGGTGGACCGACAGGGACGCGGCGATCGCCGCCTACGAGCGTCACAACGCCGAGGTGCGCGCCTCGGTGCCTACGGGGGAGCTCGTGGACTGGCAGGCGCGAGACGGGTGGGAGCCGCTGTGTGACGCGCTGGACATGGCCGTTCCGGGTGAGCCGTTCCCGCACCTCAACACCAGAGAGGAATTCCCGCACGTCGATGCCGACACGAACCTGGAGGAAGCCCTCGAGCAGTTCAATCCGGGCGGCTGAACCGGGTGACTGAACGCGAGCGGCCAAACCCGGGCCGTTGAATCCGGGCGGCTGAACCCGGGCGGCTGAACCCGGGCGGCTGAACCCGGACGGCTGAACCCGGATGCCCTTCGAAGTGGCCGATGACGAACCCCGTCGCTACGTCTGGCAGTTACCCAGCCCGAGCTGGATCGCGGCGCAGACCGTGGCGTAGCTGACCCGCCAGCCGCCGTCGATGATCAGGGCCTGGCCGACCATCGGGAACGTCAGCTGGGCGTCGGAGTGGAACCGGAGGGTGTAGGCCACATCCGCCAAGGTCGGGCTCTCGAACACCACGGTGTTCACGTCGATGTAGCTCGACGACGCCAGCGCCTCGTAGGGCCCGGTGTCGAGCTGTTCGAGGGCGCCGGACACGAGGCTTCCGTCCTCGATCGACTGCACCCGCTGGATGGGCGGGGTGCTGCAGTCGAACACCGCTGCGAAGGCGGCCGAGATGGCCTGCGTGGCCGCCTGGGGGTCGGCGGGCTGGCCGGCACCGGCCGGAGGCGCGGCGGGAAGCGTGGCGGGCAGGGCCGAGGGCCCGGCCGGCGCGCTGGCTTCGACCTGGAGCGGCACGGTGGCGAGCGCGTTGCCCGAGCCGTCGCTCACCTGGAGCTGCGACCCGCTGGCGACGAGCGTGCTGGCGGGGTCGCCCGCCAGCACGATGACCGCCGTTCCGTCCACGGGCGCCTCGGTCACCGTCCCCGTGCTGCCGGTCACCGACAACGTCGTCACCTGCGGGCCGACCTCGACGTCGACCACGGTGGCGGGTGCCCCCTCGGCGCCTCCCACGCTCGACACGGCCGCGCTGATCAACGGAGACGTGTAGTTCGGGAACAGCGCGCTCGTGAGCACGGCGACGGCGCCCGGCGTGGTGACCTCCTCGACGATGCCTCCGGACGGGGTGCACGCCGCGTCCCCGGTGCCGTACCCCGACTGCGACTGCAATCCGGGGAGCGCCTTGTACACGGCCACGGCGGTGCCGTCGGGCCAGCGCTTCACGAACAACGGCCCCTCGGGGGCGACGGTGACGTTGCCCACCTGGTTGGCCGGTGTCACCTGGATCTGCGGGGCCACCGAGGCGAGAGAGAGCTGCCAGGCGTCCCCGCTCAAGGTGGCCGCGGCGTAGAGCGGGCCCACCGGACTGCGCTCCCTGGCCCATCGATCAGGTGGTACTCGACGATGGCCGCGGTGGCCGAGGTGAACACGACCCGGTCGACGTCCACCTCCGCGGTCCCACTGAAGGGCACCGTCTCGAGGGCGTCACCGCCGGCCATGGCGTTGAGGCGCTGCACCGGTGAGGCGCGGCACCCGAGGGCCGTCTCCACGGCGCGGGTGACCGCGGCGGTGGCGGCCGCGGGGTCTGCCGGTTGGACCGAGCCCGGCGCCGGCAGGGCGCTCGGCGCGGCGGGACCGGTGGCCACGCTGCTGGCGGTGCCGAGCCCGTAGCCGGCGAGGACCTGTCCGGCGCCCCCGAGCACGTCGATGGCCGCCGTCGAACCGTTCCCGAGGGCGACGTCGGGGGCTCCGGTGTGCCCCAGGACCACGACGCCCGAGGACGGCACCGCGACCTGGTCGATCGATCCGTCGGCGAACTGGACTTCGACCGTGGTGGCGGCGGTGCCGACTTGGGCCAGGACCCAGGTGGCCGGCGCGCCCTCGGCCTGGCCGATCTCGCCCACCTGCACGTCGACGAGGGCACCGGTCGCCCCCTGGAACAGGGGCTCCGATATGGTCCCCACCGCGTCGGTGTCCGAGATCTCGACGGTGAGCTGGGTGGTGGTGAGACACCCCTGGTTCGTCGGGCGCCAGACCCGCAGGTTCGGAGGCGCCGGGAGCGGAGGTAGCCGGTTCGGCGGATATCGAAGGCGGGGAGGACGGCCCGGAAGAGGGCGGAGACACGGTGCTCAGGCCGGACGCGGCACCACCGGACGCGGCACCACCCGAACCGCCCGACGCGGCACCACCGGCGGGCTGGTCGAACACGGTCATCTGCACCCCGTCGGGCGACGTGTGGCCGTAGAGGCGCTGGAGCGAGGTCGACGACGAAGGCGCCACGTCGATGGGCGTCGTGGTGCTCGGGGTGGAGGCGTTGACAATGCCCGCTCCGCCCTCCCCCTGGGCAGGCGTCGACCCGGTCCCGTTGAAGGCCCGATTGGGCGTGACCCCGAGACTGCCACCACCGTGCGATGCCTCGTCGCCCGCGTACGACGCGCTGACCGTGCCCGTCGAGGGGCAGGACGAGGACGCCGTCGCGCCGGTCGAGTCGCCCCCCGGGGAGGCCGGCGTGGCCGGCGACCTGGCGCGGGGCGCTACCACCCGACGTCACCACCACACTGAGGCAGACTGCCATCACCACCACGATGGTCAGTGTGGCGGCCTCCCATCGGCGTCGGCTGTGGCGGCGAAGGGCACCTTGCGCTACAGACGTCACCGCGGTGGCGTCGGCGGGTGCCGACACCGAGCGCGCCCGGGCTACCAGGGCGGCGCGCAGCCGGTCCTCGAAGCCTGCGTCGTGATTGTCGCTCATGGCCCCTCCCCCGGATCAGCGATGGCGGTGCGCAGCCGGGCACAGCCGCGGTGCACGAGCGAGGCGACGGTCCCGGGCCGACAATGCAGGAGCAGGGCGATCTCGCCGTCGCTCATCTGCTCGTAGAAACGCAGCACGATGGCGGCGCGCTGGCGGGGGGCAGGCGCGCCAGCACGTCGAAGAGCTCGTCGGCCTCGAGGCCGACGCCGGTGCCGTGGGCGTCGCTGGTGTGCTCGGCGCTCGCCCGGGCCCGCTCTAGCCGGCGCCGGCGGTGCCACGAGCGCGCCGCGTTGACCACGCAACGCCGCACGTAGGGCAGGGGGTCGTCGAGCCCGTCGAAGCGCCGGTAGACCCGGACGAAGACGTCGTGGACGAGGTCGCGGGCCACGTCCTCGGAGAGGGTCAGCAGGAAGCCGAGCCGGACCAGGGACTCGTAGTGGGCCCGGTAGAAGTCGTCGAAGCCACGGGGCGGAGGCGGGCCGAAGGCGCCGGCCCCGTCTTGCCACGCACCCGCAGCAGCCACGGCACCCCCGATGTCCGTGCCGAGCGGTCCGGGCCCGGGCTCCCCCACCCACAGGCGGGCCACATCGGCGTGCATGTCTCTACCACGCCGGGGTCGGGTGTTTCCTTGCACCTCCGGGCCAGAATGCCCGAATCGGGCCGGAATTCCCGATTCGGGCCCGAATGCCCGATTCGGGAGGCGGCTGCGATCAGGTGTCGTACTCGTCGTGACGGCGCACCCAGAACTGCCGGTCCCCGACGGGCTCGTCGCGGCCCTTGGGCACCAGGTCGAGGAATTGGTAGGTGCCGTTGACCATGTCGATGCCCCGGGCGTATGTCGAATACGTGTGGAAGACCTCTCCGGCCTCGTTTTTGGCGAAGACGCTGATGCCCTCGCGATCGGCGAGTCCGGGATCGGTCGAGCCGTAGTTGTAGACGGCGCTGTGGTCGGTGACCGCCTCGGGCGCGAAGGACACGCCGAAGTCCAAGTTGAAGTCCGAGCCGAAGGCCGACACCCACGGGAAGGTCCAACCCATGCGCTGCTTGTAGGGGGCGATCTTGGCGAGCGGGGCCCGCGACACCGCCGTCAGGATGACATCGCGCGCCTTGAGGTGCACGGGAGCTCCGTTGAAGTTGTCCGCCCAGAACGAGCAGTGCGGGCACCCCTCGGTCGCGTCAGGGTCAAACATGAAGTGGTAGACGACCAGTTGGCTCCGGCCATCGAACAACTCCGGCAGTGTCACCCTGCCGTCGGGGCTCTCGAAGACGTACTCCTTGGACACCACCTCCCACGGCAGGTCGCGTCGCCGTTGGGCCAGCGCCTCGCGCTGGCGGGCGAACTCCTTCTCGCGGGTGAGCAGCGCCGTGCGGGCCTCGATCCATTCCTGGTGCGACACCACTGCGTGGTTCTCCACCTCCACCGTGCGACTCCTCTCTCGACTTTCGTCGGACGCGCGACGACGCTCGCTCGGGGGGCCGAGGCCGGCCGGGGACCAACGTTCAACGGATGCGTTTACTATCACGAACCTGCTGATACAGTCAACAAGGTGGTTGAAGATCAGGTGTTGGACCGCACGTTGGACCGCACCTACGCGGCGCTCGCGGACCCGACCCGGCGCGCGCTGCTCGTGGCGCTGCGATCCGGCGCGGCACGCATCACCGATCTGGCCGAGCCCATCCCGATGACCTTCGCCGGGGTGTCCCGCCACGTGGGCGTCCTCGAGGCCGCCGGCCTCGTCCGCCGCGAGATCCGGGGCCGCGAGCACTGGGTGTCGGTCGAGCCCGACGGCCTTCGACAGGCCGAGCGTTGGATCGGCGAGCAGTTCTTGTTCTGGTCACGCACCGCCGACGCCCTGGCCGCCAGGCTCGAACGCAAGAGGCGAAGGTGACGACCGAGGGGGAGCACCGCGAGGGGGAGCACCGCGAGGGGGAGCGCGCCGCTGTGGTGCGGCGCGTCCTTCCGGCTCCCCCTGACGTCGTCTTCGACGAATGGCTCGACGCCGCGGGTATGGCCGAGTGGATGTGCCCACGCCCGGCCCGGCCGGTGAGGATCGAGCTCGTCCACGGATTGGCGGACAGTTCCTCATCGACATCGACGATGAGGGATTCGCGTCTGTCGATCACCGGCGAGTACCTCGAACTGGTCCGTCCGCACCGACTCCGGTTCACGTGGGACTGTACGACCTGGGACCCCGGGGATCCGACGAGCATCGTGACCGTCACGCTCGAGCCGCATGGGGACGGGCTCACCCTTATGACGATCCACCACGTGCAGCTCCCCCCGACGCTGGTCGCCCGCCACCACAACGGCTGGACGCGCATCGGCGAGCAGCTCGAGAGCCACCTGGTGAGCCGTGCTCCGGGGAGCCGGATCAGCCCTCGGTGAAGCTCAGCTTGTCCTGCTCCCAGAACGACCGCAATGACACGAGCTTCCCCTCGGCGTTCACCTTGTAGATGTTGGCGAGCGGCACGATCCCGACCTGGTTCCCCGGGAGGGTGATGCGGAGCTCGCCGATGTTGACGACCTCGTCGCCGCATTCGATGGTTTGGCGGATCGTGAACTTGAGGCTCTCGCTCTGCGACACCACGTTGTCGTAGAAGGTGGTGATGGCCTCCTTGCCGTGCTGGCCCTTGCCCTCGGCGTCGACGAAGGACGGACCGACGGGGTCTTCGACCACGGCGTCGTCGGCGAACAGCCCCAACCACCCGTCGCGGTCCTTGGCCTCCGACATCGCCATCGACTTCTTCGACATCTCGAACGCTGTGCCCATCGCCACGCCTCCCCTGTCGCTGTGTCGCTGTGTCGCTGTGTCGCTGTGTCGCTGTGTCGCTGTGTCGCTGTGTCGCTGCGTCCCTGCGTCCCTGCGTCCCTACGTCCCTGCGTCCCTGCGTCCCTGTGTCGAAAACGGACCTACACCTTGACCTTCGTGATCACCGTGTCGGCGAACTGCCGAAGGCTATCGATTTTGGCCTGCAGCGGCTCGACATCGGGCCCGGTCACATAAGGCCAGCGGAACCCGACGATGACGTCGGTGACGCCCTGCTCCTCGAGACGGCGCACCCCGTCGACACTGAAGGCGTCCATGGAGATGACATGGGTCTCGAAGGGCTCGCTGTCGCGTCCCGCCTCGACGCGCAGCTCGCCCAACCGGGCGAGCAGTCCGGGAAGGTCGGCGGGATCGCCGCCGCCGTGCATCCAACCGTCGCCCATGACCGCGGCCCGGCGCAGGGCGGCTTCGCCGTGCCCGCCGATCAGGATGGGGATGGGCTTGGTGGGGGTGGGGGCCATCTTCACCGACGGCACGTCGAACACCTCCCCGTGGTACTCGAAGAACCCGCCCGCGGTGAGCCCCCGGATGATGTCGATGCACTCGTCCATCCGCTTGCCCCGGCGCGCCCAGGGGACGTCGAGCAGCCCGTAGTCCTCGGGCCACGGGCTCGTCCCCACCCCGAAGAGGAACCGGTCACCGGTGAGCACCGCCACCGACGCGGCCTGCTTGGCCACCATCACGGGATGACGGATGGGCAGCTTCACGACGAAGGTCACGAACCGCAACGTGGTGGTGACCGCTCCCAGGGCGGGGATGAGGCTGAAGGGCTCGATGAAGGGCTTGTCCTCCAGGAACTCACGCGACCCGTCGGGGTTGAACGGGTAGGTCGTGTCGGACTCGAAAGGGTAGGCGATGCTGTCGGGCACGACGAAGGTGTCGTAGCCGGCGTCCTCGGCGGCCCGAGCCAGGGGCCCGTAGAACGCCGGGTCGGTCATGGACTCGGCGTAACTGAAGCGCATAAGGGGGCCTCGATCTTCTGGGAAGGGTCGGTGAGGGTATGGGAGTCGGTGAGCTGATCGCCGGGAAGGCGCTCAGGCGTTGGGCTTCTCGCCCGATGCAGCCGCCTTCCGGATCTGCTCGAGACGGTCGATGAGCCCCATCCGCTCCTGGCCCACCTCCTCGAACCGTGCCGCGATCTGCTCGGGTGTCCAGCGACCCTCGACGCTCATCGAGCGCAGCTCGACGGGCTGGTTCCACACCGCGATGCGACCCCCCACCGCCGTGTAGACCTGGCCTGTCACGTCCTTGGCCGCATCCGACAGCAGGAACACGACCAGGGGGGCGACGTCCTCGGGATCGCCCATCTCGGCCAGCTCCGAGGGAACGTTCGCCGACATCCGTGTGCGCGCCACGGGGGCGACGGCGTTGGCTCGCACGCCGTAGCGGTACAGGCCGACGGCAGCGGAACGCACGAGCGACACGATCCCGCCCTTGGCGGCCGAATAGTTGGCCTGGGCGACGCTCCCGGCATAGGCACCCGAGGTGAACCCGACGAGCGATCCCGACTCCTGCTTGCGCATGATCGCGGCCGCGTGGCGGAACACGGTGAAGTGCCCCTTGAGGTGGGTGGCGATCACCGCGTCCCACTCGTCCTCGGACATGTTGAACAGCATCCGCTCTCGGAGGATGCCGGCCACCGCCACCACACCGTCGATGCGGCCCCACCGCTCGACGGCGGTGTTCACGATGCGCTCGCCCCCGGCCATGGTGCTCACGTCCTGGGCGACCGCGACCGCTTCGCCACCGGCGCCCTCGATCTCCTTCACGACGGCTTCGGCGACCTCGCTGGTCGGATCCTCACCGGCCAGCCCCACCCCGATGTCGGCCACGACGACCTTGGCGCCCTCGGCCGCGCACGCCAACGCGCAGGCCCGGCCGATGCCGCCGCCCCCGCCCGTGATCACGACCGCTTTGTTCTCCAGGTACCCAGCCACGTCGCCTGCCGCTCCTTGTCTAGCTCTGTCATCCGCCCGACGCTTTGGACGGGCCGACCCCTTTGGACAGGCCGACCCCTTTGGACAGGCCGACCCCTTTGGACAGGCCGACCCCTTTGGACGGGCCGACCCCTTTGGGCGGGCCGACCCTGCAATATGTGCTGCGCCGTATGCGCTGTGCAATTTGCGCTGCCAGCTTGGCAATCTGTCGGGCGCCTTCCCCCGACACAAATCGGCTCGGACTCCGCCCTGGCGCCCGGACGAGTCCGGGGCCCGTTCGGGCAGGTCAGCGGGCTCGATGCAGAAACCGCCGAGGCGAGGGGCAGACGCCTCAGGGCGGTGCGAACGTCACGCCCCGGCGCGGGGAGCCTGACGGGCGAGAAGTGCGCCCCAGCCCTCGGTATCCCCGGGGACGATCGCCCGGGGCGGGTCCGCCACGAGCACGTGGGCTTCGCCGCTCGTGATCGCGAAGGCGATCGCCGCCGCGGCCAGCTCGGGAGGGTCGGGGCGGATGCCGTGCGCGCCGCTGACGACGTGACCGGCCCGCAGCCGCTCGTGGAACTCGGTGGCGGTCACCGACGGGTACACGACCGACACCGTGATCCCGGCGTCGGCCAGCTCGATCCGAGCCACCTGAGAGAGCATGTTGAGCGCCGCCTTGGTGGCCGCATATCCGCCGAGCCCGGGGAAGAGGCGCAGAGACGTGGCCGAGCTCACGTTCACGATGGCGCCCCCCGTTTCCGATCGCATGGCAGGGAGCACCGCTTGCGTTGCCACCAGGGGTGCGATGACGTTGAGCTCGAACACGGCGCGCAGATCGGCGGGGTCCAGCTCCCGCAACGGGACGTGCAGGCCCTGTCCCGCGTTGTTCACGAGCACGTCGACCCGGCCGAGGGCGTCGACCGTGCGGGCCACGAGGGCCAGGAGCTGATCGGGCACGGTGACGTCGGTCGGAACGGCGAGCGATCGAGGCAGGTCGGCAACAAGGGCCTCGAGACGCTCAGCCCGGCGGGCCGCGAGCACGACACGAGCGCCCTTCTGGCTCAACAGGCGCGCCGTCGCCGCGCCGATTCCCGAGGATGCCCCGGTGACGATGCAACACGCCCCGTCGAGGTCCATCGTGTTCCTCTCCGGATCCTGTCGGATCCCGTTTCGAGTCCGTTTCTCGGCTCCCGTCGAACGTCCGGTTGCGAATCCCTCTCGAATCCCCGCGATCGTCGTTCGATCTTGCCTCGCAGTGGGCACGAGCCGGTAGAGCCGATGGTCACGACAGCGGGGAGCGATCCCGATAGGGCCCATGGCAACTGCCTGACGCCTGTGTCAGGATTTCGGCGAGCGGGAGGGAACCGGAGGGAAACAGCCGGAAAGCAGGAGGGACGATGACCCAGGTCAACGAGCACATCGACTTCGACACCTCCGACGTCGACCGTCACGTCGGGCAGCCCGTGGGCGGGGGGCAATTGAAAGAGCCCGTGACCGTCACCGACATCCGGCGGTGGGTCCAGGCCATGCAGTACCCGAACCCGCTGCACTACGACGACGAGGTCGCCGCCGCCAGTGCGTTCGGGCGGATCGTGGCGCCGCAGTCCTTCACCATCTGTTGTGACGTCGGCCACGGGGCCGGCCCCGCCATCGTGGGGAACATCGCCGGCACCCACATGATCTTCGGCGGGGACGAATGGTGGTTCGCCGGGCCCCGCATCTACCCCGGTGACCTGCTACGCATGAAGCGGCGCTTCGTCGACTACAAGGTGTCGGAGACGAAGTTCGCCGGCCCCACCATGTTCAGCCGGGGCGAGACCCTCTACACCAACCAGCGCGGCGAGCGCGTGGCCAAGCAGTGGTCGACGGCGGTGCGCTACCGCGCCGATGTGGCCCGCGACCGTGGTTTCTTCGAGCAGGCCGCGCCCGTACCGACATGGACCGAGGAGCGCCTGGCCGCCATCGAGACCCAACGCCGGGCGTGGATCCGCAGCCGGGCCGGCGCCGAGAGCCCGACCCTCGACTCCCTCGAGGTGGGTCAGAGCCTGCTCACGCGGCCCATCGGCCCCCACTCGTTGCCGAGCCTGGCCTCGGAGTGGCGCGGCTACACCTTCACCGTGTGGGGCTCGACCTACCACGAGGGTGCCGACCACCTCAGCGAGGCGGGATGGCTCGACGAGATGGACCGTGACCTCGTCGGCGCCCAGGAGGACCCCGAGCTCGCCGACGGCCTCTACCACGGGCCGTCGCGAGGCCACACCGACGAGGAGCACGCCCGCCTGATCGGGATGCCGCGCGGCTACGGCTACGGCGCCTCGATGGGGGCGTGGGTGCTCGACTACATCGCCGCGTGGGCCGGTGACCGCGGACTCGTGCGTCATTCGGCCGTGCAGTACCGCTTCCCCGCCTTCGACGGCGATCTCACCCTCCTCGATGCCGAGGTCACCGATGCCCGCTACGACAAGATGCTCGGGGCCGGGCTCGTGACCCTGGAGGTGACGATGACCAACCAGGACGGGTCGGTGATGGCGAAGGGGCCGGTGGAGGTCGAGTTGCCGGCCTAGGCCGCCTCCAGAGCAGTCGGGGCGCGGACGCCTTTCGTGATTCTGTTCCGGGGGCCACCTCTCGATTCCGAGGTCGGCATCGGCGCGCTCACCATGGGTGGGCTGCTCGACGACGTGACCGCCCGTCACGCCGATCGCGAGGCGCTGTGCTTCCACGAGTCGGGGCGCCACGAGTCGGGTCGCCATCCCGACGAATCGCGTCCCCACCAGTCCGGCTCGGGCCAACCGGAATCCGGGCAACCGCAATCCGGCCAACCGGGCTTCGGCCGGCCCGACTCCGGCCCGTCGGGTGCGGAGCACGATGACGTCGTCGTGCGGTGGACGTACGAGGAGCTCGGGGCCCGGTCCCTTCGCTTCGCCAAGGCCCTGGCCGCAGCGGGGGTGGGCAAGGGCACCCGGGTAGCGCTGCTCATGGGCAACCGGCCCGAATGGGTGGAGGCCGCCTTCGGCGTGGCGCTGGCGGGCGCGGTGCTCGTGCCCGTGAACACGCTCTTCGAAGCTCCCGAGATCGAGCACGTGCTGCACCACTCCGACAGTGCTGTGCTCGTCTACCAGGAGCGCCTCGCCAGCCACCGTTACCACGACCAGGTGCAGGCCATGTTGCCCGGCCTCCCCTACCTCACCACGCTGGCGTGCCTGGGGACGAGCTCCTACGACGAGTTCCTCCGGGCCGGGGACGCCATCGACGACGACGTGGCCCGCCGCCGTGCCGCGTCGGTGTCGCCCCACGACGACGCGCTCGTGGTCTATACCTCGGGCTCGACGGGCAAGCCCAAGGGCGTCCTTCACGCGCAGCGGGCGGCCGCCTTGCAGAGCTGGCGCTTCGCCCGGCATCTGTGTGCCGACCCCACCCGCAGAGTGTGGAGCGCCTTCCCGTTCTTCTGGACGGCGGGCTACTGCATGGTGATGGGCGGCACCCTGGCGGCCGGAGCCTGTCTCGTGCTCCAGGAGCTGTTCGAGCCCGGCGACGCGCTGGCGCTGCTTCAGGCGGAACGCGTCACGTCCCCCCACGCGTGGCCCCACCAGCTCGCCGCGCTCGAGAGCCACCCCGACTACGCCACGACCGACCTCTCGGCGGTGAACCAGGTGGACGCCTTCACGAGCATCGGACGGCACCCGACGGTGATGGCCGACGACTCCTTCAGCCCCCGCGCCGCCTATGGCCTCACCGAGACGTTCACCATCATCAGCTCCGTGCCCGCCGATACCCCCGCCGTGCACCGCGAGGGGCACGAGGGGACGATCCTCCCCGGCAACGTCGTCCGAATCGTCGACGCCGGGACCGGCGAGGAGCAACCGGCGAACATGCCCGGCGAAATCCGCGTCAAGGGGCCCACCCTCATGAAGGGCTACGTGAAGGTCGCACCCGAGGACGTGTTCGACACCGAGGGCTTCTTCGCCACCGGCGACGCGGGGTTCGTCGACGACGAGGGCCGGCTGCACTGGGTGGGGCGCACCTCCGACCTCATCAAGACCGGCGGCGCCAACGTCTCTCCCGTCGAGATCGACAACGAGCTGCTGCGCCATCCCGGCCTGCACAGCGCGTTGGCGGTGGGCGTGCCCCATCCCACCCTGGGCGAGATCGTCGTCGTGTGCGTGGTGGCCCAGCCCGGTTGCGACGTCGACGAGGACGGCGTGCGCGACTTCCTGCGGGGCCGGCTGGCGTCGTACAAGCTGCCCCGCCGGGTCCTGTTCTTCGCCGAGGACGAGCTCACCCTCACCGGGAACGCCAAGATCCGCGCCGACGAGCTCCGGAAGCTGGCCACGGAGCGGCTTGCCCGGAGCGAGAACGCGTTCTAGTCTCGCGCGGGTCCCGCGTCGCGGGACGGGGGATGTCCCGGGTGGGATTGCTCACCCGGGCTCGGGATGGCGCACCGGTTGATCGAAGACGCTCCACGAGCTGGTCGATCGCCACCTGCGCAACACCGCATCACCGCAGCGCCGAGTGAGGAGCGAGGATGACCGACTTCGGATTCTGGGCGATGGCGGAGGAGGAGCCGGGCCATCTGGCGCTGGTGGCCCCCGACGGCACCGAGCTCAAGGCGGGCGAGCTGCTCGGGCGCGCCAACCAGGTCGTGCACGCCATGCGCATGCTCGGGCTCAGAAAGGGCGACACGATCGCCTTCGTGCTGCCCAACAGCGCGGAGGTGTTCGAGATCTATCTCGCCGCCATGCAGGCGGGGTGGTACATCGTGCCGATCAACCACCACCTGGTGGCGCCCGAGATCGCCTACATCCTGAAGGACTCGGGGGCCCAGGTCTTCATCGGCCACGAGCGGTTCGCGGACATCTGCGGCGATGCAGCCGAAGAGGCCGAGATCCCCGCGTCACGCTGCCTGGCCGTCGGCGACATCCCCGGCTTCGCGTCCTACGCCCAGCTGCGCGACAACCAAAGGACCGACCGGCCCGGCGACCGCAGCCTGGGCGACACCATGAACTACACCTCGGGGACGACGGGCAACCCCAAGGGCGTGCGCCGGACGCTGACGGGCGCGGACCCCGACGAGATGGCCATCGCCCTGGCCGGGATCCTTTTGCTCTTCGGCATCAACCCTCGCGACGACAACGTCCACATCGTGGGCTCTCCGCTGTACCACACCGCCGTGCTCCGGTTCTCGGGCGCTGCGATCCACATGGGCCACACCGTGGTGCTCATGGACAAGTGGAGCGCCGAGGGGATGCTCGAGCTCATCGAGCGCTACCGGGTGACGCACTCGCACATGGTCCCCACCCAATTCCACCGGCTCCTCGCACTCCCCGACGACGTCCGGAACAAGTACGACCTCTCGTCGCTGCGGCACATGATCCACGCGGCGGCTCCGTGCCCGGTCGACACCAAGTACGCCATGATCGAGTGGTGGGGCCCGGTGATCGACGAGTACTACGCCGCATCCGAGGGCGGCGGCACCATCGTGACCACCGAGGAATGGCTCACCAAGCCCGGGACGGTGGGCAAGCCCTGGCCGATCTCGGAGATCGCCATCTTCGACGACGACGAGAACCGGCTCGAGGCCAACCAGATCGGGACCGTGTACATGGCCATGGGTTCGGCCGACTTCGAGTACCACGGGGACAAGGAGAAGACCCGGAAGAACCGGATCGGCAAGTTCTTCACCGTCGGCGACGTCGGCTATCTCGACGACGACGGGTTCCTCTTCCTGCGCGACCGCAAGACCGACATGATCATCTCCGGGGGCGCCAACATCTACCCGGCCGAGATCGAGAGCGTCCTGCTCGGGCCATCCCAAGGTGGTCGACGCGGCAGTGTTCGGGATCCCCCACGACGACTGGGGTGAGGAAGTGAAGGCGGTGATCCAGCCCGTCGACGGCGTGGAGGGCTCGCCCGAGCTGGCGGCGGAGATCCTGGCGTGGTGCGAGGGACGGCTCGCCAAGTTCAAGACACCCAAGACGATCGACTTCACCGACGACATGCCACGCGATCCCAACGGCAAGCTCTACAAGCGCAAGCTGCGTGATCCCTATTGGGAAGGGCGCGAGCGGGCCATCTGAACGGGCCACCTGAACGGGCCACCTGAACGGGCCACCTGAGCGGGCCACCTGAGCGGGCCATCTGAAGCACGGCCGAGTTCACTTCCTACGGCCGGAGTTCTCTTCCAACGGTCGAGTGGGCTGCGGGGCGATCGTGCTTCCTCTCGACGCGTGCGGCGGAGCTCAGGTACCCCGTGCCGCACGCACGGCGTCGACGAGCGACAGCAGCCCGCGGACATCGATGGGCTTGGCCAGGAACCCGATGACACCACGGCCGAGGAGCTGGCGCACCTGCTGAGGGGGAGCGTCGGCGCCGATGACCGCCACGGGGACGTCGGCGGTGGCCGGGTCCTCGGCCAGGCGGTCGAGCACGATGTCCCCGGTCATGTCGGGAAGGTAGAGATCGAGCAGGATCATGTCCGGGACGTGCTCACGGGCGAGGTCCACACCGAGTCCGCCCTGCATGGCGGCGAAGACCTCGGTCCCGGGACGCCGCGACAGGACGCGCTCGACGAGATCGAGCGTGGTGAGGTTGTTCTCGACCAGCAGGACGCGGAACACCCGACCGGCGCCTTGTGCCGTACGGGTGTCGGCCCCGGCGTCACGTCCCACGTCGGACAGCTCGGGTTCGGTCGCCTCGGTCGTGCCGATGCCCTCGGTCGTCCCGGTCATCTGGGTCGTCCCTGTCACCTCGTCGACTTGGGTCGTCCCTGTCACCTCGTCGACTTGGGTCGTCGTCCCTGTCACCTCGTCGACTTGGGTCGTCCCTGTCACCTCGTCGACTTGGGTCGTCGTCCCTGTCACCTCGGTGATCTCGGTCGTCCCGGTCTCGCTGGGGCGGCTGGGACCGCTTGGGCCGTGCGCTCCCGCCGGACCCGCCGGGCCCGACGCTTCCGCCGAACCCGCCGGGCCGGGGCCTGCGGCCGGGTCCGTCCGCGGTGGTGACGACCGGGTCCGATACCGCGCCGGTGCCGGGACGCTGTGCACCGGTACCACCATCGAGTGCGGCGGCGACTCCGAAGCCCACATCGGCTGTGACGAAGGCGGCCTCCGGAGGAAGCTCGACGACGAACGTGCTCCCCGCGCCGGCCGCGGACTCGAAACGGAGCTCGCCGCCCATCCGCTCGCACAGATGCTGGGACAAGGCCAGCCCCACACCGGTTCCTTCGATGCCGGTCTGCTCGAGCCCGAGACGATCGAAGGGCACGAACACGCGGTCGAAGTCCTCGGCGCGGATCCCCCTCCCCGTGTCGGCGACGGCAACGAGGAGCCGCCCTGACGGTCCCGGCTCGCACGTGACGTCGACACGTCCGCCGGGCTTGTTGTACTTCACGGCATTCGACAGCAAGTTGAGCAGGACCTGCATCAGCCGCTGCCGGTCGGCCGTGACGACATACCCGTTACGGGGATCGACCGAGGAGCGGATGACCACCTCGGCGCGGGCGGCCATGGGGTTGGTCAGTTCGAGGGCCTCGGAGACGATCTCGGCCACCACCACCGGCGCCAGCGTCAGCTCGAGATACCCCGACTCGATCCGGGCGATGTCGAGCACTTCGTCGATGAGGTCGAGAAGGTGCCGACCGGCGCGCAAGATGTGGTCCACCGCGTCGACCTGCTGGCCCGGGATGTCGTCCATCTGCAGGAGCTGCGCGAACCCGAGGATCGAGTTCAGGGGCGTGCGCAGCTCGTGGCTCATGCGGGACAGAAAGTCGCTCTTGGCCTTGCTGGCCTTCTCGGCCGACTCGCGGGATGTCTGCAAGCGCTGCTCGGACTCGAGCTTGTCGGAGATGTCGCGCGACACCACAACCGCGCCGGCGAAGTGGCCCTCCCCGTCGAGGACGGCCTGGGCACGCGAATCGACGGTTACCCAGTGGCCGTCGGCATGGCGCGCCCGGTAGCGCAGGTGCAGGTGGGAGACGGCGCCCGTCACCATACGGATGAACAGCGACGCCAGGTCATCGAAATCGTCGGGGTGGACGAAGTCGAACACGTCGCTGCGGGTGAACACCTCGTGGCGATGGCCGAACAAGGCGCTCTCGGCTTCGCTGATTTGATGAATCTTGCCGGCCCGGTCCATCAGCGTGATCATGTCGGGGCTGGCCCCGATCACCGAGTCGAGCAGTCGGTCCCGAGCGGCCAGCGCCCTCTCCGCACCGCGGCGCTCGGTCGTGTCCGAGGCGATCCCCCCGATGGCGAACGGGGTGCCGTCTTCGTCGCGGATGACGAATCTGCTCACCATGAAGTCGCGGGGGCCGTCGACCGTGGTCCGGATCTCTTCGCTGACGAACGACACCCCGTCCTCGAGGAGCAGACGCTCACGGTCGGTGATCGTGTCGGTGTCCTCGGGCCAGCACTCCACGGCCGTCTGCCCCACCGCCGCCTCGACGGGAACGCCCGAGGCGCGCGCGAACTCGTCGTTGACCAGAAGGTAGCGACCCTCGAGGTCTTTCACGAAGATCACCGACGGTGAGTACTGCAAGATGGCGCGGAGACGGGCCTCGCTTTCATTCAGCGCGATTTCGTCACGTCGTCGTTCGCTGACGTCGCGGGCCGCTCCATACACGCGCTGGCGGTCGAAGTCGACACGGGTGGTCCACTCGAGCCAGCGCCACTCGCCGTGGCGCGTGCAGAACCGGAGCTGCGTCAGTCCCGCCTCGCCGTTCTCCGCCAGCAGGGCCTCGGCCGCCTTGCGCACGTCCCGGTCTTCGGGATGCACCAGGTCGTCGAGCTGGAGGCCGCTCAGTTCCTGCGCGCTGTAGCCGAGCGTCCGCTCGAAGGCGGCGTTCCACGACACCAACGTGCCCGTGAAATCGGTGATGCAGAAGATCTGCGCCGACAGGTCGAGGAACGTCGTCAGCTGGGCAGAGGCCGGTGACGTGGATGAGGACTCGGGCAGGGACGGTGGCGCAGACGGAGCCGGTGTCGCGGATGGTGTCGTGGACGGTGTCGTGGACGGTGTCGTGGACGGTGTCGTGGACGGTGTCGTGGACGGTGTCGTGGACGGTGTCGTGGACGGTGTCGTGGACGGTGTCGTGGACGGTGTCGTGGACGGTGTCGTGGACGGTGTCGTGGACGGTGTCGTGGACGGTGTCGTGGACGGTGTCGTGGACGGTGACGGTGACGGGGACGGGGACGGGGACGGGAGCAGGTGTGCGTCCGTGCGTCTCGACATGGCGGTTTCGACCGCAATGCGCGCCTCCTCGGCCACGGCGTTGCTCGATGGTCGGCGCTCGGGAACGGGTGCGACACGGGGAGCGGCCGTCTCGGGTGCCGCGTCACGCGGGGCGGCGACAGCCGCCACGTCGGGAGCCGGGGCACGCGGCGCAGTGATGCGAGGGGTCACAGGAGCTCCCCGGGGCGGGAGGACATCGTCTCGACCACGCTGAGCAGCTCTCGGATGTCGATCGGCTTGGTCAGGTAGGCGGCCACGCCGAGGTCGCGCAGCCGTTGGATCTGCGACGGCGTGGCATCGGCGGTGACCACGACGACCGGGATGGCCGCGGTGCGCGGATCGTCCCGCAAGGCGTCGAGCAGGTCCGTGCCCGACATGTCGGGGAGGTGAAGGTCGAGGAGGATGAGATGGGGGAGGTGCTCGCGCGCCAGTTCGATCCCGAGGCTCCCCGACATCGCCGCCAGTAGCTCCACGACCCCCGAACGTGTGAGCAACTGCTCGACCAGCTCGAGGTTGGCGAGGTTGTCCTCGATGTGCAGGATGCGCAGAGTGTTGACGCTGGGCAACTCGTCGAGGGGGGTGTCGGACCCACGCACCTGGACGTCGGGGCCGACCGCGGTGGGAAGGTCGACGGTGAAGGTGGTGCCCTCGCCGAACCTCGAGTACACCGCGATCGTGCCGCCCATCCGTTCGACCAGGTACTTCGACAGCGTGAGCCCGACCCCGGTGCCCTCGACCCCACTGCACTCCGCACCGAGGCGGTCGAACGGCTCGAACACCCGGTCGATGTCTTCGGCCCTGATCCCCTTGCCGGTGTCGGTGACGGTGATCCGGACGAGGTCGTCGGAGACCGCCTCGACACCGACGCCCACGCGGCCTTCGGCCCGGTTGTACTTCACGGCGTTCGACAGCAGGTTCAACATCACCTGGAGGAGTCGCTGGCGATCGGCGAGCACGTGGCACGAGTCCGGGCACAGCTCGAGGTCCGCCATCACCGTGATCTCGGCCCGCTCCGCGAGCGGGTGGGCGAGGTCGATGGCGTCCCCGAGGACCTGGCGGATCGCCACGGGCTCCAACAGGAGCTCGAGATTGCCCGACTCGATCCGGGCGATGTCGAGAACCTCGTCGATCAGGTTCAGGAGATGACGGCCGGCCCGCATGATGTGGCCGACGGCCTCACCGTGGTGATCGGGCAGTTCGTCCATCTCGAGGAGCTGCGAGAACCCCAACACGCTGTTGAGCGGCGTGCGCAGCTCGTGGCTCATGCGCGAGAGGAACTCGCTCTTGGCCTTGCTCGCCTGCTCGGCCGCTTCGACGGCGACGTGCATCTCGGCCTCGATCTCGAGCTCATCGGTGACGTCACGCGACACCACGACCGCCCCCATGGTGGTGCCGTCATCCCCCACCATGGCCTGTCCCCGGGTGTCGAGCACGACCCAGCGGCCGTCGGCATGACGGACCCGGTAGGTCAGGTCGAGCTGGGTGTCGGGCATCGAGAAGATCTTGGCGGCCTCGAGGTGGACACGGGCAAGGTCGTCGGGATGGATGAGGGCCTCGATCTCGTCCTGGACTGGATGGCGGAGGTTGTAGCCGAGGATGCGCCCCGAGGCTTCGCTGATCTCGCGCACCCGTCCGTTGCCGTCCAACACCGTGACGATGTCGGGGCATGCCCGGATCACGGTGTCGAGCAGACGTTGCCGTTCGGCCAGAGCCGCCTGGACGCGGGTCCATTCGGTGATGTCGGTGGCGATGGCGGCCATCCCGGTCACCGCACCCGATGCGTCGAGCAGCGGGAACCGGGTGGTCATCATGACGTGGGTGCCGTCAGCGAGCGTCACCACGTCATCGCGCGTGATGACCTCCCCCTGGTCGATCACCCGCCGGTCCGCGTCATCGACCTCGGCCCCGGGCCAGATCTCGGTGACGGTCTTCCCGAGGACGTCGTCACGCTCGAGCCCCGCGCCGCGCAGGAACACCTCGTTGACCAACACGTAGCGCTGCATGCGGTCCTTGACGAAGATCGCCGCGGTGGAGTGATAGAGGATCGCCTGCAGCCAAGCCTCGTTGGCGGCCACCGTGGCTTGGGCGACGTGGTGGTGGGTGACGTCTCGTGCCGCCCCGTAGACGAACCCCGAGTCGGGGGCGACCCGTGCCGTCCACTCCAGCCAGCGCCAGCTCCCGTCCTTGCACCGGTAGCGGGACTGGATCCCGGCCGGCTCGGCGTCACCGGTGGGTTGGTCGAACAAGGCCAGGGCCTCTCCCAGGTCCTCGGGGTGGATGAGGTCGACCAGCGACATGCGGGCCAGTTCCTGCTCGCCGTAGCCGAGGAGAGCGGCGGCGGTGCCGTTGCTCCAGACGAGGCCCTGGGTCAGGTCGAAGACGCCGAAGATCTCGTTCGACATGTCCAGGAACACGGCGAGGTCGTCGTCGGACAGCTCTCCAGGAGCACCTACCGGGACTCCCCCGGAGCTTCCCGTGGGGACTCCCGCGGAGCTTCCCGTGGGGACTCCCGCCGAGCTTCCCGTGGGGAATCCCGCCGAGCTTCCCGACGGGCCGGGGCTCCCGGCCACGCCTGAGGCGCCGACGTCTGAGCCGCTGACGGCAATCGACGCCAGCGCGCCCTCGGCCGGACTGTCCCCGTCCGGCAGCGAAGGGGGTCCGCTGACCTGGCGTCCTCTTGCGCTCAACCCCGCCATCCTCACGTTGGGCCGGGCTCGAGCGCCGGCCACTCACATGGGTATCGGCGCGACGACGGCATCTGTTGAGACAGGCGCCACGCACCGTGGTGGCCATGAGGCCGAACCGCCCTCGATCACCCTGGAACGGCGAATTCCCAGTTCAGCGGACTCCGACCCGCAGGGCTCACGACGAGCTGCCGGGATCGCCGCCCCCTCGGCACCCGCCCTCGGGACCCGCCCTCGGGATGCTCAGTCCCCGGTGAACCCCAGACGGCGGGCATCGGCCCGCACCTGTTCGACCGCTTCGGGGGAATCCGAGTGCTCGGTGACGAAGGCCAAGAACCGCTGGGGTACGAGCTCGATGAAGATGCCCTCCGCCTCGGCGGTGAGCGTGTCCCCGTGGAACATGGCGCCGTAGGTCCGGATCTTGCGGCCCTCTCTCCCCATGAACCGGGCCTCGAGGCGAAGTGGGGTCCGTAGGGGTGTGGGCTTGCGGTACTTGATGGTCAGCGTGCCGGTCATCCCCGGGTTCCCGGCCATGATGTTGGCCGCGCCCAGCATCTCGTCGAAGACCATGGCGATGACCCCGCCGTGGACGCAGGTGGGTGGCCCTTCGTACTGGTAGTCGAAGGTCGCGGTCCCTCGCAGCTCGCCGTCCACCGCCTCGACGACCACAGGGGGGGCAACTGGATTGGCGAAGCCGATGACGGGACTCGTGGGGAAGAACTCCTGCGGGTCACCCACCGGGTCGGGCTGGGCGCGCAACCGGCGTCCCGGCCCCGCCCTCTGCTCGAGCCCGTCGGCGACCTCTTTGAGCACAGCCGTGGCGCTGGCGATGTCGACGTCGTCGACCGGGAGGCCCACCATCGCACTCGTGATCCGTCGGATCTGGTGAGCCAGGTCGAAGCGGGCATCTTCCCGCGCGACGTGACCTTCGGAGGGTTCCGGTGGTCCGCCGCCCGCCGAGATGCCGAAGTCGGAGACTCCCAGTTCTCGCTCTGGCATCAGCGACGTTTGTACTCGGGTGTGCGCTTCTCGGCGAACGCTTTTTGGCCCTCTTTGGCATCGTCGGTGGCGAAGATGGGCCAGCCGATCTCGAGCTCGATCTTGAGCGCGTCGACCTCGGGTATCCCCTCTGTCTCGCGCACCGACCGCTTGATGGCCTCCACCGCCAGTGGGCCGTTACCGCAGATCACCTCGGCGATGTTGAGTGCCTCGTCGAGAGCCTTGCCATCGGGCACGACCCGTCCGATGAGCCCGATCTCCTTGGCTTCGTGGGCACTGACTTCCCGGGCCGTCAGCAACAGGTCCATGGCCACGGTGAACGGGATCTGCCGTCGGAGCCGGACCGTGGACCCCCCCAGCGGGAACAGACCGCGCCGGGCCTCGAAGATGCCGAACTTCGCACTCTCACCGGCGACCCGGATATCGGTCGCCTGGAGGATCTCGGTCCCTCCCGCCACTGCCCATCCCTCCACCGCGGCGATGAGGGGCTTGCGCAATTGGTAATGGCGGAGCAACGCCTTCCAGTGCAGGTCGGGATCGGCTTCCTGACGGTGGCGATACTGCTCGGCTTCGGGCGCCGCCATGGACTTGAGGTCCATGCCCGAACAGAACGTCCCGCCCGCTCCGGTCAGCACCGCGCAACGGATGTCGTCGTTGCTGTCGATCTCCTCCCAGGCATCGGCCATACCCACGAGCATGGGGAGGCTGAGGGCGTTCTTGGCCTCCGGCCGGTTCATGGTGACGATCGCGGTGGCGCCGTGTCGCTCGAAGGTCAGGTTTTCGGTGCCGGGACTGGGCATGGCATCTCCTTGGCGTTCTTCACGGATCGTCCGCCGCCTGTGCTGGAGGGGCACCCGGCGCTCCGGGCTCCTCCCCCGCCGACCACGGGACCCCCCGACATTAGAACGAATTCCAGTTCCGCCGATACTCGGCTGTGAGGATCCTCGCTGACGCCCAATGTGGTCAGACCGCATACAGACAGGTAGACATCCATGTTTCGGGGAACCAGGACCGAGACCAGGACAACGAGACCCCAACCACAAGACCAGAACCACACGACCAGAACCACATGACCAGAACCACACGACCAGGACCACACGACCAGGACCACACGACCACACGACCAGGACCACACGACCAGGACCACGCGACCCAGGGCCACAGGAACCGAACAACAGAGTCACGAGGTGGCGCGGCGTCAAGACCCGAACCGCAGGGCCCGCAAATGCGACGGGACACTGGAAGCGGACCCACGACACACCAGAGCGGACACAGGACGGAGTGACGGTGAGCAGCGAGAACAGCCAGATGAGCTTCCACCCCGCCATCGCCGGCCGGGAACGATCGATGACAGAGCTCGCCGGCACGGTGCGACGCCTGATCGACCTGGTGGTGACGAATACGGCCGACAGCGAGGTGCTCGACGCGGTGGTCATGCAGCTGCAGGCGACCGCCGACATCCTCGCTCGGCACGTCCCGGTCGATCCCGTCCCACGCTTCGTCGACCCGCCCGAAGACCGCCGATCCGAGACTCGGGGCACGTCGATGGGCGGGTCCATGCCCTACGACCCCGTCATCGGCCGCTTCAACCCCATCGCGCTCCCCGTGAAGATCTCGTTCGAGCCCCCGCTCGCCATCGGCACCGCCGTCTTCACCACGCCCTACGAAGGGGGCCCCGGTTGGGTCCACGGGGCCGCCCTCGCCGCCACGTTCGACATCGTCCTCACTGCCGCCAACCATCTCAGCGGCGCGGCGGGACCGACCGTGTGGCTCACCATTCGCTTCCGCCGACCGACGCTGGTCGGGGTCGAAGCCCGATTCGAGGCCGAGGTGGTCGCCAACGACGGTCGTCGTGTCACGAGCAAAGGGCGCCTCGTCCAGGACGGCGTCGTGTGCGTCGAAGCCGAAGGCGAATTCGCAGTCCTCAGCCCCAAGAAGATCCGCAAGGTGGCCGAGCGCAGCCAGCGCCGTCCCTCGGTTGGACCGCAAGACACCGGTGATGGGCCATGGCGAGCCGACGGCGACGTCGCAGGTTAAGAGAGCCGGCGCAGCCGAAGGTCAGCGAAAAGGCGGCGCTGTCGAAGGCCAGCGAAGCCGGGCAGTCGAAGGTCAGGGTAAGGGTGGCGCGGCGATTCCCACCATCGGCTTCACCAGGCGGGCCCCGCCCTCAGAACCTTCGAAGGGAGCATCGCCGAAGGCGAAGATCCCGCCGTCGCTCGCCACCATCCAGTAGCCCTGGCCCGTCGATGTGGGGGTGATGCCCACCACAGGCTTGGCGAGCGGTCGGCCGCCCATGGACCCGAAGAAGCCGGCGCCGCCGAAGGAGAAGATCCCGCCGTCGCTCGCCACCAGCCAGTAGCCGCCGTCCGGGGCCGCCGCTGCGGCCACCACGGGTTGGTCGAGGTGGCGACCACCCATCGAACCGGCGTAACGAGCGTCGCCGAAGGCGAATACCCCACCATCGGAGGCCACCAGCCAGTAGCCGCCGCCGTCGGGGGTGGCGGCAATGCCGACGACGGGTGCGGCGAGGCGCCGTCCGCCCATCGACCCGAAATACCGGGCGCCCCCGAAGGCGAAGACCCCGCCGTCGCTGGCCACCGTCCAATACCCGTCTCCGTCGGGGGCGGCGGCCATGCCCACCATCGGTTTCACGAGCGGTCGACCACCCATGGAGCCGAGGTAGCCGGCGTCACCGAAGGAGAAGATGCCGCCGTCGCTCGCCACCAGCCAGTACCCGCCGCCGTCGGAAGTGGCAGCCATGCCGACCACCGGCGCCACCAGGTGCCGACCACCCATGGAGCCCGCGAACCCCGCGCCACCGAAGCTGAACACGCCCCCGTCCGAGGCCGTCGTCCAGTACCCGGGCCGCGGCGGTGGCGGCGGGGGGGCCGGTGGGAGCCCACCCGGGCCGTCGAAGGCGTGCACCTGGTTCGAAGACGGTGCCAGCAACAGCCCGTCGGCGACGGTCGGTGTCGGGAAGTGGTTCGCCTCCGAACCGAGCGAGAAGCTCTGCACCATGTTCCCGGTGGTGGGGTCAAGCGCATCGAGCGTGCTGCCCCCGATGGTCCACACGTACCCGCCGGCCACGATCGGAGGGCCGCCGGCACCAGTGGCGGAGTGCCACAGCACGGTCGCACTGTTGGGCGCGGCAGTCGCCACCGCCACGAGCCCCGATTCACACGGTTCGTAGACCGTGGTGCCCGAGACCGCCGTCCCCCCGTCGACGTCCCCGCTGCAGAACGAACTGATCGTCTGCAGCTGGCCACCGATGCCGCCGAGGTTCGATCCGTTGAGCAGGTACCCGTCGTGGTCCTTGCCCGATGCGAAGACGAGCCCGTTCGCCGACACCAGGGCCGGGGAGGTAGAGAAATCGAGATCGCTACCGTTCTCGCTGTACCACGTCGTGGGGGCGAAGGACTGGACAACCCGCAGCGCCGGCGACAGCTCGATGACGCCGTCGCTGTTGTCATAGGTGTCACCCGACGAGGAGAACGCGCTGTTGCCCGTCTCCACCCAGATGTTGCCCTGGCCGTCGACCTCGGGGGCGGCGCCTCCCATCCACACCGCGCCTTGGCTGTCTCCGGAATTGGACGCCACCTCGAAAAACTGCTGGGCCCCGCCGCCCTCGGGGATGCTGATCACCCAGCCGTGGTAGTTGCCGCAGTCCCCGTCGTTGCCCCCGAAGCCGGCGACGACGTTGCCGTCATCGAGAGCCAACCCCGTCCTCTGCAGCTGGGCCAGCTGGTCGGAGCCCGACAACACGATGGGCTGGTGCAACAGGACGGCGCCCGTATAGAGATCGAGGCCTACGAGGTAGTGCTGCGCGCTCGCCCCGGCAGCTTCGTCTGTCACGGCGAACACCTCACCGCGGGCGGCATCGATCACGGGAGTGCCCGTGATCCCGGCGGTGGGTGAGATGTCCCCGCAGGGGAGGTTCCCGGACGGGACCGCCGTCCCGACGTGCGTCGACCACATCACGGTTCCGGTGTTGGCCGCCAACTCGTCGATGGTGTCGTTCTCGGTGGCGACGATCACGCGGCCGTCCTCCACCAGGGGCTCTCCGTAGACCTCGCCGTCCAACGCGCCTGTCGTCCACGCCGGTGTTGCCGGGGTGAGGTCGGTGCCCGTGGGATCGGCCCCGCTTCCGAGGCCGTCGTGGTGGTACCCGGGCCAACTGGTGCCGAACACGGTGCGAGGCTGCGCCGCAGTCTGCGCAGAAGTCCGAGGCGCAGCCCCGGCCTGGGCAGCAGCTCCAGCCGCAGGCGACGCCGACACGGCGATGACGATGGCGCCGCCGGCGAGCAGCAGGGCACTGGATGTCACGATGCCCGCACGAACCGAAGGTGCTCGCCGTGCACGCTGCTGCCTCAGGGCCACGGGAGGCCCGAGCCGCGCCGGTGCGGACAATCCGGCGCGCCGGCGCGATCTGAGGGTCATCGGTTTCGCCTGGGGCTCATCCCCTCATCTTGTCCGCGAATCCTGCGGGGCGCTCAGGCTTTTCCCCGATGGCGGACAAATGACGAACAACCCAGCTCAGCGGGTTTCGACGCCCCCTGTCTGTCAGGCTGACGTGAGACACCTGCTGTAGCGCACCATCCCACCAGGGCGAGTCAGGAACCCGTAGACCAAATGACCATGACCAATGCATCCTTGGTCGCGCGCGCCCAAAATGGCGAGGTGCGCGACGACCCCGCGGCGAAGCCGGCGAGACGCCGGTTCACGACCGAGTACAAGCACGCCATCGTGGAGGAGTACGACGCCGCCGCCGAGACCGGGGCCAAAGGGGCGATCCTGCGCCGGGAGGGCCTGTACACGAGCCACATCGTCGAGTGGCGCCGCGCCCAGGAGGCCGGCGCCCTCGCCGGGCTCGCCCCCAAGCACCGCAAGAAGCGCTCGTCGGCCGAGCGCGAGCTGCTTCGGGCCAACAAGCGCATCGAGCGCCTCGAAGGCCAGCTCGCCAACCACAAGCAGGCCCTGGAGATCCAGGGAAAAGCATCGGAGCTCTTGTCGCGGCTGCTGGCCGAGAGTTCGGAGAACGAGGCGGAGCAGCCGTGATCGAAGAGGCCTTCCGCCAGATCGAGCCGCTGCTCGGTGTCCAGGGCGCCTGCGGCGCGCTCGGCCGGGCCCGGGCCACGCACTACCGGAGGCTCAAGCCCGGCCGCACGGGCCGGGCGAAGCCCCGGCCCGTGCCGTCCAACAAGCTTTCCGACGACGAGGTCGCCGCCGTGCTCGACGCGCTGCGGTCGGAGCGCTTCGCCGACCGCTCTCCGGCGCAGGTGTACTTCACGCTCCTCGACGAGGGCGTCTACCTGGCTTCGGAGTCCAGTTACTACCGGATCCTGCGGTCTCACAACGAGGTGCGGGAACGCCGCCGCCAGGCCACGCACCCCGCCAAGGTCCGCCCCGAGCTCCTCGCCGGCGCGCCGTTGGTCGTGTGGTCGTGGGACATCACGAAGCTCAAGGGCCCGAAACGCGGCGTCTACTACGACCTTTACGTGGTGCTCGACATCTTCAGCCGCTACGTCGTGGCCTGGTGCGTGGCGCCGTCGGAGTCCGGCGAGCTCGCCAAGGAGCTGATCGCCGACGCGGTGGCGCGCCACCAGGTCCCGCCGGACCAGCTCACCATCCACGCCGACCGCGGCTCGTCGATGACGTCGAACCCGGTCACCGAACTGCTCACATTCCTCGGCGTGGGACGCAGCCACAGCCGCCCCCACGTTTCGAACGACAACCCCTACTCCGAGGCGCAGTTCAAGACGCTGAAGTACTGCCCAGCGTTCCCCGAGCGATTCGGCTGCATCGAGGACGCCCGAGCGTTCTGCTCGGCATTCTTTGCCTACTACAACCACGAGCACCGGCACTCGGGCATCGGCTACCACACGCCGGCCTCGGTGCACTACGGCACCGCCACAGAGGTCCGGTCCCAACGCGCCGAGACCCTCGACGCCGCTTACGCGGCGAACCCCGCCCGGTTCCGTCACCGTCAGCCGCAGCCGCCGACGCTGCCGACCGTGGCGTGGATCAACGAGCCTGTGCCCGTCGACGAACTTGCACAGAAGGCGTCATAAGAACGTGTCTCAAATCGCTTGACAGGTTCCGGCCTCGGAGACCTGCGATGACGCCGAAGGCTTCGACGACTCAGAAGCCTCAACGACTCAGAGCCTCAACGACTCAGAAGCCTCAACGACTCAGAAGCCTCAACGACTCAGAGCCTCAACGACTCAGAAGCCTCAACGACTCAGAGCCTCAACGACTCAGAGCCTCAACGACTCAGAGCCTCAACGACTCAGAGCCTCAACGACTCAGAGCCTCAACGATTCAGAGCCTCAACGATTCAGAGCCTCTCGATGATGGTGCCAGTGGCGAGCGCCCCGCCGCAGCACATCGACACCAGCGCCAGATTGCCGTCACGGCGCTCGAGCTCGTGCAGCGCGGTGGTGATCAAGCGGCTACCGGTGGAGCCCACCGGGTGACCAATGGCGATGGCGCCACCGTTCACGTTGACCTTGTCCCAGTCGACACCGTGCACCTTCTGCCACGAGCACACCACCGAGGCGAAGGCCTCGTTGACCTCGAAGATGTCGATGTCGTCGGTGGTCATACCGGCCTTGGCGAGCACCTTCTCCGTCGCCGCGATGGGACCGTCGAGGTGGTAGTACGGGTCTGATCCCACGAGGACCTGGGCCACGATGCGCCCCCGGGGACGGTGACCATCGGCCTTGGCGCGGTCCTCGGACATCCACAGCACCGCGGCCGCGCCGTCGGAGATCTGCGACGAGTTCCCCGCGGTGTGCATCCCGTCGGGGAGCACGGGCTTCAGCCCGGCCAGCGCCTCCGCCGTGGTGTCACGCAATCCCTGGTCGCTCGTCACGTGCTGATGGGAACCGGTCGGACCGTCGGGGCCCACCACCGGTGCCTCGAGGGCGAACACCTCGCGGTCGAAACGACCTTCTTCCCAGGCGCGCGCCGCATTCTGCTGGCTGGCGAGCCCGAGCGCGTCGACGTCCTGACGGGTGATGCCGTACTTCTGGGCGATCCGCTCCGCCGCGCCGAACTGGTCGGGCATGTCCCACGGGAAGTCGGGGGGCGCGAGCTCCCGGGCCCGTTCATGGCGTTGGCGCCGAGCCCGACCCGGCTCATCGCCTCGACACCGCAGGCGATGCCGACGTCGATGGCGCCCGCCTCCACCAGGTTGGCCACGAAGTGGTTGGCCTGCTGCGCCGAGCCGCACTGGCAGTCGATGGTGGTGGCGGCGGTCTCGTAGGGCAGGCCCATGCTGAGCCAGGCCGTCCGGGTCACGTTCGACGCCTGCTCGCCTGCCTGGGTGACGCATCCACCCACGATCTGCTCCACCTCGGAAGGCTCGATCCCGGCCCGCTTGACCAGCTCCACCTGGGCGGTGGCGAGCAGCTCAGCGGCGTGGAATCCCGACAGCCATCCGTTGCGCTTGCCGATAGGCGTGCGCACCGCCTCCACGATCACGGGTCGTGCCATTGCCCTACCTCCGAGAGAATCCGAAAAGTGTTCCGGTTGCGCGAGATGCCCGCGGTGGGCGAGATTCCCGCGTTGAGCGAGCGCTCTGAGGAAGCCGAGTATAGAACCTGTTCTACGGAAGGTGCCCGGGCGCTCCGTCGTGGAAGGATGAAGACATGCAGGTCACCATCATCGGCGGGGGCAGCTACCAGTGGTCTCCGAAGCTCATCGCCGATCTCCTGAGCCTCCCGTCGCTGGCCGGGGTGCATCTCGTCCTCGAGGACATCGATCCCGTCCCCCTCGAGAAGATGGAGGCCATCGCCCGCATCGCCGACGAGAAGCTCGGCGCCAAGTCCACCGTGTCGACGACCACCGACCAACGTCGCGCCCTCGAGGATGCGGACTTCGTGGTGGTGACGATCTCCACGGGTGGGTTCACGAGCATGGGCGTCGACATCGACGTTCCCGCCCGCCACGGCATCCGCCAGTCGGTGGGAGACAGCGTCGGCCCCGGAGGGATCAGCCGGGCCCTGCGCAACATCCCCGTGCTCGCCGGCATCGGCCGCGACATGGAAGACATGTGTCCCGACGCGTGGTTGCTCAACATCACCAACCCGATGACCACGCTCACGCGCACGGTGTGCCGCGAGACGCTGGTCAAGACCGTGGGCCTGTGCCATGAAGTGGGTGGGTTCTGCATGGACCTGGCCATCGCCTTCCGCCAGCCCCACACGGCGGTGCGTCCGGTGATCACGGGGGTCAACCACTTTCCCGTCATCACCGAGATCGATATCGACGGCCGGGACGGGTTCGAGATGCTGCACGAGCTCGTCGACGAGCTCGGCGGCCTCGAGGCACTCGCCCCGCGCCTGGCCAGGAAGAGGCGGAGCCGTTCTCGACACTCGACTTCGGGCGTCGTCATCTGCTCAAACTGGCGCTGCTCGACCGCTGGGGCGCGCTCCTCGGCGCCAACGACCGTCACCTGGCCGAGTTCATGCCGGGGGTGCTCACCGAGGAATCGGGGTGGGGCGCGTCATGGGGCATCGAACTGACGCCCATGACAACTCGAGAAAAGCATCAGGCCGAGTTCGTCGCCGAGGTCGATGCCGTACTGGCCGGCAAGGAGGAGCTGGCGACGTGGGACTCGGGCGAGCTCGTGGCGCCGGTCATCGACTCGTTACTCACGGGCACCCGTCGTGAGCTCCCGCTCAACCGGCCCAACACCGGACAGTGCCCCGACCTCCCCGCTGACGCCGTGGTGGAGTCGATCTGCGTCGTCGACGCCGACGGCATCCGGGGCCGGGACGCGGCCGCCGCGCCGACGCCGTTCGCGGAGCTCGTGCGCCGTCACGTGGCCGTCCAGGAGATGACGGTCGAAGCGGCGCTGACCGGTGACCGGGCCCTCGCGCACGAGGCCTTCGCGCTCGACCCGCTGGCGGGACGCGGCGACCTGCGAGAGACCGAGGCCATGGTCGAGGAGCTCCTGGCCGGTACGGCCAAATGGCTGCCACAGTTCAACTGACCGCCGAAGTTCAACTTAACAGCACCGGACACACAACGCCCCAACACGGTTCGCAGCGCAAGGCGTAGACGGCACCAGGCGACAGGGAGGTCCTCGTGAAGCTGGGATTCATCGGCCTGGGAGCCATGGGCCTTCCCATGACGCGCAATCTGGTCGCCGCCGGTCATCAGGTCACCGTGGCGTCGCGCAGCCGACCGCCGGTCGACGAGGCGATGGCGTTCGGCGCCATCGACGGGGGCACTGTCACCGACGTGGCGCGATCGAGCGAGGTCCTCATCATCTGCGTCCCCAATTCCCCCGACGTGGAGCAGGTACTCGACGGCGTGGTCCCCGCCCTGGCCGCGGGCACGATCGTCGTGGACTGCTCGACCATCGACCCCGACGTCGAGCGCGCCCAGCACGAACGGGTGGCGGCCGCCGGCGCCCGCTACCTCGACGCTCCCGTGTCGGGGGGCACGGTGGGTGCCAAGAAGGGGACGCTCACGCTGATGGTGGGGGGCGATCCCGCCACGCTCGAGGCCGCCCGTCCCGCTCTCGATCCCATGGCCGGGCTGATCGTGCACGTGGGCGGGCCCGGGATGGGTCAGGTCGTGAAGCTCTGCAACAACCTGATCTACGCCGCCCAGATGCTGGCCACGGCCGAGGCGACGGCGCTGGCGCTGCGCTCGGGAGTCGACATGCACAAGCTGCTCGAGGTGCTCGTGCACTCGACCGGTGACTGCACCGCGGTGCGCACACGCCTGCCGGTACCCGGCGTGATCCCCGACAGCCCCGCCTCGAACGGGTGGCAGCCCGGGTTCATGACCGATCTGATGGCGAAGGACCTCGACCTAGCGCTGTCGTACGCGGCTCGCGCCGGCGTCCCGGTCTCGTCCACGGCCGTCGCCCGCCAGGCGCTCACCGCCGCGTCGACGGCCGGCTTCGGGCGCGAGGACTTCTCGGCTCTCGCCAAGGTGGTGTTCGGGCTGGCCGGCGTGGCCGGAGCGGAGTGAGCTTGCCGACGGGCTCAACCGCGCCGACGGGCGCAACCGCGCCGACGGGCTCAACCGCGCCGACCGGGCCACTCGGGACCCCGGCGGTGATCCTCGCTGCCGATCACCGCGCCCGCGGGGTGATCACCATCGAGTCGTATGCGGCGTACGTCGACGCGCTGCGCGCCGCCATCGGGGCCTGCGATGGCATCCTGGCGAGCACGCAACCGCTGCGTGACCTCGTGGCCTCGGGTGCAGTCGAGCCCCGGCACCGGACCTATCTCTCGCTCAACCGCACGGGACTAGCCGCCAGCGCGTTCGAGCTCGACGACCGTCTCGTGGCGAGCGTGGAGCAGGCCGCCGCCGAGGGATGGACCGGCGTGAAGCACATGACGCGCATCGACATGACCGACCCGTTGACGGCGCCCGCCCTCGAGCTCCTCGGGAAGATCCTGGAATCGGCCCGGTCCCACGGTCTCGAAGCGCTCATCGAGTCCCTGTCGTGGCGCGACGGCCGGATGGCGCGCGACACCGACTCGATCGTGTTCGCCGCCATCGTGGCCCATGACATCGGCGCCCCCGTGCTCAAGGTGCCGTTCCCCGACGTTGCACCCGGGGCGGCGCGTGTCGACGCGGTGGCGCGCATCGTGGCGAGCGTGGGAGTCCCGGTCCTCTTCCTCGGTGGCCCGCGCCGCAGTGGCGACACCGGCCCCGGCGACGCCCGGAGTGACCTCCTCGACGAGGTTCGCGACGCCATGGCCGGGGGGGCAGCGGGCCTGGCAGTGGGCCGCGTCGTGTACCAGGACCCCGACCCCGCCACCACGGCGCGCCTCGTGGCCGAGGCCGTGCGCGACGGAGCACGTCGGGCGGAGGGCACCGTCCCGGCGTGATCCTCACCGTCGACCTCGGGACCAGCGTCACCAAGGTGATCGTGTGGGGTGCCGAGGGCCAGCTGGCCGTGGGACGGAGCACCCTGCAGTGCACCTATTCCCCCGGCAACCGGGCCGAACAGGACTCCGCCTCGTGGTGGCCCTCGGTGGTCTCGGCCTGCGAGTCGGCCCGGTTGGCACTCGGCGCCTCGGCGGTGGACGTGTTCGGAGCCGTCGAGGCGCTCGGCTTCTCAGCGGCACGCCAGACCTTCGTGCCGGTGGCCGACGATGGGACGCCGCTGGGACCGGCGCTGTTGTGGTCGGACCGGCGCGCCCGCGCCGAGGCCGTGGCGCTGGCTGAGTCTTTCGGGGACGGCGGTTCTTTCGGGGACCGCGGTTCTTTCGGGGACGGCGGCGCATCCTTCGGAGAAGAGGGCGCCTCCGTCGGAGAAGACGGCGCGCGGTGGGTACGACGGCGCACCGGGCTCGTGCTCGACGCGGGCTCGGTGGCAGCCAAGGTGCGATGGCTGGAGCGTCACGAGCCGCAACGGATCGAGATGGCGCGCTGGCTGCTGGCGCCGAGAGATCTCGTGGCGTGGCATCTCACGGGCGAGGTGTCCACCGATCACACGCTGGCCTCGGCCACCGGCCTGTACGAGATGTCGGGTGATGGTGGCGACCCCGGTCCTCACCTCCCCGGCCTGGTCGACGCCGCAGTCGCCGAGAAGCTCCCCGGCTCCCGGCCGTCGGACAGCGTGCTGGGAGGATTGCTCGCCGGACCGGCGGGTGAGCTGGGAGTCCCCGCCGGTATTCCGGTGGTGATCGGCGCCGGGGACCGTGCCTGCGAAGTGCTGGGGACTGGCGCCTCGGAGTCGTGGCCGATGGTGTCGTGGGGCACTACCGCCAACGTATCGGTGCCCCTACCCCGCCTCGGCGACGTGATGCCCGACGCCATGATCGTGACGCGGGGTGCGCTTGGGGGCTTGCTGCTCGAGGGAGGGCTCTCCGCGGCCGGATCCCTCGTCGACTGGCTGGGCCGCCTGGCCGGTCTCGACACCGGCTCCCTCATGGATCGCGCCCGGTCCAGCCCGCCCGGGTCCCGCGGCGTCATCGTGCTCCCGTGGCTCGGCGGCGCCCGTGCGCCGTGGTGGCGCGACACGGCCCGGGGGGCGGTCGTGGGCCTGTCCTTCGACCACGATGTCGGGGACATGGCGCGCGCCGTGATCGAGTCCGTGGCGTGGGATGTGCAGCGGTGTCTGGAGTCGGCCACCGCGGCGTATACGGGGTCGGCCGGTCCGGTGGGCCTCGTTCTGGCCGGGGGCGGCTCGAATTCTGCGCTGTGGACGGAGATCTTGGCCGCGGTCACCGGACTCCCGGTGCGCCGACCCCGATGGGGGGAAGCGGCGTCGGCCGGCGCGGCGATGCTCGTCGCACGGGCCACCGAAGCCGAGGCCGGCCTCGACGTGACTGCCGGCGGAGAAGATGCAGACCCGATCCGTCCCGACGCGGCGATGGTGGAGTGCTACGCGTCGCTTCGACCGGGTGTCGACGCCGCTGCCCAGGCTGTGATCGGATTGCGCTCGTGAGCCGATGAAAGAGGTGCGCCTGGCCTACGGCCGGGAGGGGATCTTGGCGCGAGTCCCCGACGATGCCGTCGTGGTGACCGCCACCGAGCTGCCCGGCCTGCCCGACGAAGCCGGGGCCATGCTCGCCGCCCTGCGTGGGCCGGTCGAAGGCGCACCGCTGTCCGAGCTCGTCCGCGGGGCGGCGCGCACCGTGGCCCGTCACGGGGGCGGCACGAAAGGACGTGGAGCCGGGGGCGTGCCGCGCGTGGCGGTGGTCTTTCCCGACCTCACGAGACCAATGCCCAACCGCACGGTCCTGCCGCCCCTGCTCGCCGAGCTCGACAGGCTCGGTGTCGGCCCCGACCACGTCGAGCTGCTGTGCGCCACCGGTACCCACCGAGCCGCTACCCCCGAGGAGATGGTCGAGCTCGTGGGTGACGACATCGCCGGGCGCTACCGCATCCACCAGCACCGGGCCGACGCGTCGGACGACCACGTCGAGGTGGGCCGTGTCGACGGGACGGCGGTGCGCATCGACCGCCGCTATATCGAGGCCGACGTCCGCATCCTGACGGGCTTCGTCGAGCCCCATTTCTTCGCCGGTTTCAGCGGCGGTCCCAAGGGGGCGTGTCCGGGCCTGGCCTCACTCGAGACGATCCTCGAGGCCCACAGCCCGAGTCGCATCGCCGACCCCCGCTCCACGTGGCTCGTGACCGAGGGCAATCCCGTCCACGACTTCGTCCGCGCCGCCGTGGCCCTGGCGCCACCCACGCTGTCGCTGGACGTGGCCATCAATCAACGTCGCGAACTCACCGCCGTGTTCGCCGGCCCGTTGCCTGCCGGGCACGCCGCGGCATGCCGGTTCGTTGAGGAGACATCGGTGCAGGCGGTGGGGGCGCGCTTCGACGTGGTGCTCAGCACCAACGGGGGCTATCCCCTCGATCGGAACCTCTACCAGGCTGTGAAGGGCATGGCCGCCGCCGAACGGGTGGTCCGTGCCGGCGGGACGATCGTGATGGCAGCGGAATGCACCGACGGCACACCGCGTGGGGGCGCCTTCGCCCGACTGCTGGCGGAGGCGCGGGCCCCCGACGCGCTCGGTGGGGTGGAGGGACCGTCGGAGACCGACCGCTGGCAGGCCCAGGTCCTCGGCCGCGTCCTGCACCACGCCGAGGTTTGGCTGCACGCGGGCGGATTGACCGACGACGAGGTCCACGCCGCGTTCCTCCGACCTGTGGCGCACGTGACCGATGCGGTGGCTGAGGCACTAGACGGCACGGGCCTCGGCTCGCGGGCCCGGCTCGGTGTCCTCCCCTACGGCCCGCTCACCGTCGCGTCGGCATCCTGACCTCGGGGGCTGCCGATCGGGCGCGACCGACTGCGGCCGGACTCCAGTTGGGCCGATGCCGGGCCTCTGCAGGTCGTGGAGGCCACCGAACTCTCTGACGATTGCGTCAGGGATTAGCGTGGCGCTGCGATGCCGCCAACGGGGGACCAGCTCGTCGGAGAAGGTGCGGGGGAGCTGTACGGGGGCGACGCGCCATTGTTCAGCTTCACCGTCCCGGACGCGCTCCTCCAGGAGGCCATCAGCAAGAGCCGGCACAAAGACGCCGTGGCGGACGTCGCACTCATGCCGGGAGTCGGGGAGGGCAAACCCCCTCCCCTGATGGGAATCCTGCGGGCCAGCGGTTTCACCCCGCTCGTCCTGCTGACCATCGCGGCGATCGTCCCGAACATGTTCGGGCAGGGCATCAATCTGGTCGGCAACAACCTCGAGAAGTCGTTCCACCTCTCCGACTCGGGGCTGGGGGCGGTGGCGTTCGTGGCATCGGTGGCCCAGCTGCTGTGGGCCGTGCCGCTCGCACTCTGGGCGGACCGGGGCAGCCGCAAAGTGGTCTCGGCCTTCGCTCTTCTCGTCTTCGGCGTGCTGGGCCCACTCATGGCGCTCGCTCCCAACGTGTGGTGGTTCGTCTTCCTGTACCTGCTCGCATCGGTCGGCAGTGCGGTGAACAACACGGTGCACAACTCGTACCTGGCCGATGCGTACCCGACCGAGGGTCGCAGCCGCGTCTTCAGCTGGCACTACCTTCAAGACCCCATCGCCCAGACCTTGGGGATCCTCATCTTCGGAGCCATCGTCGCCTACACCAACGACTGGCGCTGGGGGCTCGTCGTAGGAGCGGCCGGGATCCCGATCGCCTTCTCGCTCCTAAGGATCCGCGAACCCGAAAAGGGCTCCAACGAGTCGAGCCACATCCTCAAAGCGGCGGGCATGGACGTACAGTCGGAGCAGGAGAAGGCCCCGCGCGTCCTGCTCGGGCCGGCCGTCACCCGCCTGCTGCGGATCCGCTCGCTGTACTACGAGCTCGTGGCGGTTTCGGTGCTGGGTTTCGTCGGCATCGGCGCATCGCTGTTCGGCAACCTCTACTTCGTCCGCGTGTGGCATCTCACCGGCAGCCACGGAACCGCGGAACGCAGCCACATCTACGCCATTATCGGGCTGGCCGCCTTCCTCGGGCTCCCCGTCGCCTACACCGCGGGTGACCGGCTGTTCCGGCGCGCGCCCCAGGCTCCTTTGATACTGGCCGGGATCTGCATCACGATCTACGGGACGCTGTTCACGGTGTCGCTGTACATGCCCAAACTGTGGCTGGTCGTCGCGCTCCAGCTGCTCGCCAACGCCGCGGTGGCTCCCATTGCCATCGCCATCTTCCAGACGCTGGCCGCCACGGCCCCACCCGAAATGCGTTCGATCTGCTTCGCCATGTTCGGCGTGTACTCGGCGGTATTCGGCGGGTTCGCGGGCAGCATCATTCTCGGCGCCATCAGTGACGCCAGCAACGTGACGAAGGCCCTCACGCTTGTCGGACCGGTATGCGCGGTGGGAGGTGTGTTGCTCATCGTCGGATCACGCTTCGTCCGACACGACATCACTCTCGTCATCGAGGACGTCCTCGAGCGCTACGCCGAAGGCAAGCGACGCAAGTCGGGGGGAGCGATCCCGGCCCTGCAGATCCACAACATGGACTTCTACTACGGGACCCAGCAGGTGCTCTTCGACGTGAACCTGGAGGTCCCCGACGGCGACATCGTGGCCCTCCTCGGCACCAACGGCGCCGGCAAGAGCACGTTGCTGCGGGCGGTGGCCGGGCTCGACCACCCTCACCGCGGGGTCATCCGCATCTTCGGCACCAACTGCACCTACCTCGAGCCCGAGCAGATCATCGACCTGGGCGCCGCCCTGCTCGTCGGGGGGAAGATGACGTTCCCGGGTCTGAGCGTCCGGGAGAACCTGCGGATCGGGGGACATTCGTTCCGGCGGGAGCTGCCCCGGGCCAAGACCGCACTGGACGAAGCTGTCGGCCTCTTCCCCGAGCTCGAGCCGCGCCTCGACCAACCGGCGGGAACGTTGTCGGGAGGTGAACAGCAGATGCTGGCGCTGGCCCGGGTCATGATGACCAAGCCCCGTCTCCTCATGATCGACGAGCTCGCGTTCGGTTTGGCCCCGATGACGGTCGAGCGCCTCATGGACATCGTGCGGCGCGTGAACGCCGACGGGGCGACCGTGATCCTGGTGGAACAGAGCGTGAACCGCGCCATGACCTTGGCGGAGCACGCCTTCTTCCTCGAACGGGGCGAGGTCCGCTTCGACGGGTCGATCTCCGACCTCCTCTCCCGTGACGACCTCCTGCGCCCGGTGTTCCTCGCCAGCGTCGGGGCAGCGCTCGGCGACGGAGCCACGACCCCCAACGGTGCCCAGGCCAGAACCCCGACCGGGCCGCCCAACGGTGCCCAGGCCAGCACCCCGACCGGGCCGCCCAACAGTGCGCAGACTGGTCCGGACCACGGCGCCCCCCACGCCGCCGGGCTGTGGCTGGCGGGCCCCGGACCGAAGGAGCCCGGACCGAAGGAACCCGGACCGGCGGGGTCGCCATCTGCGGGGTCCGGACCGCTGGCACCCGGACCGGGAGAGGGGCCGGAACCGGGGCCGAAGGACGACGGAAAGGACGGGGGCAGCGCGTGATCGCCGTGTCGATCCCGTCGTCGGTCGTCATCGAGGGTGCGATCCTCGGCCTGAACTACGGACTGTTGGCGACGGGACTGGTGTTGATCTACCGCACCAACCGGGTCATCAACTTCGCCCAGGGCCAACTCGGCGTCGTGGCCGCCGTCTTCCTCGTCAAGCTCTACTACGACTACGGCATCAACTACTGGGCCGCCCTCGCCGCCGCCCTGTTGCTCGCCGCCGCGGCCGGCGCGCTGTCGGAGCTCGTGCTCCGGCGCCTGTTCAACCGGCCCCGCGTCATGGTCATGGTCGCCACCATCGGCCTGTCCCAGGTCCTCTTCCTGTTCACGCTCTTCCCCTTCATCCGGCCCAAGAAGCTGTTCCGGACCTTTCCCGTGCCCGTCGACTGGTCGTTCCACATCGGGACCTTCCTCTTCGGGCCGGGTGACGTCATGACCCTCATCGTGGCGCCGATCGTCGCCCTCGGTCTGGCCGCCTTCATCCGCTTCTCGCCGTGGGGCCTGGCCATGCGGGCCTCGGCCGAGAATTCCGAGTCAGCCCGCCTGTCGGGCGTCTGGGTCCGGCGCACGTCCACCGTGGCCTGGACCCTGGCCGGAGCGTTGTCCGCATTCACGGCCATCCTCGCCTCGCCCAGCAGCCAGACGAGCACCCTCACCGAGGTCCTCAGCCCCGGCCTCCTCCTCCTGGCGCTGCTGGCCGCGCTGCTCGGCGGCATGGTGAGCCTGCCCGTCGCTTTCGTGGCGGGCATCGGAGTGGGCATCGTCCAGGAGCTGCTCCTGTGGAACATCATCAACCCGTCGACGGGATCGGCCCAGGTCGAGCTGGTCCTCTTCGTGTTGCTGCAGCTCGCCCTGCTCGTCCGGGCGGCATCACTGCAGAAATCCTCACGCACGGCGGAACGCACCTCGTGGATGACGGGAACGGTGGGCTTCCGGCACACCGGGGACGTCCTGCGAAAACGGGTCGGCACCACCGGCGTGCTGTGCGTGGTGGTGGTGGCCGCGCTCCTGCCCCTCGTGCTCGGCGTCGGTCGATCATTCCTCATGTCCCAGATCTGCATCTACGGTGTGATCGCCCTGTCGCTCACGGTCCTCACCGGATGGGCCGGCCAGGTCTCCCTGGGCCAGTTCGCGTTGGTGGGGGTGGGCGCGGACATGACCGCCCACCTGGGCGGGGGGGTCCCGCTCATCCTCCTGCTCCCCTTCGCCGGGGTGGTGACCGGGATCGTATCGGTGCTCGTGGGGCTCACGGCCCTGCGCATCCGCGGCCTCTACCTGGCGGTCAGCACGCTCGGCTTCGCGCTGTTCATGCAGACCTCGGTGCTGGCCACTTCGTGCTGGACCGTCCCCTTTCTGCACAAGACGATCTGCTCGGGACTCCCCAACCCGCAGTCCACGTTGATCTCACGACCCACGTTGTTCGGGCTGGGGCTCACCTCCGAACGCGCCTTCGCGTGGTTCTCGCTCGCCGTGCTCATCCTCTCCATCCTCATGGTGCGGGTGTGGCGTGACCGCGGCATCGCCCGGCGGCTCATCTCGGTACGGGACAACGAGGTGGCGGCGGGCTCGGCGGGCATTCCCGTCGTGCGCACGAAGCTCATGGCGTTCGCGCTGTCGGGGTTTATGGCCGGCTACGCCGGGGTGTGCCTGGCCTTCGCCACCGAACGGTTCAGCACCGACACGTTCGACCCCACGGTGTCGATCCTGGTTGTCTCGATGGTCGTCATCGGTGGCCTCGACGCCATCCCGGGCGCGGTGCTCGGCGCCCTCTATCTCGAGGGCGTGCCCGCCATCTTCGGGTCGTCGACGACCGTCGAGTTCCTGACCAGCGGGTTCGGGCTCCTGGCCTTTATCCTCTACCTCCCCGGCGGCATGGCCGAGGTGATGCACCGGCTCGGTGACCTCGCCACCGCCGGTGTCGTGCAGCTGCGGGCCCGGCGCAGCGGCGGATCCTCGCCGGGACCAGTACCACCGCCCACGGTCGGGATCGACCCCGCCACCGGGAAACTGACCGAAGCGGATGCGGTCGCGGAGCTGCGCTCGTGAGCACCACCGACGACGCCACCTTCTCCGACGCCGCCACCCTCACCGACGACGACACAGAGGCGAGGCCCTCCGGCAGGAAGACGAGAGGAGAAGGGCCCGCCCGCCTCGACATCACCGACCTGGTCGTGTCCTTCGGTGGATTACGGGCCGTTGACAAGGTCACGGTGTCGATCGAGCCCGGAACGATCGTCGGGCTCATCGGGCCCAACGGGTCGGGCAAGACGACGCTTCTCGACGCCGTGTCGGGGATCGTGACCCCCGAGGAGGGGTCGCTGGCGCTCGACGGCGAGGACCTCGCCGACTACATCCCCGAGGAACGGGCCGCGCTCGGCGTCGTCCGTTCGTTCCAGGACTGCCGTCTCTACCCCGAACTCACAGTGCAAGACACGCTCATGCTGTGCGAGGACGCCCGCAACAGCGTCAGCGTCCTGTCGACCACGTTGCAGCTCCCGTGGGCGCGTCGCGCCGAACGGGACAAGGCCAAGGCGGTGGACCGCGTCATCGGGTCGTTCGGCCTGGAGCGCTTCCGCCACCACCTGACCGGGCACCTCTCGACCGGCACGCGCCGGGTGGTCGACCTGGCCTCGATCGTGCTGGCCGGCCCACGAATCCTGCTGCTCGACGAGCCCACGGCCGGCATCGCCCAGCGCGAGGCCGAAGCGTTCATCCCGCTGCTGCGCCAACTCCAGGAGGTGACGGGGACGACGATCCTTCTCGTGGAGCACGACGTCCCACTCGTGTTCGAGTTGTGCTCGACCGTGATCATCATGCAGACCGGTTCCGTCGTGACCTCGGGCAGCCCCGACGTCGTACGGGAAGATCCCCGCGCCCTGGCTGCCTATCTCGGCGCCAGCGACGCCGCCCTGAGCGTGACCGGACCGGCGCGCACTGATGCGGGTGCCGGCCCGGGTGGGAGTCGTGCCGGTGATGCCTGAGACGCTCGGCGCGTCCGGCGGTTGGTGCGACGGTAGGTGCGACGGTAGGTGCGACGGTGGGTGCGACGGTGGGTGCGACGGTGGGTCGCTACTTGCTCGGCTGGAGCGGTCGGGCCGGGCCGTAGGGCACGTCCCCGCGCAACGTGACCCGGTGGGCGATGCGCAGCGCGTCGCCGTAGTCGTCGAGCGCGTAGTGCAGGGTGGCACGGTTGTCCCAGAATGCGACGGCGCCCGCCTCCCACCGGTACCGGCAACTGAACTCGGGTCGCTGGCAGTGCCGGTACAGCAGGTCGAGCAACACTTCGCTCTCGAGCTTGGACATCCCCTCGAGGAACCGCGTGAACTGCGAATTGACGAACAGGCCGTTGCGCCCTGTCTCGGGGTGCGTCCGCACCACCGGGTGCGAGACGGGGAAGAGCTTCTCGTGATGACGGCCGTCCCACTCGTAGCCGCCCTGGTTCTCGACGTCGGCCGCGAACCAGGGGTCGTGGTGCCAGGCGATCAGCGTGTCGCACATGGCGCGGACCGGCTCGGCCAACGCGTCGTAGGCGGCCTGCAGGCTCACCCACATCGTGTCACCTCCGACCGTCGGCACCTCGCGCATGTGCAGGATCGAGCCGAGCGGCGGTGTCTGGAGGAAGGTGACGTCGGTATGCCACCACGAGGCGCGGTCCTCGCGCCCGTCGATGTTGAGCACCTCGGGATTGCCCTCGATCGCCGGGATCACCGGATGAGCCGGTGTCACCTCGCCGAATTGGCGGGCGAAGTCGGCCTGGACGTCGGGGGCGAGATCCTGGCCCGGAAAGAACAGCACCAGGTGCCGGCACAGGGCGGCACGCACCTCTGCCACCACGGCGTCACCCAGGGGACGGCTGAGGTCGAGGCCTCGCACCTCGGCTCCGATGTTGGGAGAGATCGCTCTGATGTCGAGTCCCGTCGTCAACGTCATGGGTCCATCGTGCCCCAGCACGGGAGCGGCCACAACCCCTGCCGTCCCGGCGTGCCTGCCGGGTCGGCGACTCCCGAGCCGCATATCGTGTGGCCACGGCAGCACGGAGCCGAAGTGGGTGGTCCGAAGGGTCGGTCGAAAGGGTGGTCGAAAGGGTCGGTCGAAAGGGTCGGTCGAAAGGGTCGGTCGAAAGGGTCGGTCGAGGAGGTCGAGGCCGTAGGTAAGAGGCGGTAGGCATGCAGCCATAGGCAAGCAGCGGTAGCGGTCACCGCGCCGGGACCGGTCCGGCGAGCTGGTCGACGCAGGCAAACGCAGGCAAACGCAGGCAAGACGCAGCCGAAGAGGGAGAGCGACGACGATGGCGGGTTCGGGGGCGGCACTCAAGCGGTCGTGGCGGCGCTTCCGGCGCCGGCCCGCCGGCGTGCAGGTCGTTGCGTTCGTGGTGGTGATCGCGGTCGTGGCCGGTGCGGTGTACGGGATCACGGGGACGTCGTCGAACAAGTCGGCGGGCTCGGGGGCACCCGAAAGCGGGCTGGGGCTCGGCAAGCCGAGCGGCGTGACCGTTGACCAGGCCTCGACGAGCACCCGGGGTGTGACCGCCACCTCGATCAACGTGGCTTTCCCGGTGTCGAACCTCACGTCCCTGGCGTCGAACTTCGGCTTCGCGGGCGACACCGAGTTCGCCGCGCAGAAGGCCGCCATCCACACGTTCGTCAACGCCATCAACGATGCGGGCGGGATCAACGGCCGCAAGATTAATCCCGTGATCATGAACTTCGACCCCACCAACGAATCGGCCATGCGCGCCTTGTGCAAGCAGTGGACCGAGGGCAATCCCCCCGTATTCGCCGTCCTCGACGGGCTCGGTTCCTGGACCGGCGACAACGAGCTGTGCATCACACAAGAAGGCCACACTCCCTTTATCGGGCAATGGACGACGGTCACCAACTGGACTCAGGAGGGCGCCCCCTACCTGTGGTGGACGGGCCCCGACCAGGCCCAGATCCTCGCCACGGTGGTGCAGTGGGGGAAGAGCTCGGGCCTGCTCACCACGACGAACCGCATCGGGATCGTCGCCGGTGACCGCACGAGCGACCAGGTGGCGCTCAACCAGTATCTGCTGCCGGACCTGCAACGGGCCGGGTTCACCGATCCCCTGGTCGAGACCCTGCCGTCGAACCCGTCGGACACCGCGGCCACCAACTCGGCCGCCCCTCTCGTCGTGCAACGCCTGAAGTCGGCCGGCATCAAGTCGGTGATCCCGCTCATCCCCTTCAACTCGTTCTTCCCGTTCCTGAGCCAGGAAAACGGGCAGAACTACTTCCCGAAGCTCCTGTTGTCGGACTACGAGTCCTCGATCGCGGTCACGCTGGGGCTCATCCCGATCCCCTACGAGAAGGGTCTCGACCACCAAGAGGGGGTCACCGTCGAGACACTGGGCGGCACCGACGCTCCGCAAAGCGTGACCCCCGACGGCGGCGGCTACAACGCTGCGGTCCAGAGCTGCTACGACACATGGAGCGCGCACAACAAGCCCACCTCCTCGGTGTCGCCGTACATCGAGGAGCAGGGACCGATCGTGGGGTGGTGCCAGGCCATCCGCCTGTTCGCGGCGGCGGCCCTCGGCGCCGGCCCGCATCTCGACCGGCGCACGTTCGTCCAGTCCATGTCGCGCATCCAGAACTTCCCCGGCACCTACACGCCCACCCTGAGCTTCGGGCCGGACAAGTACGCGGGGCCGACCGAGTACCAGGTCGTCGAGCTCTACAACAACGACCCCCCCTCCCCGCTGTGCGTGCCGACGTACACGGGCAAGCCCCAGGGGACGTGCTGGCACACGGTGCAGTCCTGGGCTCCTCTTGCCGGCTGATCCGCCGGTGGACGGGGCGGACTCCGTGGACGCAGATGTGAATGTGGACGCGCCCGTGGACGGGTCCGCGGACGCGCCCGTCGTAGCGCCCTTTCAGTTGCCCGTTCCCGATCGGAATTACTCGCCCTGGTACTCGTGGATGGTGCGCCTGGGCGAAACCCACCACGTCGACCTGTTGCCCACTGCTGGTCCGGGCGACGCCGGCGGTGCCGGCGGTGCCGGCGACCCAAGCGACCCAGCCTATGGGCGCGCCCTGGCCGACTGGCGGGCGCGGTGCCGGGCCCGCCTCGACACACTGCTGGGGCCGATGCCCGCACGCGTGCCGCTGCGCCTCGAGACGCTCGAGTCCGTCGAGTGCGACAAGTACCGACGCGACAAGGTGGTGTTCGACACCGAGGCGATGATGTCGGTGCCGGCCTATCTCCTCGTGCCGCACGACCGCGTGGCGCCGGGCCCGGCGGTGCTCGCCGCCCACGGCCACGGACCGGGAAAGGCCGAGGCGTGCGGGCTCGAGCGCACGGGCACACCCAATGCCGACTACGGGCACCAACTCGCACTCCGCGGCTATGTCGTGCTCGCTCCCGACATGCGCTGCTTCGGCGAGCGCCTCGACTGGAACCCCGACGACCACTATGCCTGCGACACCAACCTCGTCCACGCCGTGATGGCGGGGCTCAACCCGCTGACGCAGAACCTGTGGGACCTGGCGCGTGGGCTCGACGTCCTCGAGACCCATCCCCTCGTCGACGCCCGTCGCATCGGCATGGTGGGCCTCTCCTATGGCGGGACCGTCACGCTGTTCCTCGCCGCATTGGACGAGCGGGTGGCGGCCGCTGTGGTGAGCGGCTACTTCTCGTCGTGGGCCGAGTCGCACAAGATGCCGTGGAACATGTGCGGCTCGCAGGTGCTCCCCGGCATGCTCGGCCAGCTCGAACACGTTGACCTGGGCGCGCTTATCTCGCCGCGTCCGTTGCTCATCGAGTCCGGTACCCGCGACGACCTCTTCCCGGCGACGGTCGCGGCGGCCCAGGTCGACAGGCTGCGGGCCGTCTACGGCGCCGACGGAGCGAGTGACCGGCTCGAGCACGATGTGTTCGAGGGCATCCACGAGTGGCACGGCGTGGAGGCGTTCCCCTTCCTCGAGCGTTGGATTGGGCCTGGCGATCCGGTGGGAAGTCGGTGAGGGTCTCTCGTCGGTGACGGTCTCTCGTCGGTGAGGGTCTCTCGTCGGTGACGGTCTCTCGTCGGTGAGGGTCTCTCGTCGGTGAGGGTCTGCCTCGACTCGTCAGCTGGCTAGCCCGGCACCTGCCAGTGGACCAGGTCGGTGCTCCGCGCGATGCCGATCTTGGCGTGACCCCATCCCCCGAATTGCGTCAGCTCGTCGCTGCCGGCATAGGTCACGTAGTAGTAACCGGTACCCGTGCCAGCCGTGCCAGTCGAGCGGCTCGTCCCGGTCCGGGTGTCGCAGAGGAACACGGAGTTGGCGTGCTCGAAGGTCACGCTCGAGATGCCCGGTCCGGAGTCCCAGGGCTGTCCGGGGATGACGAGCATCCTGCCGCCGGTCCAGTGCAACCAGGAGGACGGGATGGCGGGGTCGCCCGGCAGCTCGAAGATCCATGGCTGGTCGAAGGTGTTCGACGTCGCCAGCAGATGCCAGCGTCCGGCGATGCCGACAAACTCGAAATTCTCGATCGTGTCTCCGTGAACCACGATGTCGGGTCGGCCGACCGCTTTCCACGGACCGTCGACCGAGCCACTCGGTGACCACGCGATCTCGAAGTGTTGCTCCGCCGAGCCGGTCGTCGACCCGTACTTGTACCCGAGGATGAGCCCGTTCCCTGTCCAGGCCAGCGCGGCGTCGATCATCCGGTCACCGGGTGCGGGGTGAAGGCTGAGCGCCAGCGGTCGCGGGGCCGACCATTGGCTGAGATCATTCGAGGTTCGGTAATAGAGCTTCGACTGCGCACCGGTGGCGACGTCGGGATTCGAGTCGTAGGTGACGACGAAGGTGCCCGACGGGCTGCGCACGATGTCGGGTGACGCCACACCGTCCACGCCGACCTGGACGGGCCAGGGCGACGGTGCCGACCACTGCCAGAGGTCGGAGCTCGTGGCGGTGGCGATGTTCCAGTTCTCGGCGCCCTTGGTGGCGACGTCGTTGGTGACGTAGCTGAAGAGCATGTGCCACTCGCCACCGGCCCAGACAAGGGCCTGGTCCTTCACCCCGGCGTCCGGCTCGCTGAGGATCGGATTGCGCAGGTTCGTCCACGCCACGCGCGCGGCCTCGGCATGCCCGGTGCCACCGATCACGCACTCGTGGTCGACACCTACCGCACCGCCGGCCCCTATCGCGCCAACGGCGCCCACGGCGGGAGTGGTCGACTTCGGGCTTCCGCCACCACCACCGCACGCCGCCAATGCCAGCGCGACCACGGCGAGCACGGCGAGCACGGCGAGCACGGCGGGGACGGCGGGGACGCCGGGAACGCCGGGGACGCCGGGAACGCCGGCGATGGGGCCGGCACGATCCAGAACCCACGCCCGATGCCCGCCGCCCGTCACCACTCGAGCAGCGATGCCGACCCGGGATCGACGAACAGTGTCACGTTGTCCCGGGTACGCAGGACCGAGGCCGGGCACGCCGTCGACACCGGCCCCGTGAGGGCGGCCCGGATGGGCTCGGCCTTGCGCGCCTCGGGCACGATGGCCAGGACGGTTCGCGCCCGGAGGAGAGCCGGGATCGTGGCCGTGAGTGCGAGGCGCGGGACGGAGTCCATGTCGGGGAAGTGCCCCTCGTGCACCTGCTGGAGCCGACAGGCGCTATCCAGCTCGACCACCTTCATGTCGAGGCTGTCGTCGAAGTCGGCGACGGGAGGGTCGTTGAAGGCCAGATGCCCGTTCTCGCCAATCCCGAGACAGCAGATGTCGAGGGGGTGTTCGAGCAGGAGCCCCGCGTACCGTCGGCACTCGGCCTCGGGGTCGGCCAGCCCGTCGATGTAGCGGGCCCGGCGGGGGCGGACGCGGTCACTGATGCGTTCACGGATCCAGCGCTGGAACCCAGCCGGGTGGTCGGGGCCGACGCCGACGTACTCGTCCATGTGGAAGACCACGACGTGGCCCCACGGGACATCGGCGGTCGCGGTGGAGGTGACGAGCGTGTCGACGAACTCCAACTGGGAGTTCCCGGTGGCGAACATGGCGTGGGCGACACCCCGGGCCGCCACCGCCTCCCGGAGCACGGCCGCGGCACGGTCGGCCGCGTCCCGAGCCAGAGTTTGCGAATCGGGATGGGACTTGACCAGCATCCGCTCGACGGTCCGTTCCCGGGTCTCGGACATGGCCGCACTGTAGGTGAGGTGACTACCTCACTGGGCCCGAACGGCCCGTCGCGGGTATCGTCGGCGCCATGGCGGCGAAGATCACACTGGTCGGTGGAGGGAGCACGCACTGGACGCCGAAGCTGATGGTGGACTTCGCCAACACGCCCGCCCTGGCCGACGCCGAGGTGGTCCTCTTCGATCTCGACCCCGACTCGTTGCCACCGGCGCTCAAGGTCGCCGAGCACGTAGCCGAGCGCCGCGGGATCCCGCTCACCGCACGAGCCACCACCGACATCGACGACGCGCTGTTGGGCGCCGAGTACGTGATCGCCACCTTTTCGGTGGGCGGGTTCGCCAGCATGCGTCACGACATCGAGATCCCCGCTCGCTACGGGGTCCGTCAGACCGTGGGCGACAGCGTCGGACCGGGGGGGATCTCCAGGGCGCTGCGCAGCGTGCCCGTGATCCTCGAGGTGGCGAGGGCCATGGAGCGGTGCTGCCCCGACGCGCTCCTCGTCAACGTGAGCAATCCCCTCACCGCACTGTGCCGGGCCGTCACGCGGGAGACCTCGATCGACACGATCGGGCTGTGCGCCGAGATCGTGGGCCTCAAGTTCGTGCTCAGCCTTCTGTTCGACGCCAACTTCACCACGGTCGATCCCGTGGTGGCGGGTGTCAACCACTTGCCTCTCGTGACCTCGCTCCGCATCGGCGAACGTGACGGGTTCGAGATGCTCCGGAGCGCACTCGCCGGCGACCTCGACCTCACCGGGCCTCTGTGGATGGAGCCGCCGGGGCCGATGCACTACAAGATGGTCGACCCCGAACACGGCTGGTCGAAGGCGGACATCCTGGCCAACAACAAGGTCAAGTTCGAGCTGTTCGAGCGCTTCGGGGTTCTCCCGGGTTCCGCCGACACACACGTGGTCGAGTTCTTCCCCGGGTTCGTGACCGCCGCCTCCGACTACGGACGAGATTGGGCCGTCCATCACTACGGCATGCACGGCCACCAGTCCGACAAGGCCACCGACGACGCCGAGATGGCGGACCTCCTGGCCTCCGAGACCATCCCGAAATGGCCGTCGGGGAGAATTCGTGGCGCTGCTGCTCGAGGGGCTCGTCACGGGCGAGGAGAAGGAATTCCCCGGCAACATCCCGAACTCGGGACAGGTCGAGAACCTGTCTCGGGATGTCGTCGTCGAGTGCATGGTGGTGGCTGGTGCGGACGGCGTCCGGCCTCGGGATCAAGCCTCGGTCCCGTCGTTCCTCGGCGAGCACCTCCGGCGGGTCGTGAGCTCGCAGGAGCTCACTGTGGAAGCTGCGGTGTCAGGGGATCGCACCACCGCCCTCGAGGCCATGCTCGCCGATCCCATGGCGGGCTCACTTCCCTACGAGCACGTCGTCGCCATGACCGACGAGCTTCTCGCTGCCACACGCCCGTGGTTGCCCCAATTCGAGGACCACGCCTAGTCCCGCACCACCGCTCTGCCCGCCGCCGCGCCAGCACCGCGGCGCCTTCACGATCGGCGCCTTCACGATCGGCGGGATGGCGGGATGGCGGGATGGCGGGATGGCGGGATGGCGCCCCCGTGTGACGGCCGCTCAGCGCCGGTGTTTGTGCTTTCCCAGCGCCGCGGCCGCGTAGGTGTATGAATCGACGAAACTCGCCGAGCTGACCCCGGCCGAGGTGTACACCCTGATGATGACCCTTCCGATCGTTGCGCTCGGCGAAAAGGCGATGATCTTCTTGGCCGACTTCACGGTGAAGGTCGCCGCCGGTCGAGAGCCGAACATCACTGCCGTGGCACCCGAGAGGCTGGCTCCGATGATGACAACCCTGCGATCCCCCGAGGTCGGGCCCGACGCCGGCCTGATGGCGGTGACCGTGGGCGCTCCCACAGGCGTGCCGCTGATCTCACGGATGACGTTGTTGCCGTTGTCGGCGACGACCACCCGGCCCGACAGCCCGACGGCGACGCCGGTCGGTGTGTTGAGCTCCGCCGAGGTGGCAGGCCCGCCGTTGCCGCTGTAGCCGGCCGCGCCGTTTCCGGCGATGGTGTAGATGTGACCCGCCTTGACCGACATGCCGTCGTAGCTCCCCTTGTTGGCGGCCACGAAGCGGATCACGTTGTTGAACGCGTCGGTGATGAAGAGGTCTCCCGCCGTATCGACGGCGATGCCCTGCGGGCTGTCGAGCCAGGCCTTGGTGGCGGGTTTCTTGTTTCCCTTGAATCCCTCGTCGTTGGGCCCCGAACCGGCCACGGTGTAGATGTCCCCCGCCTTGACGGTCCGGCCCAGGTAGGTACCGGTGCTGGCCGCGACCAGGCGGACGGCGTCGTTGTCGACGTCCGAGAACACGACGTCGCCCCTGGGGTCCACCGCCACGCCGTTGAAGCTGTCCAGTTGAAGCTCGGCCGCCGTTGCCGGGCCGCCATCACCTGTGTACCCGAAGTTCGCGTTCCCCGCGATGGTGTAGATATTGATGGTTTGGAGTGCTTGTCCGAAGGCGGTGTGGGCGGTCCGCGGGATGAGCCGAATGATGTCATTGCCGGTGTCGGCCACCACGACGTCACCCTGGGCGTCGAAGGCGATCCCGTCCGGCGCGGACAGCCCGGCGGTGAATGCGAAACTGCCGATGGCACTCGTTCCGGAGTCCACGTCACCGGCGATGGGGTAGACATCGTGGGCGGTCATGGACAGGCCGAAGTAGGTCCCAGTGGTGGCCGGGTCGAAAAGGATGGTGTTGTTCCCGGTGTCGGTGATGGCGATGTCGCCGGCACCGTCGACGGCTACTCCGTTGGGGTCCGAGAGGGTGGCCTGGAGCGCGGGACCGGAGTCAACTCCCGTGCCCGTCGGGTCCCCCACCACGGTGTAGATGTGGCCGGCGGCCATGGCCACGTTGTAGAACGTGCCCGAGGAGGCCGCTACCACTCGGATGACATTGTTGTCCTGGTCGGCGTAGACCACGTTCCCACTGGCGTCGAGCACGGAGTCCAGCGGGGAGCCCAGAGACGCCGCCAGGCTCGAGACCCCGTTCGTGACGGCCGTCGTCCCCCCGCCGCCCACCACCGTGGTGATGACACTGCTGGACCCCACGGTGGCGGCGGAGCTCGGGGACGCGCCCACCAGCGCCGACCCGGCGACGACCGAGCAGACCAGCGCCACGATGGCGCCGCGTTTCCCATGGCGTGATTAAGGATCGAATACTCACGCTGTGCACCTGGTTACGCGCCCAGTGAGGCAGAACGGGCCCACTGCCGAACCGGATCCGTTCCCGACCGTCCCAACCATGGACCTCGACCCCCGCAAACCACCCCGCCGGGCCGAACACAGCCGACCAACCCGGGGACGCGCCGACTACATCATGGCGTCGTCCAGGTCAGATGGTATACGCGCCCTGCGCTCCGCACACGCTCAGCCGGCAGAGAGCGACGGGCATGTTTGAGTTTGGAGGCCCTGGTGCCAGTGGGCGCTCCGACCATCTCCGAATCGAAGCCGGCCTTTTCCGACGAACCGACCGTTCCCGGCCGGCGGCAACGACCCCGGCAACGACCGGCATCGACCCCGGCAACGTCGCGCCACGCGTCACGACCGTGATGTCCCGAACCGGCCCACGGGGTCTTGTTCCGCTACCGGGTCGTGCCACGCCGGCGGGCCAATGGGCATGGACGCGCCACATCGGTTGACCGCGATTGCGTCGCCTTCGGGCCGACTACGGCTAGAGCGGCACCGGAATAATCGAGTGGCGCAGGCGGTTGCAAAATTGGTGAGAGTAGAGATCTTCTCGGACGTGGTGTGTCCATGGTGTGCCATCGGTAAGCGCCGTTTCGAGAAGGCGCTGGGGAGGTTCGAGCACGCCGATGAGGTCGAGGTCGTGTGGCGGGCGTTCGAGCTCGACCCGAACGCGCCGGCACGGCGCGAAGGCGACCAGGTCGAGCGATTGGCGAGGAAATTCCGTATGACCCGCCAGCAGGCCACAGAAGCAAATGACCGGCTGACGGCCACGGCGGCCGCGGAAGGGCTCGACTTCCGCTTGGAGCGCGCCCAGGCCGGCAACACCTTCGATGCCCACCGGCTCCTGCACTTCGCCCGCACGGCCGGTCCGGGCATGCAGGACGCGCTCAAGGAGCGGCTGTTCGTGGCCTACTTCACCGAGGGGGCTGCGATAGGTGAACGCGACACCCTGATACGCCTGGCCACCGAGGTAGGGCTAGACCCCGGCGAGTGCGCGGACATCCTGTCGGGCGACCGCTACGGGGATGAGGTCCGGGCCGACGAGCGCGAGGCGCTCGAGCTCGGGGTCAGCGGTGTCCCGTTCTTCGTGGTCGACGGCAAGTTCGGGATCCCCGGAGCCCAGAACGCCGACACGATTCTCGACGTGCTGGAGCGAGCTTGGGCCAAGGCCCACCCCCTCGAGGTCGTCGTACCCATCCGTGGCGCCGGCGACGACGGCGTCTGTGAGGGCGACAGCTGCGCCGTGTGACAAGGCAGGCGGCCTAGCAACTCTCGGCTCATCGCGCCGGCCTCCGCCGAGGCGCTCGATGGACTCCGATTCGATCCGCGGCTCGGCCCACGATGGCGAGGGTCTCCTCGTCTCCGATCCCGAGCTCCCGCATGTGGCGGATGAATCTTTCTGCCTCGCGGGCCGCGAGCTTCCGGGTGGGGGATGGCGCGCCGGCGACGAAGGTCCCCTGTCGTCCCCGGGTCTCGAGTCGTCCGGCAAGTTCCAACTCGCGATACGAGCGCGCCACCGTGTTGACGGCCAGGCCGAGATCGGCGGCGAGCTGACGGACCGGAGGGAGCCGGACGGCGGGGAGAAGAGCGCCACTGTCGATGGCGGCGGCAATCTGTTCCCGGACCTGTTGAAACGGGGCCACCGACGACTCGGGATCCAGGATAACCAGATCAACCAGATCCGCCCTATCCACGCGACGATTGTACCAGTATTTGTGTCAGACATTCTCTCGATGAGGGCACCCCGTCACGGTGGTATGTGACCCTCGGCACCACGCCGCGACCACCTTGTGGGTCGACGAGTGCCTCCTCTAGCCTCGACCGGATCTCGAGGCCTCCCGGAGGTGCACATGAGAGTCGAGGGCTTGTTCCGCAACGCCAAGGACACGCTGAGCGTTCCCGCCGGCGGCGTTGTGTTCCGAGAGGGCGACGCCGGGACCGAGATGTTCGGTGTCATCGAGGGGCAGATCCAACTGCAGACCACGAACCGCGTCGTCGCCACACTGGGCGTCGACGACATCTTCGGTGAGATGGCCCTCGTAGACTCCGCCCCCCGCATGGCGACCGCGGTGGCGACGGTTGACACGTTGTTGGCGGTGCTCGACCGGCAACGCTTTCTCTTCCTGGTCCACGAGACACCGATGTTCGCCCTGTCGGTGATGTCGGCCATGGCCGATCGGTTCCGGGCCCAGGTCTGACTGCATCGTCACCGCCGCACCGCCGCACCGCCGCCACCGCACCACCGCGCCACTCCGCCAATCGTCACGAGCTGCGTAGCTCCAACTCGGTTTCCAGAGCTGTCGAATGCGGAGCGTGTGTTCCGTTTATAGTGGCGGGGCGACCGCAGCGACCGCAGACCGCCGCGACCGCAGTCGTCTTCCCGCTGACTGGAATCGAGGCCACAGGGTGACCAGATCGCTCGATCGGGCGAGTTACAGGGCCACCTTCACCGTGTTGCTCCTCGGGGTGTCGGCCTATTCACTCCTGCAGTCACTGGTGCTGCCGGTTCTGCCCACCATCCAGCACGATCTCCATACTTCCCAGAGCACCGTGACCTGGGTCCTGACCGCCTACCTGCTGTCGGCCTCGGTCTTCACGCCCATTCTCGGGCGCGTCGGCGACATGGTGGGCAAGGAGCGGATGCTGGTCGTCACCCTCTCCGCCCTGGCCCTCGGGTCGGTCATGGCTGGCCTGTCCCAGTCGATCGGTCTTCTCATCCTGGGCCGTGTGGTGCAGGGAGTCGGCGGAGCCGTCCTGCCCTTGTCGTTCGGGATCATCAGGGACGAGTTCCCCGCCACCAAGGTGGCCACCGGCGTGGGCGTCGTGGCCGCCATGGCCGCCGTCGGCGGAGGGGCCGGGATCGTCCTCGCCGGGCCCATCGTCAGCCATCTCGACTACCACTGGTTGTTCTGGATCCCGCTGATCATCACGGTCATCGCCGCGGTCTGTGCGCGGGTGTTCGTCCCCGAGTCACCAGTCCGGACTCCGGGAAGGATCAGCTGGTTGGGCGCTTTCCTGCTCTCGGGGTGGTTGGTCGCCCTCCTCATCGGGGTGAGCGAGGCCCCCTCATGGGGCTGGGGCTCGGGCAAGGTCCTCGGGCTGATCGCCTTGGCCGTCGGCATCGGCGTGGTGTGGATCGTCGTGGAGTCGCGATCGCGCCAACCGCTCATCGACATGAAGATGATGCGCGTCCCTGCCGTGTGGACGAACAACCTCGTCGCCTTCCTGTTCGGGATCGGCATGTACTCGGTCATGGCGTTCCTCCCCGAATTCCTGCAGACACCGAGATCGGTCGGCTACGGGTTCGGGGCCGACATCATCCAGTCAGGGCTGTTCCTCCTGCCCCTCACCGTGACGATGTTCCTCTTCGGGCTGTTGTCGGGCCGGATCGCAGCCGCCATCGGCTCCAAATCGGCGGTCATCATCGGATCGGTGTTCTCGGCCGGTTCGTATCTGATCCTGGCCTTCGCCCGCACCGAGAAGTGGGAGGTCTACGTCGCCAGCACGCTGCTCGGGGTGGGCCTGGGCCTGGCCTTCTCCGCCATGTCCAACCTCATCGTGCAAGCCGTGCCGCCCGAGCAGACCGGCGTCGCCAGTGGGATGAACGCCAACATCCGCACCATCGGAGGCGCCATCGGGGCTGCTGTCATGTCGAGCATCGTCACGTCGAGCCTGCTCGCCGACAAGTACCCGGCGGCGTCGGGCTACACCAGAGGCTTCGCCTTCCTGGCGGGGACGACCGTGGTGGCGATCATCGCCGCGATCTTCATCCCTTCTGCCACCGCGGCCCGAGCCGACGCCGATCACGAGCCTCATCTGCAGAACGCCGAGTTGGCTCTCCTCGCGGGCGGGACGATCACCGAGGGCTGAGGTACACGCGAGGGCTGAGGGACACGCGAGGGCTGAGGGACACGCGAGGGCTGAGGGACACGCGAGGGCTGAGGGACACGCGAGGGCTGAGGGACACGCGAGGGCTGAGGAACACGCGAGGGGTTGAGGAACGCGCTAGCCGAGCAGCCTCTTCGAGATGACGACGCGCTGGATCTGGTTGGTACCCTCGTAGATCTGCGTGATCTTGGCGTCGCGCATGAAGCGCTCGGCGGGGAACTCGGTGGTGTAGCCATATCCACCCAACAACTGCACGGCGTCGGTCGTCACGGCCATGGCGGTGTCCGACGCGAAGCACTTCGCCATGGCTCCGATCATCGACAGCTCGTTGTCGGGGTCTCCCCCGTCGATCACCGAGCAGGCGCGATACACCAGAGTGCGGGCGGCCTCTGTCCGCATCGCCATATCAGCGAGCATGAACCGCAGTCCCTGGAATTCGGCGATGGGTTGACCGAAGGCTCTGCGTTGCGTCATGTACTGGGCCGCGTAGTCGATGGCCCCCTGGGCGATGCCCACGGCCTGGGCACCGATGGTGGGGCGGCTGCGGTCGAGGGTGTGCATGGCGATGGTGAAGCCCTGGCCCTCTTCGCCGACCCGGTTCTCGACGGGGACCCGGACGTCGTCGAGGACGACTTCGCCGGTCGGGCTGCCCCGCAACCCCATCTTGTGCTCGAGCTTGGCGATGCGCACGCCCCAGTCGGCCTCGACCACGAAGCAGCTGATGCCCCGGTGGCCCACGTCGGGGTCGGTCTTGGCGAACACGGTGTAGGTGTCCGACACGCCGGCATTGGTGATCCAGTATTTGGTGCCCGAGAGCACGTAGTGATCGCCGTCGCGCACGGCCCGGCACCGCATGGCCGCCACGTCACTGCCGGCGTCCGCCTCCGACAGGCAGTAGCTGGCCTGGGCCTCTCCTGACGCCACGAGCGGGATGTACTTCTCCTTCAGGTAATCCGAGCCCCAGTTGAAGATGGGCATCATCCCGAGCTTGGAGATGAGCATGGTCACGCTCGTCGAGGCGCACACGCGGGCCAGCTCCTCGACCATGATCGCCTGGGTCACGTGATCGGCTCCGGCCCCGCCGTACTTCACCGGCAACCCGAGGGTGGGCAGCTCCATCTCCACCGAGGCCTTGAAGCCGTCCCACGGGAAGGCGGCGTCCTGGTCGACCTGGGCGGCGTGCGGGGCGATGCGTTCTTCGCACATCTGGCGGACCGCGCTCCGGAACTGCTTGTGCGTGTCGGCGAGCGCGTAGGCGGGGGGTTGGTCCATCCCTCCAGTCTCGCATTCCCGGACCCGGAACCCGGGACCCGGAACCCGGGACCCGGTGCCGGGTGCTTCGCAGCGCGAAGCGCCCGGGCGTGACGGCCCGGGGGCCGGTGCTACCGGTGCGCGGCGAGGTGTTCGAGCAGGAGTCGGTTGAGCTCGAGCGGTGCCGTCTCGGGGATCCAGTGGCTGACGCCTTCGAGGACCTCGAAGCGGTAGGGGCCCGAGACCCAGTCCACCGTCGCTTCTGCGGCGGTGCGTCCGAGGGCGATGTCGTTGTCCGACCACACATAGAGGGTGGGGACCGTGATCGCGCCGACGTCGGTGAGTGAAAGAGGCTCGGTGGCTCTGTACCAATTGAGCGCGGCGGTCAGGGCCCCGGGCTCGAGCATCGAGGCGACGAATCGGCGGACCTCGTCGGTGTCCGAGGCGAGGCCGCTGGCGTCGAACATCGCCCGCAACCCCGAGCCCGAGCCGTCCTCTCCAGCAGGGCGCGCTCGGCCACCCCGCCCTCGGCCCGGAACACCGCGATGTACGACGACCGCTGGCGCTGGTCTGCGTCACCGGCCTCGTCTTCGGGAGACCCGGTGCCTGTCGTTTGGCCAGACGCGCCGTCTGCATCACCTGCACCGGACCTGGACACGGACCCGGAGCCGGAGCCGGAGCCCGAGCCGGCGCCGAACGCGGCGGCAAAGGCGCGGGGATGGGGCACCGATACCGCCGTGAGCGTGCGCACCCGGTCGGGATGGCGGCTCGCCACCACCCAGGCCACCATGGCACCCCAGTCGTGACCGACGAGGTCGAAACGCTCCAGGCCCCATTGGTTCGCCACGGCGAGCACGTCGGCCACGAGCTCGGCGATGCGGTAGTCCTCGACGGCGGGGGGCCGCGCCCGGGACGAGTAGCCCCGCTGGTCGAAGGCGAGGGCACGGTAACCCTCCGCTCCCAACGCCTCGAGCTGGTGGTGCCAGGAGAACGACGTCTGGGGAAAGCCGTGCAGGAAGAGCACGGGACGACCGTCACCGGGCCCGACCTCGACCGCGTCGAACACGAGCCCCCGGGCCGAGACCTCGAGATCGTGCAACTCTTCGGCTCCCGGGACCGGTGGGGGCGCGGCTCGGACGGGGGCTCGGAGGCCGGGGCTCGGAGGCCGGGGCTCAGGCGGCGGGAGCCGGGGTCGCCATCATCGAGCGCCACGACGACAGCCGGCCCCGCACCTCGGCCGGCATCAGGCGCAAGGCGTCTTCGGAGACCGCCCCGGCGATGGCGCGCTGTTGGCGGTAGCGATGCGCGGCCGCCTGGAAGAGCGGTGCCCGCCACGCCACGAGATCCTCGGGGGCGTCACCCAGGAAGCCGAAGAGCACGAGGCCCAGCTCGATGTCCTTGGCCACCGGGGCCCGGCCGAACAGCGCGGGCGCGCCGGCTAGCCACCGCTGCGCAACCCACCAGGGCGTCCTCGGCGGTGATCCCGACGGTGAGCTCGAGACGGTCCTCGAACAGGCTGTGGGCGAGCAGCAGGGCGTAGCCCTGGTCGGGCCCGGGTACCCCGAACTCCGGGCCACGGGTCCCCTCGGGACCCTTGAGGTCGGCGACCCGAACAGAGCGCCAGTCGCGCGGGGTGCGTAGGCGGTACGAGGGTCGGACCTGGTCGGTCTCGACGATCGGCACGAAATTCGGCTGGGTCATCTGAGAGTGTGCTGCTCCTGCGCTCGGCTGGTTGTGCTCGGTCCGGCTGTGTCCCCGGTCCGGCTGTGTCCCCGGTCCGGCTGTGTCCCCGTCCCGGTTGTGTCCCCGTCCCGGTTCTATTTATTTGGTGGCACTCGGCTCGGTGTGGACGAGACCGTAGACGATCGAGTCGAAAAGGGCCTGCCAGGACGCCTCGATGATGTTCTCCGAGACTCCGATCGTGGTCCAGACCCGGTCGCCGTCGCTGGTGTCGATCAGGACCCTCGTCACGGCGCCGGTGCCCTTGCCCGTGTCGAGCACCCGCACCCGGTAGTCGACGAGATGGACAGCCGACAGCTTCGGGAAGTGCGCACCGATGGCCTCGCGCAAGGCCGAGTCCAGGGCGTTGATGGGCCCGTTCCCCTCGGCGGTGGCCACCACCCGCGTGTCGCCGACCCGGATCCTGACCGTCGCCTCGGTGGTGTGGCGACCGGTGTGAACCGAGTGACGGGCTCCGTCCCGATACATCGTGTCACCCGTGGTATCGGTGCCGGTATCGGCGTGGTCGTTGATGACGCGGAACGACTCCACCTCGAAGAAGCGGGGCTCCCAACCCGTCGCCTTGCGCAGCAGGAGCTCGAGCGACCCGTCGGCCACCTCGAAGTGGTACCCGCGGTACTCGAGCTCCTTCAGGGTGTCGAGCACCTGCGACAGACGCGTCGGAATCCAGGTCGAGCCCGAGCTCCTGCGCCTTGAGCGCCAGCGTCGACTTGCCGGCCAACTCCGACACGACGAAGCGCGTCCCGTTGCCGACCGAGTCGGGTGGGACGTGCTCGTAGGCGTCACGGCGGCGGGCGATGGCGCTCGTGTGCAGGCCGGCCTTGTCCGCGAAGGCGGCCGAGCCCACATAGGGCTGCTGGGGGTTGGGGGCGACGTTCACGAGCTCGGCGATGTGGTGCGACACCGGCGTGATCCGCTCCAGGCGGTCGGCCGGGATGGTGCGCACGTTGAGCTTGAGCGAAAGGTTGGGGATGGCCGCGGACAGATCCGCGTTCCCCGTCCGTTCCCCGTAGCCGTTGACACAACCCTGCACGTGGGTGGCGCCGGCGCGGACCCCGGCGATGGAGTTGGCTACCGCACAGCCCGAGTCGTTGTGGAAGTGCACGCCGACCTGGCACTCGAAGTCCGACACCGCGCCGGCCACGATGCGCTCGACGTCATGGGGGAGGGTGCCGCCATTGGTGTCGCACAGCACGATGGCCTCGGCCCCGGCCTCCTCGGCGGCCCGTACGACCCGCAGCGTGAACTCGGGGTCGTCGCGAAACCCGTCGAAGAAGTGCTCGGCGTCGAAGAACACCCGGAGGTCGTGCTCCCGGAGGAAGTTCACCGAGTCGGCCGCCATCGCGACCGCCTCGTCGAGCGTCGTGCGCAGCGCCTCGGTGACGTGCAGCTTCGACGCCTTGGCCACGATGCAGACAGCCTCGGTGTTCGCCTTCACGAGTTGGCGCAGCACCTCGTCGTCCTCGGCGCGTACGCCGGCCCGGCACGTGGACCCGAAGGCCACGAGCGTGGCCGTCGACAGTCGGAGCTCGGCGGGGGCGCGGGCGAAGAACTCCTCGTCCTTGTGATTGGCGCCGGGCCAACCGCCCTCGATGAAGGCGACGCCGAGATGGTCGAGCTGCTCGGCTACCCGCAGCTTGTCGTCGACGGTGAGCGACAGGCCCTCCTGCTGGGACCCGTCCCGCAGCGTCGTGTCGAAGATGTCGACGGCCTCGGGCAGCACCGGCAGGTCGAAGCCGTGGCTGGTGGAGGTATGAGTATGCCCACCACCGCCGGGGCCCTGGCGGCGTTGCACGACCTTGCTTCGCCCCGAACCCTGGCTTCGCCCCGAACCCTGGCTTCGCCCCGAACCCTGGCTGTGAACCTGGGCGTCACTCGACATGTTCGAGCCAGTCCTTGTAGCGGTCGACCTCGCCCCGGACCGTGGCGAAGTAGGTGTCCTGGATGTGCTTGGTCACCGGGCCGGGCGAGCCGGTGCCCACCGTGCGGTCGTCGACCTCGCGGATGGGGACCACCTCGGCTGCCGTGCCGGTGAGGAAGGCCTCGTCGGCGGTGTAGAGGTCCGTGCGGATCAGCGTCTCGGAGACGAACTCGTAGCCGAGGTCGGTGGCGATGGTCCGCACCGAGTCCTGGGTGATGCCCGCCAGCGCTCCCGACTCCGACGTCGGGGGGGTGACCACGGTCCGGCCCCGCACCACGAAGATGTTCTCGCCCGTGCACTCCGACACACGGCCGTCGGGCGCGAGCAGGACCGCCTCGTCGTAGCCAGCCTTCAGGGCCTCGACCTTGGCCAGCGAGGAGTTCACGTACATGCCCGTCCCCTTGGCCGCCGTGGGCACGGCGTTGGGATCGTGGCGCTGCCAGGTCGACACCTTGAGGCGGATGCCGTTGGCCACCCCCTCGTCGCCGAGGTAGGTGCCCCAGGGCCAGGCGGCGATGGCCACGCTGACGGGACACGGCAGGGGGTTGAGGCCCATCTCGCCGTAGCCGAGATAGACGATGGGACGGAGGTAGCACCCGTCGTCGAGGCCGTTGACCCGCACCACCTCCTTGCTGGCGGCGATGAGCTCGTCGGGGGTATAGGGCATGTCGATCATGAACACCTTGGCGGAGGTGAACAGCCGGTTGATGTGGTCGGTGAGCCGGAACACGGCCACGCCCGGCTCGTCGGGTAGGCACGGATGCCCTCGAACACACCCGACCCGTAGTGCAGCGAGTGCGTGAGCACGTCGATGCGGGCCTTGTCCCAGTCGACGAGCTCGCCGTCGAGCCAGATCTTCTCGGTCGGGGTGATGGGCACGGGCTCAGAGCCTTTCTGCAATGGCGTCGCCCACGGCCACGGTGGACGAAGCGTGAGAGCCGGACGACACCGGCGGTTGTTCGGCCAGGTAGGCGGTGACCGCTTTCGTGACGCGCTCGGCGGCGTCGACCTCGCCGAGGTGTTCGAGCATGAGGGCGGCGGAGCGCACTGCGGCGACGGGATTGGCCGTGCCCGTGCCGGCGATGTCATGGGCGGCACCGTGGACGGGCTCGAACAGCGACGGCCCCGTCCGCGCCGGGTTCAGGTTGGCCGACGCCGCGAACCCGATCCCCCCCGCCACCGCGCCGGCGAGGTCGGTAAGGATGTCGCCGAACAGGTTGTCGGTGACGATGACGTCGTAGCGGTCGGGCCGCTCGACGAGGTAGATGCACGCCGCGTCGACGTGATTGTAGTCGCGCGTGACACCCGGGTACTCGGGGGCGACCGCGTCGACGACCCGTTGCCACAGGTCTCCCGAGAATGTGAGGACGTTCGTCTTGTGCACCAGAGTGAGGTGATGACCTTCACGCCGTGAGGCGAGCTCGAAGGCGAAGCGGACGCACCGCTCGACGCCCATGCGGGTGTTCACCGAGCCCTGGGTCGCCACTTCGTACGGGGTGTTGCGGCGGAGGAACCCGCCTTCGCCGGCGTAGGTCCCTTCCGTGTTCTCGCGGACGACCACGAAGTCGCAGTCGGGCGCGGGCGCTCCGGCCAGCCCGACGAAGGGGCGGAGGTTCACGTACAGGTCCAGCTCGAACCGCAGCCGCAGCAGGAGGCCGCGCTCCAAGAGACCCGAGGGGACCTCGGTCGACCCCACCGGCGGCCCCACCGCCCCGAGAAGGATGGCGTCGAAGGTCCGCAGCTCTTCGAGGGTGGCGTCGGGGAGCACCTCGCCCGTGCGGAGGTAGTGGGCGGCACCGAGCTCGAAGTCGGTGGTGTCCAGGGTGACGCCGGCCGCGGCCACCACCTTGAGGGCCTCGGTCAGCACCTCGGGGCCGATGCCGTCGCCGCCGATCACGGCCACTGAGTGGGTCTGGGGAGTGCTCATCGTTCTGGAGTGCCTATCGGCTCGTCGGGGGGTGGGCCTGTCCCGGAAAATGAAAAACCGCCCACAATGTGGACGGTCGGGGAGGCGCACACACCAATCGGGTGTGCGCCTATTCGATGACGATTACGGGTGCGCTCGGGTTTCCCATCGGACGACCAGTCTCCCGCGGTGGGCCGTGCCCGTCAACCACACCCGGCGGCGTGCCCGCCGCCACACCATCGCCCACGCTCCCCCGCACCGCCGCCCACGCTCCGCCGCACCGCCGCCCACGCTCCCGGCACCTTGTCGCCGCGCCGCCACCGGACCGTCGCCACACCGCCTCCGCACCTCGGCAGGTGATCGCCCCGACCACGGTCTCCCGGCACCTCCCCGGACAGCGACGGGCCATCGGACCG
>CAWISP010000026.1:0-446001 GCA_963838775.1 uncultured Acidimicrobiales bacterium
CGATACCGGCGGTGGCGCCGAGACGACGACGACTCCGTCATGGGACCGTCTCCCGTGCCGGCTCGACCGACCCATGCGTATCAGGCAACGTTCGCCTACCTTGGCGACCTTGAGTGTGTCAGTAGCTGCCCACTCGACAGGAGTGTCTTGCTTTGTGGTGCGGACCGCATGGTCCCAGCCGGACTGTCGGCCCGTTGCCGGAGCCATCCGGGAATGCCGGCTCTGGGGCGCGCTCACGCTGGGTCCGATTCACGAACAATCCGAGTGAAGGAGCTTGAGGTACTTGCGTGCCCCAAGAGCACAGTTCTTGCTGTCGCCCGTTGGCGCAATCGCCTTCTTATGAGGGTTGCGCCTCGATGGCGCGCCACAGGAGCATCTTCAGGGTGTCGGCCGTCAGCATCCCGATCTCGGCAGGGGTCCGGTCAAAGTCGACCATGAGCGCCTGCGTGGCGAATGCTGAGAGATTGAGTGCAAACGCAAGAACCAGTTCGGGGGAGGCTCGCCCCTGCCGCCGGCCATCCGCCAGACCACCTTCACCAGGGTCTGCATCCCGCGGACGCGGACGTCTCGGCGCTGCGCGTCCATCTCGGCAAGGACGTCAGATGCGTTGGCCCGGGGAGCGTGGATGTCCCAGAAGGCGGCTCCGACGACGTGAGCCGTTCTGGTGTGGACCGTCACCGCCAGTTCCTCGATCCAGCCGTCGAGGTCGTCGCCCGGCAGAGGTACGTCTTCGAACCAGCCGAAGTACATATCGTTTACCGTTGCGGCGATCAACCGGTCGTGGCTCCCATAATGGCGGAAGATGGTGCGTGGACTCACGCCCGAGACCTGGGCAATCTCCTCGACCGTGGCGTAGAAGCCTCGTTGGGCGACCACCTTCATGGCTGCTTGTCTGATGCGCGCCCGGGTCAGGTCTCGTTGCTCCTCAGCCAGCGACGAAGAAGGCGTCCTTGTGCCTTGTCTACCGACGTCCGATTTCTGAATGTCGGACGCCCTCTCCCACCCACTTACCAAGTCAGCAAACATGAAGCCCCCTTGTCGGGATCGGCCCTGATGCAATGATCTGGGGACCTCCCGGCGCCCGCTAGGGGAGGAAGTCCTACGCGGCCTAGTCCCTCGGCAACCATAGGAAGAGACTGCCTGTGGGCTGCCATCCAGACTGCAGGGTCCCTGCGCGATCTTTGCGTTTGCCAAATTGGTCCCAACTCGATCTCCAGATCCAGAGGGGCGGGTCAAGATCTACCGAGCCAAGGTCATGGGTCATTAGCTGCCGAATCGACCCTGACGGCCACAACAAGTCCGAAGGCGAGCGGTCGGTCGGAGTGGACCAGACGGAAATATGCGTGTGGGTGTGGACCCTAATGAGGCCCCGACCGGCCTGCCCATCCACAATCGTTCCTGAGGTGAGTACTGCTCGGGTCACCGCAGACGTAGGTGCGCGACTCCTGCACTTACTCTGCGTCCTGCCATATATCTATGCCAAGGTGACAACCTGGGATGTCATGGTGACAGACGACAGTGCTCGCCATTCTTGAGGATGACCCGACCTAGCATGCCCGGTCATCATGGGTCGCATACACGGTTGGGGAGGATCCTGGGGTCATCGACAAGAGTCAGACCTCAACGCGTCACTGCCTCACCAGTGATTCGGGTAGTCACATCTGATGATTCCACCGTGCGCGGGGAGCACTGTGTCAACATCCCACGTCACTTCGACTAGATAGGACTTTTGGCTCTATCAAGCGGGCAATGCGCTGTCGTAAGCACTCACAAGACGTTGTCTCCTGTCGTTTTCTCCCGGCGGGCTAAAGAAGGGGCGAGAGTCGATGCGGAAGATTTCTCTGGGCCGAAAGGTTCTGATGGGCGCGGTGGCGCTGACTGTCCTAGGCCTCACGGGGGTGGCGTCACCTGGCGCGGGGGCCAATACTCGTGCTGTCGCTCGTGCCAGTGCGCATGCGAGGTACACGGTCTGTTCGCATGGGTGTCCGTACACGTCCATCCAGGCTGCGGTCACCGCGGCGATCCACGGGGGACTCATCACGATCGGGCCTGGGCACTACGCCGAGAACGTCACGGTCACCGCGTCTGTCACCCTCAAAGGAACTGGCAACAGCACAGTGCTGTACCCAGCTGTCTCCAACCCCGCCCCGAACGGTTGCGGTTCAAGCTCCCTCTGCGGCGGTGCCGCCAGCAGCATCATCCTGGTCGCAGCGAACAACGTGACCATCGAGAACATGACACTCGAGGGCGCCAACCCGGCGCTCGCTGGGAGCGGAGTCCTCGTTGATGGCAAACACATCAACGCACGGAACGGCATTATCGACGACTACCTCCTTAGCGACTTCACCAACCTCACCGTTTCGCACGTGCTCGTGCGAGACATCTACCTTCGAGGGATTGAGGTGACATACGACAACGTGCCCGGCCAGACCTTCACGCTTACGCACGACACGGTCAACAATGTACAAGCGGACCCGAGTTCTATCGCGATGTTCAACTACGGAGATTCGGGCGTGATGTCCTACAACACGGTCACGAACGCAAACGACGCGATCTCGGCCAACTGGTCGACGGGAACGCAGTTCCTGGCCAATCACATTAGGAAGTCGGGAAGCGGCATCCACACCGACAACAACGGCGGCTCGGGCGGTATCGCCGACCTGATCCAGGGCAATACGGTCTCCAACTGTACTTCCGATGGTTATGGGATCTGGGTGTTCGCACCCTATGTCTCGGCGAACGTCGACTCGAATACGGTCAAGGGCTGCTACGTCGGCCTCGGTGCGTACGGCAGCCAGGCGCCGGGGCAAGGGCGACGTTCTCGAAGAACACCGTTTCGGGCACCGGCGCCAAGACGACCGACCCCAACGGGACGTACGGCGCTTACCTGACGACCGACCTGCTCGGCTTTGGTTTCGCCGACCTCACTGCCACGCTCACGGACAACTCATTCGCGAACTTCCAAACAGGGATGTTCGTCACGCAAACGACCCCGACCGCCGGCGATGCCGTCGGCGGCCAGGCGACCGTCACCGCTTCGCCCAACAACCTGCTCCTCCGAGACAAGGCGGGCGCGGTCGGCGGCCCCGGCACCGTATTCAACGCCCCGAACAACTGGTGGGGATGCAAGAATGGCCCGAACAAGGGCGGGGGTTGCGCCTCTGCCACCGGCACGGTTCAGTTCACCCCTTGGCTGACCAAGAAGCCGTAGGCGCCGGGGGAGGCGGCTTTGTTCTGCGTCTTCTCCAGCCCTTCGGCACCACCCCGGCACACGGGTCTCCAGGGTCTTCATTGGGGTCAGGAACTTCAAGAAATCTGTCGCCAGCAGCACTACTTCCCACGCTCCAGGGGTGGGAAGTAGTCGCCGCATCCCCGACTGACACGGAAACGATCGGACTGCCGCCACTCAGACAGTGACGCCGCTCCGCGGCCAGTGCCCCAAGCCAGTCGCGGAGCGGTTCCCTCCTCATCGGTGCCGACCCACCGGGATGGCGACGTTGCCAGGGGGGCTTTGGCGACGCGAGCCCAGGCGATCGCCCTGGAACGTGCGGGACGGCAGTCGGTCGACAGGGTCAGACCAAGGCCGACCGACTCCCACCGAGATACACGAGCGAGTGCGCGGAGCCCCCGGCACCTTCATCGGAACGCGGGATGGCCCGAGTCTGGTCGTAGCGTACCGCCAAAGCGGCTGGAGTTACTCAAGGCTAACGGAGCCATGCCATGCGGTCATGCTGAGAGTTGGCACCTGAATGTGAGGCGGATAGCAATACGTTCCGTCATCGCCCTGGCGACGGTCCTGATGGCGCACGCGTCGGTGGCGCTGTCGTCGGTGGCGCTGTCGCTGATGGCGCACGCGTCGGTGGCGCTGTCGTCGGTGGCGCTGTCGTCGGTGGCGCTGTCGTCGGTGGCGCTGTCGCTGATGGCGCACGCGTCGGTGGCGCTGTCCCACCAGAGGGTGGAGTAATCGTCGTTGCGGTATGTGGAGCAGCACCGTTACTGCAGGCCCCGACGACAAGCGAGACTCCGATCAACCCAAAGAGCACATACCGACGCATCAGGACCTCGAATCTCCGGCCTGCACCAGTATGTCCTGTTCTGTCTTCTGGGACGGGTCGGCAACAGAAGAGGGTCGCTTATGCCATCACCGGACTCAGAAGAAAGCTCAGGACCTTGGAGGTGCCGCATTGCCCAAACCATTCCCACGTTCCTCGAACCTGGACCCGCCGTAGCGTTCCGAGCCGCGAATAGAGCGCGGTTGGCGCCGAATGCACGGCGAATCGAGCCAGGCATTTCTCAAGCGTCTCTGGTCGCCATTCTCCATGCGCCCAAGACCGTCCACACCACCAGCCAGACCGCGATCACTGCAACCGCGATGGCGGTCGACTCCGGCAGCAAGTACGACGAGTCTCGAAGCCCAGCGGGCCCGTTCACGATCCCGTAGTTGATACCAATCCCGGCGGGTTCGAAATGGGCCACAGCCAGTTCGAAGACCAGGAGTCGCTGGAGGTTGATCAGGTGGGGAATCTGAATCTTGGTCGACAAGAGGAGCGGTCGGAAAATGATCTCGTACACGATCATCAGGATGATCGGAACCATTCGCTGTCCCATCAGAGAGGCGAACCCGAGACCGAAGACGTAGGCGATGATCACCTCGAGTTCGAGCCACAGTCCCGTCCTGATCATCACGCCATAGGGCGGCGAGTTGTAGGTCACGGCGTAGGTCGGATAGTTCTGCTCGGCCTGTCGCTCGGCCAGCGCCCTGGACAGCGGGGTGTTTGGCTCAGATTCGTTCCGCGGGCACGGCCCGTTGTAGGGGAAGTCGCAGATGATCAGATTGGGATGATCGGCGGCCCAGGTCTCGTATCCATGGAGGGACAGGCCGAGGGGCACGGTGGTGCCCTGGAAGTCGAAACTGGACGGCGCGGAGAAGACGCAGACCGCACAGATGATGGTGAATGCGACGGCCACCATGGGGATGATGATGGCCAAGCCGGCCGGGATGCGGGCCAGGTAGAGCGCCACTCTCGAGCGCCCGGTAACCACCTGCTGCGTGAACATCCCGTCGGCGAGGTCGGAGCAACCTGCGGTGGCTCCCAAGGTCATGGCGGCGATGAACCCGAAGATGTACAGCACGCCGGCGATGAGGGTGGTGAACACGTCGAACCCACCGGCCGGCCCGTACGACTGCGGCACGAAGGCGTGCAGCAACAGCTTGATGACGAGGAAGAGTGTCGGGAGCCCGATCGTCAAGACGATCAGGGTGATCATGAGTGCCCGACGCTTACGCAACTCCGTGAATCTGGTTGCGACCATGGCGCGGTTGGGGATCCATGATCCTCGGCCGTCAGCTGCACCATCAACTTCTGCCGGGCCTGCTGTACCGACGTCGGGCGCGGTCACCACTCCGAGTCGCCTGACCCCTTGGCCACCTTCCGGGATGACGGCTGAGCCTGTGAGTCCGAGTTCGACGTGTTAGCGGGCACGTCACCAGGTTTCCACAGGGGTGCCCGATCCGGGCGCTTCTTGCCCTCTCAACAGGGAAGGCCGGCAAGGGCCGGGCGAGGGCTAGGTTTCCGGTAAGACGCCGATGGCGTCACGCTCACTCCTGAGGTAGCCGGGGTTGGCGACCGCCAACTTGTCCGCCACCGTCGCTCGCACCGCGGCGCGGACCTCGTCGGCACGAGCATCGAGGGCGCCCGAGCGGATGGCGGCGGCGAGCTCGGCATCGCTACCCACGCCAAGCGCCTCGAGGCGCGCCTCGTGTGCGGCGGCGAGGCCGGGACCGAGCAAGAGCTCCCGGGCCACCATGGCGACCACGTTGGCGGCCACCCGGGCATGGAAGCGCACCCTGCCCTCGGTGGCGGGCATCACATCGGACTCGAGGAACTCGCGCACCGCTTCGAGCAGCCCGGCCGCCGACGGGATGTCGTGGGGGACCCATCCCCCCGCGACGTCGGTGTGGCCGGCTGTGTGCCCGACGTCAGTCGGCCCCGCGTCCGGCGGCGGTTCGGGCAGACCGGCACCACCGGTCATGGCAGAAGCTCCAGCAGATCCCACTCGACCTCGCACACGCGCCGGCCGATGGCGGCGAGCTCGACGGACCGGACCACCCCGGTGGTGTGGGTGAGGGCCTGCACGATGCAGATGATCCCCCATCGGAGGGTGCCCAGCGTCTGCCACCAGTGCAGGGCGGCCGAGTCGACAGCCGTCCCGCCGGCACCCTCGTAAGCCGTCACCAGCTGCTCGACCGTGCCGAACCCGCCGACTGGCAGCGACGATCCGAAGCGCCACGCCTTCACACACAACCATCCGAGGTCTTCGAGGGGGTCGCCGCGGTGGGCGAGCTCCCAATCGAGGACGGCCCGGATACCGTCGGCATCGATGATCAGGTTGCCGTTGCGGAAGTCGCCGTGCACGACCGTCTCGGCCGAGCGCGCCGGACGCGCCGGACGCGCCTCGGCCAACCACCGGAGCCCCAGCTCGAATGCCGGATGGGGCTGCCCCAAACGGTCGAGCAGGCCACGCAGTTGCTCGAGCGGGTCGCCACCCGCCAGGCCGGGGATCTCGACGGCGGGGATGCGATGGATCGCCGCCAGTGCCCGGCCGCATTGGGCAGCGAGATCGGGGCGGACCCGGGCGAAGCGTTCGTCACGCAGGATGCGGCGCGCGATGGTCTCGCCCTCGACGAACTCCATGATCATGAAGGTTGCGTCGACCCCGGCGCTGTCGTCCCCTGCCACCACGACCCGGGGGACAGGGACACCGGCGCGCGCCGCCGCCCGCAGAAGATCGGCTTCGAGTCGAAGCCCCGACGTCGGCGCTCCGGGGGGATCTCGGCGTAACACCAGCTTGTTCGACATGCCGTGGGCGTCGCGTACCGAGAAGCTCCATGTCTCTCGAGAGGCGCCACCGGGCAGCCGGGCCAGGTCCTCGACGTCCACGGGCTGCCCGAGCGTGGTGCCCAGGACTGCACCCAGTTTCCCAGCGAGGTCGGTGACGTCCACGGATCGGACACTAACCCCGCGCCACCGGCGCGCCACTAGGGTGGCCGCATCGGCGTCCGCCTCGATCCCGAAGACGAGTACATGCACGAGTTGGGCCCCGAGCCCAACTTCAACGAGTCCATGTACTTCAACGTCTACGACCCCGACGCCGACCTGGGTGGGTTCTTCCGGCTGGGGAACCGGGCCAACGAGGCCAGCGGCGAGATGACGATGTGCCTCTACCTCCCCGACGGCCGCGTGGCCTTCATGTTCCGCCGCCCCCATGTCACGACCAACGCCGCCTTCGATGCGGCGGGGATGCGGTTCGAGGTGGTGGAGCCCTTTACCGAGCTCAGAGTCTCTTACGAAGGCACCGCCGTCCTGCTGGACGATCCGTTGCAGATGGCGGACCCGCGCCAGGCATTCGAGTCGAACCCCCACACCCGGTGTGCCGTCCAGCTCCTCTACCGGGGGTGTTCGGCGATGTTCGGCGGCGAGCCGGACCATCCGGTCGAGCGCCCCGGCGAGGAGTTCGCCCGCGGTCACTACGAACAATTGGTAGCGGCGAGCGGCACGGTCCAGGTCGGAGACGACCGGTCGGAGCTCCACGGCTTCGGCCTGCGCGACCACAGCTGGGGACCTCGGTACTGGCAGGCACCGTGGTACTACCGCTGGCTCACGGGCAACGTGGGCGAGGGCTTCGGCTTCATGGGCTCGCGCATCGCCCGGCGCGACGGGCCCGGCACCAGGGGCGGGTTCGTGTGGGACGGCAAGGAGTTGCAGGTGTGCCGCGACTTCCGCATCCGCACGACGTGGGAGGGCGACGCCCGGTACCACCGGAGCATCGACGCCGAGCTCATCACCGACCACCGGACGTGGCGCCTGCACGGATCGGTGCTGCGGCTCATCCCCTTGCGCAATCGCCGCACCGACGGCGACGGCAACCAGATGGTGACACGCATCTCCGAGGGGCTCACCCAGTGGACGCTCGACGACGGACGCGTGGGCTACGGGCTCTCGGAGTACCTCGACCAGATCGTCGACGGGGCACCGGTGGGCCTGGCCGAGTAGAAGGCCGAGTAGACGCGAACAGAAGATGGAACGAGCCACCGTCGACATCTACGAGCAACGGGGTGATGAATGGGCCGCGCTCCATCCGCCGGGGCGGCGCGACGCCGCGCATGGCTTCGATCGAAGGGTCCCGACCGGCGCGTTGCGTATCGACCTGGGATGCGGTGCCGGTCGCTACACCTCGTACCTGGGAACGCCGGTCATCGCCCTCGACGCGGCCCGGGCCATGCTCGAGCGGTGTCGGAGCGCGGCCCCGACGTCGCTGCTCGTCCAGGGGGACCTCGAGGCTCTTCCCTTCGGGCCCGACACACTGCACGGTGCTTGGGCTCACATGAGCTACCTCCACGTCCCGAGCACTCGGACGCCGGGTGCCCTGGCCGATCTGCACCGCAGCCTCGTCGTTGGCGCCCCCTTGGAACTCCAGGTCCTGGCGGGCGACTACGAAGGTGACGCCCTTCCCGCCGACCGCATCGGGGGTCGGTTCTTCGCGGCGTGGACACCCCAGCGATTGACCGACGTCCTGACCGGCGCCGGATTCGACGTCGGGCACGTCGCCGTCGACGGTGACGACGTGCGGGCCACGGCGGTCCGTGCCCGCACATTGCCCGACATCGTCGGACCGGGGATGCGGCTGCTCGTCGTGGGCCTCAATCCGAGCCTCTACTCCGCCGACGTCGGCGTCGGATACGCACGGCCCGGAAACCGCTTCTGGCCGGCGGCGCTGCGCGCCGGGCTCGTGACGCGCGACCGCGACCCGTCCCACGCCCTGCGCGTCCACGGCATCGGCATGACCGACCTGGTGAAGCGGGCCACGTCGAACGCCACGTCGTTGCGACCCGAGGAGTACCGGGCGGGGTTGGCCCGCGTCGAACGACTGGTGCGGTGGCTCGGGCCCGGGGCGGTGTGCTTCGTCGGCCTGACCGGCTGGCGCCACGCCGTCGGCAGCCACGCCACAGCAGGACCGCAGGATCGACACATCGGTGGTCGTCCCGTCTACGTCATGCCCTCGACGAGCGGGGCGAACGCGCACGCCCACCTTGACGCGCTCACCCAACATCTCGCTGCCGCGATCTCACTCCGTGCGGAGGCGTGACGACGTTGCGCTCCTGACGGAGTCGAGGATCGTTCCATTCGTCGCCGAGGATGACCACAACCAGCGTCACATCGCACGCGTCGCGTCAATCGGCTCATGACGATCCACCATTTTCCATGATTCGCCCGGTAGCGTCGTACCCCGTGGTGACCGGCCGCGACGTAACCGGCGGCGTCGGCCCCGAGGGGGACATGACCAACGGCGCATCTTCGTCACCGCATCGGCAACACGACCCCGGACACCCGTCGTCGCCATCGGCCGCGCTGGCGACGCTTCCTCTGTTGCGCCATGGCTCCGACGACGACGACGAGATGTCGACGTCGGTCTATGCGCAGCACTTCGATCCCGTCTTCGGGCGGCGTTTCGCGGAACGGGTCCTCGACTCGCTCGTCGTCGTCCGTGGCGCGCGCGTGCTCGACGTGGCCTGCGGGACCGGGATCTTCGCCCGGATGGCCGCGCACGTCGTGGGGCCAGGAGGGAAGGTCGTCGGGATCGACCCCTCCCCGGCCGCGGTCAATTCGGCCCGACGCATCGATGTCACGAGCATCGTCGAATGGTCGGAGTGGGAAGGCTCACGACTCCCCTTCGACGACAAGACCTTCGACGTCGTCGCCTGTCAGCACGCGCTGCACCGCTTCAACAAACCCGCGGCGGTGCTCGAGGATATGCGGCGCGTCCTCGCCCCCGGCGGCCGCCTGGGCGTCATGACGTGGGGTCCGATCGAGGAGAACCCGGCGTTCGCCGTCGAGCTCGACGCCATCATCAAATCCGGCCTGGACCAATCCGGGGTCGTCGAGGTCCTCTTGGACGCGTTCGCCTACCACCGTATGGAGGACCTGCGCGAGCTGGTGCACGACGCCGGATTCACAGACGTGTCGTGCCGGACCGTCCGGATGCTGGCGGCCCTGCCCGGAGTCACCCAGTGGGTACGCGTCTACCCGTCGTTGCCCCCACTGTCTCATGCCTGGCGGGACTGTACGCAGCAGGCTCGCATCCAGTTCTTGGCCCGCGCCGCGGAGCTGTTGCGACCCTTCGAGCACGAGGGGGTGCTGCGCGTGCAGGCCTCGTCGCGCCTCGTCGTGGCCCGGGCACCCGTAGTCTGAACCCGTGCCGGACGACCCGAACGGACCCTCCGACGAGGACTCGCCGTCCGAGGTGTCTCCGCCACCCGTCGGCCAGGGAGAGGTAGGCACCGACCCGAGCCCGGCGCCTACCGAAGGGCCGGCTCAGAGGCCGGCGGCGCCTCCTCCTCCTCCCGCCCCAGGGGCCCCGTTCGCTGGATATCCGGCTCCACCGAGGACCCCGCCTCCATCGGGCTCTCCACCCCGCCAGGGCTACCCGCCGGGGGGCACGGCAGCGGCATCGTGGAGTGCTCCCCCCCATCCGGGCTTCGCTCCTCCCGGACAAGGGTCCCCGGCAGGCGGCTTGACGGGGGTCGCCCCCGAGCCTCGCGTCGACGTGCCGGAGCACCCCCGACGCACCAGACGGATCGCCGTGGCGGTGGGCCTGGTCGTCGTCGCGCTCGTCGCCACCGGCGTGGTGCTGATCGCCACGTCGAGCTCGCCCAAGGCGGCGTCGACAGCCCCCGAGGCCCGGCGCATCGTGCGCGCCGCGTTGAAGTCGACGATCGAGGGAGGCTCGTTCCATTACGTGTCACAGTTCACGTCCCAAGGCGTGACCCAGATCACCAACGGCGATGCCGGGCCCGCGTCGGGCAAGCAGGTCATCACGATCGGCTCTGACACCTTCACCGTGCTCGTGATCGGATCTTCCTGTTACTTCCAGGGCAACGCCAGACAGATGGTGGATCAACTGGGCCTCCCCATGTCCATCGCCACGGCGCACGCCGGCCAGTGGATCTCGCTCTCTCCGAGCGACCTGCCGTACCAATCCGTGTACGTGGCGGTCACCACGCGCTCGGCCCTGACCGCCAACATCGCCTTCGCGCCCCGCCAGGAGGGGGGAAGGTCGCGACGGGCCGGGTACCGGGTGCTCCAGATCACCGGCCCGATGACCAACGAGGTCGTCAGCGGGCAGACACAGCAGGCGAAAGGGACGGCGGTCCTTTACGTCACCACGTCACGCCCTCACCTGCCGGTGCAGTACAGCGAGAACGGCAAGATCGACAAGGTCGCCAGCAAGTTGGTGATGACGTTCAGCAAATGGGGCGAGGTCGTCACCGTCACCGCCCCTCAGGGAGCCGTCAGCTATTCGTCGCTGGGGGTGGGCAACGGCTCGACACCGACCACACAACCCCCGGTCCTGACCGCCGCCGCCGGCTGAAGGGCCCAGGCGTCCCCAGGGCGACGTCAGGGCCGATCAGGTACTGCGCCGGTAGCGCCACACCGCCAGCGGGGCCAGGACCGCCATCATTCCGACGCACCACGCCAACGCGGGGATGACGTATCCCGCCGTGCTCCCGGGCACGTGCGCCGATCCGAGCATGAGCGAGCGCTGTGCGTTGATCACCACGCCGATGGGCTGGTTGTTGGCAAAGATCCCGGAGCCAGCTGGGCATCTGGTTGATCGGCACGAAGGCCGGCGAGGCGAAGATCAGCGGGAAGAGGATCGGGAACGCCATGACCTGTGCTGTCTCGCTGTTCGACGCCACGAGCCCGATGAACGCGAAGCCCCACAGCAACGCGTAGGCGAAGAGCAGGACCAGCGCGCAGGCCGCGATGAACCCGAGAGCACCGTTGGGGAAGTTGAACCCCACCAACGCCCCAACGCCGGTCATGAGCAGGAGCACGAAGACGTTGCGCACGAGGTCGGCCGTGGTCCGGCCCGCCAGCACCGCCGAGCGGGCCATGGGAAGCGCCCGGAACCGCTCGATGAGCCCCTTGTGCAGGTCCTCGGCCAGGCCGACGGCGGTGCCGATCCCACCGAAGCCCACGCTCTGGATGAAGATCCCCGCCAACAGGAAGTCGATGTAGCTGAGACCGTTGCCGGGATGGATGGCGCCCCCGAACACGTAGCGGAACAGCAGCACGAACATAATGGGCTGCAGGGTCGAGAAGAACAGCGACTCGGGGATGCGGGTGTAGGCGATCAGGTTTCGCTTGGTGATGGTCACCGTGTCGGCGATGGCCCATTTGAGGCGTGATCCGCCCCCGGGCAGCGACGGACTCAGCGCGGGGGCGAAGCCGGCGTCGGACGTGATCGTCGTCGTGCTCATCGGGAACCTCCGTCACTGGTCGTGGCCACCACGGCGGGAGCCCGGTGCCGGCGGCGCTTGCCGTCGGTTTGGCCATCGGCCGCCTCGTCATCGTCGGTCTCGGTCCGTTTGCCGGTCAGAGCCAGGAACACGTCGTCGAGGCTGGGCTCGCGGATGCGGAAGGTGGTGGGTACCAGGGCTTGCTGGTCGAGGAGGCGCAGGACCTCCATGGCGACCCGGGGGCCGTCGTCGACGGGGAGCTCGACCATGTTGCCCACGACGGTAGGGGTCTTGGCACCTACGGAGTCCAAGACGGCCGCGGCCCGGCGGGCCAGATCGGAGCTGGCGAGCCCGACGTCGAGCACCGTGGCGCCCAGGTCGGCCTTCAACTGGGCGGGCGTCCCCTCGGCGATGACGTGGCCGTGGTCGACGACGGCGATGCGGTGCGCGAGGGTGTCGGCCTCCTCGAGGTATTGCGTCGTGAGGAGCACGCTCGTCCCCTCGCCCACGAGGTGGTCGATCATGGCCCACACATCCACGCGGCTGTGGGGATCGAGCCCGGTGGTGGGCTCGTCGAGGAACAGCACCTTCGGTCGCGCCACCAGGGCGGCGGCGACGTCCAGTCGGCGCCGCATACCACCGGAGTAGGTCTTGAGCGGCCTGTCACCGGCGTCGGTGAGACCGAATTGGTCGAGCAGCTCGATGGCGCGCTTGGTCACCACGGCCCGCTCGAGGTGGTTCAGGCGCCCGATCATGGTGAGGTTCTCGCGGCCGGTGAGGTTCTCGTCCACGGCCGCGTACTGGCCGGCCAGGCCGATGACGGCCCGGACGCGCTCGGCCTGCTTCACGACGTCGTACCCGAGGACGAGGCCTCGCCCGGCGTCGGGGGCGAGGATCGTGGTCAGGATACGGACCGCGGTGGTCTTGCCGGCGCCGTTGGGACCGAGCAGGCCGAAGATGGTGCCCTCCTCGACGGCGAAGCTCACTCCGTCGAGGGCGCGCACCTCCCCACCGAAGGTCTTGCGCAGTTCGTGTGCCTCGATGGCATTGGTCATAGGGGGGTTTCTCTCCTGGGATGCGACGTGTGAAGGTCCTGCCCGGGTCCGAGGCGAGCGGGCGACTCCGACTGCACCTCACCTGTGACGTTTCCGAGCTTATGGGGCCCACCGGCGCCGTCCCGACCACGTCACGACGACGCCCCGGGCCGGACCGGCGACAACCTGCTTAGAGCTCGATCACCGTCCCGGCGACGGAACTGCGCCGGGCCGCTTCGAGCACCTCGAGGGCGCGCACCGCGTCCACAGGGTCGACCGGAGGGGGCGAACCGTCACGCAGGGCGCTCACCACACCGGCGTAGAACGCCGACCACCGTCCCGGCTCGCTCGGCACCGGCTCCTGCTCGTCACCGTGCACCAGCCGTCCCCACCGCTCGGGTGGCTCGACCCCGAATCCGGGCTCGTCGGGTCGATGCCCGGCCCGCAGGGCGTCCTCCTGGCCGTCGAGATGCTCGACGACGTATCCCCCTGCGCTGCCGAGCACGCGCAGGCGCGGCCCGGGCGCGGCGGCCACGGCGCTGCACCACAGGTGCGAGCGCGCCCCGGAAACGTGGTGCAGGGCCAGGAACACGTCATCATCGGACCCACCTCGACGCGCCGCCACCTCGGCGTAGATCTGGGAGACGGGCCCGACCACCGTCATGGCCTGGTCGACGAGGTGCACGCCGAGGTCGAGCAGCACGCCTCCCCCTTCGTCGGTCGAGAGCTCTTCTCGCCATGCGCCGGGGACACGTTCGGGACGCCACCGCTCGAAGCGCGACTCGAAGCGCGTCACGTCGCCGAGGGCGCCCTCGGCGATGAGCCGTCGCAACGTGAGGAACTCGGCGTCCCAACGACGGTTGTGGAAGACCGTCAGCATGACCCCGGCGGCGGCGGCGTGCGCCACGAGGGCGCGGGCCGGGGCGGCGAGAGGCGCCAGCGGCTTCTCGACCACGACGGCCAGGCCCGCGTCCACGGCGACGGTCGCCAGGGCGGCGTGGGTCCCGCTCGGGCTCGCCACCACGACGAGGTCGTGCTCGTCGGCGCGGGTCCACACGGCGTCGACGCGATCGACCACCCTGGCGTCGGGGAAATCGAGCCCGGCGCGCCCCCGGCGGTCGGGGTCGGCGGTGACGATGGTGGTGAGCTCGAGCCCCGGCGTCGCCGCGATCAACGGGGCGTGGAACACCCGACCCGACAGGCCGTAACCGATCAAGCCCACCCTGAGGGCCGACACCGGATCGGTCGAGCGCTGCCCCAACTGCGGCGTTAGCGGCCGGCGGCGCCGCCGATGGTGCTGCCCCGCCGCGACAGGGCGTCGATGGTCACCGCCCCGATGAGCACGCCCCCGGTAACGATGAACTCCCACTGCACAGCCAGGCCCAGGAGGTACATGCCGTTGTAGATGGCGCCGATCACCAAGCCACCCAGGACGCCGTGGACGGCCTTGCCCCGGCCTCCGAACAACGAGGTGCCGCCGATGACCGCGGCCGCCACTGCATACAGCACGAGTTGGCCGCCGTTGACGTTATTGGACAAACCGCCCAGGTACGACGCGTAGAGCAGCCCGGCGATCCCGGCCGTGAGCGCGCACAAGACAAAGGCCCAGGTGCGGATGGAGCCGACTCTGACGCCGGCGCGGCGCGCCGCCTCGGGGTTACCGCCGATGGCATAGATGTAACGCCCGTATCGGGTGCGGTGGAGCAGGAGCGTCCAAGCGCCGAGTACGCCCAGGACGATGAAGATCGCCCAGGGGACCCCTTCCAGCTTCCCGACAGCGGCACGATTGACGTTGCACACCGCCACGACTGCGCTGCCCACGATCGCCATGAGGACGATCTTCGCGACGGTGAGTCCGACCGGAGGTGCCACCAGGCCGCTGCGGCGCCGACGCGAATCTCGAAACCAGAGGTTCAGGCCCAGCGCGCCCACGATGACGGCCAAGGCGATCCAGCCTGCTGCGGGGGTGATGTGACCCCACATCAAGTTGTAGAGCGCGTGCAGGTTGGGCGACGGGCCGGTCAGCGTTGGGTATCCGGAGAAGGGCCCGAAGCCGAGCACGATGAGCAGGACGCCGTTGAAGATGAGCAGCCCGGCCAGGGTCACGATGAAGGAAGGAAGCCGGAGCCGCGTGATCAACGTGCCCTGGGCCGCCCCGATCAGCGCGCACGCGAGGAGCGACGCGATGATCGCCGCCCACCACGGCCAGTTGGTCGTCACCGGCTGCACGAGCTGTACGGCGATGGCTGCCCCCACGACGCCGACGTAGCCGATGGACAGGTCGATCTCGCCCAGTAGCAGGGCGAAGGTCTCGGCCATGGCCAACACCATGAACACCGCACTCTGCTGGAAGAGGTTCACGATATTGCCCGCCGAGAGGAAGATGTGATGCGGGCTGACGATTTGGAAGACGATGGCGGTGATGATCAGCCCCAGGACCACGGGGAGCATCCCGCTCTCTCCGCCCCTGATGCGGAGCCACGCCCCGTGGATGTACTCCCGCATCGTCTGGGCGACGATCTCGGCCGGTACGAGAGCGGCGTCTCCCGCCGGAGCGGCAGTTCGGTCGACCAGCTCGTCTACCGGGATCCCGCTCTCCGGCGCCAAAGGCGCCTCGGCGGGACCGGGGGGACCGGGGTCAGTCGTGGCCATGCTCGACAGCTCCTGCGTCGGCGCGCGGGCCGTTGGCTTTGACACCTAGGCCCCCGGTGGTCATGTACTCGACGACACTCTGCCGGTCGAAAGTCGACGTGTTGTCTACGGCCACGATGGTGCCCAGATACATCACGGCGATGCGGTCGGCCACGCTGAAGACGTCGTTGAGGTTGTGCGAGATCATCAACACGGCCAGGCCGTGGTCCCGCAGGCGCCGCACGAGGTTGAGCACCATCGCCGTCTGAGTCACGCCGAGGGCGGCGGTCGGCTCGTCCATGATGACCAGCTTGGAGTTCCACATGACCGCCTTGGCGACGGCCACGGACTGTCGCTGGCCCCCCGACAGCGAGCCCACCGGCTGGCGGATCGACCGGATGGTCGTCACCCCCAGGCCGGCCAGGGTCTCCCCCGCGGCACGCTCCATGGAGTCCTCGTCGAGCAAGCGGTGACGGAGCCGCTCTCGTCCCAGGAACATGTTCTGGACGATGTCGAGGTTGTCGGCCAGGGCGAGGTCCTGATAGACGGTCTCGATCCCCAGCGCCGCGGAGTCATGCGCACTGCGGATCCGGACCGGCCTCCCCTCCCAATGCAGCTGGCCCCGGTCGGGTTCCAGGATGCCCGAGATGCACTTGATGAGAACCGATTTTCCGGCGCCGTTGTCGCCCGAGAGTGAGGTCACCTGTCCAGCCGGCACGTCAAGGTTGACGTCGGTCAGCGCCTGAACGGCACCGAAGCTCTTGTAGAGGCCCCGCACTGTCAGAAGGGGCTCGTCCACGCTCGCCTCGATCATCTCGTCACTTTCGTCGCGGCACAGATTACGTCATGGTTCGACCAGACGCGGGACCGTCGCCGCACGAGGCGGCGACGGTCCCCCACTTCACGTCCGGTTTACGGAGGTTACGGCGTGATGCCGGCGCTACTGCACACGCTGTTCCCCACGGCGGTGCACAGCGTCGATGCCGAGATGAACTGGTCCTTGATCACCGTCGACGCCATGTTGGTCGTGTCCACCCACGTCGGGGTGAGCAGCGACGCCGGCTGTGCCGACCCGGTCACACCCTTGGGAGGCGTGGTGGTCGAGTTCACCAGGGCAGAAGGCGGGGTCTTGCCGGCCCGCAGGATCGTGGCCAGGGAGACGGCGTCCTGGGCCTCCTGGTAAATGGGCTTGTACACCGATCCGCACTGGTAGCCCTGGAGGATGTTCTCCATGCCCTGCAGCGTGGCGTCCTGACCCGTGGTCGGGATCTTCTTGGGGCCGACACCCTTGTTCTTCAGGTCCGTGACCACAGCTTCGGCGAGGCCGTCATTGGCCTCGATCGTGGCGTTGATGGTCGGGTGCGCCGTGAACTGCTGCGTGAAGATCGTCGCGCCGGTGGCGTTCACCCAACCGGGGGTGATCTGGTCGCCAATCAGGGTGTAGCCCTTGCTGTTGGTGAGGCCCGCCTTCAACGGCGTGGTGGTGGAGTTCCAGACCACCGAGTTGTAGCCCTGAGCGAACGACACCGCGTTGGGGTCGGTGTCCTCACCGCCGTCGAGCTCGAACACCTTGGGGCTGGTGATGCCCCAAGAGGACACGCACGATTCGAAACCCTGTCCGATGAGCTTGCCCACCAGGTCGTTGTCGAAACTCACGTAGTAGGTGTTGGTGCCCGTGAAGGTGGCCCGGTCGTAGCTGATCACGGCGACGCCGTGGGTCGACGCGTACGACTGGACCTCGGCCCCGACCGTGCTGTCGATCGGGTCGAAGACGAGGACCTTGGCGCCGAGCGACACGTCGGCCTGGGCGTCGGCGAGCTCGGTGGCGTCCACGCCCTGAGCGTTGTCGATCTTGAAGTCAGACGAGCTGTAGCCGGCCATCTGGAACGCCTTGGTCAGGTACGGGGCGTCGAAGTCGACGTATCTCGTCGACGAGGTGGTGTCGGGGAGGATGACGCCCACCAGACCCGTGCCCGACGCCGCCAGCGGCTTCAACTTCGGCATCTCGGTGAAGTTCACGTTGAACGACTTCACACTCAGATCGGATGGCACGGTGGCCGACGCCTTCGTCGTCGTCGTGGTCGCCGCCTTGGGAGTGCTGCTACACGCCGTGAACACCATGCCCACGACAACGGCCAGGGAGATCCCCGCCAGCCGACTCAACCCACGGATTCGCATTGTTCGCTCTCCTGCTTTCTCTTTTTGAGTTTCTTTTGATGACCCGCTCACCTTGGAAGCTTGTTCAGAGGGGGCGAAACCACAACAGGGCCGAACGTCCCTGACAACCGAACTTCTGATGTCGCCTCGACCGCGTCTCCATCCCTCCGATCGACAACTGCCTGAGCAACATACCCTTCAGTTTCGTCACGCGCTTGCAATACTCTTGTTCAGTCGATCACAAGCGTGGCCCGAACGGGGAGATGGTCGGACTCGGTGATGGGGAGGACCTCGCCGCCCTCCGCCTTGACGGGCCCCCGTACGAGGATGTGGTCGGGCTGCGCGATGGGCCGCCACAGCCACGTCGGCCACGTGCGACCTCGCACGGCTCGGGACCAGCCTGGGAGCAGGGCGACCAGGGGAGGGCCCCACAAGTTCATGTCACCTGCCAACACACTGGGTACCGGAGTCATGGCGTTGAGCGTTCGCCGGAGGGCGGCGATATGGCGGGGAGACCCCTGGCTGAGATGGGCGAGATGAGTGCCCACGACGCGCAGCGGCGCGCCGGACGCGCCGGACGCGCCGGACGCGCCAGTGAGATCGATATCCACGACGATCGCCCCTCGGCGCGCGTGATCGGTGGGGAGCTTGCCCAGATCGATTGTTTGCGAACCCTGTACCGGCAACCTTGACAGCACCGCGATCGACCACCAACCGCGCTCGGACTTGGGGGTCCGAGCGGCCGACCGGGTGCGCTCGGTGATCTTCGGACGGGGTCGGTCGAGCGACAGTCCGTGCACACTCCCGGTCAGCAGACGTGGGCCCCACCGCTTGTGGGGCCGGGCGGGAGGGGCGGTGATCCGGCCGCGGGCGAACTCCAACTCGACCGAGGTGTATCCCAACTCGGAGGCGACCCTCTCCGCCATCGAGACGCCACCGTCAGGGAACCAGCATTCCTGAAGCATGAGGACGTCGGCGCCGATGCGGCGACAGGCGTCGACCACGTCGAAGGGCCGACCCCATCCGTCCACGCCGCCGTGCACGTTGAAGCTAGCGACGACCACGCGGGGCATTGCACCAGCAGGCTACCGAGCGACCGGGACCAGCAGGGTGACCCCGCCGCTGCTCGGGACGCTCGAGGCCGACGCTCCTCGCGGTCGGTCCAGCCTGGCGAGCCCCGGACAATGCCGAATCCCAGGCACGCTTCGTGACCCGGCTCAACCCCAGGCCCGGCGTGCCGATATGAATTGGGATGACGTTGTTCCCGAGCGCCCTCCGTAGCGACCGCCTGACGGCGACGGGCAGCGCCGTCCGCCCCCTGCACCGCCTCTGGACCCTCGTCTCCGAGGCCATCGCCACCCGCATCGCCACGCGCCGGTCGACCATCGCCACCCGCAGGTCGGCCGCCATTCCCGTCCTGGCGCTCGTGTCATCGCCCGCGGGCGCGACGACCGCCGAACGGGCCGAGCCGCAACTGCGGTGGAGCGATCCGCACCACGCCCCCGCCGGCGACTTCACGGCGTCGGCGATCCCCAATGCCGAACTCGACATCACCGCCGTTCCCCGTCGGGGTGAGTCGTGGGACGCGGTATCGGACTTCGCGCTCTCCTACGACGGCTACGCGTACTGGGAGGACCTGGCCACGTTGGCCGGCCGCGTCCTGCAGCGCTGGACGCGGCGTCGGTCGTTGCCCGCCACGCTCGACGAGCTGCGGGGATGCCTCTTCTACGAACAGCGGCGATGGAACCATTTCGGCGAAGAGCCCACGGGTCGCTCCGCCGAGTACATGTGGGCGATGGTCGAAGCCATCGGTGCGTTGGCGGCCCCTGTCACCCCCGTCGTCTCCCCGAACCCCGATCCCCGACGCGCCATCGCGCCCGAAGCGCACGTGAAGCTCGTCGCCAACCGCGCCGTGGCGTTGCGATCGGTCCCGTCGCCCGCGCCGACTATGCGCCCCTTGGCGGCGCGCCCGGGGCGGCTCACGCCGGTACCGGCGGCCGAGGTCCATGTCCGGCTCGTCACCTCCATCGAGGGCGAGGCGGGTACGGCGTCGAGAAACCCCTCGGGGTACGCGGCGAGGCGCTCCTCGGGCCACCTGTCGGGGAGCCCGGCGGATCACCCCGCCATGCACGGTTCGGGGCGCGACCTCAAGCCCATGCCCTCGGCCGACCCCCTGCCCAAGCCGCCCGTGATCATTCGTCGCGCCCGTCGCGCCGGGTCGGTCGGCTCGAACCGCCCCGGCGGTGCGGTGAACACGTCGCGCACCCCCGCTGATCCGTGGGGGTCGAACGGGTCGCGCTGGAAGTTCGACAACGAGGACGCAGAGTCGGACGAGACCGCGTCGGACGAGACCGCCGCCGTCGCCGAGATCACGCCCCTGTGCCACGAGTTCGTCAGCGACGATGCCGGCTACGGGACGTGGATGGCCACCAATCCCGGGGGTTTCGTCTTGAACCAACCCCGCTCGGCGCGATCGAAGACACCCACGCTGCACCGGGTCGGTTGCGCGGTGGTCGCGCCCCGACCGGTGCCCGAAACCCGGTCTGCACACTCGGACACCGACACGACGAAGAACAGCGACACGAACACGAACCCCCTCGGGGTGTGCGGGCCCAGCGCCGACGCGCTCCGGGCCTGGAGCATGTCACGCGGGACCGGCGAGCCCACCGCGTGCCAACGCTGCTGTCCGTAGCGAAGACCCCGACCCCGGACCCGACACACCCGCCGCCCGGAGACGGTGGGAGGCCGACCGCCGTACAGTGAGGAAATGCTCCTCGTGGCGGGATCTCCCGAGCTCGACCGCCATGACGTCGGGTCCCGACACCCCGAGCGCCCCGCCCGCGTGCCGGCCGCCCTGGCCGGGATCGACGAGGCCGGCCTGCACGACGCCGTCATCCATCTCGAGCCGCGCCGGGCCACGACCGAGGAGCTGACCCTCGTCCATCCCTTGTCGTATCTCGAAGCACTGCACGCCTTCTGCGACGCGGGCGGTGGTGCCATCGACCCCGACACCATCACGTCGGCCGGATCGTGGGACACGGCGCTGTTGGCGGCGGGTGCGGCGCTCGAGGTCGTCGATGCCCTGGGACGGGGTGACGGCGACGTCGCCTTCGTGGCGGCCCGACCCCCCGGCCACCACGCCCTGGCCACCGAGCCGATGGGCTTCTGCCTGCTCAACAACGTGGCCGTGGCGGCCGCCACCTTGGCCGAGCGGGGCGAGCGTGTCCTCATCGTGGACTGGGACGTCCATCACGGCAACGGGACCCAGGCCATCTTCTGGGACGACCCCAGGGTGCTCTACGTCTCCACCCATCAGTGGCCGCTGTATCCCGGCACGGGCCGGGTGTCGGAGACCGGCGGCCCGGGCGCGCCGGGGCTGACCGTCAACGTGCCACTGCCGCCGCGCGCCACCGGGGACGTGATCCTCGAGGCTCTCGACGACGTGGTGGCGCCGGTGGTGGAGCAGTTCGCCCCCACGTGGGTGCTGGCGTCGGCGGGATACGACGCGCATCGCGCCGACCCGATGGCGGGCCTCATGCTCACGTCGGGTGACTTCGCCGACATCGCCCGGCGCGTGAAGGCCTTCGCGCCCCGGACCGGACGCCTGGCCCTCCTCCTCGAAGGCGGCTACGACCTCGACGCCCTGCGCCTGTCGGTCGGCGCCAGCCTGGCGTCGGTGCTCGACGTCGAGTTCCGCCCCGAGCCCGCGTCGAGCGGTGGGCCCGGTGACGATGCCGTGGAGGCGGCGCGTCGAGCGCACGCCGCGACCTGAGCGGACGAGCAGCGTGGCCGGCGTTCCCATCATGCCGTCGGCCACCCTGCACACAGCGCGATCCCACGGTGATATGACGATGCGGTGACCTCGACGAACCACGACCACCCCCGCGCCGACGAGCTTCCGCCGCCTCGGACCCAGAAGGTGGCCGAGGGCGTCTACGCCTACATCCAGCCCGACGGGGGCTGGTGGATCAACAACACCGGCTTCGTTCTCGGCGAGCACGCCGTGCTGTGCATCGACAGCTGCGCCACCGAACGGCGTACCCGCGCCTTTCTCGCCACCATCGACGCGCTCCAGCGCGAGCTCGGGTGCGGGCGCAACGGCGCCCGCATGCTCGTGAACACCCATCACCACGGCGACCACACCAATGGCAACTACCTCCTGCACGACGCCACCATCATCGGGCACCAACGCTGTCGCGAAGCCATCCAGGCCATGGGGATCCTGCGCCCCGACGGACTGTGGGAGCCTGTGGATTGGGGCGATCTCGAGCCCGCACCGCCGTTGATCACCTTCGAGCATCGCCTCGACGTGTACCTCGACGACCTCCTCGTCGAGCTACATCACTTCGGCACTGCCGCGCACACCACCAACGACGTGGTGGCGTGGATCCCCGAGCACCGGGTGCTGTTCACCGGCGATCTCGTGTTCAACGGGGGCACGCCGTTCGTCGTCATGGGATCGGTGGCCGGGTCCTTCGTGGCGCTCGACTGCCTCATGGAGCTCGACCCCGCCGTGATCGTCCCCGGTCACGGCGACGTGTGCGGACCCGAGGTCATGGACGTGGCCGGCGAGTACCTCCGCTTCCTGCAACAGGTCACCGACGAGGCCAAGAAGGCCGGCCTCACCCCCCTCGAGACCGCCCGGCGGGCCGATCTCGGGCCCTTCGCCGCCCTCACCCATCCCGAGCGACTCGTCGGCAACCTGCACCGTGCCTTCGCCGAGTGCGAGGGGGCGCGCCCCGGCGACCCCATCGATGTCGCCGCCGCGCTGCTCGACATGGTCACCTTCAACGGTGGCAGGCCGTTGACGTGCCAGGCGTGAGGAGGCTCACCGGCCGGGACACCTCGAAGGGCCCACCAACCTGTGCGTCGGGGGCGTTGACCGATTGTTGAGCCTGGATAGAGGATCCGGTGAGCACGGCGTGGGAGGGTGGGGCCACGAAGGCGGCCTGCCAAGAGGCGGCCGCGTCCAGTGCCGGGGGGGCCATGTCCATCGTCGACGACCGCACGCACGTCGTAGCAGAAAAGGCCCGCCGCGAGCGGCTGTGGCAGACGACGGACACCACACCGCTCGTGACCGCCATCCGGCCCCCCGGGACGGTGACACCGGGCCGTGCTGACCACCCCAGCAATGGCGGCCATCCCAATGGCGGCCACCCCAGCAATGGCGGCCATCCCAGCCATAGGGACCAGGATCGGGCATCCGACGTGATCGCCCGCGCCAGCGCCGGAGCCGGCGATCAGATGTGGCAGACCCGGATCGACCTGGTGGTGTCGTCGGGCCTGTCGGGAGACGCGGCCCGCAAAGCCCATGTCGACGCCCAACGCGAGCACGACGAGGCCGCCTTCGAGGCGCTGTGCGAGTTGTGCCGCGACGAGTTGCGGCCCGTGCTCGAGTGCAGCGCCGAGATGCTCGGCGAATGGGGCCTCAGGGCGCGCGTGGCCGAGACGCTCAGAGACGAGCCGGCGCGTGTGCCCCGGAGCTTCGAGCTCGCCTTGGGGATCGACCGCTTCGACGACCGGGGGCCCGGCAAGCTCACCATCACCGCCACCGAGGGATACGACTTCGTGCGGGTCAAGCTGGCCGTGGGACCGACCAAGATGGGTGGCGACGTCAGCGAGCACGTGGGCACCACCATCGCCCGAGACCTCTCCGACGCTCTGGCGGGAGGCCTCGTCGCCACCCTCGTGGAGCAGATCTTCAGCTTGTGACCGACAGGCGCTGCGCCAGGTAGGCGAGCGCCAACGGGTAGCGCCACGCGATGCCGCCGTGGGTGGCGTCGAAGAGCTCGAAACGGACGTCGTGCACGCCCACCGCCTCCAGCGCGTTGCGGAAGGCGACCGCCCCGAGGTCCAGGTACCACTCGTCGCGCGTCCCGGCGTCCACCCACACAGCCCGCAGTCCCCGCAAGGCGTCGGCGTGGGCGGGCACCATGCGAACCGGATCCCACGCCAGCCAGCGCGCCCACACCTCGTCGCGAAGGCGCCCGGTGTCGGGATCGAAGGGCAGCATCGGGGTGCCGTCGGCGTCGGCGGAGAAGCAGGCCGTGACCCCGAGCATCATGAGCAGCAGATGGTCCTCGGACCGGGTGAACGCGGGCCGGTGCCCGAAATCCTCCCACCACGCGCCGATGTCGCCGTCCCAGGACCGCAGCGCCCGCACGGCCTTCGGGAACTCGGGGATGTAACAGCACTCGTAGAGCGCGTCCCCGGCGTGGGTGGCGAGCCCGCCGAAGAGGTCGGGGCGCAGCATGGGCGTGATCATGGCCCCGAAGCCGCCGCTCGACTTCCCTTGGATGCCGCGGTGGGCGGGGGCGTCGAGGGTGCGGTAGCGCTCGTCGACGAACGGCACCACCTCGTCACAGAGATAGGTGTGGTAGTTGCCGGTCCCCGGGGAGTCCACGAACTGCGAACCCCCGTACGCGGTCCAGGCGTCCACCCACACCACGATGCACGGCGGTGCCTTTCCCGAGGCGAACACGGTGTCGGCCGTCTCGGGGTAGGGCTGGTGGAAGGCGTCGCGGTTGGCCCACATGGTGAGGTACCCCGTGTAGCCCTGGATGACGTAGATCGAAGGCAGTCGGTCCCCGCCCTCGTCGTAGCCGGGCGGGACGTACACCCACAGGGGGCGCTCGACGGGGTCCCCGAGATGGTTGTTGCCCAGCGCGGCCGACGTGATCACGTGCTCGTCGACCCGCCCGGCGAGCTGTCCACTCCACGGCAGCGGCACGGCACCAGGATGGCACGACGGCGACCGGCGGCGGCGCGGCGTGCTCGGCAGCCGGGCGGCGTCCTCAGACGGCGTTGGTGGAGGGCAGGGGCGACCTCGACAGCCATCCCCGCAGCTGGTCGGCGGGCATGGGCCGGGCCAGCAGGAAGCCCTGGGCGAGGTCGCACCCCGCGTCCCGCAGCGTGGCGAAGACGGCGTCGGTCTCGACACCTTCCCCGACGACCTGCAGCGACAGGTTGTGGCCCAGGTCCACGATGGACCGCACGATGGCGGCGTGAGCCGGGTTGGCCATCATGTCCATGACGAAGCTCTTGTCGATCTTGAGCTCGTGGACCGGCAACGACGACAGATAGCCGAGCGACGTCTGCCCGATGCCGAAGTCGTCCAGGCTCACCCGCACCCCGGTGGCGTCGAGCTGTGCCAGCACCAACGCGGCGCGGGGCGGGTCGGTGAGCAGGGCTGTCTCGGTGATCTCGATGATGAGCCGCTCCGGCGCGACCTCGAGGTCGGCCAGCACCGCGATCACCTGGTCGGCGAAGCGGGCCCGGCCCAGCGTGCGGGCCGACACGTTGACCGACACGGCCACGGTGCCGAGGTCACGGATGTCGGTCAGCGCCCTGCGCATCACCCATGTGGTCAGCCGGTCGATGAGGTCGGTCTGCTCGCACATGGGGATGAACCGGTCCGGGTACAACAGGCCGAGGGTGGGGTGCTGCCAGCGCACCAGGGCTTCGACGGCCTCGACGTGCCCGTCGTGGAGGGCAGCCTTGGGTTGGTAGTGCATGACCAGCTCGTCGGCGTCGATGGCCCGGCGCAGATCGGCGATGAGCCCGAGGTTGGCCGCGTCGTAGTGGTCGTGCTCGGCGTCGTAGCGCACCACCCCGGCGTGCTGGGCCTTGGCGAGGTACATGGCCACTTCGGCGTGCTGGAGCAGGTCGTCGACGTCGATGCCGTCGTCGGGCGAGATGACGTAGCCGATGCTCGACTCGACCGAGAGCGGGAGCCCGCTCACCTCGACCTCGTGTTCGATGATGTCGCGCAGGCGGCGGAGCACCTCTTCGGCGTCACCGACCTCGGAGAGGATGACGCCGAACTCGTCCCCACCGAGGCGGGCCACGGCGTCCTGGGGCCGGGTGTGATCGGCGAGGCGCTGCGCCAGCTGCGTGAGCAACTGGTCACCGCTGTCGTGGCCGAGGGTGTCGTTGACCTCTTTGAACCGGTCCAGGTCGATGATGGCGATGGCGGCTCGTGAGTCGCTGCGCACGGCGTGGACCACCGCTTCCCGGGCCCGCTCGTGGAACAACGACCGGTTGGGCAGATCGGTGAGCGGGTCGTGCTCGGCGAGGAACTTGTTCTCCTTGACCTGGAGCCGCAGGCGACGGCTCACCGACACCGAGATGAGGAACAAGGCCACGTACAGAGCCCCGAGGCCCAGGAGGAGGTCGCGGTAGAGCGAGTGGACGCCCCCGTCCACGTCGGCGGCGATGGGCGCGTAGGGCAGGTACACCTCGAACACGCCCACGAGGTGCTCGGGTGACCCGGCGGTGAGCGGCAGGTAGACCTCGACCGCGGCGGGCCCGATGGGCCCGGTGTCGTTGCTGTCGGCGTTCAGGTGGGTGACATCGGCGGTGACCTTGCCGTGGGCGGCGTCGATGGCTTCGTCCTCGGGCTTCTCGTGGAACCCGGACCCGTCGTCGGCGTAGACGACGTTGCCGGCCAGGTCCCGGAGCCTCAGGCGCAGGACGTTGTGGTCGCCCACGGCCCGCCTCACGAGGAGGTTCATGGCGGTGATCTCGGCCGGGCTCAGCCCCTCGCTCAGGGGGCGCCCGTCGAGGACGGGTTCCACCGCGGTCTGGGCCACGAGCGTGGCCTCGGACCGGCCCACGTCGACGCCGCGGTCCCTGGCCTCGGACCGGTAGCTCGCGGCCAGTACGAAGCCCAGCAGCACCACGGGCACGGCCGTGATCAGGGCATAGGTGACGAACAGCCGCGCCAAGGAGTGCGCCCGGAGCGCAGGGGACCTCACAGACCTCAATTTCGGAAAATCTCGCCCACAACTTGATCGTCGGCCAGGACCAGGGCTTCCCCGCTAAATCCCCGGGTTTCCCGCACGGAGCCTGGGCCGGGACGAGTTTCTCAACGAGGAGGCGAAAGCGGTCGATACCACCACGGTGCGTAGTGACGGGCTGCTCGACCCCAAGATCGTGGAGGCGGCCCTGTCGACACTGCTCGAACGCCATGCCGAGGCGGCGGTGTGTGCGCTCGGCCCCGACGGCCTCATGGTGGAGATGCCCCTGTCGGTCCACCGGGGGGGCCACCGGGTCGTGAAGGCCCGATCGGCGCTGAACCTCGTCATCGCCGCCGACCGGGTCATGGTCATCAACGCCTGGGAGCGCGTGCGTGCCGTGGGCGCCTCGCGGGCTCCGGTGCGCCTGGCGTCGGACCCGACCCAACCGGTGGTCGTGCACCTGATCGACGCCCGCAGGAGCCACGGCGTCTATCTGGGCGTCGTCGTCGCGGCGGTCGGTGACGACGCCACGGTGTTCGACCCCGAGACGCCCACGACGGCTCCCCGCTTCCTCCGTCCCGGCAAGAACGTGCTCGAGGCCACCGCCGAGGTGCTGCGCGCCCGCCAGCAGGTGCTGACGCTCCTGGCGGATGCGGCACCGGTCGGCGTACTCCATATCGACGCCATGCGGCGCCTGGTGTTCAGCAATGACCGCCTCCACGACATCCTGGGATGTCCGCGTGCCGCCACGCTCGACGAGCAGCTGTCGACGGTGTTGGACCGTGATCGCCTCCTCGTCGGGTCCGTGGTCGAGTCCGTGTTGGGGGGCGGGATCGATGACGACATCGATGTCGTCATCCGACCCTCGTGGGCTGATGAATCGGAACTGCGTCAATGCACCTTCAGTCTCCGCGCCCTCACCGATGACGACGGCGACGTCACGGGAGCGCTCATATGCGTATCGGATGTCACCGCCGGCACCAGCAGGCGCGCCGGCGTGCACCTGCGGGCCACCTTCGACGTGCTCACCCGGTGCCACAACCGGGAGTCGACGCTGGGCGCGCTCGAAGCGATGCTGGCCGGGGCCGGCGACGGGTCGAGCCCGGCCGCGATCCTGGTCGACCTGTACCACTTCAAGGAGCTCAACGAGGGTCGCGGTTGCGACGTCGGCGACGAGTTCCTCGGGGTGGTGGCGAGGCGCCTGCACGGCGCCGTGCGCGAAGACGACGTGGTGGGGCGCATCGGCGGGGACCAGTTCCTGGTCATCTGCCCCGGCATCGCCACATCGGCCGAGGCGGTGCGCACCGCCATCAGGGTGGCGGAGACCCTCGGCCACGAGATCCAGCTCAAGGACACCCGGATCGGGTCGCGCGCCAGCATCGGCGTGGCCTGGTCGAGCGGGTCCGAGGTCGACGCCGACACGCTGTTGGCCCGGGCCGATGTCGCCATGCGCGAGGCGAAACGTCGCGGCGCGGGACGTCCCGTGCTCTTCTCACCGTCGTTGCTGAGCACGCCCCCTCAGGCCGGCTGAGGTCCCCACCACCAGCCCGTTCAGATCTCTACGATCTCGGCCACGGGGTCACCGACCTGATACGTCACGCCTTGCTCCGCGATGTGTCGCAACCGTCCCGACGCGGGGGCCTCGATCTCGTTGGTGACCTTGTCGGTCTCCATCTCGTAGAGCGCCTGGCCCTTGGCGACGACGGCCCCGTCCTCGGCCAGCCAGTCGGCCAGGACGGCCTCGGTCATCTCCATGCCGATCTTGGGGAGTCGCAGGAGCACCGGGCGTATCGCTCAGCCGTTGTAGGCCATGACCCACTCGAGTGCTTCGAGCAGTCGGTCGGGACCGGGGAGGGCGAGGCGCTCGAGTCCCCGGGCATAGGGCAACGGGGCCGCCAACGCCCCCACGCGCAGGACCGGCGCTTCCAACCGCCCGAACAGAACCTCGGATAGCCCCGCGGCCAGCTCGCCACCGAAGCCGCCCGTCACCACCGCCTCGTGGAGGATGACGGCCCGGCGCGTACGGCTCACCGACTCGAGCACAGCGGCCTCGTCCAGTGGCACGAGGGAACGCAGGTCGAGCACTTCGACCTCGATCCCCTTCGAAGCCAGGCTCTCGGCCACGGCGATGGCCTCGTGCACCTGGCGACCGTAGGTCACGACCGTGACGTCGGACCCCGGTCGTTTCACGTCGGCCACGCCCAACGGGACAGGGGTGTCGTCGACGGCACCCTTGCGCGACAGCAGGAGCACCTGCTCGATGAAGACACAGGGATCCTCGTCGGCGATGCACGACGCCAAGAGGCCGCGGGCATCGGTGGGCGTGCTCGGGACGACCACCTTCAGTCCCGGGACATGGGCGAGCCAGGCCTCGAGCATCTGGGAATGCTGGGCGCCCACCTGCAGGCCGCCGCCCACCGCCATGCGCACCACCATGGGGACCGGCGTCAGTCCGCCCGACATGTAGCGCAGCTTGGCGGCGTGGTTGGCGAGCTGGTCCAGGCACAGACCGAGAAAGTCCATGAACATGATCTCGGCCACCGGCCGCAGCCCACCCAGAGCCGCGCCCACCGCCGCGCCCACGATGGCCTGTTCCGAGATCGGCGTGTCGCGCACCCGGTCGGCACCGTGTTTGGCGGCGAGGCCCTTGGTCACGCCGAACACCCCGTTGTCGGAGATGTCCTCGCCGAGGAGGACCACCCGGGGGTCGGCCGACAGGGCCTCGTCGAGGGCGAGGGTGATGGCAGAACGGACGCTCATCTCCTGCTGCGCCTGCGACGGCCCCACCCGTTGCCTCGGTACGACCGGCGCCACGACATCTCGGAGCACCTCGTCCGCATCGGGCTCGGGGAGCTCGAGCACCTCGGCCAGAGTGGCCACGGCCATGGTGGCGCAGTGCTCCTCGATCGCAGCCGCGTCGGCATCGGAGAGCAGACCGCGCTCGACGAGGGTGGAGCGGAAGCGGGCGACGGGCTCACGTTTCCACGCGTCTTCGAGCTCGGTGGCGTCGACATAGGTCATGCGATCGCCGAAGACGTGGCCGAAGAGCCGGTAGGTCACCGCCTCGACGAGGGTCGGCCCTCCCCCGGCCCGAGCGCGTGCGGCAGCTTCGATCACCGCGGCGTAGACAGCCACGGGGTCGTTGCCGTCGACCGTCACGCCGGGCATGCCGTAGGCGGCGGCCCGTTGCGCGACGTGCTCGACACGCAGGTGGTCGGCGAAGGCGGTGTGCTCGCCGTAGCCGTTGTTCTGACACAGGAAGATCACCGGGAGCCGCCACACCGCGGCCAGGTTGGCGGCTTCGTGGAAGGCACCGATGTTGGTGGCACCGTCGCCGAACGAAGCCACGGTGACGCGAACGTCGCCGTCGCCGTCGCCCGCGCCCTCGCCGTGGCGTGATGCCGCCCAGGCCAGGCCGGCCGCGATGGGCAGACCCGAGCCCACCACCCCCGTGGTCAGCATGAGCCCGACGTCGGGCCACGACACGTGCATGGGGCCGCCCTTCCCCTTGCCCGTGCCCGCGGCGCGCCCCAGCATCTCGGCCAGCAGGGGACGGAGCGGGACCCCCTTGGCGATCTGGTCGTGGAGGCCGCGGTAGGTCGTCACCAGGTAGTCCCCGGGCTCCAGCGCGGCGGCGAACCCGGCGGCGACGGCTTCTTGTCCCCGGGGCGAGTAATAGGCGAGAGAGGCGCTTCCCGCCGAAATGGCGCTGCGCAGCGCGTCGTCGGTGGCGGCGATGAGCGCCATCGTCTCGAACATCTGGACGAGAGATGTGTCGTCAGGCCCTTTCGTGGTCATCGCCCTCCACCGTATTCCGCGTCCAGAGCTGGCGTCAGGTGGTCACCGGGCCCGTGCTACTTCGGGCATTGGCGGGGCCGCCCACGCGCACACCTGTGACCTTTGGCCCTGTCGAGGCCCTGATGCAGGGAGGAACATGGACGGTATGGAGACGGATGAGCGCGGTTCGGAGGCATTCGGATCACCGATAGAAGGCCTGCGCGCCACCGGGGCGAGCGCCGGTGACAGGCACATCGTCGAGTGGATGACGCGCCACGCAAAAGAGGAAGAGGCCTTGCTGGAGCGCTACGAACACGTGGCACGCGAGTCCACCTCTCCGGCGACTCGGTATCTGGTGGAGCTCATCATGGAGGACGAACGTCGTCATCACCGCGTGCTCGGCCAGATCGCCCACGCCATCGCGTGGGGCAGCTTCATGAACCCAGACCTGGCCGTGCCCCGGATGGTCGATGGGGCCGCCGACAAGGTGCTCGTCGAGGAAACCAAGAAGCTCCTGGCCTCGGAAAAGAAGGACCGGACCGAATTGCGGCGCTTGCGACGGCACCTTCGCTCCTTCAGCGGGACGATCTGGCCTCTCCTGATCGACGTCATGCTCCTCGACACGAAGAAGCACATCCGGATCCTGCGCCACGTCGCGACGTACCGCCCGGGTTGAGCACGCCTCACAGCGCCTCCGCCCGCGTGAGTTTGACTCAGCGGGCGCCGCGCACGAGGACACCGGGGCGTGCCCCGGTGTCGTGCCCGTTGGCGAAGGTGGTCTCTCCCGACTTGATCGTGGCCACATAGCCGACGGCGTCCTGCACGAGCCGGCGTCCCCCTGCGGGCAGGTCCGTGACCACCTTGGGCGTGCCGAGCTGCAGGTGCTCGTAGTCGATCACGTTGACGTCGCCGAGCATGCCGGGCTCGAGGGTGCCCCGGTCGCCGAGGCCGTAGAGACGGGCCGTGTCGTACGTCTGCTTCTTCACGACCCATTCGAGGGGCAGAAGCTCGCCCCGGGTGCGGTCCCGGGTCCAGTGCGACAACATGAACGTCGGTTGGGGCGAGTCGCAGATGACGCCGCAGTGGGCGCCACCGTCGCCCAGACCCGCCACCGCACGGGGATGCAGCAGCATCTCGCGCACGGGCTCGAGGCTCATCGACGCGTAGTTGAGGATGGGGAAGTAGAGAAGCCCGTGCCCTTCGGACTCGAGCATGACCTCGTAGGCGACCTCGAGAGGATGGCGACCCGTCACGGCCGCGATGGACGCCAGCGAGTTCTCCGGGCCCGGCTCGTAGTCCGGCGGCGAGCCCAGGACGAAGGTGACCGCATAGGCACGCTCCAGCGCGGCGCGGTGATCGGGCTCGGGCTCGAACCGAACGATGGCGTCGCGCACCGACGGATCGCACAGAGCGTGCAGGAGCTCCTTGTCGTTGAGGTTGCGGGCCTTGAGCGCCTGGTAGGCGGGGATGGAGTCGAACATGCAGTACGACGTGTGCAGTCCCGTGAGCAGTCCCGTGGCACGCGCCGCCACCTGGGGCCACAACTGGGCTCCTTCTTCGGCGGCGCGCAACGATTCGTCCATGAGCTCGCGCCACAGATCGGGCGCGTCTTCGATCTGGAGGAGGGCGAAGGTGACGGGCCGGCCGATGGCCACCGACAGGCGCCGCATCCAGTCGACTTCCTTGACCGGGGCGATGACGTCCTCTCCCGCCACACCGGCGGGGGCCAGCTCGAAGATGCCGGTTCCGAGATCACCGAGGGCGGCGCCGATGCCGAACAATTCGTCCTCGGCCGCGTAGGTGCCGGGGACGGGCTCGCCGTCGATGGCGCGGTGGGCGATCGTGCGCGACGTCGAGAAGCCGAGCGCCCCCGCCGCGATGGCCTCCCTGACGATGACCCGCATGGCCTCGATGTCGTGCGCGTCGGCGGGTTCGTTGCGCGCGCCGCGTTCACCCATGACGTACGCCCGCACCGCGCCATGGGCGATCTGCGTGCCCACGTCGACCGTGAACCGTCGGCGCCCCAGCGCGTCGAGATACTCGGGGAAGCTCTCCCAGTCCCACTCCATGCCCTCGGCGAGGGCGGTGCCGGGGATGTCCTCGACGCCTTCCATCAACCCGATGAGCCAGTCGTGGCGGTCGGGGCGCGCCGGGGCGAAGCCGACCCCGCAGTTGCCGGTCACGATGGTCGTGACCCCGTGCCAGGAGCTCGGGGCGAGGACCTCGTCCCACGTCGCCTGGCCGTCGTAATGGGTGTGGATGTCGACCCAGCCCGGCGTCACGAGGGCCCCGTCGGCGTCGATCGTGTGCCGGGCGGACACGCCGTTGAGCGCGCCCACGGCGGTGATGCGCCCGTCGTCCACCGCCACGTCTGCGGTCCGGGGTGGTGCCCCCGTGCCGTCGACGACGGTTCCGGCTCGAACGACGAGGTCGTGCACGGGCTACCCCCTTGTCAGGCCTTCATGGTGGCATCGGCTCATCACCTGCACAAGCTTCCCCCGTCCCCCGGGCGCACCCTCGAGGACGGCGAGGCGGGCTCAGGACGGTGCCGTCGCCTTCCACGTGCCGAGTCGGGTGGGGATGGACTGGGCGAAGTGGAACACGTCGTCGGGGTCGTGCGCCGCCTTCACCGACACCAGGCGAGGGAAATTCGCCCCGTAGTACGAGTTCTGCCAATCGACGAGAGTGGGGTCGATGTAGTTCTGGTACGCCGACCCGTCGACATAGTTCGCCGCCGCTGCCGCGAAATGCGCCAACCAGGACCGGCCCTGGGACACCGACGATGTGCTCGTGCCCGTCGCCACGCTGGCCTGGATCCCGCTGATGGCGTTGCGGTGGACGAAGGCCGTGGCGCCCGGGTCCACGGCGTTGATGGCACCGCCGAGCGCGTCGAAGACGATCCCGCCCCCGACCCCGGGCAGCGTCTGGGCCAGATCGTCGACGGAGGTCACGAACGCCTGGATGCCGGCGGGGGGCGGGAGCAACGAGACGTACGCCGAGGACGCCACCGAGGCCACCCGGTCGAGGGTCCCCGCCGGGCTGTGCGTCGTCAGGTGGCACTGGGCGATATCCAGGCTCTCGCAGCCGGCCTCGACGAGCATGGCGTGGAGGTACGGCTCGGGCCCGACGAAGCGGTAGGTGGGTTGGGCCCCCACCGCGGCAACGAGCGAAGCCACGAGCGAGGTGAGCGTCGCCGGCGTGCCCACGAGCATCCCGGCCGTCCGCACCTGCGGGGTGGCGCTGCCGTTGGACAGGAGCTGGCAATTCGACCACAGCTCGGCGGGCCCGGCGTGTTGCCATGCGAACCACGATCCCAGGACGTCGGCTGCCGCTGACCACGGCCAGTCGAGGGTGAACAACGCCAGCTCGGGGATGGGCGCGGCGCGGAACGTGAACGAGGTCACCACGCCGAAGTTCCCACCGCCCCCGCCGCGACACGCCCAGTAGAGGTCCTCGTTGGTCTGGGCGTCGCAGGTGAGGACGCGCCCGTCGGCGGTGACGATCTGCACCGACTCGATGACGTCGCACGTGAGCCCGTACTTCCGCCCCACCACGCCGACCCCGCCGCCGAGCGCCAGGCCCGAAATCCCGACGCTGGGGCACGAGCCCGCCGGGACGAGGACGCCGGACTGTGCCAATTGGTCGTAGAGGTCGACGAGGAGCGTCCCCGCACCGACCACCGCCCGGGGCGACGAGGGGCCCGCCGGGCTCGACACCGTCACGGTGCTCATCGACGTGACGTCGACGACGAGGCCCGGGCCGCTCGAGTAGCCGGCGTAGCTGTGGCCCCCGCACCGCGGGATGGGGCCGATGCCGTGTGCGCGGGCGAAGTCGATGCAGCGCTGGACGTCGGTCGGCGACGTGCAGTAGGCGACGGCGGCAGGGTTGATGTCGTCGAAACGGGGGTCGTAGAGCAGGCGGGCCGTGGCGTAGGTCGGACTCGACGGCAGCACCAGGCGGCCCGACAGCGACGACGCCAGCGTCGACCACGCCGCCGCGTCGAGGGCCAAGGTCGTCGTCGACGACGGAGACGTTTTCGACGGGGACGAGGAGGAGGAAGACGAGGACCTCCCCGTCGTGCTGTCCGCGCATCCGAACAGCGCGGCGGAGGCCGCACCGGCCGCGACCAGGCCTCCGCCCTGGAGGAACCGGCGGCGGCTGTACCTGCTGTTGGGGCCGTACCCGTGGGAGCGGTCCACGCCGGTCCTTACCGACGCGCCACGAGTTGGTCCCGGACCACGTGCTTCTGGACCTTCCCCGACGCGGTGCGGGGTAGCTCGTCGACGAACACGAATCGGCGGGGCACCTTGAAGGCGGCCAGTCGCTCCCGGAGGAACGCCTCGAGCGCGGCGGGGTCCGGGGTGGCCGCCTCGGGTGTGGCGGAGCCGGCGGACGCGGCGGAGTCGGCGGGTGCGACGAGGACGACGACCGCCACCGGCGCCTCACCCCAACGCTCGTCGGGCACCCCCACCACGGCGACCTGGGCCACGTCGGGATGATCGAGCAGGGCATTCTCGATCTCCACCGGGAAGACGTTCTCGCCCCCCGAGACGATCATCTCCTTGAGTCGCCCCGTCATGCGCAGATAGCCGCGGTCGTCCATGGTGACGAGGTCGCCGGTGCGCAACCAGCCTCCCGGTCGCGTCGCCGCCGCGGTGTCGTCAGGCAGCTCGTGGTAGCCCGCCATGACGTTGGGGCCGCGCACCTCGAGCTCGCCCACCTCGCCGCGCGTCACCACCGTGGCGCGCTCGGGGTCGACGACGCGAGCGGCCACGCCGGGCAGCGGGATCCCCAGGGTGGCTCCCTTGTCCTCGGCACTGTCGTCGAGGTGGGTCTGGGAGATGAACCCCGACGCCTCGGTCTGTCCGAACACCACCGTGAAGTGCACCCCCAGCGTGGCCTCGATGTGGGCCACCAGCTCGGCCGGCACCACCGCGCCTCCCCCGCTCACCGCCCGCAACGACGACAGGTCGCGCCGGGGGAAGTCGGGATGCCCGACGAGGGCGAGCAGCATGGTGGGCACGCCACAGGTGAGCGTGGCCACCTCGGACTCGATCAACTCCAGGACGAGCCCCGGTTCGAACGCCGGAACCAGCACGGCGGTGGCCGACAGCTGGCACAGCTGGAACGACACCACCTGGCCGCCAACGTGAAACAGCGGCATGGTCTGGATATAGACGTCGCCAGGTTGCATCCCGAAGCGCATCGCCCCGAAGCGCGCCGCATTGGTCATGCCCCGGTGGGTGAGCAGTGCCCCCTTGGGTGATCCCGTCGTCCCCGAGGTGTAGACGAGCTGGGCCACGTCGTCAGGTGACACCGCCCTCTCCCGGTCGACCATCTCGCCTTCGACCATCTCGCCTTCGACCATGTCCCGCCCGGCCCCCTCCTCGCCATGGTCCACGTCTGTCGAGGGTGACGCGGTGACACAGAATTCGTCCCACCGGTCGAAGACCACGACCTCGCGCAACGCCGGCAGATCGGGGCGGAGGTCGTCCAACGTGGCGACGAGGTCGCGGCCCCGGTACTCGGGGACGACGAAGACACCGGCTGATGCCGACTGCCCGAGCACGTGCCGGAGCTCGCCGGCGCGCAGGGCGGGGTTCACGGGCACGAGCACCACACCGGCCAGCGCCGCCGCGTAGGTGAGGACGAGCGACTCGGGGATGCTCGTCGCCACCACCGCCACGCGTTCGGCGGGCTCGAAGCGCGCCACCAGCGCGGCGGCGGCGCGCTCGGCGTCGGCGAGGAGCTCGGCGTACGTCCAGCGCCGGCGTGCCGTCGGGTCGGGAGTACCCGCCACCAGGGCGGTGGTGTGCGGAGTGCGGTGTGCCGCGTCGCGCAGGATCGACCCCACCGTGGTGTCGAGCACGGGCTCGGAGTCGTCGGCGATCCACACCGACTCGGCGCCCACCACCGCTCAGTCTCCGAGGTATTCGCCAAGGGTGGCGTGGAAATGGCGGATCCGGCTCTCCTGGTAGCGCGCCAGGGTCACATCGGGCCCCGCCGCGGACTCGAGGCCCCGCTGGACGCGGGCCAGGGTGGCGGTGTCCTGGTCGAGGATGCGACCGAGGTACCCGAGCTCAGGGGCGTCCGCCCAACGCTGGCCGGCATCGAGATGGCGGGTGGGCACGGCCGGTGGTCGCGGCCCCGACACGGGCACGGGCTCGAGCAGCATGACGTCCATGACGGTGGCGGTGTGGTCGTCACCATGGGGCCGGAACCGGTAGACAAGAGGGGTCGTGTACCCCGCCCACGGCACGAAGTTGGGGAACACGAAGTACTCGATGGCGTCGAGCGCCTCGCAGTCGGTGATCGAGGAGTAGTCGCCCCCGGTCCGCTCCGACAGCTGTCGACGGGTGCGCTCGGCCAATACTTGGCGGGCGGTGGCGCCGTCGGGCAGCAGCGTCGGATCGTCCTTGGTGAGGAACATGGCGTCGAGGATGTCCTGCTCCTCCACCGCTTCGACGTGCTCGCTGGCGATCCCCACCGGCGTGATCATGCGGTTGACGTGGCGCACGCCCTCGTACACGTCGTACTGCGTCTGGGTGTCGCCACTGGTCTTGAGCAGCTGGGGATGGACGGCGACGGTGTGGTAGCTCTCGATGAACGCTTCGAGCGCCACCTTCCAGTTGCAGGGGACGACGCGCACGACATGCGCGGTGAGCACACGCGCCGCCAGGTCCCACGCCGCGAAGTGCTCGGGAAGGATCTCGAGGTATTCCTCCAGGCTCAGCGCGTGCGGGTCGGTGTTGACGAATACGAACCCGCCCCAGCGCCCTACCCCCGCCTCGGGCAGGCAGAAGGTGGGCGCATCGACGTGGGGGAAGTCCCACGGGCACGGCATGCCCGCGAACGTGCCGTCGAGGTTCCAGGTGAACCCGTGGAACGGACAACGCAGGTCGTCGACGTGACCGGGCTGGGTGCGCAATCGAGTGCCCCGGTGCAGGCACGAATTGTGGAAGGCGCGGATCTCACCGGGGGCGCTGCGCACCACGATGAGCGACATCCCCGGTGCGTCGTAGACGACGCTGTCGCCCACGTCGGGGATCTGCTCCTCGCGACACGCCATCTGCCACACCCGGCCCCACACCGCGTCGACCTCGCGCTCGTGCACGGCACGGCTCGTGTAGCGCTCCCGGGGGACCGACGACGTGCCCGGCGTGGCGTCGCCGACCGCTCGCAGGACGGCGGGGACGGGGCGGGTGTCGTGGTCGAGCAGCTCCTGCATGAGGCGCGCCCCGTGGCGAAGCTCGTCACCTTCGAGATTCTCACTGCTCACGGGTCGACCACCGCCGCTTCGCCGGCGCGGAAGCCGAACACCAGCGCAGGCCCGAGGGTGGCGCCCCCCGCCGCGGTGGCGGTGCCGAACGGGCTGGCGGCGGCGTTGCCGGCCGCATAGAGGCCCGCCACGGCGGCGCGGCGCGAGGACAGCACGCGGCCCCGGTCGTCGGTGCGCGGGCCGCCCTTGGTCCCCATGCAGCCGAGATGCACGGCAAGGGCGTAGAAGGGGGCCTCGCACAGTGGTGCCAACGTGGGGTGAATGGCGCTCGGGTCCCCGATCCAACGGTCGTAGGGAAACGAGCCCCGCCCGAAGTCGGGGTCCTCGCCCCGTCCCGCGCCGGCGTTGAAGCGCGTCACCGAGTCGACCAGGGTGCCCGGTGCGATGCCGAGTGTGGTGGCCAGCGCCTCGAGGTCGGTGGCGCGGGTGAGCCATGCGGGGTCGGGCGTGCCGGGCTCGAGGGGGCCGACCGGGTAGCGCCGGCGGTAGCCGGCATCGAACACCAACCAACACGGCGCGGCCATGCCACCGGCGGCGGCCCGCATGGCCCGGCCCACGTCGCCGTAGTTCTGGGCCTCGTCGACAAAGCGCCGCCCCGCTCTGTCGACCATGATCGCCCCCGGTTGGGCGCGCTCGCTGTGGAGGGGGCGGTAGTGGGCCACGCCGTCGATCTCCTCGCCCGGCACGTGCACGGCCGGCATCCACCACCCCTCGGCCGTGTTCCCCACCGCCGAGTCGACCGCCATCGTCATGCGGAGGCCGTCACCCCGGCACCCCCCCGACCCCATGGGTGCGATCGCCGACCCCGACAGGAACTCGCCCACGAGCGCCGTGTCGTGTTGGAAGCCCCCCGATGCCACCACGACACGCCCCCGCTCGGGGCACCCGTCGACGACGACACCCACGACCTCGCCGTCCTCGACCACGAGCTCGGTGGCGCGCGCCCCGGTCCGGATCTCGACACCGGCGTCGACAAGCGCGCTGAGCAGACCGCCCACCAGGGCCCGGCCCCGGACGTGGCCGCGCAGGACCACCCCGTCGTTGGCGGGCGCATCGGCGTCCGTGGTGGTCGGAGAAGGCTGGTCGAAGGCGGCCTGGACGCGGCGCTCGACGTTGCGTGGAAAGCCGCATCGATCGTGGCCACAGCGACCGACCGCTCCTGGCGCCGGGGAGCTCGCCGCGGTAGTCGGGCCAGTGCTCGAGCACCTCCCACTGGATCGGCGTGCGCAGCTCGATCTCGTCGGCCACGCGTCGGGCGTCGGACACGAAGGCCCTGACGAGATCGACATCGACATCGCCGGTGGCGGCCGCGGCGAGATAGGCGAGGGCGTCGTCGGGGTTGTCGTGGTCTGCGCTGTCGTGGTCTGCGCTGTCGTGGTCTGCGCTGTCGTGGTCTGCGCTGTCGTGGTCTGCGCTGTCGTGGCGGGAGCCGCTGTGCCCCACCCGTCCGTGGGCAGGCATCCACACCACACCGCCGGACATCGCCGTGGTGCCCCCGATGGACGGGGCCTGCTCGACCACGAGCACGTCCGCCCCTGCGCCCGACGCGGCCAGGGCCGCGGCCAGCCCGGCGGCCCCGGACCCCACGACGACGACGGACGGCGAGCCGGGCACCGGCCCAGGGTACGTTCCCTCCCCCTCCGCTGTCGGGAAGATCGTCACGGGGGCCTCTCCGACGATGCAGGGGGCGCCAAGCCGACGCACGGCTCATCACATGCCTCCTACGATCGGGCCATGGCACTGCCTCCCCCCTCACCCACGTCCACCGCTCTCGTCACCGGCGCGTCATCGGGCATCGGCGCCGACCTGGCCCGAGAGCTCGCCAGGCGGGGGCACGGCGTTACCTTGCTGGCCCGGCGCGAGGATCGCCTCACCGAGCTCGCCACCGAGCTCCACGACGCCCACGGCGCGCGCAGTGAGGTGGTCGCGCTCGACCTCACCGACGCCGCGGCGCGGGGCGGGCTCCCCGACACCCTGCTCGAGCGGGGCCTCACCGTGGAGGTGCTCGTCAACAACGCCGGGTTCAGCACCACCGGTCCGGTGTACCGAGCCGACCGCCGGCGCGAGATGGCGATGATCCGCACCGATGTCGAGGCCGTCGTCGACCTGTGCTGCATCTTCGTGCCGGGGATGGTCGAGCGCGGGCGCGGGGCGGTGCTCAACGTCGCCTCCACCGCCGCCTTCCAGCCGCTCCCCGGCCAGGCCGGGTACGGGGCGTCCAAGGCGTTCGTGCTCTCCTACACCCGGTCGCTGCGCGCCGAGCTACGCGACAAGGGTGTCTCGGTGACCGCCCTGTGCCCGGGCCCGGTCAAGACCGAGTTCGCAGAGTCGGCCGGGTTCACCCAGGAGGAGTCGGAGAACTCGCTGCCCAAGATCATGTGGCTCCCGGCCGCCGAGGTCGCCCGTCTGGCCGTGCTGGGGCTGGAACAGGGAAAGGGCGTGGTGATCCCCGGCCTCGCCAACCGCGTCGGTGCCCAGTTCGCACGGGCCATGCCGCCCCAGGCCCTGGCGGCGTTCCTCGCCCGCCAGCACCCCGCCCTCAAGTAGGCGGCGTCGAGTCGCCGCCGGTCCCGCTGACCTCGCCGACCGTCGTCACGCGCCGGAGAAGAGCAGCCCCTGTGCCACACCCCGTCGTCCTCATCATCACCGGCCCTCCGGGGTCGGGAAAATCCACCACCGCCCGGCTCGTGGCCCAGCGCTTCGAGCTCGCCGCCTGCCTCGAATCCGACTGGTTCTGGACCACCATCGTCAAGGGGTTCGTACCCCCCTGGCAGGTCGACGCCGATGCGCAGAACCGAGGCGTGCTGCGCGCCGTGGCCGAGTCGGCGGCCGCGCTGGCCACGTCGGGCTACGCCGTGGTGGTCGACGGCGTGGTCGGTCCCTGGTATCTCGACCTCGTCACCGAGCCCCTGGTCCGTCACGGCATCGAGACGCACTACCTCGTCCTGCGCCCTGATCTCGCCGTGACCCTGGCGCGCGTGGCGGTGCGGGACCGTGCCGAGCGTGTCCCGGGGCACCTGGCGGCTGCGTTCTCCAACGAAGAGCCCGCCGCCCACATGTGGCAGCAGTTCTCGGATCTCGGCGAGCTCGAGCGACACGTGGTCGACAACACCCGGCTCGATGCGGACCGGACCGCCGATCTCGTATGGTCCAGGTACTGCGAGGGAACGGACCGGCTGTAACCGAGCACAGACCCGAGCACCGACGACGACAGCGACCGAGGAGGCTCCCATGGACGGAGACGTGGTGACGGTGGAGAAGGTCATCCCGGCCCCGGCCGACGCGATCTTCGCCCTCCTCGCCGACCCGGCGCGCCATCCCGACATCGACGGCTCGGGGGCGGTGAAAGAGGCCAAGGCCGACGCACCCCGGCGGCTGGCACTGGGCTCGAAGTTCGGCATGTCGATGCGGCTCGGGATCCCGTACTCGATGGTGAACACCGTCATCGAGTTCGAGGACAACCGACGCATCGCGTGGCAGGCGCGACCACCGGGCCTCGTCGGGCGGTTCACGGCCGGACGGATCTGGCGCTACGAGCTCGAGCCCGTCGAGGGTGGGACGCGCGTGAAGGAGACCTGGGACCTCTCCCAGGACAAGCAGCGCATGCTCCTCAGGCTCGGGGGCCTCCCCGACAAGACCCAGCACAACATGGAGAAGACACTCGAGCGCATCGAGGAGCTGACCTCGGCACCCTGACCTCACGACCACGGGTCCGCGCCCCGTCGCGCCCGGTGCGGGTCGGGCACTTCGGATCGGGCCGGGGTAGCGTGCAGCCATGGCACGGATTTCCTTTCCCGAGCGTGGTTACGGTGAGCATGTGGACTGGGCGCTCATGCGCCCGGCGATGGCGGCGGGCATGGGAGCGCTCTCCGAAGCCGTCTATAAGAACAGCAAGCTCGCCGTACGCGAGCGCGAGGCGGCGCGCTGGACGATCGCCCTCATCAACGACTGCGTCGTCTGCCAGGACACCCGCGCCCGGGACGGCGAGGCCGCCGGGGTCGACAAGGGCTTCTACGGCGAGGTCGCCAACTGGCGCACGAGCCCGGCGCTGAGCGACCGGGAGCGGCTGGCGGCGGAGTTCGCCCAGCATTTCGCCCTCGACCACCTCGACATGAGCGACGAGCTGTGGGACCGGCTCCGGGCCGCCTACGCCGACGACGAGCTCGCCGATCTCACCATGTGCTGCGGGATGATGCTCGGGCTGGGCCGCACCCTGGCCGTCCTCGGGGTACGGGCCCCTGACGAGCGCATCCTGGTCTGACGCCCTGGCCGCGGTCGGTGCGGCACCCGGCCGCTGATCAGAAGTGCCCCAGGACGGGATGGGGAACGTAGAGCTCCTCGAGCGCGGTGACCTCGTCGGGGCTGAGCACGAGCTTCTCGGCCGCCAGGGCATCGGTGAGATGGCTCAACTTGGTAGACCCCACGATGGGCGCCGTCACGCCGGGCCGCTGCAGCAGCCACGCCAACGCGATCTGGGCAGGCGGCACGTCACGCTTGGCGGCGACCTCCGCCACGCGCTCCACGATGGCGAAGTCCGACGGCTGGCTGTAGAGGTAGTCGGAGAAGGGGTCGGTACTCGACCGGATCGTCCGCCGCTCGTCCCCGGTGCCGCGGTTGCCGGTGAGCACACCGCGCGCCAACGGGCTCCACGGGATGACCCCGATGCCCTGGTCGATGCATTGCGGGATCATCTCCCGCTCCTCCTCCCGGTAGAGGAGGTTGTAATGCGGCTGCATCGACACGAAGCGCGTCCACCCGTTTCGCTCGGCCACATGCTGGGCCTTGGCGAACTGCCAGGCGAACATGCTGCTGGCCCCGATGTAGCGGGCCTTGCCGGCTCGCACGACGTCGTGCAGCGCCCCCATCGTCTCTTCGATCGGGGTGCGGGGGTCCCAACGGTGGATCTGGTAGAGGTCGACGTAGTCCATCCCGAGGCGCGTCAGCGAGGCGTCGATCGCCGACAGGATGTGCTTGCGGGACAGCCCTCCCCCGTTCTCGCCCGGAGTCATCGGCATGAACACCTTGGTGGCGATGACCATTTCGTCGCGCGTGAGCATCTTGCCCACGAGGCGGCCCGTGGCCACCTCGCTGGCACCAGCGGAGTAGGTGTCGGCGGTGTCGAAGAACGTGATCCCCCCCTCCACCGCGGCGCGCACGATGGGCTCGGCCGCGTCCTCGTCGAGCGCCCACTCCCGCTCGCTGTTGTTGCCGAAGCTCATCATCCCGAGACAGACGCGAGACACGCGCAGGCCCGTCTTGCCCAGGTTCACGTACTCCATCGACACCTCACCGCTGTTCGCCCGGGCCGGTCCGCCGGGTCGAGGACCACCTTACGCGGGGTCGTCACGCGTCAAGACCTCAGTACAGCCTCGCCGTGGCCAGGTCGGCGCCGGCCCGCAGGGCGCGGAGCTTCTCCCACACCACCGAAGGGGCGATGTCGCCGATCCCCGCCGAGGTGTCGAACCCACAGTCGGTGCCGGCGATGACGCGCCGGGGGTCCCCCACGGCGGCGACGACGCGGGCCAGGCGATCGGCCACGACCTCGGGGTGCTCGACGTAGTTGCTGGTGGTGTCGATGACCCCGGCCACGAGGACCGTGTCGTCGGGCAACGGGTGGCGCTCGAAGCACCGGTACTCGTGCGCATGGCGGGGGTTGGCCATCGACACCACGAACGCGCCCACGTGGGCCTGGTACACGAGCGGCAGGATGTCCTCGAGCGGGACGTCGAGGGTGTGGGGGCCCTCGTAGTTGCCCCAGCACACGTGCAGCCGAACCCGGCCGGGGTCGATCCCGCTCAGTGCGCCGTTGATCGCCCCGATGACGAGCTCCACCCACGCCAGGAAATCGCTGAGGGGCCGATCGGCGAAGAGGGTGTGACGCTCGAGGGCCAAGTCCGGAGCGTCGATCTGGAGCAACAATCCGCGACCGACGATGGTCGCGTACTCGGAGCGAAGCGCGTCGGCCACGGCGAGGACGTACTCGGGCATGGAGGCGTAGTGCCGGTTCTCCATGGCCGACGCCACGATGCCGGGGGACGCCGCGGTCATGAACGTCTCGGCGAAGGGAGCCGAGGCGACCAGTGCGCACTCGGCCTCGACCTCGCTCGTGTCGCGGTACGTCACCTCGGTCACCGCCGCCGGGGCGGCCATGAGGTTCACCTGCCGGCGCAGGTGGCGCGGCACGATGAGGTCCAGGAAGTCGGGATGATCGAGCAGGTCAGCCATGAGAGGACGTTGGCTCGTCCCACCGAAGCCCGTCATCCGGTGCTGGACATAGGTCACGAAGCTCTCGCGTGCCTGCTCCCCGTCGTTGCCCACGTCGATCCCGGCGTCGACCTGGGCGGCCACGACCGCGTCGGTCGCCTCACGCACCGCCTGCCGCAACTCGGCAGGGTCGACGTCCTCCCCCCGGCTCCTCCGGCCGTGGAGCTCGGCCAGGGCGCGTGGCCGGGGCAGGCTCCCGGCATGGGTGGTGAGGATGCCGGTCTCGCTGCGCAGCACCGTCTGGCTATCCCGCCGCCACGCCCACGAACTCGATGCGCGTCCCGTCGGGATCGCACAGCGACGCCATGGCCACCGGCCCCGCCGCTCCGGGCTGCTCGAGTCGCCGGGCCGGGCCGAACCCGAGCGCGGCGAGCCGGGTCAGCACCTCGTCGACGTCCACGTAGAACGACAGCAGGAAGAACCCGGCGCTCGGCGTCGTCGAGACAGGCGCAGGAGCAGGGACAGCACCAGCGGGCGATGCGGCGGGGGCAGGGGCAGGGACAGCACCAGCGGGCGATGCGGCGGGGGATGCCGAGGAGCTGATGACGTCGAAGCTCACCAGCTCGACGATCCCGGCGTCGGGATGGCGCCGGTCACCGAGAAAGATGGACCGCAGCGTGGTCGACGGCACGTCGAAGAGGGTGGGCCAGTCGCCCTCGAACACGTGGTCCATGAGGACCTCGAGCCCGATGCCGTCCCGATAGAAGCGGAGGCTGGCGTCGATGTCGCGGACCTGGATGGCGCTGTGGTGGACCCGGGCCGCCGTCACGTGCCCATGCTCTCGGCGGGATCGATCGGGCTCCACAGCGATACCCCACCGTCGGCGGCCAGCACCTGGCCGGTCACCCAGTCCAGCTCCAGGAGCGCCGTCACGGCACGGGCCACGCCGTCGGGGGTCCCGACATCACCCAGCGCGGCGCGCTCGGCGACTCGTTCGCGATAGCCGCGCAGACGTTTCGTCGACGCGAACATCGGGGTGTCGGTGGTGCCGGGGGCGACGGCGTTCACCCGGATGCCGAAGGGACCGAATTCGCGTGCCGCCACCCGGACGAGCTCGGCGACGCCGGCCTTGGACACGCTGTAGTGGCCCATCATGCGGTCGGCGAGGAAACCCGAGATCGAGGTGACCGCCACGATGGCCCCACCGCGACCGCCGGCCACCATTGCCTTGCCCACTTCGCGCAGGCACATGAACGTGCCCCGCAGATTGACGCCGAGGACGCGGTCCCACTCCGCGCTCGACAGGTCCAACAGCGAGCCGAAACCGCCCACACCGGCATTGAGCACAGCCACGTCCAGACCGCCGAGGGCGGCGTGGACCTGACCGACCGCGGCGACGACCTCCTCCTCCACCGAGATGTCGCAACGGACATAGAGCTCGGCGGCCGCCGATCCCTGCTGAACGTCGAGCACCGCCACCCGCGCACCGGCGCCCCGCAACAGCGCCACCGTGGCGGCGCCGATCCCGCTCGCCCCACCCGTGACGACCGCCGACGTCCCCGCTAGCTCCACTGGCCCTCTCTCAGTCCGGTCCGACGAGGAAGCCTTCCACCTCGTCGGCGATCTCGGGGTGTTCGAGCGCGACGCAGTGCCCGGCACCGGGGATCTCAATCAACGTCGCCCCCGGCATGGCAGCCCACGTCCGTGCCAATTCCTCGGGGACCAGCTGGTCGTGGAGGCCATGGACGACGAGGGCGCGCACCTGCACACGGCCCAGACGCTCGGTCAACTTCCGGTTCTGGAAATGGGGGGCCTTCCACCCCAGGCGCGCCGCCCCGGCCAGCCCCGCGAACCACAACAGCTGCTGCTCGGTCGTCATGACATCGGGCAGCGCCCCCGTGGCGGCAGTGCCGTCGGGATCGGCGAACAACAGGCGCCGGGCTTCACCCGCACCGCCGATGCCCCGGGGCGCCACCGCACCGAAGAACGGGGGGACCTCGACGCCGGGCACGTGCACGCCGAGGGGATCGAGCAACACCAGGCGTCTCACGAGCTCGGGACGCCGCAGGGCGAGCTCGGTGGCGAACCAGCCCCCCAGGCTGTGCCCGACGACGTCGACCCGGCCGAGGCCCATGGCCTGCCCCAGGTCGACGAGGTGCCACACGTAATCCTCCACGTCGTCGAGGTCCTCGAGCCCGGTGCTGTCGTTGTAGCCCGGGAGGGCGGGGGCGATGACGTCGAAGCGCGTCGCCAACCGGGCGAGCAACGGTGTCCACACGTCGCCGGGCGTGACGGCGTGGATGTCACACAGCCCGTGCAGGTACAGCAAGGGCGTGCCGGTGCCACCCCGCACGACGGTCACGTCGCGACCCGAGACCGGCACCGTGGCCCGGGTGGGACCGGCCCGCCGGTCGATGACGGTCACCCCCACCCCTGTGTCGCGAAGTGTTTGTCGGCGTGCTCGCGCACGTAGGGCACGACTTCGGTGGCATACAGGTGCGTCGAGCGCGCCGTGAGGTCGGCGGGGAGCGAGCCGAACTGCAAGAGCGCCAGCACGGTCCCGAGCCCCAGCTCGTTGACGTAGGCGAGCAGCCGCTCCCGGACCGTGGCCGGGCTCCCGATCAACGGCGAGCGCTTCCACACCGCGGCGGCGGCATCGGAAGGCCTCGGCCCCTGCACCATCCCCCGCAGGTCGGCCAGGAACTGCACGAGCGCGGGCGGGTCGATGTACCCGGGCGGCATCCACACCTTGCCGGGACCGACGAACCCCGCCGCCAGCGTCCCCTGGAAGTAGGCGAGATGCTCGCCCGCCTCCGCCACGGCCTGCTCGTCGGTCTCGGCCACGTACACGGTGGTGAGCCAGCCGAGCAGCTCGGGATCGAACGTCCGCCCCGACACCGCCACCGCGTCGCGATAAGACAGCGCCTGGCGGGCGAAGGTCTCGGGCGGCACGTAGTACGCCACCCCCATGTAGCCGAACCCGTGCTCGACGCAGTAGGTGATCGTGCTCGGCGAGCCCAGTCCGGGGATCCACACCGGCGGATGCGGCTGCTGCAGGGGGCGCGGCCAGGGGTTCACGTAAGGCAGCTGGTAGAACTCACCGTCGAACGCGAAGGGACCGGGGCGCGTCCAGGCCTGGATGACGAGGTCGACGGCCTCACGGAAGCGGGGTCGAGCATCGGTGGGGTTCACATTGGTCGAGTAGTACTCGGGGCCTCCCCCCACCACGAGCCCGGCGATGAGACGACCGCCGCTCATGACGTCGAGCATGGCCATCTCCTCGGCCACACGTGTCGGCGGGTTGTACAAGGGCAGCGCATTGCCGAGGACGCAGATCTTCACCCGCGACGTCTCGCGCGCGTGAGGGCGGCAGCCACCAGGTTCGGAGACGGCATCAACCCATAGGCGTTCTGGTGGTGCTCGTTGACCACGACGCCGTCGAGTCCGAGCTCCTCGGCCATCACGAGCTCCGAGATGTAGCGGTCGTAGAGCTCCTTGCCACGACCCGGGTCGTAGTTGGCGTTCGACAGCGTCACCCACGCCGCCTCGTTGGCCGCCAGGAACTCACGGGGACCCGCCAGGTACGGCCACGGCATGAGGTGGAACGAGAAGAAATTCACGGCCCGCTCGTCCGAGTGGCGCCCGGGACCGCCACCGACGCTCCGTTCGCGGTCGGCGCCGTTGCGGGCACCGCGGCCGGCACCGCCGCCGGAGCCGGAGCGGGGGGCGCCCCCACCGCGGCGTCGTGCTCGGCGGGTCCGGGCCCGTTGGCCACCGTGTCGTGCAGGGGGGCGTCTTTGAGCAGGAGGGCACAGACAAAGGCGAGGCCCGCCAAGGGGATCCCCACCATGAACACCACGTGCAACGAGCGCACGAACGAGTCGACGACGCCGTTGCGCACCGCCGGACGCAGTGCACGCAGGGCATCGGGGGTGATCGTGAAGGACTGCGACAGATTCAAATTGCTGTGGGGAGGGACGAGACGGGGCAGCCAGTACCCCAGGCGGCTCACGAGCACCGTGCCGAGCAAGGCCGTTCCGCACGCGGCACCGATGTTGCGGAAGAAGCTCACCGCCGAGGTGGCGCTGCCGATGTCGCGACGCTCCACGGCGTTCTGCACGGCCACCACGACGATCTGCAGGGTCATGCCCATGCCGATGCCGAAGACGACCATGTAGGAGCTGGCGATCCCGAGCGACGTGTGCGCCCCCAGGTGGGTGAACAACCACATCCCCACTGTCATGAGGGCCGTCCCGCACACCGGATAGACCTTGTAGCGGCCGAAGCGCGTCACAAGACGCCCGGACACGATCGACGTCGTGAGCATGCCTCCCATGAGGGGCAACAGGAGCACGCCGGAGCGGGTGGCCGAGGTGCCGTCGACGAGTTGCAGGTAGACGGGGATGTAGATGATCGCCGCGAACATCGTCGCCGTCACGAAGAACGTCATGCCCAGTCCGGACCGGACGATCTTGTTGACGAATACCCGGGGAGGGAAGATGGGCTCGCGGGCCCGTCGCTCCCACCACACCACGGCGCCGATCATGGCCGACGACGCGATGACGAGCCCGATGATGGTCGGCGACGTCCATGGGAACGTCCGGCCACCCCACACGGTCACGAGGATCAGCGGGGTCACCGCCGCGACGATCAGACCGGCCCCGGTGTAGTCGATCGAGACCGCCGAACGCTTGGGGACGGGCAGGCGGAGCACGGCGCTCGTGATGAACAGCGCCAGGATCCCCACCGGGATGTTGATGTAGAAGATCCAGCGCCAGGTGAGGTGGTCGGTCAGGAACCCGCCCGCGAGGGGGCCCCCGATGCTGGCCAGGGCGAACACCCCGCCGAAGTAGCCCTGGTACCGTCCGCGCTTCGCGCGGGCTCACGATGTCGCCCACGATGGCCATGGCCAGGGCCATGAGCCCCCCACCCCCGAGGCCCTGCAGGGCACGGAACGCGATGAGCTCGTCCATGTTCCGGCTCAATCCCGACAACGCCGAGCCGATGAGGAAGATCACGATGGCGACCTGGAAGACCTTCTTGCGCCCGTGGAGGTCCGAGATCTTGCCGTACAACGGCGTCGACAGCGTGGTGGTGAGGAGGTAGGCCGTCACCACCCACGACAGATGGTTGAGCCCGTGGAGGTCGCCCACGATCGTCGGGAGTGCCGTCGCCACGATCGTCTGGTCCAGCGCGGCCAGGAGCATGCCCAACATGAGCCCGCTCAGGACGATCAGGACCTGGCGGTGGGTGAGACCGCCGCTGGTCTGGTCCTCGGAAATGGCGCGGCGAGGCTCGGACATGACGTGGCCGAGGCTAATGCCGGAGCCGGCACCCCCGACACGACACCGTGATCTTCAAGAGCCAGCGTCGTTCATGAGCCGAGCGATTCGAACAGGTCACCCATGGCCTCGACCCGGCCCAACACGTTCTCGGGGCTGAAGCCGAGCAGCTTCTCGCCGCCGCGCTCGGCCCCCTCCTCGACCTCGTCCCACGTGAGCGGGGTCGACACCGAAGGACGGTCGAGCGCCCGGAGAGAATAAGGCGACACGGTTGTCTTCGCTATGTTGTTCTGGCTCCAGTCGATGAGCACCTTGCCCCCTCGCAGCGTCTTCGCCATCCGAGAGACGGCGAGGTCGGGTGCGGACTGCTCGAGCTCCTCGGCCAGGGTGTGCGCGTAGGTGTTCGTGCGGTCCTCGGGCCAGCGCTTGGCCGAGATGCCGGCATAGAGCTGCATGCCCTTCGAACCGCTGGTCTTGGGGATCAGGGCGATGTCGTCTTGGACGGCCCGGTCTCGCAACAGGAGCGCGACCCGGCAGCACTCCGAGATGGTCGCCGGAGCGCCGGGGTCGAGGTCGAAGACGAGGAGATCCGGAGGACGGGGCTGGCCTTTCTGCCCCAACCGCCACATCGGGGTGTGGAACTCGATCGAGGCCAGGTTGACGAGCCACATCAGTGCGGCGAGCTCGTCCACGACGACGAATTGCGTCGTGTCCCGGTCGTTGTCCTTGGGGGTCTCGTTCCCCCACCGACCGGTGCCCTTGCGAGGAAGCGTGACCGTCGAGATCCAGTCGGGAGCATGTTTGGGGGCGTTCTTCTCGATGAAGCCCTTGTGCTCGACACCTTGGGGGAACCGCTTCACCGTCACGGGGCGGCGGGCGAGATGGGCGAGCATCACCGGGGCGATCCGCGCGTAGTAATCGAGCATGTCGCCCTTGGTGAACCCTGTCGGGAACAGCGGCTTGTCCAAATTGGAGAGCTGCAGCTCACGCGGGCCGACACTGACGGTCACGCGCTGGCCCTCAGGACTCACGACGCACCTTCTCGGGCGCCTTGTCGTCACGCAGGCCGCGCCACGAGGGTTGGCGGAGGCGGCCGTCGTTGGTCCACTCGCTGAAGCTCACCTCTCCGACCAGTATCGGCTCCACCCATGTGGCCACGTGCTCGTAGCGAGGTGGAACGGGAGTGACGAAGGGATTGCGATCGGATCGCCGTGCCTCGAGCCTCTGCACCAGGTCGTCGAGGATCGACACGCTGAAGCCGGTGCCGACCTGGCCGATGTACTGCAGCCCTTCTCCCGCGGGGAGGCCGAGCAGGAGCGAGCCCAACCGGCCCCGGCGATTGCCTTCACCCGGTGTCCAGCCCCCCACGATGACCTCTTGAGTGAGGAGGTTCTTGATCTTCGTCCAGCTCGGAGAACGCTTCCCGGGGAGGTAGGGCGAGTCGCGGTCGCTTGGCCAGGATCCCTTCGAGGTCCTGCGCCTTGCTCGCCTCGAGCACATCGGCGCCGGGCCCCGGGAATTGCGGGCTGAGGGTCCAGTGCTCGGTGTTCTTGGTCACGAGCCCGAGGCTCTCGAGTCGGCTCGCGCCGCTCGACGTAGGGCTTGGTCATGAGCGGGGCCCCGTCGGCGTACAAGACGTCGAAGATCACGTAGACGACGGGCTGTTCGGCCGCCAGGCGCTTGGCCTTGGCGGCGTCGGAGGCGTGGATGCGGGGCTGCAGGAGTTGGAAGCGAGGACGGCCGTCGTTGTCGAAGGCGACGATCTCACCGTCGAGGATCACCCGCCGGGACCCCAGCTGCTCGCCGAGGGCGCGGAGCTCGGGAAAGGAATTGGTGAGGTCGTTGCCATTCCTCGACTCGACACGGATACGACCACCGTCGACATACGACAGGGCGCGAATGCCGTCCCACTTGAACTCGTACGCCCAGGCATCGTCGTCCTTGGGCAAGGTGCCCAGCGTGGCCAGCATCGGCCGGATGTCGCGCGGCATGGGCTCGTACCCTTCAGGGTCATCGTCCATCCGGTGCACCATCCACGATCGACCGTCTCCTTTGGCACCGCCGCTTCCCTTGGCACCGCGGCGTCCCCCGTCGGTGGCGAACAACACGTACGTTCCCTGTACCCGCTGGCCGTGCAGCACCACCATCACTTCACGATCGGACCACTTCAGTTCGTCGTAGGTGCCGTGGTCCCAGACCGAGACCTTTCCGCCGCCGTACTCACCTTCGGGGATCGTCCCTGCGAACGAGGCGTATTCCATGGGGTGGTCCTCGGTGTGCACCGCCAGGTGGTTGGTCTTCTTGTCGACGGGGAGACCCTTGGGGACGGCCCAGCTCACGAGGACCCCGTCGCGTTCGAGCCTGAAGTCCCAGTGCAGCGCCCGGGCATGGTGCTCCTGGATCACGAAGATGCGGGACGCTCCCGGCCTGCCGTCGCCGCTCGCGCCCGGTGGGCGTGACGCGTCCGGGACGGGCTCGGGCGTGACCGACGGATCTCGTCGCTGCCGGTAGTCGGCGAGCTTGTCGCCCGCCTTGGTCTGGCGGGAGCGCGGAGCCTTGACGGGCCGCTCCGGTGTCACGAGGCAGGCCCGCGTCTCGATGAGCCCGGGGCGGCGTCAGGCGCTGCGATCGCGCCGGGCTCGCCGATCCCCTTCAGCAGGCGAGAAGAACGGGGGCAGCTGCTTCGCGCTCGTCGAGGAATGCCCACCATGCTGCGGAGGCCGCGTCGGCGGCGTCACGAACATCGTCGGGGTTCGAAGCGAGGCGGGCCAGGGCCTCCACGATCCACGCGCCGTGGACCTCGTCAGCCCCGGAGTGGACGTCCCAGAAGACCGTGCCGGCGTCGGTCATGCCGTAGCGCGCCCGCAACCCGTCCGCCTTCGAGGCCGCGATCTCCGAGGCTTGGACCTCGTATGCCGCCAGTGCCGCCAATGCCGCCACAGGCGACTCGTCTGCCACGGACGTGTACAGGTTCACCAATTCCGCCGTGGCGGGCGTGGCGTCGGCGTGTGTCGGCGCACCGGCGGCGGCGGCGAAGCCCTCGAACAATTCGAGATGCGGTGCGGGGACGCCGAGCTCGTCCTCGAGGTTGGCCTCCACGAGGTCATGCGCCGTCGGATCGTCGATGCGCGCCACGACCCGCTCGAGCACGTCGGGAAGAACCGCCTCGAAGTGCCGGTACTGCGCTGCGTAGGCGGCCAGCTCGGCACGGTCGAGCGTTCCCGCCTCCCAACGGCGGTAGAAGGGGTGAGCGAGGAGGCGGCGGTCCCGGAGCACCTCGGCGAGGATGGCGTCGACGTCGGTTCGGAGCATGCCCGGATCGTACCCGGTCTCCGGTGGCGGGACCGGTACCGCCCGGGCGGGAACCCGGGCCTGCACTACCGTCACATCCACACCGTGCCATCGAAACCGTGCTGTCGAAACCGTGCGGTCGAAACCGTGCGGTCGCAGTCGTGTCGTCGACACGGTGCTGTCGAAACCGTGTCGTCAACAATGACGAACTCCACATGCGCGTCATCCAGATGACCGATGGGCACCGAAGACCTGTCGACCCCGGGACACGAATCGTGAACCCGGACCGTACCGATCGATTCCGAGTGCCTGGCGCACGAGCCCTGGTGGCGTCGAGCAGCAGAGGACTCCGGAGTGGAGGTTCCGAGATGGCGGGAGTGAGCAGGCGCACCTTTCTGGGCCGGGGCTCGATGGCGGTGGCAGCCGCCGGAGTGCTGTCGTCGGTCCCGGGACTCTCCGGACTGCTCAGCGCCGGGGAGACCGAGGCACCGGCCGCCGACGCTTCGGTCGCCGGTGCCGACGCCGGCGCCGCCGATCTCTCCGAGCCTCTCGTGGCCCATGTCCGCGATCTCTCGACCGGCGAGATCAGCCTGTTCAACGGCACACGAGAAGTGATCGTGCGCAACCCCCAACTCGCCAGCCAATTGGCACGCGCCGTCCGCTGACCGAGAAGCACCCCGACCAACCGTTTCTCCGACACGTCAAGTAGCCCCTACGAACAACTGGAGTGAGCCATGTCATCGCACCGTGAAGCGCCCGAGATCTCGAAGGACCCGGTCGCCGACAGCACCGACCTGTACGCGTTCGTGAGCCCCGACGAGCCCGACACCGTGACGATCATCGCCAACTACGTCCCTCTCGAGGGGCCTGACGGCGACCCGAACTTCTACGAGTTCGGCAACGACGTGCTCTACGCCATCAGTATCGACAACGACAACGACGGCGACGCCGACATCGTCTTCGAGTTCCAGTTCCAGACCCAGGTGACCGATCCGAACACGTTCCTGTACAACACCGGGCCGATCCAGTCGCTCACCGACCCGAACTGGAACCGTCGCCAGACCTACTCGGTGACGCGTGTCGACAACAGCCGCGGAGGGTCCCGGAACACGGTCCTGGGCACCGGGCTCGCCTGCCCACCGTGCAACATCGGGCCGCTGTCGACCCCTGACTACAACGCGCTGGCGGGCGCGGCGGTGCACACCCTGCCCAACGACGTCCGCGTGTTCGCCGGTCAGCGCGCCGAGGGCTTCTACGTCGACCTCGGAGCCATCTTCGACCTCGGCATCCTGCGGCCCTTCGAGGAGGCACACGCCACCTTCGGGCTCGCAAACACCGGTCTGGGCCAGATGGCGGCGGGGGTCAACTCGACCAAGGGCCTCAACGTCCACAGCATCGCCATTCAACTGCCCAAGAGCGAGCTCGGGAGCAACTGGGGCAGGAACCAATCGTCGTCCAACTCGGTCATCGGCATGTGGACCTCGGCCTACCGCCAGAAGGTCCGCGTGCGCGAGGACTTCGGTGAGCATTTCTGCACGGGCCCCTACGTCCAGGTGTCACGTCTGGGCAACCCGCTCGTGAACGAAGTGCTGATCCCGATGGGCAAGAAGGACTACTGGAACTCCCAGGCGCCCGCCGGCGACAGCCAGTTCGCGTCCTTCTACTCGAACCCGCAGCTGGCCCAGCTCCTCCCGGTCCTCTACCCCGGCGTCTTCCCGAACCTGGCGAAGTACAACGCGGGGCCACCGGCACCCAACCGCGCCGACCTCGTCGCCATCCTCCTCACGGGTATTCCACCCGGGCTCATCGCGGGGTTCCAGAACTTCACGGGGACGACGCAGGCCGACATGCTCCGCCTCAACATGGCGATCCCCCCGTCGAAGAGCCCGGAGAACACGGGGCTGCTCGGCAACGACGTCGCCGGCTTCCCCAACGGCCGGCGGGTGTTCGACGACGTGGTCACCATCGAGCTGCGCTGCCTGGCCGGTGCGGTCCTGAAGCTGGTGGACCCGTCGTTCTCGCCCGACGGCGCCGCCAGTGCCATCAACGAGGGCCTCACGACGAATGCCGCCGACCTCAGCGCCATGGGCACCGAGAACTACCTCTCCTCGTTCCCGTACCTCGGGGTGCCCCACAGCGGCTTCTTGGTCCCGGCGAGTTGACGGTGGGCTCGGGCCCCGACCACCGCCATCACGAGGCCGCCCACCAAAAGCACGCGCACCATGGCGGTCATCACGCCGATCACCACGCCAGCGGCCCGGGGACCGAAGGGTCCCTGGGCCCGAGCGGCGCGGCGAGTGTCGTGCTCGACATCGGTCCCCACGCCGGCGCCCTCGTGCTGTACACGAGCGAAGGCCTGGCCGGGGCGGAGATCGAGATCCGCCCCGGTGACGGGCCCTGGCTCGGGGCACACACGGCCGTGCGCCAACGGCACGTCGGAGGCCGCGTGCCTCTACGCAGGGGTCTTCGGATCTCTCGCCCCCGGCGCCTACTCGCTCCGTCTCAAAGGGGGCGGCCCGGGGTCGTTCGATCTCACCCTCGAGGTCCCGGCCGGTCGAGTCACCGAGGCGGTGATCCCTTCGGCGGTTGCCGCCGGGGACGCGCCCCCCGTCCCTCCGGCGCAGCTCTCGGGCGTTCCGCTCGGCTAAGGCCTGCGGCGCGGGCACAATAGGAGGCATACCGGGTCCGAACCTGCCGCGCACCAAGCACGAAGCACGAAGCTCGAGGTCGCAGCTTTCTACTCGGACGGAGACGACAACGCAGCCGCTACCCGAGCCCCGTGAGGAGGGTCGTTGAGCGAGACCTTCGACCCGGACGCCACCTCGGAGCCGCCCGAGCAGTGTCGTGTCCCGGAGTCCCCGTCCGGTTCCCCCGATCCCTCAGCGGCACCCCCACCACCGCCACCGCCCCCACCACCGCCACCGCCCTCACCCCCGCCACCGCCGCCGGGCGGTCCCGGATTTCTGCCGCCCTCCTGGGCTCCGTATCCTCCCGGCTCCGGCTATCCGGGCCCAACCGGATTCGGCTATCCCGACGTGTGGGCCACCCAACCCACCGAGGGGGCAGGCGGGTCAGGCGGCGGTGACGGTGGCCTCCCCCCCGGGTCTCAGGGTCCGTGGGGCACCACGCCCACCCCGCAACCGTGGGACGGGGGCGGGCATTGGGCGCCGGGGCAATGGGGTGGCCCACCCATCTGGCTGCCCCCGCGCCAACCCACTCGCAACCGCCCGCTGCACGTCCTGACCGTGGCCGCCCTCGTCACCCTCGTCGCCCTCCTCGGCGTCTTCGTGGGACGCACCATGCACGACGACGCGGGGTCGGGCTCGCCCCTCATTACGCTCCCTCCGCCGGGCGCATCGGACACCGGCACCATCGCGTCCAGGGTGGACCCCGGGGTCGTGGACATCACCACACGACTCGGGTACCAGGGTGGCGAGGCGGCCGGCACCGGCATGGTCCTCGACACCTCGGGTGAGGTCCTCACCAACAATCACGTCATCGACGGCGCCACGAGCATCAACGTCACCGACGTCGGCAACGGGGACACCTATACGGCAACGGTCGTGGGCACCGACAAGACCCAGGACATCGCGGTGCTGAAGCTGGAGGGCGCCTCGGGGTTGAGGACGGTGAACGTCGGGAACTCCTCCTCGCTCGCCGTCGGTAACACGGTGACGGCGATCGGCAATGCCGGGGGCGTGGGAGGCACACCCAGCGTGGCCGCAGGCCACGTGACCGACCTCGATCAGGCGATCACCGCCAGCGACGAGTCCGACAACAGCACCGAACAGCTGACCGGGCTCATCCAAACCGATGCCGCCCTCAGGCCGGGGGACTCGGGCGGGCCCCTCGTCAACGCCGCGGGCGTGGTGATGGGCATCGACACGGCGGCGTCGAGCGGGTTCCAGTTCCAAGCCGGCACAGAGGGATTCGCCATCCCGATCAACCAGGGCCTGTCCATCGCCAGGCAGATCATGGCCGGACAGGCGTCGGACACGGTGCACATCGGAGCGGCCGCGCTCATCGGCGTCGTGGTGGACAACGCCTCGTCCAACTCGGGCGCGGGCATCCTCACCGTCGAGACGGGCACCCCCGCCGACAATGCGGGCCTCGTACCCGGGGACGTGATCGATTCTCTGGCCGGTCAGAGCGTGCACAGCGCCTCGGGCCTGACCGACATCGTGCAGCGACACCACCCCGGGCAGAAGGTGACACTGGGTTGGGTCGACACATCGGGGAAACAGCAGAGCACCACCATCGATTTCGCCACCGGCCCCGCGGCATGACGAACCTGTCGACTCGACCCTGACGCCCGCTCGGCCCGACCGGGACGAACCGGCCACGATGCGTCAGGATGACCCGGTGCCGAGAGCTGATTCGAAGGCGACACCTCCGACGGCGGCCAAGACACGGGCGCACGGCGTGGCCGGCCTCGTGCTCGCCCCCGGGGCCAGCGCCGGTCGCGATCAACCCGCGCTGGTCGCCATCGACGAGTCCGTGTCGGCGTCGGATGTGCGCGTCGAACGTATCGACTTCCCCTACCGACTGGCGGGCCGGCGCGCCCCGGACAAACCTGCGGTGCTCGTGGCCAGCGTGGCCGACGCCGCCGCGGCCCTGGCCCGCACCCTGCATGTCGCGCCCCGCCGGATCGCTCTGGGAGGACGTTCCATGGGCGGGCGCGTGTGCTCGATGGCGGTCGCCGACGGTCTGTGGGCGGCGGCCCTCGTCCTGGTCAGCTACCCCCTGCACCCCCCGGGCAAGCCCGACCGGCTGCGCACCGAGCATTTCAGGGTGCTCGAGGTGCCCTGCCTGTTCGTCTCCGGCACCCGTGACGCCTTCGGTTCCCCCGAGGAGCTCGAAACCGCTACCGCGGCCATCCCCGGGCCCGTGACGCACGTCTGGATCGAGGGCGGAGACCATGGCCTGCGGGGCAAGGACTCCCAGGTGGCAGGCCTTGTGGGCGAGTGGCTCCTGGCTCTGTGACCGGACTCGGGCTCGGCCCGGCCCATTGTGGCGGCGTTTCCGGCAGCCCACGCGAGGCTTCACTGCACAGCGCCGAACGCCGATGAATCTCCGATGCGTCGTCGTGAGATTGGCTTCACGGCGTCCCCAGCTCGCCCTCGACACGCCCGCTCCCGGCCCCGGATCGGGACCCGCACCGCGGTCGTGGTCGGTGCCGTCGCCACCCCTGTGCTCCTGATGCTGGGCATGACCGGATCGGGGAGTGCCGACGCCGCTTTCGCCGCCACGACGACGGTGCGGCCCGGTGACACGCTGAGCGCCATCGCCACGCGCTACGGCACCACGGTGGCGGCACTCGCCGCTGCCAACGGGGTCACCAACCCGAACCAGATCTTCGCCGGCGCCACGATCAAGATCCCGAGCCCGGTCACCGCCGCGGCGCCGAGCCCGGCGCCAACTGCGGTGGTTCCCTCCACCACGTTCGTGGTCGTGCGCAACGGCGACACGCTGAGCTCCATCGCAGCGCGCTACGCCACGACCGTGTCCGCGCTGGTGTCGGTCAACAAGATCGCCAATCCCAATGTCGTCTTCGCCGGGGCACATCTCGTGCTGCCCGGAACGGCACTCCCACCGGGTTGGGGCCCGGGGGGCCCGCTCCCGGCGTCGCTCCTGGCGCATCCCGATCGCATGGCGCTGCGCCCCGCCTTCCTGAGCGCAGCCACCGCGTCGGGGGTGGCGCCGAGCCTGCTCGAGGCGCTGTGCTGGTGGGAATCGGGGTGGCAGCCCAACACCACATCGTCGACGGGCGCCATCGGCGTGTGCCAACTCGAGCCGTCCACGGTCAACTACGCCCGTACGGTGCTGTTGCGCAACGCCACCCTCGACCCCCGTGTGGCATCGGACAACATCGCCATGGCCGGCGCGTACCTCCACGACCTGACCGTGCGCGACGGCGGCAACGTCCGCCTCGCCGTGGCCGCGTACTACCAGGGTCTGAGCTCGGTCCAGGGCAAGGGGCAATTGGCTTCCACCCAGAACTACGTCACGGGTATCCTCAACTACGCCGCGATCTTCGCCCGGGCGGGCTGACACTCGGGAGCCCGCTGACACTCGGAGCCCGCTGACACTCGGAGCCCGCTGACACTCGGAGGAGGCGGGGGGCGACGTCACCCAGGGGCGGCGCTCTATCCTCGCCGCATGAACCCTGACGGGGATCTCGCCCCGTTCGCGACCGCCGGCGGGGATGTCGCTCCGATCGCACCCGATGGGCTCCACGCCGCCCTCCGACCTTTCGGCGTGAGCCGCCTCCTGCCTCGGGCCGCCTACGTCGAGCCGTCCGTGTTCGACTGGGAGATGCGCCACTTCTTCCGGGGGGGATGGATGGCTGTGGCCCGCAGCGACGAGGTGGCGAATGCCGGCGACCAACGGGCCCAATCGGTGGGAGGGGCCGGGGTGCTGTTGGTGCGGGCCGACGACGGCCGGTTGCGCGCCTTCGCCAACGTGTGCCGGCACCGGGGCCACGAATTGCTGCCGTGCGGTGGTTCCCGCCGTCTGCACATCATCGTGTGCCCGTACCACTCGTGGTCGTATCGTCTCGACGGGTCGTTGCGGAACGCGCCCCGCTTCGACGAGTGGGACGGCTTTGTGCCCGAGGAGAACGGACTCGTCGAGCTGCCGACCGAGGAGTGGCTGGGACTGGTCTTCGTCGCCACCCGCCCGGGCGCTGCGCCGCTGCGCGAGCACTTCGCCGAGCTCGAGAACTTCGTCGCCGCCTACGAGCCCGAGCGCCTCGCGGTGGGTGCTCGTCACGACTACGTGGTTCAAGCCAACTGGAAGGTCCTCATCGAGAACTATCAGGAGTGCTACCACTGCCCCACGATCCATCCCCAGCTCTGTGTCGTGAGCCCACCGCGCAGCGGGGAGAACTACACGGTGGCCGGCGCCGGAGCCTGGATCGGGGGTTGGATGGCACTGCGCGACGGGGTCGAGACGATGTCGATCAGCGGGAAGAGCGACGGCACCGTGTTCCGTGGCCTCGACGCCGGCAAGAGACACGAGGTGCTCTATCTCGTGCTGTTCCCGAACGTACTGCTGAGCCTGCACCCCGACTACGTCATGGCGCACCTGCTCACCCCTCTCGGGCCCGATCGCACCGCCGTCAGCTGCAGCTGGTCGTTCTCCCCCGAGGATCTCGAGCGGGCGGAATTCGACCCGTCGTATGCCGTCGACTTCTGGGACATCACCAACCGCCAGGACTTCTCGGCGTGCGAGTCCGTCCAACGGGGACTGCGCTCCGAGCACTGGGTGCCCGGCGTCCTCGCCCCTGACGAGGACGGTGTCTACCAATTCGTCACCATGGTGGCGCGCGCCTATCTGGGCCTGGCCGTGCGCGCCGACCCGGGGTCGTCGTCGACGTGCGGACAAGGCCCCGGTGCGGTGAAGTCCACCACCGGGCTCCGAGGAGGAAACTGATGACACACGAAGTGCGTGGCGTCGTGGCGCTGTCCAAGGGCGCACCGGTGTCGCTCGAGACGGTGCTCGTCCCCGACCCCGGCCCGGGCGAGGCGCTCGTGGACGTGAAGGCGTGTGGCGTGTGCCACACCGACCTGCACTACCGCGAGGGGGGCATCAACGACGACTTCCCCTTCCTCCTGGGCCACGAGGCGGCCGGGGTGGTGGAGTCGGTGGGCCCCGACGTGACGTCGGTCGAGCTCGGGGACTTCGTCATCCTCAACTGGCGGGCGGTGTGCGGCGAGTGCCGGTCGTGTCGCCGGGGGCGCCCGTGGTACTGCTTCTCCACGCACAACGCCACCCAGAAGATGACGCTCGCCGACGGCACCGTGCTCTCCCCCGCTCTCGGCATCGGCGCCTTCGCCAAGAAGACCCTCGTGGCGGCCGGCCAATGCACCAAAGTCGACCCCCGCGCCCGTCCCGAGGCGGCCGGCCTCCTCGGCTGCGGGGTGATGGCGGGTCTCGGGGCGGCCATGTTCACGGGCGAGGTCGGCCTCGGTGACTCGGTGGCAGTGTTCGGATGCGGCGGCGTGGGGTGCGCGGCGGTGGCGGGCTCGGTCCTGGCGGGCGCGTCGCGGGTCATCGCCGTCGACCTCGATCCGAAGAAGCTCGCATTGGCCGTGCACTTCGGCGCCACCGACACCGTCGACGCCTCGGACGGTGATCCCGTGGAGAAGGTGCGCGCCCTGACCGGTGGCAACGGGGCCGACGTGTGCATCGAAGCGGTGGGCAACCCCAAGGTGATGGAGCAGGCGTTCTTCGCCCGCGATCTCGCCGGCACGCTCGTGCAGGTGGGGGTGCCGACCCCCGACATGCGCATCGATCTACCCATGATCGAATTCTTCGGACGCGGCGGCCGGCTCAAGCCCAGCTGGTACGGGGACTGCCTGCCCTCGAGGGACTTCCCCGTGCTCATCGACCTCTACCTCCAGGGACGACTCGACCTCGACGGCTTCGTGTCCGAGACGATCCCCCTCACGGGTGTGGAGGACGCCTTCCATCGGATGGAGCGCGGCGAGGTGCTGCGCTCGGTCGTGGTCATCGACTCCTGACGGCGGTGCCCTCTCCCTTGCGGATCGACCTCGTCCGGACCAACGGGACCTTCTCCCTGGACGGCCAGGACTTCGAGGTGGAGAACAACGTGTGGCTGGTGGGCAATGACGACCAGGTCATCGTCGTCGACGCCGCCCACGACGACGCCCCCATCCGCGCCGCCCTCGGGGACCGTGCGCTCCTGCTCATCGTGTCGACCCACGGGCACAACGACCACATCAACGCGGCCGAGGAGCTGTCGCAGCGCACCGGCGCCCCGGTGGCCCTGCATCCCGACGACGACGCGCTGTGGGACACCGTCTATCCGCGACACCAGCCCGACCACGCGTTGTCCGACGGGGAGCAGCTGCCGGTGGGCGAGCACCGGCTGACCGTGATCCACACCCCGGGCCATTCGCCCGGTGGCGTCTGCCTCTACGACGCCCGCTGCGGGGTGCTGTTCTCGGGCGACACCTTGTTCCAAGGAGGGCCCGGCGCCACGGGACGGTCATTCTCGAGCTTCCCCACCATCATCGAGTCGATCCGTACGCGACTGCTCACCCTGCCTGCCGCCACCATGGTGCACCCCGGACACGGCGCCGACACCACCATCGGCGCCGAGGCACCGCACCTCGACGAGTGGATCGCAAGGGGACACTGAGTGGGCCCGTCCATCGAGGGAAAGGGTGACACCGAGGGAGCGAGGCGGATCACCGGGGCGGGACGGTTCACGCGTCCCGAGCCGGGGAAAACGCACTGGGTCGAGCACCTGCGCAGCGCGCACCTCAGCGTGGGCACGTACTCGATGACGCCGGGAGGTCCCGACGACCAGGTCCCGCACACCGAGGACGAGGTCTACGTCATCACCACCGGGCGCGGCCGGCTGTTGACGTCGTCCGGGCACATAGGGGTCGCGCCCGGTCACGTCGTCTACGTCCCTGCCGGAGAGCCCCACAGCTTCGTCGACATCACCGAGGACTTCGCGGCTGTCGTGGTGTTCGCCCCGCCCGAGGTCGAGCTCTCGTAGCGCCCGTTCGGGGGCCGGGGCGGCCCTTTGGGTGCCGGTGGGCGCAGTGGAGCATGATCGGGCCATGCGAATCGGACTCCAGATCCCCAATTTCACCATCGGCGTTCCCGACGACCAGCTCTTCGAGGCCGTGGCCCAGCAGGCGGTGACCGCCGAGGAGTCGGGCTTCGAGTCCCTGTGGGTGATGGACCACTTCTACCAACTCCCCGCGCTGGGCGGTCCCACCCAGCCCATGCTGGAGTCCTACACGCTGCTCGGTGGTCTCGCGGCGCGCACCAGCCGCATCATGTTGGGCACCTTGGTGACCGGGGTCACGTACCGCAATCCGGCGCTTTTGGCCAAGATCGTCACGACCCTCGACGTCATCAGCGCCGGGCGGGCCATGCTCGGGATCGGCGCGGCCTGGTACGACGTCGAGCACGAAGGACTCGGGGTGGAGTTCCCCGCCGCCGGCGAGCGCCTCGACCGGCTCGAGGAGGCGGTGCAGATCTGCCGGGCGATGTTCCGCGACGACGTCGTCACCTTCTATGGTCGGTACTACTCGGTACACGAGGCGAGGAACCTGCCCCGCCCCGTCCGGCCCGGCGGGCCGCCCATCCTCATCGGAGGAGGCGGAGAAAAGCGCACGCTGCGTCTGGTGGCGAAGTACGCCGACTACTGCAACATCTTCGGGGACGAGGCCAGCATCCGGCACAAGGTGGCCGTCCTGCACGAGCACTGCGAGGCCGTCGGGCGCGACCCGGCGTCGATCACGATCAGCCGCCTGGCCACGCTCGTCATCACCGACACCGCCGAGGAGTCGAGAGCAACGCTGGAGCTCCTCGGCAGCATCGAAGGAATGGAGCCCGGCGCCTTCAACGTGGGGACCGAGGACGAGATCCTGGCCCAGCTCGAAGAGCTGGCCGCGGCGGGGGTCGAGTACTTCATCTTCAACATGCCGACGTCCGGCGTCGACGCCGTGCGCCGCGCTGGAGGTCTGCTGGCGGGACGCTAGAGCGGCTGGGGCTCCCCGGACGGGGGGTTCCCGGACATGAGGTCGTTGATGACGATCGTGTCCGCCACCTTGTCGTGGAGGCACTGGCGCTTGTCGTCCCACAGGCACCACAGCGGATCGAGCAATCCGGCATAGCTGAGCAGTCCCATGCCGAAGCGGAACGAACTCCTCGCCAGGGCACGGCCCACCGTGATCTTTGATCCGTCCATCCGCACAGGCCGGATGTGGAGCCACCGCTTGCCGAGCGTCCGGCCATAGCGCGCCGTTGCGAAGGTCTCGTAGGCCACCCCGATCAGACCGGTAACCAAGGCACAACCCAACACCACGACATAGATCCAGATGATCCCGGGGACCGGAGCGTTGCCGTTGGAGTTGGGGTAGTCGGTCTTCGGGAAGATCGGACCCACGTGGGGGGCCACGACAGGAATCGCGATCGCGCCCAGGACGATCATCACGCCGAAGAGCAACAGCCAGTCGAGGAGCTGGGCGGCGAGGCGTCGGCCCGGCTCGGCGAGCGCGCCGGGACCGGTATGCGGCCTCCCCAGTTGGGCGCCCTTCCACAGAGGCGACCACGCGCCGTATCCCGGGGGCACCCATCCCGGATATCCGGACGATGGGCCGGTGCCCGGATATTGAGGTTGGGCCTGGTAGTGAGGCTGAGGCTGGTAATGAGGCTGAGGCTGGTAATGAGGCGCGGGTGGGGGCGCCACGTGGTCGGTCCAGGCCGTGCCGTCGAAGTACCGCAGCCCGCCCGAGCCGGCGGGATCGGCGAACCAACCCGACCCCGGGCCCGTCGTCGTCAATGTCGATCCTCCGTCACCGCTGTCACCCATTGTGGCCCGGCTCCGGCCGGTATCTCGGCTGCGCTCAGCCGGGAAGGAAGCGCGTGTAGTCGTCGAGCACGCGCAGCATCTCGGGCTCGGGCCCCGACGGGACGCGCAGCACCACCTCGGAGCACCCGATCGCCGCGAAGTGGGCCAGCTTGCCCTCGTCGGGCACGGTGCCGAAGGGGACTACCTCGAGCGTGTCGCGGTCGCGTCCCGCCGCGCTGAAGGCGGCGCGCAGGTCGTCGAGGGCGGAACCGATGCCCGCCCCGCCGATGGGCATCCACCCGTCCGCGTACTCGGCGATCGCCGCGAACAGCAGTGGCCCTGCCCCGCCGCCGACGAGCGTGCGGACGCGCGGCTGCTGCACCGGCTTGGGCCACGAGAACGACGGCGGCAGCGACACGTGCACCCCGTGGAACTCAGCCTCGTCCTGCGACCACAGCGCCTGCATGCACAGGACCTTCTCCCGGGCCACGGCGCGTCGCCGGCCGAAGTCCACGCCATGGTCGGCCGCCTCGTCGCGGTTCCAGCCGTATCCCATACCGAGCACGAAACGACCACCCGACAGTCGGTCGAGGGTGGCGATCTGCTTGGCGAGGACGATGGGATCGTGCTGGGCCACCAGCGTCACGCCGGTGCCGAGCAGGATGCGGTCGGTCACCGCGGCGGCGGCGGCCAACGACACGAAGGGGTCGAGGCTGCGCTTGTAGTCGTCGAGATGCACGCCCTTCACCAATGCCGGCGGAGAGGCGAGGGCCACCGGCAGGTGCGTGTGCTCGGGCAGGTACAGCGAGTCGTACCCGCGCGCTTCGACGGCACGGGCGAAGTCGTCGGCCCGCATGGACCGGTCGGTCAGAAAGGCGGTGACACCGACGCGCACAGAGGTCCGGCCGGCCTAGGCGTCGTCGTCGTCGGGCTCGCCCGACCACCATTGCGGCGCGTCGCTGGCGGGGAAGGACTCGTCGCTGGCCTCGTCGATCTCCTCTTCGCTGCCGTGCTCCACCCGACCGGGCGCGTCGGGCCCGGCGCCGTCCGATCCCGGGGTGCGGTCCTCGGGAGAGCCCGCGGTGGTGTCGGTCACGACGCCGACCCTACCGCCCCGCCCAGCTCCGCCCACCGTGGGCACGACACGACGTGGTCGTTCACGAGCCCCGCCGCCTGCATCGTCGAATAGCACGTCACGGGACCCACGAACCGGAAGCCGCGGCGGCGCAGTTCCACGCTCATGGCCTTCGACGTCGGGGTCGACGAGGGGAGCTCGCCGAGCTCGGTCCACGCATTGTGAAGGGTCTCGTCGGAGACAAAGGACCACACCAGCTCGGCAAAGGTCTCGCCGGCGCGGTGCATCTCCGCGATCACGCGTGCGTTGGACACCGCGGACTCGATCTTCTGTCGGTTGCGCACGATGGAGGCATCGCCGACCAAGCGCTCCACATCGGCGCCGTCGAACGCGGCCACGAGATCGGGGGCGAAGCCGGCGAAGGCCCGGCGGTAGCCCTCGCGTTTGGCGAGGATGAGCGACCACGACAGCCCGGCCTGCGCGCCCTCGAGGGTGAGGCGTTCGAACAGCGTCCGCTCGTCGTGCACCGGGACCCCCCACTCGAGGTCGTGATAGGCGAGCATCGCCGGGCTGCTCGTGGCCCAAGCGCACCGGCCGCCCGGATCCGGAGAGGGAAGCTCCACACGACAGTTCTAGTGGTCCCCGGTTGCCATCGCCCCCCGCCGGTGTTTGGCTGTCGCCCATGCGTGTCGCCCTGGGTTGTGACCATGCCGGCTTCCCCCTCAAACAGGTGGTGATGGCTCACCTCCGGGAGAAGGGGTTCGGGCTCCACGACATCGGCACGTTCTCCGACGAGCCCGTCGACTACCCGTGGTTCTGTGCCAACGCCGCGCTCGAGGTGGTGAAGGGCTCGGCCGATCGCGCCATCGTGCTCGGCGGCAGCGGGCAGGGGGAGAACATCGCGGCCAACAAGATCAGCGGAGCGCGGGCCGCGCTCTGTCACGACGAGACGACGGCCCGCCTGGCGCGGTTCCACAACGACGCCAACGTGCTGTCGTTGGGGGCGCGCCTCTTGGGCCCCGACCTCGCCCTCGCCATCGTGGACGTCTTCTTCTCGACCGAATTCGAAGGCGGCCGCCACCTCCGGCGCCTGGCCGAGCTGTCCGACATCGAGGCCGAGGAGCGCGAGCGCCCCTGACCGGACGACGGCGCGCCTGACGCGAAGGGCTCGCCCCGAGTGGGTACTGTCGATGACAGATGGCCCATTACAAGATCCTCGTTCCCCCGCCCCGACGCCATCGAACGGGGCGGATCGTGCTGGTCGTGACCGCCATCGTCATCGTGGTCGGCGCCGGCGCCTTCCTGGTGGGACGGCACATCCAAGACGATTCCCACCGGGCGCGGTCCAAGAGTGGTGCCAAGGCGGGCGATGTGGCGGCCAAGGCGCTCACCGTGGTGTCCACCACGCCGGCCACGGGTGCCACCAGCGTGCCGTCGAACCAGGTGGTCTCGGTCCACCTGTCGTTGCCGGTGGCGGGCGCGTCGGGCATGCCCACCTTCACGCCCCCGGTGAGCGGGACGTGGGCGAAGACGGGCCCCGAGACGCTGTCGTTCCACGCCAGCGCGCCGTTCATCCCCACCACCACCGAGTCCCTCGTCATCCCGGCGGGAGCGCAGGGCCCCACCAGCACCGACGGCAAGGTCCTGACGGCGCCGGTCTCGGTCACCTTCACCGTCGCCCAGGCCAGCACGGAACGCCTGCAACAACTCCTGGCCGAGCTGAACTACCTCCCCCTGTCGTTCGCCCCCACCGGGACCCCGAGCACGGGTGCCGACGCCATGACGGCGCAGGCGGGCACGTTCTCGTGGCGCTGGGCCAACGCCCCGTCGTCACTCATGGCGCTGTGGTCCGAAGGCTACGAGAACGTCATCACCAAGGGCGCGGTCATGGACTTCGAGAACCAGAACGGCCTGGCCGTCGACGGCCTGGCCGGACCCCGGGTGTGGTCCACACTCCTCGCCGATGTCGCCGCCATGAAGGTCGACGCCGATCCCTACACCTACGTCTACGTGTCGAAGGTCCTGCCCGAGAACCTGACGCTGTACGAGAACGGCGCCCCGGTCCTGACCGACATCCCCGTCAACACCGGGGCCCCGGGTGCCGACACTGTCGACGGCACCTACCCGGTGTTCGAACACGTCACCAGCTCGCGCATGGTGGGCACCAACCCCGACGGCACCAAGTACGACGATCCCGACGTCCCGTGGGCCAGCTACTTCCTCGGCGGCGACGCCCTGCACGGTTTCATCCGGGCCACCTACGGATCGCCCCAGAGCAACGGCTGTGTCGAGATGCGGATCGCCGATGCCTCCAAGGTATGGCCGTTGTCGCCCATCGGGACCCTCGTCACGGTGGCGGGGCCGGCGTCGTAGCGGCGAGCGCCGGGGCTCGACACCCAATGCCGCAACGTTCGTCGCCCTGACCAGGGACAGCCGGCCGCACGCCCGCTCCACCCCCGATAGGGCCGCGCTCTCCGGTAGGTTGCCCGGGACGGGATCCGATCGGCGACACCGGGATCCCGGTGAGGTCGCACGTGGTCGTCATCCGCAGCACGGCCGAGGGGGCAACACCAATTTCCAAGCTTCGTAGGCGGTTTCGCTGCGGATCACTCGTCGTCGGGCTCGTCCTGTGCGTGGGCCTGGTCGAAGGCGCGTCGTCACCGGTCGGGGCCGCCTCGCCGGGTGGCGCGTCCTCGCCGGGTGGCGCGGGGCCGGCCCTCACCCGCGACGCCCGGCTCGCCCCCGGAGCCCCGCCCTCGGGATCGGTGGCACTCGGCGCGCTCGACCCCTCTCAGGGGCTCGCGCTCAACGTCGTGCTGGCGCCATCGGACCCGGCCGGGCTCCGCACGCTGGTGACCGACCTCTACGACCCGCGGTCGCCCCAGTTCCACCACTGGCTCGCACCCGGGCAATTCTTCGCCCGTTTCGGGCCCACGGCGTCGCAGGTGTCGACCGTCACGCGCTGGCTGCGCGGCGCGGGGCTGACGGTCACGTCGGTGTCGGGCCTCTCTGTGGACGTGAAGGCGAGCGCCCGTCGCGTCTCGTCGGCGCTCGGGGTCGGCTTCACGCGCTACCGCACCCGGTCCGGGGTGCGTGGCTATCTGACCCGCAACGCCCCCCTCGTCCCCGCCACCGCCGGCGGCGCCATCGAGAGCATCCTCGGCCTCGACACCCTGGCCCCGCTCGTGCCCGAGGGTGGGCCCGATCTCGGCGAGCACGGCACCCGTTCGCACACTGTGACGGCGTCGCACACTGTGTTGGCGTCGCACGCTGTGTTGGCGTCGCACGCTGTGTTGGCGTCGCACGCTGTGTCATCGTCGACAGCGTCGTCGCAGTCGGCGTCGTCGTCGACCGCGCTGTCGCCGGCGTTGTCGCCGCACGCCGATGGGCTCACGGCGTGCAGCGCGGCCGTCACCGAGGCGGGGTCCAACTTCTACACGCTCGACCAGCTCGGATCGGCGTACGGCCTCGATGCCCTGCTCTCGGAGGGGCTCAACGGCCACGGCGAGACCATCGGCGTCTACGAGGTGGCGCCCCACTCGGCGTCGGACGTGGCGACCTACGAAAACTGCTTCGGCCTCACCAACACGGTCTCGACGGTGGCGGTGGACGGCGGGTCGCCCTCCGACGCGGGTGGCACGGTGGAAGCCGACGCCGACATCGAGCAGGAGGCGACCCAGGCCCCGGGTGCCGCCATCCTCTCCTACGAAGGGCCCAACACGACCCTGGGCCAGTTCGACACCTGGAAGCAGATCGTCACCGACGACCGCGCCAGTGTGATCTCCACCAGCTGGGGGGAATGCGAGGCGCTGGCCGCGGCCGACGGGACCCAGGGTGCTTACACGTCGTTGTTCACGATGGCGGCGACCCAGGGCCAGACGATCCTCGCCGCGTCGGGGGACTCGGGCACCGAAGGCTGTTACGCCACCAACAACTCCCCCCAGGAGCAGGTCGTCTACCCGGCGTCGGACCCGGCCTTGACGGCGGTGGGAGGCACGACGCTGCTCGGGCCGGGCGACGAGGTGGCGTGGAACGTCTGTCAGAACCAGGAACCGAGCACGACGTGTGCCACCGACGCGGGCGGGGAAGGGGCGGGCGGTGGCGGCCTGTCACGCTACGAGGCCAAGCCCACGTTCCAGCCCGAGGTGGTGCACTGGGCCAGCGCCCAGCCCTGCGGCACGGTGTGCCGCCAGGTCCCCGACATCTCGGCCAACGCCGGCGTGGGCATGGTCATCTACGCCGGAGGGGGATGGGCGGCGGTGGGCGGCACGAGCCTGTCGGCGCCGTTCATCGCCGGGCTCGTGGCCGACAAGAACGACGGATGCTCGAAGTTGACCGGGAACTTCGCGCCGGCGCTGTATGGGCTCGCGTCCGAGGGCGTGTACGGCACGGCCCTCAACGACATCACGTCGGGCAACATCGACCTCACCGGGTCGAACGGTGGCGCCTACGAGGCGGGACCGGGCTGGGACGCGGCGACCGGCCTCGGCTCGCCCATCGCCGATGGCCTGGCCTGCGCGGGGGTCTCTTCGGTGCAGCCCGACACCGCCGCGGCCGGCTCCGACGTCACCGTCACCGGGCTCGGCCTCGAGACGGCCGCCATCCTGTTCGGGAGCACGCCGGCCCAGATCGTGAGCGCCTCGGCCACGTCGGCGACCGTCGTCGTCCCGTCGGGGAGCGGATCGCTGTTCGTGAGTGCCACGGGCATCGAGGGCGCCGGCACCGCCACGGCGGGCTTCGCCTACCCGGGGTCGTCACCACCTCCCAATCCCCCGCCATCGCCACCGCCGTCGCCACCGGCACCGCCGCCGTCGGGATACGACCTCGTCGGCTCGGACGGTGGCGTGTTCGTGTTCCCGACGGGACAGAGCGGCGGTTTCTACGGGTCGCTGCCCGGCCTCGGGGTCCGCGTCGACGACATCGTCGGCATGGTGCCGTCATCGGACGACAAGGGCTACTTCCTCGTCGGCCAGGACGGCGGCGTGTTCGCCTTCGGCGACGCCCCCTTCCTCGGGTCGCTGCCGGGCCTGCGCGTGGCCGTGCACGACATCAGGGGCATCGTGCCCACCTCCGACAACCGCGGCTACTTCCTCGTCGGCCAGGACGGCGGCGTGTTCGCCTTCGGCGACGCCCCCTTCCTCGGGTCGCTGCCCGGTCGCGGTGTCCACGTCACCAACGTGACCGGCATCGCGGCGACCCCCACCGACAACGGGTACTGGGTGGTGACGTCGACGGGCACGGTCTACGCCTTCGGGAACGCGGCCGCCCTGGGCTCGGCCACGGGCACGCCCTCGCCGGTAGCCGGCATCGACGCCACCCCCGACGGTGCCGGCTACTGGATCGTCACCCAGAACGGGGGCGTCTCCCCCTTCGGCGACGCCCGCTCGTTCGGGACGCTGCCGGGACTCGGGGTGACACCCGCTCGTCCCGTCATCGGGCTCGTGACCACGTCCGACGACCAGGGCTACTGGCTCATCGGGGGCGACGGGGGCATCTTCGCCTTCGGCGACGCCCCCTTCGTGGGATCGCTGCCCGGCCTCGGCATCCACATCACCGACATCGTCGGCGCCGTGCCCACCACCCCCTGACGTCCCGACCCGGTTCTCCCGACCAGGGTCCCACGGCGGAGCCCGGGTCTCGGCTCGCTCCGGCCTCGGGGCGGATGGGATCATCGCCCCGTGCGCGTCCGCCGGACCTTCGCCTTTCTCGACCTGTCGGGCTTCACCGCGCTCACCGAGACCGAAGGCGACGAACGCGCCGTGGCGGTGCTGGGGGTGTTCCGAGCCGCACTGCGTGACATCTGCTCTCGTCGTGCCGTGCGGATCGCCAAGTGGCTCGGGGACGGCGCCATGCTCGTCAGCGTCGACACCATGCCGCTCGTGGCCGCCACCTTGGAGATGAAGTCCGCCATCGACATCGCCCCCGACCCGGTCACGATCAAGTGCGGGGTCACCACGGGGACGGTCATCCTGCTCGAGGGTGACGACTACATCGGCCATGCCGTCAACGTGGCGGCCCGGCTGTGCGACCTCGCCGTCGGGCACGAGGTGCTGGCGGTGGCGTCGGTGGTCCCCGAGCTCCCGCCGTGGGCCACGGTCGAGTCGGCCCACGAGATCACCGTGCGCGGCCTCGAACACCCCATCGACGTGGTGCGCGTCGGTCTTCCCACGCCCGGGCCCGATTCCCAGCCCGACCCCGTCTGCCGCATCCCGCTCACCCACGCCACCGCGGTGGCACGGCGCTACGACGGCGGCGGGCGGGAGCTGCTGTTCTGCGCCGAGAGCTGCGCCGAGATGTGGGAACAGCGCCACCGGGGATCGTCCGACATGGAAGCCGGCAGCATCCGCGAGGTCTGGATGCGCTGAACGGCGCGCCCGGCGCGCCCTTCAACCGGCTCCCGACGCAGCGCATCACGGCAATAGCGCTCGGTGACATGGCCCATGCCTTTCGTCGTCGGTGTGGATACAGTCTCCACGCGTTAAACGGGGGAGGGAGATATGGACACCGACTACCTCGTGATCGGTGCCGGCGCACTGGCGATGGGGTTCGTCGACACGTTGATCGAGCACTCCGACGCCGAGGTCATCATGGTCGACCGGCGACACGGCCCGGGTGGCCACTGGCTGGACTCTTACCCCTTCGTGCGGCTGCACCAGCCATCCATGAACTACGGGGTGAATTCCACTCCGCTCGGTCAGGATCGGGTCGAACTCGATGGGCGAGACACAGGATTTTACGAGCGGGCGAGCGGAACAGAGATCTGCGGCTATTACGACGAGGTCATGCGTCACCGATTCCTGGCCTCCGGTCGGGTGCGGTTCTTCCCCATGTGCGATTTCCTCGGGGATCGTCGATTCCGTTCCCGACTGACCGGTGTCGAGACGGAAGTAACGGTGCGACACAGCGTCGTGGACGCGACCTACATGGCTTCTCGCGTCCCTGCGACCGATTCCCCACCGTTCGACGTGGCCGATGGGGCGAGGTGCGTCGCGATCGGCGCACTCACGAGGGTCATGGCACCCCCCGATGGTTATGTGATCATCGGCGCCGGCAAGACGGCCATGGACGGTGTGTGCTGGTTGCTGGACAACGGGACTTCACCCGATGACATCCGGTGGATTCGTCCTCGCGAGCCATGGATGCTGAACCGTGCCTTCTTCCAACCCGGCGACGGGCTACTGAGGACGTTCGCAGGGATCGTCCTGGACCTGGAAGCCGTGGTCGAGTGCGAGTCGATCGAGCAGGTATTCGATCGGCTCGAGGAGCATCGGGTCATGGTACGCCTCGATCCCTCGATCCAGCCGTCCATGGTCAAAGGCGCGACCGTGAGTCTCGCCGAGCTCGACCAGTTGCGACGCATCGACAGGGTGGTTCGATTGGGGCATGTCAGGCAGATCGAATCGGAGAGAATCATCCTCGAGGGAGGCTCGGTCCCGACCAGTCCCGGGCAACTGCACGTGCACTGCGCGTCCCCCGGCCTGAGCGACAATCCACCCAAGCCGATCTTCACAGACGACACGATCCTCCTGCAGCCGATCACGCGTGTGAGTCTCAGCCTTTCCGCAGGACTCATCGGTGTCGTCGAAGCGTCGGGACGGCCAACGGCCGAGAAGAACCGGCTCTGCCCGCCGAACATGTGGTTCGACACGCCCTTCGACTGGATGCGGCACCTGTTGACCGGGATGAGAACCGAGCTGGAGTGGCAAGACGCTGCTGACGTGCAGGCTTGGGTGGAGTCCTCCCGCCTGAATCTCATGAAGGGCCTCGATCAGAGCCCAGAGAGCGCCGCTGTGGCTGATCTGCAGGGCAGGTTCCTGACGGCATTGTTCCCCGCCCTCGAAAGACTCACAGCCTGGACGACGAGCGCTACGCCTGCCGAGCGCGCACGGATATTCGAGCGTGTGTAGTTGGGGCAGCTGACACGCTAAAGAAACGGAGCGATTCGGGCTGAGCGTCGCCCTCCGGCGTGGCTCGAAAGCGAGCACACCGGTCTCATCAGGAGTGCGTTACCGATTGGTGCCGGGATGGCGGGTGAGGTCGCTGGCCTTGGTCATCTTGGGCCCGGCGGCCCGGTTGCCGGGGCGCGGGGTCACGTCGACGTCGACCGCCTGGGCCCGCAACACCCCCACCGTGCACTGCTCCTTGGGGCGGTGGACGAAGGGGTCGAAGCGGTAGTGGCGCATGGCGTTTCGGTGCGTGAACTTCTCGATGTCCTCGTCGGGGATCCCGTCGAGCGACTTCATGAGCATCTCGGGGGACTGGGGCCAGGTCGAGTCCGAGTGGGGGTAGTCCGCCTCCCAGCACATGGAGTCGATACCGACGCGGTGGCGCAGCTCCAGGCCGGCGGGATCGTCGATGAAGCACGTGACGATCTGCTCGGCGAAGACCTGACTGGGCAGCTTGTTCCCGAAGTCCTGGCCCGTCCAGCCGTGGTGGCGCGTGTAGATCCAGTCCATCCGGTCCAAGAAGTACGGGATCCAGCCGATCCCGCCTTCGGACAACGCCACCCGCAGGTCGGGGAACTTGCGCAGCACCGGGGACCACAGCAGGTCGGCGGCGGCCTGGACGATGTTGACGGGCTGCAACCCGATGAGCACGTCGATGGGAGCGTCGGGTGCCGTCACCACCAGGGACGACGACGACCCGATGTGCAGGCACACGATCGTCCCCTCGTCGCTGCACGCCGACCAGAACGGGTCCCAGTGGTCGCTGTGGAAGCTGGGCAGCTTGAGCTTGGAGGGGTTCTCCGAGAACGACACGGCGTGACATCCCTTGGCCGCCACCCTGCGCACCTCGTCGGCCATGGCGGCGGGATCCCACAGCGGCGGCAGCGACAGGGGGATGAACCGGCCCGGGTAGGCGCCGCACCACCCTTCGATATGCCAGTCGTTGTAGGCGCGCAGCACCGCCAACCCGAGCTCGGGGTCCGACGCCTTGGCGAAGAGCTGGCCGCACAGCTGCGGGAACGAGGGGAAGCACATCGAGGCGATGACCCCGTTGGCGTCCATGTCCCGCACGCGGTCGTCGATGTCGTAACAGCCCGAGCGGATCTCGGCGAACGACGTGGGCTCGATGCCGTATTCCTCGACGGGCCGGCCCGCCACGGCGTTGAGCCCGATGTTGGTGGCCTCCTTGCCGTCGAAGCGCCAGATCTCGGTGCCGTCGTCACGCACGTCGACACGCGGGGCCTGCTCGGCGAACCGTGCCGGCAGGCGACCCTCGAACATGTCGGGCGGCTCGACGACGTGGTCGTCCACGCTGACGAGCACCAGGTCCTCGAGCTGCATGCGCCCTCCCGTCCCCTGCCGGTGCCGCCGCCGCCGGCGTCGGGCCGGCGCGCCGTTCCCTGACACGCGTGTCGGAGATCACTGTATCGTCGGCGCCGTGACGCCACAGGACCGGGGGGGGCGGGGCGGGCCCGCCATGGCGCTCGAGGGGCTGCGCATCCTCGACTTCACGCGCCTGGGCTTCGGGGCCCAGGCCACGCTCATCTGCGGATGCCTGGGGGCCGAGGTCATCAGGGTCGAGAGCACTCGCTTCCCCGACGCCATCCGGGTCATGCCGCCCTTCGTCCCCGAGCCCGGCGAGCGGGGTGAGGCCTTCGGAGCCGCCACCCTCGCCAACGCCACGGGGGCAGCCAGCCCGAACCGGGGCGGGATCTTCTACAAGTACAACACCGGGGGCAAGAAGAGCATCACCGTCAACGCCCGCCATCCCCGGGGCCTCGACGTGTTGAAGGACCTCGTGGCGCACTCCGACGTGGTGACCGAGAGCTTCGCGGCGGGCACCCTCGATCGGTGGGGCCTCTCCTACGAGGTCATGCGCGCCATCCGGCCCGACCTCATCTACGTGTCGATGTGCGGTTTCGGCCATGAAGGACCCGACACCGATCACGTCACCATGGGACCCACCGCCCAGGCCCTGACGGGGCTCACCTTCATGGTGGGCCTGCCCGACCGGCCCCCGGCGGGGTGGTCGTTCTCGTACCTCGACCACGTGGGCGGCTACCTCGGCGCCATCGCCATCCTGGCCGGCGCCATCCACCGCGGTAGCACCGGTGAGGGCCAGCACATCGACGTCTCCCAGCTCGAGCCGGCGACGGCCCTGTCGGGAGCGCTCGTGCTCGACGCCCTCGTCAACAACCGGCCCAGCCGCCGCCCGGGGTTTCCCACCGGCAACCGGCGGGCCCATCCCCCCTCCGGGCCGTCGGGCGCCTACCGCGCCCAGGGCGACGACAAGTGGGTGGTGGTGTCGTGCCGCACCCAGCAGCACTGGGAGGCGTTGGTCGAGGTGATGGGGCGCCCCCCGTGGGCCGCCGACCCTCGCTTCGCCACGGTGGCCGGACGAGCCGAGCACGCCGACGACCTCGATGCGCACGTCCAGGCATGGACGTCGGAGCGAGACCGCTATGACGTCATGGACGCGCTCCAGCGCGCCGGCGTCCCCGCCGGAGCGGTGCAGGACGCGGCCGACCGCCTCGAGCACGATCCGCAGCTGGCGGCGCGCGGGCACTACACCATGCTCGGCAACGACGAGGTGGCGCCGCTGCCCCTCGAGGGCGTCCCCTTCCGCATGTCGGCGACACCGCCGCACACCGGAGGGGTCTTGCATCGTGGCCCTCCCTGTCTGGGCGAGGACAACGCGGCGGTCCTCGCCGGCGTGCTCGGCATGAGCGCCGACGAGATCGCCGCCCTCGAGGCCGAAGGGGCGCTGTCGTGAGCGCGCCCCTCGACTCGGTGCGCGTCCTCGAGCTCACCGACGAGTCGGCCGACTACTGCGGAAGGCTGCTCGCCGGGCTCGGTGCCGACGTGGTGAAGGTCGAGCCACCCGACGGCGCGCCGTCGCGCCACGTCGGACCGTTCCTCGACGACGAGCCCGGGCCCGACCGCAGCCTGTGCTTCTGGGCCGACAACGTGGGCAAGCGCTCGATCGTGGTGGACGACGACGCCGAGGTGGTCGCCCTGTGCGGGTCCGCCGACGTGCTCGTGCACACGTTGCGCCCGGCCCAGGCCGAAGCGCGGGGCCTCGGCTTCGCCGCCCTGCACGAGCGGGCCCCGGGCCTCGTGGTGTGCGCGGTGACGCCGTTCGGGTCCGATGGACCGTGGGCCGACTACCTGGCCGACGACCTCGTGCTCATGGCGCTCGGCGGGTCGATGGCGGCGTGCGGGTACGGGCCGGGTGCCGACGGGGTCTACGACACGCCTCCGTTGGCGAGCCACGGCGACCAGGCGTGGCGCACGGCGTCGACCTACGCGGCCATCGCCGTGCTGGGCGCCCTGGCGTGGCGCACGGCGTCGGGTGCGGGACAGCTCATCGACGTGTCCGCCCACGAATGCTCGGCCAGCATGACCGAGTGGCACCTCATGACGTACCTGTGCTCGGGGGGTGTGCACCGGCGCGGGCCCCATCCCACCCTCACCGCGTCGGACGGCCGGCAGGTGGCCGCGCTCAACCCTGACTTCCTCGGGCCCCACGTGTTCGCCGGCATGCTCGAGATGCTCGAGCGCGAAGGGGTGGCGGGCCCGTTGTCGGACCCGTCCTTCGCCGACCCCGTCCACCGCGCCGGCAACTACCGCGAGGTGTGGCGGGCGCTCAAGCGGCTGGCCGACAAGCACGACGGCGAGACCCTGTACGAGCTCGGCCAGAGCGCGGGCCTGCCGTGGGGGGTGATCCGGTCGCCCGAGGAGGTCCTCGACGACCGCCACCTGCGCGCCCGGGGTCACTTCGTCGAGCTCGAGCATCCCGAGCTGGGCCGGTCGATCGTCTACGCCGGGGCCCCCTTCCTGGCTCACGCCTCCCCGTGGGTGATGGAGCGCCGACCACCGCTGCTCGGGGAGCACACCGACGAGGTCCGCGCCCAGTGGGCAGGTCGGTGAGCGCGAGCCGGCGCGCCGCGTGCGTCGTCGGGGTGGGCGAGACCCGGTACGCCAAGTGGGGCGGGATCACCGACCGGAGCGAGTACCAGCTGGCGGTCGAGGCCGTCCTCGCCGCCATCGCCGACGCGGGCATGACCGCCGACGACGTCGACGGCCTGGCGTCGTTCGCCGAGGACCGCAACGAGGCCACGTTCATGGCCGCCGACCTGGGGCTGCCCGAGCTCCGCTACGCGAGCCTGTCGTGGCTACCGGGCGGGGGCGGAGCCTGCGCGGCGGTGGCCAACGCGGCCATGGCTGTCGAGACCGGCGCGGCCGAAGCGGTGGTGGTGTACCGGTCCCTGTGCCAGGGACAGTTCCGCCGCTTCGGTCAGGGACCCGGGAACCTGCCGGCACGCGTCGGGCCGCCCCGCATCCCCCACGTGCGCCGGGCCACCAGTCTGTTGGAGGCGCACGTGGCGTTCACCATGCCCTTCGGCATGTTCAGCCCCCCCATCGCGTACGCCATGGTGTTGCGCCGTCACATGCACCGGTTCGGCACCACCGTCGAGCAGATGGGGCACGTGGCCGTGACGGCGCGGGCCCATGCGGCCCGCAACCCCCGCGCCGTGATGGGCGATCGTCCCATGACGATGGACGACTACCTGTCGTCGCGCCTGGTGTCGGAGCCCTTCCGCCTCTTCGACTGCTGTCTCGAGAACGACGGGGCCTGCGCGGTCGTCGTCACCACGGCCGAGCGCGCCGCCGATACGGCCCATGGCCCGGTGGCTCTGCTCGGCGCCGCCCAAGGAGCCCTGCAGGGCTTCGGCCACGGGCAGTACTCGAACGTCGGCATGCCCGACGACGACTACGCCAGCTCCGGGGCCCGGGAGGTGGCGGCGCGGCTGTGGGCCGCAGCCGGCGTCGGGCCCGGCGACATCGACGTGGCTCAGATCTACGACCACTTCACCGGGCTCGTCCTGCTCAGCCTGGAGGACTTCGGATTCTGCGGGCGCGGCGAGGGCGGGCCCTTCGCGGCGTCGGGAGCATTGTCGTGGTCGGGTGGGGCCCTCCCCACCAACACCCACGGGGGAAGCCTGTCCGAGGCCTACATCCACGGGCTCAACCACGTCGTCGAGGGTGTCCGCCAGCTGCGGGGGCAGTCCACCTGCCAGGTCGAGGGAGCCGAGACCTGCCTCGTCACGAGCGCGGCCGGTGTGCCCACGAGCGCCCTAGTGCTGGGGCGGCCATGACCGAGCGCTGGTTCCCCGACGAGATGCCGATGCCCGCCGCCAACGCCGAGACCATGGGATGGTGGGAGGCCGCCGCCGATCACCGGCTCGTGGTGCAACGGTGCACCGATTGCGGCGCCACGCGTCATCCCCCGGGACCGGTGTGCCCGCGTTGTCGCAGCATGTCGTCGGAGTGGTCCGCCACCCCGGGCACCGGCACGGTGTACACGTACACGGTCGTGCGCCAGGCCTTCATCCCGTCCCTGCAGGACAAGCTCCCCTACGTCGTGATCGTCGTGGAGCTCGACGGGGGGAAAGGGGCGCGCATCGTGTCGAACCTGGTCGACGTCGAACCGGAAGAGGTGACCGTGGGCATGCCCGTCGAAGTGGTGTGGGAGGACATGGGACCGGAGCTGGCCGTGCCCCGCTTCCGATCGGCGCCGACCACCGCCGCCACCTCGCCGACGGCGGCGACGAGGCCAGGAGAGCCTCGATGACGCCGCCCCGGGGCCGGCGGGCCGTGATCGCGGGGGTGGCGACGTCGGACTACCCCCATCTCCCCCATCTCTCGGAGCACGCCGTGCACGGTCAGGCCGCTGATCGCGCCTTGGCCGACGCCGGTCTCACCTTCGCCGATGTGGACGGCTTCGCCACCACCGGCTTCTTCCCCATGTACGCCACCGGGGTGGCCGAGTACCTCGGCCTCCACCCCATCTACTTCGACGAGACCAACTCGGGCGGGTCGTCGTTCGAGGTGCTCGTGGAGCACGCCGCCTACGCCGTCGAGTGCGGAGCGGCCGACGTGGTGCTCGTCACCTACGGCAGCATCCAGCTCTCCCAGATGGGACGCCGACTGGGTACCGGCGGCGGGGGCGGAGGCGGCTTCGCTCCGGGGCCGGCCATCTACGACGCCCTGTGGGGCAACACGTTGGTGGGCAACTACGCCATGGCGGCGCGCCGCCACAGGCACGAGTTCGGGACCACCCCCGAGCAGCTGGCGGCGGTGGCGGTGGCGATGCGCCGGCATGCGGCGAGCAATCCCCAGGCTCAAGAGCGCGAGCCGATCACGGTCGACGACGTCGTGTCGTCACGACTCGTCGCCGACCCGCTGCACAAGCTCGACTGTTGCGTGATCTCCGACGGCGGGGGGGCGTGTGTCGTCACGACCGAGGAGCGCGCCGCCGATCTGCCCCGCGACCCCGTCTACGTGCTCGGCGCCGCTCACGCCACCACCCACCACCTGAACCTGTCGGCCATGCCCAGCCTGACGGTTTCTCCGGCCGCCCAGTGTGGACCCGTCGCCTTCGCCCGGGCCGGGATCACACCCGACGATGTCGACGTGGCGCAGCTCTACGACTCGTTCACCATCACCGTGGTGCTCACCGTCGAGGACCTCGGCTTCTGCGCCAAGGGCGAGGGTGGTGCCTTCGTGGAGAACGGCGGGCTCGAAGTGGGTGGGCGGCTCCCGACCAACACCGACGGCGGCGGCCTCTCGGCGTGTCACCCCGGGATGCGGGGCATGTTCCTCATCGTCGAGGCGGTGCGACAGCTGCGCGGCGAAGGGGGGGCCACCCAGGTCCCCGGGGCGCGTATCGCCGTGGCGCACGGGACCGGCGGCATGCTCTCGACCGGCGCCACCCTCGTACTGGGACGGGAGGCCCCATGACCGATCGCACCCCGACCCGCTCCCGACGAGCGACCGCCCAAACCCCGCCCGGCGCCGACCCCGGACCACGATTCCGCCCCGTACTGGACCGCCGCCCACGACGGGCGTCTCGTCGTCCAGCGGTGCACCATCTGTGGTGCCCGCCAGCTCTATCCCCGCGACCGGTGCCTGGTGTGCCGTGGTCCGGTCGAATGGATCGAGGCGAGCGGACGGGGCACCGTCTACAGCTTCACCGTGATCCGCCAGATGTACTCCCGTCCCTTCAGGGACTGGGTCCCCTACGTCGTGGCGCTCGTCGACCTCGAAGAAGGCCCCCGGGTCATGACGAACATCGTGGACTGTGCGCCCGAGGACGTCCGTATCGGGATGGCGGTGCGGGCCCGGTTCGAGGCCGTGTCCGACGAGGCGGGGATCGCGCTCTTCTCCCCCACCGAGTGAAGGAGCGTCCGGCCGAGTGAAGGTGCCTTCCCCTTCGAGTGAAGGGGCGTCGGGCGGTGGCTTGCCCACCGGTGCTGGGCATGGGATCGTTCCGGATGGGCCCTCCGGCGTGAGATGGCCACGCGGGGTGTGCGCAGAGCCACCCGGGAGAGGAGTCACGATGTCGGACAAGCCCAGCTACCTCGGCCTGCTGAACGCGATCGCGGTGAACGAGGCTCGTGCCCATCAGTACCTCCAGGTGTGGATCGACAAGACGACCGACCCCGACGTGAAAGCGGTCCTGCGCACCGTGGCGTGGCGCGAAGGTGAGCACGGCATGAGCTTCGCCAAACGGGTCAACGAGTTGGGCTACGAGCTGCGCGACCGGGACGACCTCGACCTCGCCGACCGGTTGGAGGTGGCGGGCTCGGACCGCAGCGACCTCGAGAAGATGGAGTACTTCGGCCAGGACCGTCTCGACGAGGTCCTCGGAGCCTTCGACACCATCTTCCAGGACCACACCATCGACATCCGGTCCGGTGAGCTGCTCGGGCGCTACGTGGCCGAGGAGTTCGACACGGCCCGGCTGCTGCGCTGCTGCTACGACGAACTCAAGGCGCGCCAGGGCGCCGCGTCCCCGGCGTCGGGCACGACGTCTGCGTCGCCATCGGCGTCGGGCGAGCTGGCCGCCCTCAACGACAAGGTGGACGCGTTGTGCCGGGCCGTCGACGAGCTCCGGCAGATCGTGTGCGCCCAGACCATGCCGACGAAGGCCTCCTGAGCACCACGCGTTCGTGACGATCGGAGAGACGGCGCCCGACGTGGCCGTGAGCGTCGCCGTCCCCGTGCGAGAAGGTCTGTTCACCGACACCGACCCGCCGCGCCTTCTCGGGGGCCGGTGCGAGGTGTGCGGACGCCATCACTTCCCCCGTCACGACACGTGCCCCTACTGTGCCTCCGATGGGATCCGTCCCGTCGAGCTGGCGGGGAACGGCCGCCTGTGGAGCTGGACGGCCGTCACCACCGCACCCCCGGGCTACGGCGGCGACGTCCCTTACGGGTTCGGCGTGGTGGAGCTGCCCGAGGGGCTGCGCGTGGTGGCACGGCTCACCGAAGCCGACCCGTCGCGCCTGGAGGCGGGCCAGCCCATGGAGCTCGTCGTGATCCCGATCGGCGTCGACGCCGAGGGCGGACGACCCGTCGTCACCTACGGCTTCGCTCCTCGGGAACGACGGTGAGCGGCGTCGACGTCGCCGGGGTGGGGATCCACCCCTTCGGCCGTTTCGAGGATCGCACCACCACCGACATGGGCGTGACCGCCGTCCGCGCCGCGTTGGCAGAGGCAGACCTCGACAAAGGCGGCTTCCAGGCCGCCTTCTGCGCCACCGCCTACGGAGGAGTGGCGTCGGGCCACAAGGTGCTGTCGCGCCTCGGCATGACGGGGATGCCCATCGTCGACGTCGAGGCGGGATGCGCCAGCGGTGGCGCCGCGCTCATGCTGGGGGCGGGTGCCATCCGGGCCGGCGCCTACGACACCGTGCTCGTCTTCGGGGTGGAGAAGATGCCCAAGGGGATGATCCGGTCCTCGTTCTTCGAGCCGTGGCAGGAGGAGTCGGGCCTGGCCGCCACGCCGGCCTATTTCGCCCTCCGTGCCCAGCGGCTCATGCAGGACTCGGGGGTGACCAAGGACCACCTCGCCCAGGTGGTCGTGAAGAACCGTCGCCACGGGGTGCACAACCCCGATGCCATGTTCCGCGCCGAGGTCGACGCCTCGGCCGTCCTCGCCTCGCGCCTGGTGTGCGAGCCCCTCCACCTCTGGATGCTGTGCACTCCCAACGAGGGGGCGGCCGCCGTGGTGCTCAGGCGCGCCCGTGCCGGCGGCGCCCGAACCATCGCCGACGCGGCTCGCCCCGTGCATCTCGGCGCGGCGGTCCTGCGTTCGCATCTGCCCGGGTCCGTGCTCAACGAGTCGACACCGATGTCCGGGCTCGTCGACGAATCGGTGCCGGCCCCGAGCACCCTGGCGGCGACGGCCGCCTACGAGGAGGCCGGGATCGGCCCCGAGGACCTCGACGTGGTCGAGTGCCAGGACACCGACGCGGCACGCGAGCTGCTGTCGTACGAAGAGCTCGGATTGTGTGCACCGGGCGGGGCGGCGGCCCTGGCCGACGAGGGTGCGACGACGCTCGGTGGGCGCATCCCGGTGAACCCGAGCGGCGGGCTGTTGTCGAAGGGTGAGCCTCTCGGCGCCTCCGCGCTCGGGCAGGTGGTCACGCTCGTCCACCAGCTGCGCGGCGACGCCGGGCACAATCAGGTCGAAGGGGCACGCGTGGCGCTCGCCCACACTGTGGGACGCGGCGCCAACGCCAGTGTCGTCGTCCTCACCCGCTGACGATCGTCCGAAGGGGGCCCATGTCCGACTCGCCCAGCACGACGGCACCGATCCTGGTGGGCGTCCTCTACGACTACCCCCAAGCCGACAACGGGGCGCTGTTCGAGGACGCCGTGCGCGTCGGCATCGACGAGGTGGCCGCCACCGGGCGCCTCGACCGCGCCTTCGAACTGCTGCCGCGCCATGCCCACGGGCTCCCGGGTGGCTCGGCGTTCCATGTGGAGAAGACCTTTGCCGAGCTCGTCGACGCGGGCGCCCTCCTCATCCTCGGCCCCACCATCAGTGACAACGGGCTCATCGTGGGTCCGTTGGCCGATGCCGCCGGGGTGCCGTGCATCAATTACACCGGTGGGGAACGGACCCGGGGCGAGTTCATGTTCCATTACCAGGTCGGCTCGCTCGAAGAAGAACCCGCCGTACTGGCCCGCTACGTGGCGGGCCAGGGCCGCGCCAGCGTGGCCGTCGCCCACGACCACTCCCCCGTGGGACGTCGCTACGCGGAATTCTTCTCCGAGGCGTGCGGCGCCCTCGGCATCGACATCACCGGGATGGCCGCCATCGCACCGCTCGCCGAAGATGTCTCGCCGGTGGTGGCACGCCTGCGATCGGGCGCGCCCGACGGGCTCGTCTACCTCGGGCTGGGCGTGGCGGCACGAGCCGTGGCGTTGGCGGTCGAGGCCGAGAAATGGGACGTGCCGGTGGTAGCCAACTCCGCACTCATGTTCGGCTACGGCCGGCGCGATTGGCGGGCGGGGTGGGACGGGTGGGTCTATGTCGACACCGTGGCTGACGACAACCGCAGCCGGGCCGCCCTGCGGCAGCGCTCACCGCGCAGTGCGGCCGGCCCCATCGGCGTGGCCGCCTACGACATGGGCCGTCTCGTGGCCGAGTCCGTGGCCCGCACTGCCCATCTCACCCGAGTCGGCATCAAGGACGGGCTCGAGCGCGTCAAGCAGCTCCCGGCCTCGAGCGGCATGGACGGCACCACTATGGGCTTCGGGCACTACGACCACGGCGCTCTGAAGGGCCGCTACCTGGTGCTGCGGCAGTGGCTCGACGGCAAGACCGTGCAGGTCGCCGAGCAATAACACGCCGGCCACGAACGACCCGAATACCACCGCAACCGTCGGCGCCGCCTCGTCGTCACGGCACGGCGGGAACGTCGCCCAGCCTCTGGATGTAGATGGTGATGTGAGCGATACGGTCCTCGGAGTCGAGGTCAAAGACGAGCGCTTCGGGTGTCTCGAGGGGCGAGCCGCTGATGTCGACGATCTCGGTGAGCTCCACCAGCACGGTCCGGCCCATGCTGAGTACGCGGTCGATCCGCATCGAGTAGCCAGGCAGCGCCGGCATCAGTTCGGTGAGGAAGGCCACGTAGGGGTCCCGCGGTGTGTAGGTGTCGCCGAAGGGGCCCACGCGCACGACGTCTTCGGCCAGACACGCCGCCATGGCCTCCCAGTCGTGGGCGACGAGGCGCTCGAGGTAGCGCCGCACGACGGCGCCGGCGTCACCGGTCGAGGCGGTGTCGGTCGGGCTGGCGTCGTTCACCATGTCTCCTCCTGTCGCGTCGATCTCAATGCAACGTCACGAACATGTGCTTGAGCCCAGCGTGCTTGTTGGTGCGGAACCGCTCGATGGGCCGGTCGAGCGAAAGCCGCTCGAAGCGTGCCAGGAGCTCCTCGAGCATGATGCGGATCTCGAGCCTGGCCAGGTTCGCCCCCAGGCAGAAGTGGCTGCGGTGGCCGAACGCCACGTGGGGGTTGGGGCTACGGCGAACGTCGAACGCAAAGGGCTCGTCGAAGACGTCCTCGTCGCGATTGGCCGATGCCCACCACAACGTGACCTTGTCACCGGTGCGGATCTTCTCGCCGGCCACCTCCACGTCGTGCGTGGCGGTGCGCCGGTTGTAGAGCGTCGGGCTCGACCACCGCAAGACTTCCTCCACCGCGGTCGGCAACACCGACGGGTCCCGACGGAGGAGGTCCCATTGCTCGGGATGCTCGATGAGGGCGGCCATCCCCAAGGCGATGGCATTGCGCGTCGTCTCACTTCCTGCCGCGATGAGGAGGTTGAAGAACATGAGCAGCTCGAGGTCCGACAGCGGTGCGGCCTCGCCGTCGTCGTTCTCGACGGTGGCGACGGCCACGGTGGCGACGATGTCGTCACCACCCTCGGCGCGCCGGTGTCCGATCAGGGCGGACCCGTAGGCGGCCATCGCCGCGGCGGCCTGCTCCGATCCCGCGCTGCGGGTGCCCAGCTCGCGGTCGTCGTAGGTCAACGTGGCGTTCGTCCACGTCATCAGGTCATGCCGATCCTCGTCGGGAATGCCCATCAACATGGCGATGGCCTGCAGGGGCAGCTCCACCGCCACGTCGACCAAGAAGTCACAACGGCCGCGGGCCGCCACCGCGTCGAGGATGGCCGCCGTGCGGGCCCGGAGCTCACCCTCGAGCAGAGCCAGTGCCCGCGGCGCAACCGCCGGCGTGATCAGACGCCGGATGCGATGATGACGCGGGTCGTCCATCATGTTGAGCAGGACGCCCGCTGCAAACCCGTAGGGGAGGTCCTCGATCAGGGTCCCGCCACCGGGCGCGTCCGGTGCCCGCTCCGAGGAGAACGTCTCGGCGTCGGCCCCGATCGCCTGTATGTCGGCGTGACGACTGATCACCCAGAAGCCCGTCCCGTCCGGCGTGTGGCTCGTGGGCTCGTGCCACCACACCGGCGCCTCCCGGCGCAAACGCGTGAACGCAGCGTCGGGGAACCCTCCGGCGAACAGCGCCAGGTCGGTCAGGTCGATGTCGGCGAGGCCCACGCACCGGCTCCCTTCGAGTCGGGTCCCCTCGAGCTCGGTCCCGACACTCGGTCCAGCCCTTGCCTGCATGTCCCGCCATTCGACCACACCGGGCCGGCGACCACCGGGCGATCGGAGATCTCGGGCGGGAGCCTACCGGATCACGAGCCGCAGACCCCCGTCGATGACCTCGTCGTGGACGAGATCCCCGTGGCGCGCCTGCCAGGTCCCGTCAGCGATGTCGGCGCGTAAGCGGTCCATGCGAAGCGCCACGAGATCGTCGGGCAACATCGCCAGACCTGACATGCATGCCCGCACCTCGGGGTCGAGGTATTCCTCGGGTCGTTGCCAGAACGCCCAGTTGAAGCCGTCGACGCAATCGGAGGGGATCATGACCGGCTCGATGCGGTCGGCTCCGATGATCTCGGCGACGGCCTCGGGAGGCGGCACCAGGTTGGACGGGAGCTCGTTCACCTCGGGCACGTAGTCCGTGAACAACCAGAACCCGCCGTGCACGACGGGGTCGAACGTGAGCACGGCCACCCCGCGTGCGACGCGGGCCATCTCCCGTAGGCCGCCGGGTACGTCGATCCAGTGGTGGATGGTGAGCACGGCCAGCGCGGCGTCGAAGGAGTCGTCGGGAAACGGCAAACGCTCCGCCACGGCCCGCACCACGGGCGCGGCATCGACGGGGCGCTGGGCCGCCATGACGGGCGACGGTTCGACGGCGACGACCACCCGGTCGGCGGGCTCGTAGGAGCCGGTGCCCGCGCCGATGTCGACGACGGTTCGGGCCGAGCCCAGGGCTCGCGTGATCTGCGCCGCGATGCGGGGGTCGGGCCGGCGGTGACGGCTGTAGGCCCGGCCGATCCCGTCGTAGATCGCCGCCTTGGCCGCCATGACGTCACCTCCCCCACCGGGATCGGAGCGAGGCCGGTGGCGACGGCCAAGACTAGAACACGTTCCAGGACTGACGTCGGGCGGTTGCGGCGGGGGCACGAGGTGGGGGTGCTCACCTCGACGGCGCCCGACCCCCCGGGGTGTCGGTCTCGAGCTCTGCCCGCGGTCAGGGGATCGGAAGCGTCAGCAGGAGCGTGATCAGGGTCGTGGTGGTCGGAGGCTGCGTTGTGGTCGGAGGCTGTGTGGTGGTCGGAGGCTGTGTGGTGGTGGGTGCCGCGGTGGTGGTGACCGGAGGCTGTGTGGTCGTGACCGGAGGCCGCGTCGTGGTGGTCGACCGGGGTCGGGTGGTCGTGGTCGACCGGGGGGGTCGGGTGGTCGTGGGGTTGGGCGCCCTGGTCGTGGTGGTCGACCGGGGGGGTCGGGTGGTCGTGGGGTTGGGCGCCCTGGTCGTGGTGGTCGGTGTGCCGCCAGTTGTGGGCGAGTTGCCGGTTGTGGGCGAGTTGCCGCTGGTACCGGAGGGGGAATTGGTGGTCGAGTTGCCGGTGGCCGCCGTGGTGGGCTTGGCCGTCCCCGACTTCTTCTGTATGTTTCGACCCCGAGCCGGCCTTGGTCGACGTCGTGATGCCCGCCGTGGTGCCGCTCGACGCCGCCACGGCCGGGGTGACCGGGGCCGAAGAGGAGCTCGTGCCCGGGGCCTGGCTCGAGGACGTGCCTCCCGGCTGGTCCGACCCGGACGGGTGGGGCGCTGTCGTGCTCTGGGCCGGGTCGGCGTCTGAGGTCGTCGTGGTGGCGCTCGTGGCCACGCCCGCGATCGACGCCACCACTACCGTCACGACGAGGACCACCGCGACCACGAGCGCAGAGCGAAGACGGGTCGAGGCGACACTGAGGAGAAAGGCCGGGCGGGCCCGCAGTCGCTCATCCGCAAACCGGCGGCTCGCCTCGGCGAATCGCCGCAGCGCCGGTTCCCGGGTGACGCGGAGGCTGGCCCGCAGGGGATGGCCGACGGGCGCGAACGCCCCGAGCATGGCGACGGTCTCGTTGGGCAGCTCCTGGCTAGGGACGAGGATCCGGACCGGCCAGCCGTTGACGATCACGTCGAGCGCCGTTGCCGGTCGCCCGTCGGGTGTCTTGCCTGCACCTCGGACGACCGCGAGGCCACCGATGACAGGCCATGACCACTGACGCTCGAGGGTGGGCTCGTCGACGTCGGCCAGCGTCCAACCCGTGGGATCCACATTGAGGTCGAAGGCGGCGAGATTTCGGCTTGCGTCTCCGAATCCGCCTTCGACCACCCAAACGTTTGCCAGTTTCACGCTCTGTGCAATTCTCGTACCGTCACCGCGACATCGCCCTCCACGGTCTCCGATGCTAAGAGGTGTACCCGGTTGAAGGAAATCCAACCACGACCCGTAATATTCACCTCACGCATCGTTGAAATGCGTTCTACCAGAAGACGCGCGAAGGGTTGCGGATGGTCGTCGCCAAGCTCGCTACGGGGCCAAGATGTCGGGTCCGACGAGCAGATGACGACTGACGTCGCCCACGAGATCGGAAGTGAACCTCCGCTCCGCGAAACACCACGTGTCGTGACGACGCTCGAACACGTCGCGGTAACGGCCGGCGACGATCGGCTGCAGCGCCATGTCCGGCAGCGCCTGGAACACCGTCACGTACGAGTAGGCCACCGCCGTCCCGGACTCTTCGTCGACCTCGATGCGGATGTTGGTCGTCACGTGCTTGGTGCGAGGCGTTCCGTCTTCGTACACACGCACCATGGCTCGAAAGACCTTCTCCACCGGCTCCCGGCCCCGCACCACCATGTCGCCCTGCCCCCCGAACACCCCGTCGGCAAACAGCTCGCCCAGACCGGCGAAATCGCCGGCGTCGACCAGCGCGGCGTAGGTGGCGATCAGGTTCTCGATGGCCCGGGCGCTGTGCTCACGGTCGGGAACCCTCACGTTCACGACCGTAGCCGTGGCCTCAGCGCGGAACGTGCATCCACACCGGGCGCGGGATCGGATCCGCATGCCCGTCGGGGCGGACCGATCCGCCGCCTCACCCCGGGAGGTGCATGAGCTCGATGCGGGTCCCGTCGGGGTCGGTGCAGTAGACGAAGTCGAGGGCGTCGGACGTTCCGAACGTCGTCCGTGTGCTCGTCACGACGGTGCCACCCAGTGACTCGATGACCCGCGCCACAGCGTCGAGGTCCCCCACCCGGAGCGACAGGTGGGTCAGGCCCAACTGGTTCATGGGCCGCCGCACCGGCTCGCCCGAGTGACCCGGAGAGTCGAAGTGCAGCAGCTCCAGCGAGACACCGTCGCGACGGACGAAGCGCGACTGCAAGACGACGTCGTCGATCTCCATGAGCGGCCCGAACTCCTGGCCCACGGTATGCGACTGGACGAGCTCGAAGCCCAGTCCCTCGCAATAGAAGCGCACCGATCGTTCGAGATCGCTCACGCAGATCCCCACGTGAGAGAACGTCACCTCCACAGATCCTCCGTTCGGCGGCATCGTCGCCTCCCCAGCATGGCCGGTGCCGTGCCAGCGGTCAGATCCTGAACCCATACCGTCACCTGACCGACGGCCTTGACTCGGGACGGTCGACACGGGAACCTCGCCTGGTGGCACCGACCGACGATCTCGACGCCGAGGGCGACAACCTCGACGCCGACTACGAGATCCCGAGGATCCCGGCGTCGGCGGGAGCACTCGTCTTCGACGGAACCGGCCGGCTCCTGGTGCTGAAGCCCACGTACAAGAGCGGATGGACCATCCCCGGGGGTCAGATGGAGGCGGACGGCGAGACGCCGTGGGAGACGTGCCGGCGCGAGGTGCTCGAGGAGAGCGGCCTGGTCGTCGAGACGGGCCGCCTCGTGTGCGTCGACTTCCTCCGCCCCCGCCCCGACCGACCGGGCGGGATGCGGTTTCTCTTCGACTGCGGCGTCCTCGGCGACGAGGCGCTCGCCGGCATCGAGGTCCAGCGGGAAGAGATCTCCGAGTACCGGCTCGAGGACTTGGACATTGCCCTCGGGCTCCTGAGCGCCCCCCTGCGCCGGCGCGTGGGTGCCGGGGCCGGCGCGGCTCGGACGGTGTACCTCGAGGACGGGCGCCGTGTCGGCGCCGTCGCCGAGGGGCCGCGCTGAGCGGCCGGCGTCAGCTGCGCAGCAGCTTGCCGGGGCGGGAGTCGAGACCGTCGGGCGCGGGCTCACCGTCGACGCGGATCGGCACCCCGTTCACGAGGACGTGGGTCATCCCCACGGGCTGGTCGGCCGTGAGCCGCTCCCCGTGAGCGGGGAAGTCGTAGACCCGGCGCAGGGGGCCGGGGGCGACGGTGGCAGGGTCGAAGACGCACAGGTCGGCCGCCTTGCCCACCTCGATGCTGCCGCGGTCCGTGAGCCCGTACACCCCGGCGGGCTCGGCGGTCAGCTTGTGTACGGCGCGTTCGAGGGACATGACGCCGCGGTCGCGCACCCAGTTGCCGAGGAGATCGGTGGCGAAACAGGCATCGCACAACTGCGACACGTGGGCGCCGGAATCGGCCAGGCCGAGCAGGACGTTGTCACGGGGCAGCAGCCAGGCGATGGCGTCGGGGTCGTTGTTGGCCAGCACCGACCAGAACCGGGCCTTGAGATCGTCGTCGAGGGAGATGTCGAGGATGGCGTCGAGCGGCGTGCAACCCCGTTCGGTGGCGATGTCGACGAGGCTGCGGTCGACGAGGTCGGGATGTGAGGCCGACTCGGCCACCGATATCGACGGCCAGTTGAAGGGGAGGCCACCGCCACCACCGGTGCCGCCCGAGAGCTCCTCCCACGTCGCGGCGCGCCACGCCGGATCACGGTAGGCCGCCTTGCGCTGCTCGTGGTCGAGACCCATGAGCTGGGAGAAGCTCGTTCGGATGTTCAAGGTGAAGGGCTCGGCCAGGTTCATCTGGAACACCAGAGGGCGGCACGAGACCTGGGGCCACACCTCCACCCCTTTCTCCCAAGCCGCGTCGTTCTCGGCCACCACCTTCTCGTGGTACGGATAGCCCTTGACCGTGAGCAGGGCGGTCCACGTGATGGGCCGTCCCACGTCACGCTGAAGGTCGAAGAGCTCGCGGTTCGGGATCACGCCGCCGGGGAGCAACGCCACCACTCCCTTGCGAGAGTCGTGCACCGGCACGAGCAAGGCTCGGAGCTCGTCGAGGTCCGCGACGCGCGACGGGACGGGGCGTCCGCCGTCCCCGTTGTGGGTCGGGGACGCGCTCGACGCGAACCCCATGGCACCTGCTGCCATGGACTCGGCCACCACGACCTGCATGCGCGCCAGCTCTTCGGGCGTGGCGGCCCGTTCGTAGGACTCCTCGCCCATGACGTACATCCGCACCGCGGTATGGCCCACGTAACACCCGTAGTTCAGCGCCATCCCACGGCGCTCGACCGCGTCGAGATATTGCGGGAAGGTCTCGAACTCGTCCCAGGGCACCCCGACGGCGAGCGTGTCGAAGCTCATGTCCTCCACGTGCTGCAATGTGCGGGCGAGCAACGACACCAAGTCCGGTCGGATGGGGGCGATGGAGAAGCCGCAGTTGCCGGCGACGACACTCGTCACACCGTGGAACGACGACGGGGTGAGCCATGGGTCCCAGAACACCTGCGCGTCGTAGTGGGTGTGGATGTCGATGAACCCGGGGGCAACGACCTGGCCCGAGGCGTCGAGCTCACGCTCACCCCCGAGGCCCTTCCCGACGGCGACGATGCGTCCTTCGGACACCGCCACGTCGGCGGCCCGGGCGGGCGCCCCGCTCCCATCGATCAGCGAACCTCCACGGATCACGATGTCGCCGTCCATGGTGGCCTCCTTCGATTGCAACGCCGGCCGCCGAGCGGCCGTCACCACCTGCATCGTCGCAGACCCGCCCGGCCGGTGCCCAGTCGGCGGGCGGTTCGCCAGTTGCCCTCGCGCCTACGGAGCGTCGGTGGACAGCCCGAGCATCTCCGTCACCCCGTGGTCGCGACCAGCTGTATATCCGCCGTCGACCACGAGGGCGTGGCCCGTCACGAACGATGCATCCGCGGAGAGCAAGAAGGCCGCTGCCGCCGCGATCTCTTCGGGCTGGCCAAACCGACCCAGCTTGTGTTCGGCGATGATCTCCCGGCGGGCGCGCTCCATGCCCTCGCCGAAGATGGCCTTGGTCATCGGCGTGTCGATGAAGCCTGGGCACACCGTGTTGACGCGGATGCCGCGCCCCGCGTAGTCGATGGCCATGTTCTTGGTGAGAATCACGACACCGCCCTTCGACGCGCTGTAGGCGCTGCCGCCCGCGGTGCCCTCGACGCCCTCGATGCTGGCGATGGTGACCACCGCACCGCGCGCTCCCTCGACGAGCGGCTGCTCGAGCATGCGGGCGATGGCGTGCTTGGCCGTGAGGAAGGTGCCGTAGAGGTTCACCCCCACCACGCGGTTCCATTCGGCGGTGTCGACCATGTGGACCGCACCGCCTCCCGCCACACCCGCCGCGTTCACGAGCCCGTCGACACGTCCAAAGGCACGGGCGGCTTCGTCTACGAGATGCACGACAGAGGCCTCGTCGGTGACGTCGACCGGCGTGAAAGCCCACGCTCCCTGGCCTGACGGCGTCGCCGGGGCGTCTGCGGCCGGAGACAGGTCGGCGCCCATGACGCTGGCACCTTCTTCGAGCAGGCGCACCGCACACGCCCGGCCGATCCCCGACGCCGCCCCGGTGACGATCACGTTCTTGCCGGCCAACCCGCGCATGGGACCCCTTCCATGTCTCGCCCCACCGACGGTTTGTCGGCGGGTGGGCTGGATGATAGGACCCTGCACTGTGCAATTCGCTTTGTTCTACGAGATCCCCGTTCCCCAGCCGTGGGGCCGTGACAGCGAGTACACGGCCTACAAGAACGTCCTCGCCCAAGCCGTGGCGGGCGAGCGCTACGGGTGGGACGCCTTTTGGACGGTGGAGCACCACTTCCTCCCCGAGTTCTCGCACTGTTCGAACCCCGAGGTCCTCTACGGGGCCGTGGCCGCGCTGACCGAGCGGATCCGGATCGGCTACGGCGTGCGGCTCATGCCCCAGCCCTACAACCACCCCGTGCGGACGGCGGAATCGGTCGCCGTGCTCGACCTCCTGTCCGACGGTCGGGTGGACCTCGGGACCGGACGATCGTCGACCAGAGCAGAGCTGGAGGGCTTCGGGGTCGACCCCGCCGAGACACGCGCCATGTGGCAAGAGGCCATCGGCCATGTGGTGGGGTGCTGGACCAATGAGGAGTACGAGCTGGCCGGCAAGTACTGGCAGATGCCGAAACGACGCGTCCAACCGAAACCCCGCCAGAGCCCCCACCCGCCCATCTGGGGTGCCACGAGCAGCGAGGACGGGCACCGCCAGGTCGGCTCGCTGGGCCTGGGCCTGTGCTCGTTCGCCGTCGGGGTGTCACCCCAGGAGGTGAAGGCCAAGGTCGACATCTACCGCCAGGCCGTCGCCAACTGCACCTCGCCGATCGGCGCCTTCGTGAACAACCAGGCCGCCACCTTCACCATGGCCCTGTGCGCTCGGGACCGGGCCGCCGCCCACGACGCAGCTCGTGAGTCCTTCGAGTGGTACCCGAAGACCGGCGCCCGGCACATCGCGTCGATGACCGACTGGATGATCGAACGGCAGCAGGATCTGGGCTCGTATGCCTACGCCGCAGACATGAAAAGGATCGATGACGAAGGTGCGCTGGACCTTCTCTCACTCGAATACCTCGTCGAGGCCAACGCCTGCGTGCTCGGCACGCCCGAGGACTGCATCAAGACGGTCAAGCTCTACGAGGAAGCCGGCATCGACCTGCTCCTGTGCCTGGTGAACCCGTACAAGATCTCTCACGAAGCCGTCATGCAGACGATCGAGCTCATGGGCACAGAGGTCATCCCTCACTTCCGTGATTGACGAGCCGACGATGACGTCGACCCTCCCACCGCTCGATCCCGAGCTCGCCGTCGTGCTGGCGGGGTTCCCCGCCGGAGTCGACCCCGGTGAGGACCTCCGGGACATGAACGTCATCCGGATGATGCGCTCGACACTCGACCTGCTCGATCTCATGGGCACCAGCCTCCCGACCGACGAGCGCGTGACGGTGGCCGACCGGTCCATCCCCGGGCTGGAGCCCGGGACCGAGATCCCGGTCCGGGTCTACGAGCCCATCACCCGAGCCGGCGGCCGTGCCCCGGCCCTGGTGTTCTTCCACGGCGGCGCCTTCGTCCTCGGGGACCGCTACACCGAGGAGCTCCGCTGTCTGCGCTACGCGGCCGAGGCCGGTTGCGTCGTGGTGTCGGTGGACTACCGGCTCGCCCCCGAACACCCCTTTCCCGCCGCCGTCGACGACTGCGCCGCGGGCCTCGAGTGGACCGTGTCCCACGCCGCCGAGCTCGACATCGACCCGAGCCGGGTGGGCGTCGGCGGGAGCAGTGCGGGCGGCGCACTGGCGGCGGCCATCGCTCTCAGGGCGCGCGACCGGGGCGGCCCCGCGCTGACGGTGCAGATCCTCAATTACCCGGTCATCGACGACAGGATGCAGACGGCGTCAATGCGCACCTTCGACGCCACGCCGATGTGGACGAGCGGGTCCAACGCCGATATGTGGCAGCACTACCTCGGCGACCCCGAAAGCCGCGGTGAGGTATCACCCTACGCCGCCCCGGGACGAGCCCGGGATCTAACGGGCCTGCCTTCCGCCTACATCCTCACCGCCGAGCTCGACCCCTTGCGCGACGAGGGTATCGAGTACGCGACCCGGCTCATGGCGGCCGGGGTACCCACAGAGCTGCACACCGTCGCCGGAGCGTGCCACGGGTTCGACATCATCGCCGCTCAGGGCGCGCTCGGACAGCGCGCCATCGAGGAGCAGGTGCGCGCCCTCGTGCGGGGACTGGGTCCCGCTACCGACTGACCTTCGGAGTCTGGCGCCCGGACACGAGCCCGTCGAGCAGCGCCCGGGTCGACCGGGCGACGTCGTCGACGGCGCGCTCAAAGGTAGCCCGGTTGGCTTCCGAGGGAGCGCGATACCCGCTCACCTTCCGCACGTACTGCAGGGAGGCAGCCCGAACGTCCTCGTCGGCGACGGCTTCCGGGCTCCGCAGGGTCACGATGCTTCTGCACATACCCACACCGTGCCACAAGGGGAAGCGGCTCGTGGCGTGGGACCAAAGGCCCTGACCACTGACCACCAACGACCCTAGGACCAGGCCGTGCGAACGGCGCACCCTGGAGGGACAGGCTTACGAGATGAGCGACAATGACCCTTGCCCAGCGGTGTGACGAGATCATCAAGATGATCGACGAGGTGCTCAACGCATCAGCGCACCCTGCACCGTCTTGGGACTCGCCCCTCTCCCCACGTGACGCACTCGATCCGTCATCGGCATCGTCGGGGCTCGAGGGCCGGCCGTGAACGCTCTTCGCATTCACCACCGCGGCTACTCGTTCTTCTGGGACCTCGTCGACCTGTGGCGGTCGGCCCACCTCCACACCGCCCGCATCCCGATCCCGCTGTCGCCTCGTCGCTAGCCAGGCGCCACTCCTTCGGGAAGGCCACGGGCGAGCGTTGAAAGCCACGGGCGGGGCATGATGGGGGCGTGGAGATCGGATTCGTGCTCGACAGCCGCGATCCGGAGGCACTGGCGCCGTTCTGGGCCGCCGCCCTCGGCTACGTCGTAGCCGGCTCGGTCGAAAACTACGTGTCGTTGCTCCCCGAAGCTGGCGACGGGCCCAAGCTTCTGCTCCAGCGAGTGCCTGAGGCCAAAGCCGGCAAGAACCGCATGCACCTCGACATCGAGACGCCCGACATCGACGCCTCGGCGGTCGAGTTGGTGGCGCTGGGTGGATCGCGACTCGAGACGGAGATCTACGAGGAGCACGGCTGCTGCTGGATCGCGATGGCGGACCCCGAAGGCAACGAGTTCTGCCTGTGCTGTCACGACGGGTGATGTCGAAGCGCTGATCGAGAGCAACCGGGCGCGTCCGGTGCAAGTACCTTCTAGCCTCCGATGACGGACGGGCCCGAAGCGGCGAGTACCACGACGACGTCGTGCGCACGTCGGCAGGGTGGCGCATCGAGCGCCGCACCGTGGTGCCGCGTCGAGCGCGCCCCGGGGCGGGCGTCGACCCGGCCCGACGCGATACGGTCCGGGCTCGTGGGGGCAGACACGGGGGGAACCGTCGAGGTCACATGGGGCCTCGTCGACCCCACCATCCTGGCCCGGGTGGTGGTGGTGTCTCCCCACTTCGACGACGCCGTGCTCGGAGCCACCCACCTTATCGCCGCCCATCCCGGCACCACGGTCATCACCGTGCTCGGGGGACGGCCTCCGAAGTACCCCGATGAGCCCACGTCATGGGACGCGTGTGGGGGCTTTCGCGCCGGGGACGACGTGGTCGCCCTCCGCCGTGAGGAGGACCGGGCGGCCATGGCGTTTCTGGAGGCATCGCCGGTGTGGCTCGACTTCCCCGACCACCAGTACCTGGCCAAGGCCGACCGTCCCCGCCCCGCGCACGTGGCACCCGAGCTCGAACGGGCCATCGCGGCAGCGTCACCGACAGCCGTCTTCTTGCCGATGGGACTCGCCAACCCCGATCACGTCGTCACCCACGAAGCGGGCCTGCTGGCGCGAGGTGCCCTCGCCGAGTCCGGGGTGACGCCGGCGTGGTTCTGCTACGAAGACCACGGCTACAAGCACATTCCCGGCATCCTGGCGTGGCGATTGGCCACACTGTTCAAGAGCGGCTTGTGGCCCACGCCGGCGGTCGTTCCCATCGAGCCCGACATGACCCGCAAACGTGCCGCCATCGAGTTCTACAAGAGCCAAGTGGCGCCCCTGCAACGCGACCACGTGCTCGACGAACGTCTGGATGCGAACGTTCCCGAGCAGTACTGGCGACTCGAGCCTCCCCCGCCGGGGTGGGGGGTCCTCGCCGACACCGTGTAGCTGACACCGTGTAGCTGACACCGTGTCGCTGACACCGTGTCGCTGACACCGTGTCGCTGACACTCGCTAGCCGACAGCGGGTAAAGGAGATCGAACGATGAAGGGACTGCTCTACGGGATTCGGCCCGACAAGTGGGAAGCACCCGATGCGTCCAACCCGTTGTTGGCGGGACTGGCGCGCACCCCCATGAAGCTCGTCGACCTCGACGAGCCGCACCCGACGAGGCCGGGCTGGGTCATGGCCAAGACCCGGATGACGGGGATATGCGGGTCAGAGGCCAAGCAGGTCTTCATGGACTTCGGCGAGGCCAACGCCGACAGCCCTCTGGCGAATCTGTTCACCTTCCCCACCATCCTCGGCCACGAGGTGGTGGCCGACGTGGTGGATGTGGGCCCCGGAGTACCGGGCCTCGACGTGGGTCAGCGCGTGGTGCTCAACCCGTGGCTGTCGTGCGCGCCTCGGGGCATCGACCCGGTGTGTCCGTCGTGTGAGGCCGGCGACTACAGCCTGTGCTGGCACTTCACCGAAGGGCCTCTCGCAGCCGGCATCCACACCGGTACGTGCAAAGACGCACCGGGTGGCTTCGCCGACTTCCTCCCCGCACATCACACCATGCTCTTCCCCGTGCCCGACAGCGTCCCCGACGAGCTGGCCGTGTTCGCGGACCCGTTCGCGGTGTCACTGCACTCGGTCACACGGCATCCACCACCCCCCGGCGGGCGCGCCCTCGTGTACGGCGCGGGTGCTCTCGGCACCACCGCCACTGCCATCCTCCGCGCGCTGTACCCAGACGTTGAGGTCATGGTGGTGGCGCGCTTTCCCGCTCAGGCCGAACTGGCGCGCCGCCTGGGTGCCACCGTGGTGGCACCTGAGCCTCGTCATGCGCTCATCGAGCAAGCAGCGGCCTGGTCGGGAGGTGTCCTGCAGCGCGTGGGGGATGCACTCCCCATGGCGCATCCCGGCCAGATCGACGTCGTCTACGACACCATCGGGAAGCCCGAGACCTTCGAGGTCGGCGTGCGGCTCTTGAAGGCACGGGGAACGCTCGTGAAAAGCGGGGTGCACGGCCCGGGGCGCTGGGAGTACTCGCCCCTCTATTTCAAAGAGATCACCTGGGTGGGATCCAACGCGTTCGGCATCGAGGAGGTGGACGGTATGCGCAAGCACGGCATCGCCCACTTCCTGGACATGGCCGCCGCCGGGAAAGTCGACCTCTCGGGGATGCTCACCCACACGTTCCGACTCGAACAGTGGCGCGAGGCGTTCACGGTCCTCGCCGAACAGGAGAGCAGCGGCGCCATCAAAGTTGCGTTCGATTTCCGCTGAGTCGGGTCAGAACCCCGAGATATCCGCACCCCATCCACAGCGCTGTGGATGGGGTGCGTGAACAACTCGGGACCGGTCGTGCCTGGAGATGAACACGCGCTGAACTTCGCGTGAACTTTCCTGCCATGACCGCTTCCGGTCAGCGGGTTGCTCGGGCCTTCTTTGATGTGACCATTGCGTGATGCGATGGTGAACGACGGCGTCGTGCTCAGGCCGCCACCGGGCTCGACGTGGTCTCGGCGGCCACACCGTCGAGTGCGGCGCCGAGCACGTCGTTCACGGTCTCAGCCAGATGGAACGTCATCTCCTCACGGACGCTTTCGGGCACGTCCTCGAGGTCCGGTCCGTTGCGGATGGGCAGGACCACCTCGCGGAGCCCGGCCCGGTGTGCGGCCAGCACCTTCTGCTTCACCCCGCCGATGGGCAACACCCGACCCTGGAGCGTGACCTCGCCGGTCATCCCGACCACCGGGCGCACGGCCCGGTCGAGGAGCAGACTCACGAGCGCGGTCGTCATGGTGACACCGGCCGAGGGCCCGTCCTTGGGCACGGCGCCCGCGGGGACGTGCAGATGGAATCGCTTCCCGGCGAACGCGCCCGGGTCGATTCCGAGCTCAGCCGCGTGCGAGCGCACGAAGGAAAGTGCAATTTCCGCAGACTCCTTCATGACGTCACCGAGTTGGCCCGTCAGGGTCAGACCCTCGGTGCCGTCCATGACGGTGGCTTCGACGAACAACACGTCGCCGCCAGTTCCGGTCACGGCGAGGCCCGTTGCCACACCAGGCACGCTGGTACGGTCGGCTGCCTCGAAGAAAAAGCGAGGACGACCCAGCCAGGTGCGCACGTCGTCAGCCTCCACCACGACCGGAGCCTGCACCGCTCCCGACGCCAGCTTCGTGGCGACTTTGCGCAACAGCCTTCCGATCTCACGTTCGAGGTTCCTGACACCGGCCTCGCGCGTGTAGTCGGCGGAGATGACACGCAGTGTGTCATCAGACACCTCCACCTCGTCGGCCCGGAGTCCGGTCCGCTCGAGTTGGCGGCGCAACAGATGGTGCCGGGCGATCGTGACCTTCTCGTCCTCGGTGTACCCGTCGAGCCGGATGACCTCCATACGGTCAAGGAGCGGGCCGGGAATGGTCTCGGCCACATTGGCGGTCGCCAGGAACAAGACCTTGGACAGGTCGAGCTCCACCTCGAGGTAGTGGTCCCGGAACGTGTGGTTCTGGGCGGGGTCGAGCACCTCGAGCAGAGCCGACGACGGGTCGCCCCGATAGTCGGCGCCCAATTTGTCGACCTCGTCCAGCACGATCACGGGATTCATGGTCCCCGCCTCGCGAAGCGCACGCACCAGCCGTCCGGGCTGCGCGCCCACGTAGGTGCGGCGGTGGCCACGGATCTCGGCCTCGTCGCGCACGCCCCCCAGGGCGACGCGCACGAACTTGCGGCCCAGGGCGCGCGCCACTGACTCGCCGAGCGAGGTCTTGCCCACGCCCGGAGGTCCCACCAGCGCGAGGATCGCGCCCGATCCACGCGGGCCGGTTGACACGAGCCCGCGATCGGTCCGCAGTTTCCGCACCGCCAGGTGCTCGAGGATGCGCTCCTTCACGTCCTTGAGGCCGTCGTGGTCCTCGTCGAGAATCCCCGCTGCCGCACCGACATCGAGGTTGTCGTCGGACTGCACGCCCCACGGCACCTCCAAGACGGTGTCCAGCCACGTCCGGATCCACCCATGTTCGGGGCTCTGCTCACTTGTGCGCTCGAGCTTGTCGACTTCGCGCAGCACGGCTGTACGCACCGCGTCGGGCAGGTCGCGCCCCTCCACCTTGGAGCGGTAGTCGTCGACACTCCCCTCGTCTGCGGTGCCATCCAGCTCGTTGAGCTCCTTGCGGATGGCTTCGAGCTGACGCCGTAGCAGGAACTCCCGCTGGGTCTTCTCCATGCCCTCTTCGACATTGGTCTTGATCTGCTCACGCAACGTCAGGTCGGCGAGTGTTTCGCGCGCCCAACCCAGCACGAGGCGCAGGCGCGCTTCGAGGTCGAGGGTCTCTAGGACTTCGACCTTCTGGGCCAGGCTCAGGTCAGGGGAGTACCCCGACAGGTCCGCGATCTGCGAGGCGTCGGTGATGTCGCGCAGGCGCTCCGCCATGCGACGCGCGCCGCGTGTCAGGAGGATGTTCTCGAGCACGGCTCGGTATTCGCGCGCCAGCTCGACAGCCCTCGGGGATTCGGGGTCGTCGCCGATGGGCTCGACCTGGACCCACAGGGCCTGCCCGGTCCCGGGCACGGCCGTGCCGATGGTGGCCCGGCGCAGGCCGCTCACCACGACGGCCACGGGGCCGCCCGGCAGCTCGCCGGTCTCCAGGATCTTCGAGATCACTCCCACCGAGGCGTATCGGCCGTCGATGTGGGGAACGAGGACGAGCTCACCGCCCACCGATCCGGCCGCCTCGGCGGCCGTCTTGGCCTCGTCGGTCTCGAGGGCCATGGTGAACACCATGCCCGGGAGGATCACTCCCGAGGTCAGGGGTAGCAATGGCAATGTCTGGTTCAGCTCGGTCATGTCTTTCCGGCCCTTCTTCCGCCCCGGTCAGGCCTATCCCAGGCCCGCCGGAATCGTTGCAGTAGCAACAACACGCCGGAGGGTACCGGGATTCCCGATCGGGACGTCCGCTGCCGGGTCCGCCACAGCCCCCGAAAGCGGGCGAGGGGCCGGTGGGCGGGGTGGCCGAGCGCTACCGACCTGGGGTTCGGCAGGTCAGCCGGTCGACGAGCCCGTCAGGGCACGACCGGTCAGTCAGCAGGACGGGGGGCGTCGTCGCGGGCCATGTGGGCCGCCACGAAGAGCTTGCCGTCCACCGTCACCGGCTGGAGCCGTCCCGTGATGGGGACGACCTCCCCCTCCGAGGTCTCGGCCTCGGGGTAGAGACCGGGGTCCATCTCACGGTCCCTGGGCTCGACCAGATAGCCGCGTCGGTAGGCCTGGTGTCCCCAACGCTTCTTCGTCGGCACCAGCATCTCGACGAACTCGCCGGCGATGTCCGAGCTCTCCATCTTGAACAGCTCCTGGGCCGCCTTGTTCATCCCCAGGACCACGCCCTGGAAGTCCACGATGACCACCGCTCCCTGGTTGGCCCCGTACTCGGGGACGGCGGCGAGCACCTCGTCGGGGATCTCGAGGCTGGGCATCTCGGCAGAGCTCACGGAGGGACTCCTCGTCGACCGGTTCTGATTCGGTGGCGCCGGATCACCCGGCGCCGAACTGGAGTGTGAGCGTACCCGTACCGGCGCGTCGGCAATCAGATCTGACCGGGCCCCGACGCCGGCTGGGTTGGGCAGGCCCTGCATCGTGTGGGGATCATCGGTACCTGGGTGGCACGCGTCCCGCCTGTCACGGGCTCGCCAATGTAGTTTCGGCAGGGATTCGCGCCGGCAAACAAGACGAAGGTGAGGTCATGAACGAGCGAACGACCGAGGTGACCAACGACACCATGATCCGGGAGTTCCTGGCGGCGTGGGAACGACGTGATACGCCCTACATCCTGGATTGCTTCACCGGCGACGCCGTGTACCACAGCATTCCGCTCACTCCCATCGTGGGCAAGGACGCCATCGAGGAGTTCGTGACCAAATTCGCCGACGTGCCTCCGGGACGCCTGGAGGTGCGCCATCAGGTTGCCCCCGGAAACGTCGTGATAAATGAGCGGACCGACTACATCACCATCAACGGCACCGCCGTGGTCCTGCCCATCTGCGGCGTGTTCGAGATCGAGGGAGGGCGCATCAAGGCATGGCGTGAGTACTTCGACCTCGGCCCCGCCCGGGCTGCGTACGGCGTGGGGTGACGAGCACCGTGCCGGCCTCGCGGGGGAACGGCTCGACTACCGAATCCGTGAACCCGACCAAGTCATGGGCTTCCTTCCCCTGGAGATGGCGACTCCCACCACCGCCCCGAAGAGCAGACCCCCGGGCACGAACACCTCCCAGGTTCCGATGACCCCGTAGCCGACCACCACGGCGAAGCCCACGCCGGTGGTGATCCCCCACACGAGGCCCAGGCCGATGCCCAGGATGATCGATGCAGCCAGCCGGTTGTCCCGCATCCAGCGCGCCCTGCGGGGCTCCAGCCTGACGAGGTGCTTGTCGGACATCACCACCATCATGGCGCCGATGCGACGATTGCGCCCGAATACACAGGCATGGCTGACACCGGGCAGGCCCGACACCGGGTAAGAAAGGGCCGACCACGACGGCGGCCCGGAGAGGGGTGGAACGTGTTGGTGCTCGTGACCGGCGCTACCGGCTTCATCGGGTCACATGCTGTGGCCGCGCTCCGGCGCGACGGCCACGACGTCCGCATCCTGGTGCGAGATCCGGCTCGCATCGCGCCGGCGCTGGATCCGCACGGGGTGACTGCCTCCGTGGCCCTCGGAGACATGACCGATCCGGCTGCGGTCGCCGCCGCCGTGAAGGGGTGCGACGCCGTCGTCCACGCCGCGGGAGAAGTGGGCGTGGAGGGGGGTACCGGGCCCAAGACCACGGCAAACGTGGACGGGGTTCGTACCGTCATCTCGGCCGCCCTCGAGGCGGGCGTTGACCCCGTGCTCTACACCTCCACCATCACCGTGCACTTGCCCACCACGGAGTCGGTCCTCACCCCCGACAGCCCGCTGGCGGAGCCGCTCTCGACCTACGGCGCGTCGAAGCGAGATGCGGAGCTCCTGGTGAGAAGGTGGCAGAGCGAGGGCGCTCCCGTGACGAGCTTCACCGTCGGCGGCGTGTACGGGCCGACGTCACCGCATCTCGACGGAAGCTTCGGCGCTGTGCTGGCTGCGCTCGAGACCTTCATGTTGGTACCCCCGGGGGGACTCGGCGTCGTCGATGTCCGCGACCTGGCCACGATGCTGGCGCGGGCCGTCGAGCCCGGACGCGGGCCACGCCACTACCTCGCCGGCGGCCCGTACGTCACCTGGGCGCAATGGACCGAGGCCCTCGGCGGCGCCGCCGCCGTGGACGTCGCCCACCAGGAGGTGAGCGCGGCCGAATTGATCGACCTCGGTCGGCACTTCGACCGGCTCCGGTCAGAGGGCAAAAGCTCCGCGCCGCTCTCGGAAGAGGCGGCGATCATCATGACGAGCGGCGTTCCGACCGACGACGAGGCCACACTCGTCGACCTCGCCTGCCGGTACCGGCCGCTGGCCGAGACCTTCACCGACACGGTCGACTATCTGCGCGCCATCGGTCGACTGGCACGATGAGCAAAGAGGAACCAGTTCGTGCTCCTGTGTGAAAACGCTTCCGAGGATCACGGCCCCAGAAGGGGGCCTCGGAGCCGCCAGGTCGGTGGTCCCGACGTGACGTGCACCGCGGTGGCGTCCGTGAAGCGGCGACGCTCGTAGAACTTCGGATTCGCGGCGCGACCCCTACCGCCGATTCGTCGGACCGTCCCGGTCAATGGTGTCACCCACCCACAGGCCCTCGGAAGGGCGCGCTCCGTCGGTGGCGCCGTGAGGTGCCCCCGAACCGGCGCGGCGGGCCACTGCCCACCGAAGGCGGCGCGGCACGTCCCCCAGCATCAGCATTGCGAAGCCGAGCACGATCAGAGCCGATCCTGCGACGACGACCCACTGGGCGGCCAGCCCGACTCCGGTGAACGCCAAGGAATTCGACGATGCCTGGACCACGGGAGCCGCCGTCGACGCGGACCCCGAACCGCCAGGGTCGTTCTTTGAAGACGTTGCCTTGGTGGCAGCGGCGCTGGTTGAAGGTGGCGAGCTCGTGGACTGCGCCTGAGTCGTGGGACCCGAAGGCGGGGTGGGATCTGTTGAGGCCGATACGTCGGTCGAGGACGAGCTCGTGGTCGAAGTGCTTGGTCCCTGGCCAGTGCCCAGAACGGTTGTTGGACTCGACGAAACGGATGTCGGCGCGACGCAGCCGGGCGGTGAACCCGTCATGCCCTCCGCTTCATAAAAGAGTCCAAGAAGCGCGCACACGGTATTGGTCGCAACGAGCCAAGAACCATTGACGGAGACGGCGTAACCTTGATTGTTCGGCAAGATGGCAGTGCCGCCGGGCCCGAGGATGTCGAAGGTCACCTGCGCGCAGGGGCTAGGAAGGTTGACCTGGGTACAGCCGGCGGTGTCGGGAAACGAGATCGAATCCACATTGGCTCCCGTTGCCGAACTGGCGAGTGACGACGAGAGCGCCTGGCTGAGTGCGGTCTCGATCGAAGCGCCGTTCTGGACCACGGCCACCTTGTCCGCGATCGACGGGTCGGCGAAGTCGAAAAGCGTTTGGTATGCCTGCGTGATCTCGCCCGACGGAGTCGAGGCTCCCACCGTCGTCGTCGTCGTCGTTGTTGTTGTTGTCGACGTGGGCACAGTTGGAGGGGGTGGCGTTTGACCCTCGAATGCGATCGCAGCGGTGGCGCTGTCACCGGACAGGTCGCCGTACATCAAGGTGCAAGTCACACCGGCGGCTTGCTGGGCTGCGGTCGGGGGGCAGGGATAGTTCGCAGCGTCGGTCGCGGGGTTCTGCCCCGTGCTGTCAGCGTTGGGGCAGGTAGAGATGGCGTCATTCGAGGCCCCACACGGTGGCCCCACCGTCCCTTCGATGACGTCGTAGGTGGTGGAGACGGTCCCGCTCGCTGAGGTGCTCACCACGTTGTAGCTCGGTGCCGTGCAACCGATCGCCAGCGACGCGTTGACGGGCGAACCGAGCTCCACCGTCGGCTGACCCGGGGCGTTGTTGCACTCGAGGACGTTGCCCTCGGAATTCTCGGCATAGCCGCCACCGGTTACCGAGACGCTTTGCCCGCCGGTGAGGGCGGTGGCGGGGCTCACGGTCAACGTCGGGCCCGACGGGACGGTTGAGCCTCCTCCGGCGACGGCGATCACCGGGGATCTCGGTGAGCCCCTCGGTGCCGTCGACACGATGCCCGTGGGTTCGGTGTTGTTGGGGAAGGCGGAGCATCGCAGGGTGAGGTCACTCCCCGACACCATCAGGTCCAATCGGACGCTGGCGTCCTGGGCGATGGTGATGCCGCTGGCGGAGGCGGTGAACGGACCGATGGTCTGCGCTGGTGACGGCAGCGTCAACGTGATCCCGCTGGGGGGGATGGGAGACGGAAGGGGCACGTCGAAGCTCATGGTTCCCGTCGCGATCTGCGCCGGTGTGGCGCCGCTGGCGTCCACTGTGGCGACCGCGGTCCCCGTGATGGCGCTGTTACCCAGCGCCGCCGCCGCCGACGCGATGCTCGACGGAAGGGTGATCGTAGTCTGGTAGCCGGTGAGGTTGAACTGCTCGCCTGGCGTCGGATCTGCCGGCGTGATGGTACCGCTGGTGTTGACGTTGTTCAGGGCGATGTTGCCGACCGGCGTGCCCGGGCAGTACAGCTCGTAGGCACCTTGGGCACCAGGCGGAGTGGGGGGAGGCGGGATGATGGTGGCGCTGCCGGTGGCGACGAGCGGCTCCACGTACCCGTTGAAGGGCTGCTGTATTGAAAGACCAGTGGGAACGGAATCGTTGGCGAACGTATCACAGAACAGCCCGAACTGATCGCCGAACGCACTCACATTGAGATTGACTCCCGTTGCGTACACATCGATTGGGCCGCCCGCCGCAACGAAGGTCTCAACGCCGGACCCCGGCGCCGACGTCGCCGTGAACTGCACACCCGTCGAGGGCACAGGCGATGGGAGCGTGACGGCAAAGGACAGATCGTCCTGGCCCGGGAAGGGTCCCCGGATCGGACCAGAGCTCACGGTGGTGAGCGTGCTGGACGACGATCCGGCGGTGACACCCACCACGGTCCCGGGGTTGTAACCGTTCTGCGTGCCCGTCACGTCTAGGAACAGTGACAAGTCCCCACTCAGGGATGTGAGCCCGAGGTTTTCGGCCTGCTGGGCCACAGTCTGCGGAATCGTGAATTGCGTCTGCAATCCGCTCACCTGGAATTGGTCACCCTCATTGAGCGAGGCCGGTGTGATCGATCCCGTGGTGACAACATCATTGAGGGCGATGTTGCCGACCGGGGTGCTGGGACAATAGAGCTCGTAGGGAGCACCCGGGGTCTGGTTCCCACTTCCGGGTCCACCCGGTTGGGACGTCGTCGTTGTCGTCGTGATAGGGGTCCCGGAAGCGCTGCCTGTGGCGATGATGGGTCGGATCGGCGTAGCGGCAGGCGGTGTGCCGGTGGTCCCTGAACTGGCGATGGCGTCGTTCGGATAGGCGGTGCACGACATCTTGAACGCCTTGTCCGACAGTTTGGCGACGACCAGCAGTGATTGGTCCTGCGCGATGGTGATCGGTCCTCCTAGGGCCGTGAACGGCCCGACCGTCGTGGGTGATGACGGGATGTCGAGTGCGACACCGGACGATGGGACCGGATTGGGGATGGGGACGTCGAATCCCATTGAGCCTGCGGCTACTTGTGGTGAGGTGGTCCCATAGGCATCGATTGCGCTTGTGGCCAAGCCGACGAAACTCCCGTTCCCGAGCCCGGCGGCGGCGGTGACGGCACCCGCCGGCACGGGAATGTCTGTCTGGTACCCCGAGACTTGGAACTGGTCGCCGGCCGACAGCGTGCCGGGGGAGATCGTGGCCGAGGTGGTCACGTCATTGAAGTCCAGGTCCCCGACCGGAGTGTGGGGGCAGTACAGCTCGTAGGGGCCCGTGATGCCCGTCGGCGGAGGGGGTGGGGTTCCCTGTCCGGCGGTCGCGACCACAGGAGATATGGGAGTGCCCGGCGGGATCGCCTGTGCCAATCCCGAGGGCAAGACGTCATTCGGGTACGGCGAGCAATTGAAGGGCGGCAACGGCGTTGGGAAGGCAGCGTCGTTGAAATTCAACGTGAAGAGTGATGTCAACGAGAGAGCAATACTACTGCTCGTGGCGGTGAAGGGCCCGATCGTGGCTGGCGACGACGGCACGGCGAGTGTCAACCCCGAGGGCGGGACGGGGTTCGGGAGGGGCTCGTCGTAGGCTAAGGCGCCTGTCGGCATCGACGCCGGGGTCGCGCCTGTTGCGGTGATCGCGGCGGTAGCTGAGCCGCTCAAAGACGTGTTCCCAACAGCGGCGGCGTCTTGTGCGACTGTGGCGGGGATCGGCACACTCGCCTGGAAATTTTCCAGGCTGAACTGTTGGCCTGGACTTGGAGTGGCCGGCGAGAGGTCGCCAGTGATCACCACGTCGTTGAACGCCAGGTTACCGATAGGCGTATTGCTGCAATAGAGCTCAAATGGCGAGGTGTCTGCGAAAGCAGGGGTGAGCGACTGCACCGCAACACCAACAATCATCATTGAGCCCGCCACGAGCGCGACCGCACCGGCCATACTTAGGCGAGCCGTGATCTTAGGAAAGCGTCCCATTGGGACCCCCTTGTCACTGAGGCGATGTTCGGCGCACGGCGCCGAACATCTGCCATCGATCCGATCAGAACGGCGCTCGAGGCACACCCTCAATTTTGACGAAACGCTCAGCGAGTTGTCTCAGCGTCGATGCGTGACCGGCCATCCGCCAAAGAATGCCTAGAGACCAGCTGATGACCTCCTTCAATGAGCTGACCTTTTGACGCTCGTGGCCCCAGCGTGGTTCCCGCGAAGTATCACTCCACCGTGGGGGCCGTGACCAGTCCCCGACTGAGAAGGATCATGAGCTCGGGGGACAGTGCTCGGCAGGGCGAGAAGAGCAAAGCCACAGTCTCGTCGGCCCAGCCCTTGTAACGGTCTTCAGGCTCCGATTGGGTCGACCTCGACCGGCGTGGCGCACCCCAACAGAAATGATCTTCCCGTGGTGGTGATGTCGGCGTGCCACCCGATGTCAGCAAGTTCGTTGGCTAGTTGATCAGGCTTGTAAGAGATCTTGACAACTCGGTGTTTGTGGCCGTCGCCGGCATCGGATCGGAATTGCTCGAAGCTCGTCGGCTTTACGCCGGCGGGACGAGTGCCGTCCCCCCAAAGGCTGTCGATGAAGATCGCTCGCCCTCCGGGGGCGAGGGATCGTTTCACCAGAGTCCGAAAAGCGCTGACGCGAGAAGGGGGGACGTGGAAAAAGCCAGAGCGAGAAGAACACCACGTCGAAACGGTCCGGTGGTTCCCAGGAGAAGATGTCCGCTTGGACGTATTCGACGTGTGAACCCGTCGTTCTCGTCCGGTTGATCTCGATCACCTCGGGCGAACTGTCGACGGCCATAATTCTCTCGGCATGGCACACCAAACGGACGGTCCACAAGCCAGTTCCGCACGCGAGTTCGAGCACCCTGCCCCCGGGGCGCAGATCGTCCACCGCGACTTCTGGGTGGGCCACCTCGGCCTCCCATTCAGCCTTACGTTCGGGAGACAATGTGTCGTAAGTACCCGTCCGAAGCCACCACTCGTCGTAATGAGGTGCTCGGGCTCGGTAGTAGTCGATCTGTTCAGCTATGCGGTCCTGGTCATCTTGGGATCCGTCCACCTCCACAGGGCCGATTTTCGCAGGTGAGTTCGACTGGTCCAAGCGCCTCCCGGTCGGCGCGCCTTGGCCCGGAGCCGACCGGGGCTTGGGCGTCCGACACCCGCCTCATCTCGGCGTGCTCCAACGGCGGGTCATAGGGCGTCTTCGAGAAGGAACGACCAAGCGGGATCCTCTGCAAACGCGGCGACGCTCACGATGACGGCGGCCCTGTCGTCGGGCTCCGCCTGCCGCACCACGCGCACGCCCCACCGTAAATCGGGCACCAGCCGTAGGCACCGCAGGTCGATGACAGATCGGCCTGCCATTCCGACACAGGTTGGTGCTCGTCATTCTTGGGGAGGCGCCGCGGCACGTTCTCGCGACATCCTCGATGGCATCCGGATGCCAGTCCATCGTCGAACCATCGAGCTGCTCACAGTGACGTAGAGCGCGCCGGGCCATACCCCCTTGGCCCGGCGGCCTACGCCGCACCGAAGATCCCGCCTCCGAGAGCAATTCGGGCGCCGCTCAGCGCGTAAACCTCAGGGATGGCGCGGGCCGATGCATGGGTCGCCTGCCATCCCGTGCAGTGCCCGGCTACCCCTACCCGTTTCCGATCTCGAGGGCCCGGGCGATGTCCCCCAGGACGCGCAGATGGTCGTCGACGGTCGCCAACCCCGACCCCATGGTGTTCACCGACACGTGCGAGGCGCCCGCGGCGCCCCAGCGACCGACCTGCTCGACCAACTTGTCGACGGTCTTGTCGCCCCAGCTGACCCGGCCCTCCATGCCGAGCGCGGCCGGGTCCCGCCCGGCGTCACGCGCCGCCTGGTCGACGATGGCCCTCGCTTCGTCGAGCTTCGGGCCGGGAGGCACCTGGGGCAGCCAGCCGTCACCGAGACGGCCGGCCCGTCGGTAGGCGGGCGGCGACTGGGCGCCGAACCACACCGGGATGGGGCGCTGCACCGGCAGGGGGGCCAGGCCCGAGCCGGTCACGTGCTCGTAGGTCCCGTGGAAGGTCACCGACCGCTCCGTCCACAGGCGTCGGAGCAGCTCGACCTGCTCCTCGATCCTCTTGCCGCGGTCGGAGAAACGTCTTTCCCAGCGCCTCGTACTCCACCGCGTTCCAACCCAATCCGACGCCCAGCCGCAGGCGCCCGCTCGTGAAGATGTCCACGGCTGCAGCCTGCTTGGCCACCAGCGCGGTCTGGCGCTGCGGGAGGATGACGATCCCGGTGGCGAACTCGAGCGACGTGAACCCGGCCATGAACCCGAACAGCACCAGCGGCTCGTGGAACGTCGAGTCCAGGTTGTAGGGCCCCGACCAGCCCCGATGCACCTCGGGATCCGCCCCGACCACGTGGTCGTAGGCCAGGACGTGGGCGAAGCCGAGGTGGTCCACCTGCTCGGCGTAGGTGCGCACGGCACCCACGTCGGATCCGATCTCGGTCTGCGGGAAGACGACGCCGATTCGCATGATCCCTGTTCTACCCGGGGCGTGTCCCGGGGCGTGCACCCGGGAAGGGGGGCGCCGCGCCAGGCGTCACACGGAGATGATGGAATGGTCGTGATGCTCGCCATGGACCCGCCCGCCGACCCGCGTGCCGCCTCGCCGCTGTCCGGCTTTCACCCCGCCATCGCCACCTGGTTCGCCCGGCGGTTCCCCGCCGGTCCGTCCGAGCCCCAGGCCCAGGGATGGCCCCTCATCGCGGGGGGCACCGACACCCTCATCGCGGCCCCGACCGGTTCGGGCAAGACCCTGGCCGGATTCCTGGTGGCGATCGACGCCGCCTATCGTGCCGCCGAACGCGGCGAGGACATCGGGGGGGCGGTGCGCGTGGTGTACGTCTCGCCGCTGAAGGCCCTCGCCGTCGACATCCATCAGAACCTCGAGCGCCCGTTGACCGAGATCGCCGAGGTCGCGCCGCGAGCTGGGATTGGCGGTCCCCCCCATCACCGTGGCGGTGCGGACCGGCGACACCACCTCGGGGGCACGGACGGCAATGGTGAAGACGCCACCGACCATGCTGGTGACGACTCCGGAGAGCCTGTACCTCATGGTCACCGCCGAGCGCAGCCGAGCCGTGCTCGGCAGCGTGGCCACGGTGATCGTCGACGAGATCCACGCCCTGGCCCGTGACAAGCGGGGCTCGCACCTGTCCATCACCCTCGAGCGTCTCGAGCACCTCCAGCTCGGGGCGCGACCGCAGCGCATCGGCTTGTCGGCGACGCAGCGCCCCATCGAGCACACGGCGCGCCTGCTCAGCGGGGCCGGCGCCACCCGACCCACGGCCATCGTGGACTGCGGGCACGCGAGACAGCTCTCGGTCCGCATCGAGCTGCCCGAGACCGAGCTGTCGGCGGTGTCTTCGACAGAGCAATTCGGCGAGGTGATCGACCGCATCGCCGCCCACGTGCTCGAGCATCGCACCACCCTCGTGTTCGTCAACACGCGGAGGATGTCGGAGCGCCTCGCCCATCTCCTCGGCGAGCGGCTCGGTCCCGACCAGGTCTCCGCGCACCACGGCAGCCTGTCGAAGGACCGCCGCCTGCGCGTGGAGGATCGCCTGCGCGCCGGGGACTTGCGCGCCCTGGTGGCCACGGCTTCCCTCGAGCTCGGTATCGACATCGGGCCCGTGGAGCTCGTGTGCCAGGTGGGATCCCCGCGCGCCATCGCCACCTTCCTGCAGCGGGTAGGACGCTCGAACCACTCGCGCCGGGGCACGCCCGAAGGGATCCTCTATCCCATGACGCGCGACGAGCTGGTGGAGTGCGCCGCCCTGCTGGCGGCGGTGCGCGCCGGACGGCTCGACACCACCTGTTCGCCCGTCGCTCCGCTCGACATCCTGGCCCAGCAGGTCATCGCCGAGGTGGCCGCGGCCGAGGAGTGGACCGAGGACGGGCTCTACGAGTTGATGCGGCGCTCGGCTCCGTACGCGGAGCTCGACCGGGCCGACTTCGACGCTGTCGTCGAGCTCGTCTCCGAGGGCATCACCACCGGTCGGGGCAAGCGCATGGCCTACGTGCACCGCGACGGGGTCAACGGCGTGCTGCGACCGCGGCGCGGCGCGAGGCTGGCGGCCCTCACGAGCGGTGGTGCCATCGCCGAGGTCGGCGACTACCGCGTCGTCGCCGAGCCCGACGACACACCGGTGGGGACGGTGAACGAGGACTTCGCCATCGAGTCGATGGTGGGTGACGTCTTCCTCCTCGGGACCCACTCGTGGCGGATCCGGCGCGTCACTCAGGGAGAGGTCCGGGTGACCGATGCCGAGGGAGCACAACCCACCATCCCGTTCTGGGTCGGGGAGGCACCGAGCCGGACCGCAGAGCTGTCCGAGGAAGTTTCTGCGCTCCGGCGTACCGTGGGCGACCTTCTCACCGATGCCGGCAGCGCCGACGGAGCAGCCCGGGGACCCGACGTGGCCCGGGCCTACGTCGAGCGGGCGTGTGGGCTCGAGACCGACGCTGCTGAGCAATTGGTCCAGTACCTGGCGGCGGCCCTGGACGAGCTGGGCACGCTGCCGACGGCACAGGACATCGTGTTCGAGCGGTTCTTCGACGAAGCGGGCGGCATGCAGATGGTGGTGCACGCGCCGTTGGGGGGACGGATCAACCGGGGATTCGGCCTGGCGCTGCGCAAGCGCTTCTGCGCCACGTTCGACTTCGAGCTCCAGGCGGCGGCCAGCGACGACTCTGTCGTGCTGTCGCTGGGCCTCCAGCACAGCTTCCCCCTCGACAGCGCCCCCCGGCTGCTGCGGTCGGAGACGGCCGAGGGGGTCCTCCGGCAGGCGGTGCTGGCATCACCGATGTTCGCGGCGCGCTGGCGGTGGAACCTCAATCGCTCACTGGCCGTGCTGCGGTTCCGGGGCGGGAAGAAGAACCCCCTCCCCATCCAGCGCATGGAGGCCGACGACCTCATGGCGGCGGTCTTCCCGGCCCTCGCCGCGTGCCAGGAGAACGCACCGGGCGGCCCGGTGGTGATCCCCGACCACGTGCTCGTGCGCCAGACGCTGCTCGACTGCCTGCACGAGGCTATGGACGTGGACGGCCTCGTCGCTCTCCTGGAGCGTATGGAGGCCGGATCGGTGCGCGTCCACTTCGTCGAGTCCACCGAACCCTCGGTCCTGGCCCACGAGATCCTGAACGGAAAGCCCCATACGTTCCTCGACGACGCGCCCCTCGAAGAGCGGCGCACGCGTGCCGTGCAATTGCGCCGGGGCCTCCCGCTGCACGCCGAAGCCCTGGGTCGACTCGACGTTGCCGCCCTCGAGCGGGTGCGTGCCGAGGCCGCACCCGACATCCGCGGGCCCGAGGAGCTCCACGACCTTCTCCTGTCCGCCGTCGTGTGGCGACCCCAGCCGGACTATGCGGTGTGGTTCGACACCCTCGCCGCCTCGGGACGGGCCGCATGCGCGACCATCGCCGATACCCGCACCGGGGACGGGGCCGGAGCCGGCACCGCGCTGTGGTGTGCTACCGAGCGACGGCGATGGGTGGAGGTGGCGTTCCCCGCCGCGCTGTTCCACCCCGACCATGTCCCTGACGCGCGTGCCGGCGCGCAGGAGCCCGACCCCGACGAGGTGGCCGCCGAAGCGGTGCGCGGCCATCTCGAGGTGACCGGTCCGGCGACGGTGTCGGAGCTGGCCGCCCGCACCGGGCTGGCGAGAACCCGGGTCCAGGTGGGACTGGGGCGACTCGAGGCCGAGGGCTTCGCCATGCGGGGATCCTTCGACACCGCCGTCGGGGAAGAGCAATGGTGCTCGCGTCGACTGCTGGCCCGCATCCACGCCTATACCCAGCACCGGCTGCGCCGTGAGATCGAACCTGTCACCGCCCAGGAGCTCGTCCGGTTCCTCCTGCAGTGGCAGCACGTCGCCCCCGGCGCGCAGCGACAGGGGCGGGCCGGCGTGCTGGCGGTCGTGGACCAGCTCCAGGGGTTCGAGATCCCGGCGGGCGCATGGGAGGAGGCCATCCTCCCCGCACGCGTCGAGGGCTACCAACACCGCTGGCTCGAAGACCTCTGTCATTCCGGGGACCTCGTGTGGGGCCGGTTCTCCCCCCGTCCCGCCGACGCCGAGGGCACCGTCCGGCGCGGGTCCGCCACGCCGTCTCGGGCGACTCCGGTCACCTTCGCCCTGCGCGAGGACCTTCCCTGGCTCCTGCGCGCGGCGCGGGGCGATGTCGTACCGTCCGAACCGGTCCACGGTGCGGCGCGCGACGTGCTCGACGCGCTGCGGACCCGGGGGGCCATGTTCCATTCGGAGCTCCGCACCGCCACCGACCGGTTGCCCGTGGAGGTCGAGGAAGGCTTGTGGGACCTGGTGGCTCGAGGCATCGTGACCTCCGACGGGTTCCAGGCCGTGCGCTCGTTACTGTCGGCGCGCCAGGCGTGGAAGAGGCGCCAGCGTCACGAGCAGCGGCTGCGCGCCGGAGCCCGTCGCGCACCAACGTGGCGCGAAGGGGGTGAAGGCCGTTGGGTGCTGTTGCCCGCGAGCGACCCCGACGACGACACGGACCGGGAGACACTCGCCGAGCAGGTGGCGGGGCAACTGCTGGCGCGTTGGGGCGTCGTCTTCTGGGATCTCATGGCCCGAGAGAGCCTCGCTTTGCCGTGGCGTGAAGTGGTGTGGGCGCTGCGGAGGCTCGAAGCGCGCGGCATCGTGCGCGGGGGTCGGTTCGTGACCGGACCGGCCGGCGAACAGTACGCGCTCCCCGAAGCCGTCGAGGAATTGCGCCGCGTCCGTCGCAGTGCGCGGGGCGGGCAGACCGTGCGGTTGAACGGGGCCGACCCACTCAATCTGGTGGGGATCATCCTGCCCGGCACACGCGTCACGGCGGTACGGACGAACTCGATCACCTACCGCGACGGCCTGCCGGTCCCCGACGACGGCGCGACGAGGCCGGACGAGAGCCAGCAGGCCTGGTCGACGCCGACCTCGGCGTGAGCGCCTCCGCGCCGGAGGGCACAGCGCGTCCCTCGGAGCGGTCTCCCACTCCGGCCACCTTCGTGGCCGCCATGCGTCTCGAGGCCTTTGCCATCGGCGGGAAGGTGGTCAGGACGGGCATGGGCCATGTGCGCGCCCACGCCGCCGCGCAGTCCTTGGCATCAGCGGTCGAGCCCGGCGCCGCCGTCGTGTTGGCCGGGATCTCGGGGGGCCTCGATCCCGCCCTCGTGCCGGGGGAGATCGTGGTGGCCACCTCGGTGCGCGGGCCTGACGGTGACGAACTCCTCCTCTCCGAGTCCGACGCCGCCGCCGTAGCCACCGAGCTGCGCCGGGCCGGACGCAGCGTCCATCTCGGGCCCATCGTGTCGTCGAAGACCCTCGTCCACGGGGAGCGCCGGGCCGAACTGGCCCGGAGCGGGGCACTGGCCGTGGACATGGAGTCGGCGTGGGTGGCGCGTGCGCTGTCGGGCCACCGTCTCGTGATCGTGCGGCTCGTCGCCGACACCGCCGGCAACTTCGTCGTCGGTCTGGTCAAGGGGCTCGTGGCCCTCCGCCATGTGCGAGCCGCCGTCGATCGCTGGCCGGACACCGCGCCGTGACCCTTCGGGTCTGTGGACCTGTGACCTGTGGCCCGTGACCCCTGACCTCTACTCCTCGAACTCAGCCGTCGTCTCTCCCCCGCCGGTGCCCACGGGCTGCCCGACCGGCGCCGGGCCCGCGCCGGGGTGGCCGACGGCGACCAGCGACGTGACCCCGGGGAGCGTCACGACGATGGCGGTCGTGAGCACCAACCAGGCCGCACCGAGATACAACGCGCCATGGATCCCCAACAGGCGAGCCAGGGTGCCGGCCAAGGCGAACCCCAGGGGGAGAAAGACCATGGACCCGAACCAGTCGTAGGCGCTGGCGCGCGACAACACCTCGGGAGGCAGCTGGCTCTGCATGGTCGTGTCCCACAGCGGCCCGAAGAGGCCGATGGACGCGCCTGAGATGAACGAGGTCGACGCCACCACCACGAATGGAGCACCGGCCGCCAGCGCCACCAAGGGCAGGGCGAAGCCGAAGAGCCCGAGCTCGGCCACGAGCAACGGCCGGCGGGGCCGGACGCGCAGCATCACGAGGCTGGCGAGCACCGACCCGAGGCCTTGCAACGCGAGCACCGTTCCCCATGCCGCCGCGCCGCCCAGAGACTGTTTGGCCACCACGGCACCGAGGACGAAGAACGGCGCGAAGACGAAGAAGCCGTACGACGAGAACTGCGCCACGATCGACCACAACCACGTCCGGGAGCGAAAGGCGCGCCAGCCCGTGCGCAGCTGGGCGACGAACGGCTCGGTGGCGGCGCTCCCGGACCAGCCCACCCGGAGCCCGGCGAGGCACATCGCGCTCACGAAGTACGTGAACGCGTCGGCTCCCACGGCCCACCCGGGACCGGCCGTGGCCACGATCACGCCCGCCAGCGCCGGGCCGAAGAGACGACCTGACCATTCCGCCATGCTGTTGAACACGTTGGCCTGTTGCAACGACGCCGCCGGGGCGACCTCTGGTATCAACCCCGTCATGGCCGGCGTGAAGAAGGCGTTCCCCGTCCCGACCACGGCTTGGGTGACGAGAAAGCCCCACAGAGGCGGATGGCCGGCGAGAATCCACGCCGCCAGCACGCCCTGGGCCAGAGCCCGCATGACGTCCGCGCTCAGCATCACGACCCGCCGGTTCAGCCGGTCGGCGGCGGCGCCCCCGATGAGGAGGAACAACACGAGCGGGAGGGTCTCGGCACCGAGGACGTACCCGACCTCGGAGGTCGTGCCGTGCCGCGCCAGCACGGCGAAGGCCAGAGCCACGGGCAGCATGCCCGTCCCGATGAACGAGGTGAGCCGGCCCACCAGGAAGAGACGGAAGTCGCGCGACCGCAAGGGGGCCCAGCCGGCGATCGGTCCGCACGGCCTGAGGCTACGACCCTGGGCGCGCGTCTCCTCGCCGGCGGCGACGGCGCGTGCGAGGTCGGTGCTGCTCGTCGGGTGTGGTAGTCAGGGACGATGCTCGAATTCGACGGGATCACCCGCCGCTTCGGGGACGTGGTGGCCCTCGACAGCCTCTCCTTCACTGTCCCGCCCGGCCGGGTCTTCGGCTTTCTCGGTCCCAACGGGTCGGGAAAGACCACGGCCATGCGAGCCGTCTTCGACCTGGTCTCGCTCGACGCCGGGGTGGTGCGGTGGAAGGGAGTCCCGGTGACGCAGAAGGACCGCCGGCGTTTCGGTTACATGCCCGAAGAACGCGGCCTGTACCCGGGGATGGTGATCATCGAGCAGATCCAGTACCTGGCCCAACTGCACGGCGCAGATGCCGGCGATGCCCGCATGGTGGCGACGCAGTGGCTCGAGAAGCTGGGCGTGGCCGACCGCGCCACGAGCAAGCTCGAGGCGTTGTCACTCGGCAACCAGCAGCGGGTGCAGCTCGCTGCCGCCCTCGTCCACCAGCCTGAGCTCCTCGTGCTCGACGAACCCCTGTCGGGTCTCGACCCCGTCGGGGTCGACGCCATCAGCGCGGTGCTCGTCGAAGAAGCCGCAGCCGGGCGCGGCGTGTTGTTCTCGAGTCACCAGATCGACCTCGTCGAAGACCTGTGCGAGTCCGTGGCAATCATCGATCACGGTCGCCTCGTCGCCCAGGGGACGGTTGAGGAGCTGACGACGGGTGGACGCCGCCGTCTCGTGGTGAAGGTCGACGGCGACTTCGCCGGAGCGTGGGCGCGCGACCTCGCCGGTGTCACCGTCTCGCGCGTCGAGGGCGGTGCCGTGCGCCTCGTCCTCGACGAGAACACCGACCCGCAAACAGTGCTGGCCGCCGCCATGCGGACCGGGGCCGTCGAGCAGTTTGGGTTCGAGAGGCAGCGGCTGTCCGAGGTCTTTCGCGAGGCGCTGGTTTGATGAGCGTGAAGTACGTCCTCTACGCGGTGATCGTCGCCCTCCTGGGGCTGCGCCTGTGGCGACACCGGCGGGCGCGGGCCCTGGCGACCGGGGACCCGGGGCAGGCCGGCCCGTCCCGCCCCGGGCGCGTGGGCGCGGCCATCAACAGACCGGGTGAGGACATCGGCCTGGTGGCGCGGCGCGAGGTACGCGAGCGCGTGCGGGGCCGGACGTTTCGGGTCGGAACGGCGATCATCTTGCTGGCGGTGGCGGCGGCGGTCACGATCCCGGTCCTGCGCAAGGGCGGCGAGAACCGGGAGCGGGTCGGCATCGTCGGGGCCCTCTCGGCGCCGCTGCGCGCCACGATCGTCACGACGGGACCGGCGCTCGGCACCAAGGTGGCGCTCGTCCCCGAAGCGTCGATGGGGGCCGCCACGCGGGCCCTCAAGGCCGGCCGCATCGATCTCGTGCTCGTGGGCACCAGCCGGATCCTGGTCGACGAGTCCCTCGACCCCACCGACACATCGACCACGGCGCTGCTGGCACGCACCATCTCGGCCCAGGTGAGTCTGCAAGCGGGGCTCGAGCGGGCCGGCATCCCGTCGACGCAAGCTCTGCGACTGGCCAATCCCCGGCCGCTGCCCGTGCAGAGCCTCAAACCGCCCCGCCACAACCAGACCGCTCGCACGACGGCGATCTACGGCCTCATCCTCACTTACGTGCTCCTCACCCAGTTCGGCACGTGGCTCCTCATGGGCGTGGTCGAGGAGAAGTCGTCGCGCGTCATCGAGGTGCTGCTCTCGACGCTGCGAACGGGTCAGCTGCTCGCCGGCAAGGTCATCGGCATCGGCGCTGTCGCTCTCCTCCAGGCCGCCCTCATCGTCGCCGTCGCTCTCGGGCTTGCCGCCGCGGAAGGATCGACCCTGATTCACGGGACCTCGTCGCTCGAGGTCGTGAGCTCGCTGCTGTGGGTGGTGCTCGGATACGCCTTCTACTGCTGGGTGTTCGCGGCGGGTGGTTCGCTGGCGGACCGCCAGGAGCAGGTCCAGAGCCTGGCCTTTCCCCTGCAGCTCCCGATCCTGTTCGGCTACATCGTCTCGATCACCGCCATCGGATCGAGCCAACCCTCGGAACTGGTGAAGGTCCTCGCCTATGTGCCACCCACGGCGCCTTTCGCCATGCCGGTGCTCGTGGGCCTCGGAGCCGTCACGTGGTGGGAGTTCATCCTGTCGGTGATCCTGATGCTCGTCGCCACCGTCGCTGTGGCCAGGATCGCCTCGGTCGTCTACCGGCGCGCCATCTTGCGCACCGGAGGTCGAGTCCACCTGCGTCAGCTGTTCGCGTCGAACGCCGCGTAGCGCCCGGCGTCACGACGCCGGATCATGGGCGACAATGTGGGCATGGACCTGACGGCGGGCACCGACGTCACGGCGGGCACCGACGTCACGGCGGGCACCGAGGGGGCGGGGCGGGCTCATCCAGGGTTCGTGCCGGTGCACGACGCTCGGCCCGATGACGTCGTTTGGCCGGCGATGGCGTGGCCACCTGGTCCCGACACCGTGCTCGGGGGACGCGTCGTCGAGGTCACGCCGCTGGACCTGGACCGGGATGTGGAGAACCTCTTCCACGCTCTCGATGACGACAGGGTGTGGCAGCACATCCCCTTCCGGCCTCCGGATCCCCAGGCATTCGCCGAGCTCATGCGCAAGCGGGTCGGGGCGGGGCTGTTCCCCTGGGTGGTGCGCCTCGCCACTTCATACTGCGAACTCCCCGCCGGTGCCGTGGTGGGCATGTCGAGCTTCCTCGACGTGTCGGTGGGCGACGCCCGGCTCGAGATCGGCGCCACCATCTATCGACCGTCGGTGTGGGGCACGGCGGTCAACCCCGACACCAAGTTGCTCCTGCTCGGCTTCGCCTTCGACGAGCTCCACGCAGGTCGCGTGCAACTCAAGACCGACGTCCGCAACACCCGCTCCCAGCGAGCCATCTCCTACATGGGGGCGCGCTACGAGGGAACGCTGGGCCGTTACCAACGCCGAGCCGACGGCACGGTGCGCGACTCGGTGCTGTTCTCGGTTCTGGCCGAGGATTGGCAGCGGGTCCGGCAGGACCTGCAACGCCGCGTGGACGGTCTCATCACCCCGGTACGAGATCCGACCTAGGCGTCGGGTATCGGAGCGAATCCGGCGGCGACGATCCCGGCTTCGCGTGTCGAGCAGTAGAGCTCCGACTCGATGTCCTGCGCATCGCTTTCGCCGGTCCCGTCGAGCACGCCGGTCTCGTCCATCTCGGCCTCGACGTCGGTGCCGGCGTCGGCCCCGGCTTCGGTCGTGGCGCCCCGGCGCGGGGCGCCCGGTCCACCGGCCTGATCGACCGATCGGTCCATCGGGCCCTCCTTCCGTGCGGGTACCCGCCTCGGGGGGGAGCGGGATCTCCCTCGATCAGTACTATCCCGCGGCGCCGCCCATGAAAAGGTCGCGGCCGATCGGTGCCGATCAGTGCCGATCAGTGCAGCCGTCAACCCTTCTTGGCGCCGTGGAAGAGCCCACCGAGAGCACTGGTCACCAGCGAGAGCGGGATGGCCCTCACCTGCGAGGACGGCGGGACGGTGACGGTGACTGGGGCGTCGTAGCCGGTGAAGTTCACGACGGCGGAGATGTGGACCCCGTGCCCGGCACCGAGGGCGCCACTCACCCGGGCCTGCACGAGTTGGTCCGACGAGTTCGCCCACAGGGTGGCCACGATGGCCACACGCTTCACGTGCGCGGTGATCCGGCTCCCCGTCACCGACGTGCTGTCGACGGTCGAAGTGCCCAGTGAGTGCACCGAGGCGTGATGTGCCTGCGCAAAGGCGAGGATCTCGTTGACGTCACCCAGCGCACCACCGACGGTGGTGAAGATCCCCGGGATGGCCGAGGTGGCGCTCGACGGCAGGGCCACGGAGACCCACGGCTCGCCGAGCAGCGTGGCGAGAGACGGAATCTCGGCGTAGACGGTGCCGCCTGACAGCACCACGTTCACGACCTCGGGCCCGGACGAGCCCCCCGGGATCAGCTTCGCCACCGATGCGGGCAGCGTCACTGACAGCGAGCCGGCGTTATTGACCAGGTCCACCTGACCGCTTCCACTCAGGTCGATCGTTCCCATGCTCTTTCCGACGCCGCTCAAGGCCACGGTGAAGTTGAACGATGCGGTGGTCACCGGCGCCGTTGTGGTGGTCGAGACGGGATGGAAATGGACGTGCCTCGATCTCGCCGAGGCGCTCGGGGCGATGGCGGCAGCCCCGACGGCCAACGCGGCCACCATGCCCAGCGATGCCAGCCACTTCACCCGGCGTGTCACAACACCCACCCCCGCTCGTAAGACCCCACTCCGCCCTCAAGTTCCCCCTGTGACGGTGCCCGGAGCATAGGCGGGTCTTCGCCGCAGGTTCCGGACGGAGGCCGGTTCACCGAGAGCCCACCCGGGACCCGGACACGGCCCCGAGATTTGGGGGGGGTACGCTTCCGTTGACGTGAACGTAAAGCAAAGCCACCCCCAGAGGACGGAAGCCGGCGGCGGCTACAAGTGGGTGGCGCTCATCAACACCACGTTGGGCGTGCTGATGGCGACGATCGACGGCTCGATCATGCTCATCTCGCTGCCCGACATCTTCCGGGGCATCCACCTCGACCCGCTGCAGCCCGGCAACAGCTTCTACCTGCTGTGGATGATCCTGAGCTTCCTGGTCGTGACCAGTGTCCTCGTCGTCAATCTCGGCCGGCTCGGTGACATCTACGGGCGGGTGCGGATGTACAACCTGGGCTTCGCCATCTTCACCTTCTTCTCGCTCCTGCTGACGATCACGTGGTTGAGCGGCCCCGCGGCCGGCTTGTGGCTGATCGTCGTGCGTGTCTTTCAGGGCATCGGGGCCGCCTTCCTGGTGGCGAATTCCGCGGCCATCCTCACCGACGCCTTCCCCGAGGACCAACGGGGCATGGCGCTCGGGATCAACCAGGCCGCGGCAATCAGTGGCACGTTCATCGGGCTCGTCCTCGGAGGAGTCTTGGCCCCGATCAACTGGAGGCTCATCTTCCTGGTCTCGGTCCCCATCGGGCTGTTCGGGACGGTATGGGGCTACCTGCAGCTTCGCGAGGTGGGTCGACGGGTGAAGGCCAACATCGACTGGCCCGGCAACCTGACCTTCGCGTTCGGGCTCGTCTCGCTCATGATCGGCATCACCTACGGCATCGAACCGCACGGGGGCCACACCATGGGCTGGACGTCCCCCGCCGTGCTGACCGAGCTCGGTGTCGGTTTGGCTCTGCTGATCGCATTCGCCATCATCGAGACCCGTGTCGCGGACCCGATGTTCCGGCTCCCGCTCTTCCGCATTCGCGCCTTCACCGCCGGGGTCCTCGCCAGCTTCCTGGCCGCGGTGGGCCGGGGTGGCCTCATGTTCATGCTCATCATCTGGTTACAGGGCATCTGGCTACCCCTGCACGGCTACGACTTCGCCCGTACCCCGCTGTGGGCCGGGATCGCCATGCTGCCGCTCACCACGGGGTTTCTCATCGCGGGCCCGTTGTCGGGCGTGCTCTCGGACCACTACGGGGCGCGGCCCTTCGCGACGGGGGGCATGCTCGGATCCGCCGCCTGCTTCGTGGCCCTCGAGCTCCTCCCCGTCGACTTCTCGTACTGGGTCTTCGGGCTGATCCTGTTGCTTCTGGGTCTCACCATGGGAGCGTTCGGCTCCCCCAACCGGGCCGGGGTGATGAACAGCCTTCCGCCTCAGCATCGCGGCGCGGGATCGGGGATGAACTCCACGTTCCAGAACTCCGCCCAGGTCCTGTCCATCGGGATCTTCTTCACCCTCATGATCGTGGGATTGTCGTCGTCGCTCCCCACTTCGATGTACCACGGGTTGGTGGCACAAGGTGTACCGCCGGCCGTGTCCGACCGGGTCGCGCACCTGCCCCCGGTGTCGACGCTGTTCGCCGCCTTCCTGGGCTACAACCCCATGCAGCACCTGCTCGGCAATGCCGTGCTCGCACATCTTTCGGCCAGCCACCGCGCCGTGATCACGGGTCGTAGCTTCTTCCCCACCCTCATCTCGGTGCCGTTCCGGCAAGGGCTGCACGCTGCGTTCGACTTCGCCATCGTGGCGTGCCTGGTGGCCGCGGGCGCGTCGTGGCTGCGGGGCGGGAAGTACGTCTACGTCGAGCCCGTGTCGCCGGCCAAGCGTCAGCACGCTGGGGCGCCCCACGCGCCGGGCCGGTCCGACCCGGTGCCGGTCCTCGAAGCCGAGAGCGCACGATGACGCCTCGGCCCTTGACCGCGGATCCCGCCCGCGCCGCCGGAGGCGCCGACCACCGTGGTGACTCTGCTGCCCCTGCGAGCGCCGACGACGCGGTTGGGACCGGTGGCGCCGAGCCCACCCTCCGCATCGGGGAGGTCGCCAAGCTCTGTGGCGTCACCACCCGAACCTTGCGGTACTGGGAGGAGATCGGCCTGGTGGCACCGAGCGAACAGCGCCACGGAACCGAACGGGTCTACGCGAGCTCAGAGGTGGAACGGGCCAAGCGCATCCGAGAGCTCCAGTCCATCATGGGATTTTCGTTGGCCGAGATCCGCGCCGTACTCGAGACCGAGGACGTCCTCGACAAGCTCCGTCACGCCTACCGGGCGCATGCCCGACCCGAGCTCCGGCGTCGACTGCTCACCGATGCCATGGAGGCCAACGACAAACTCGTCGCCCGGCTTGACGACACCCTCGAGCGCATCAAAGCCTTCCGTGACGAGCGCGTGGCCAAGGCGGCGCGCCTACGGGTCCGAGAGGCCGAGCTCGACACCGAGATCGCCCACGCCCGGGCGAACGAGACGGATCGAAAACGGCGTTGACCGTGGCATCGCAGCGGACGTCTCAGCGGCCGGGTGGCTCCCGGGCCCGGTTGGTGTCGGTAGCCTTGCCGATCGAACCAACATGACTGCCACCGACCTCGACATCGACGCCACCATGACGGTCTCCGACGCCATCGTCCGCACTCACGACCTGACCAAGGTCTACCCCGGTACCGATTTCCGTGCCGTCGACGAGCTGAACCTTTCGGTGGGTATGGGTGAGATCTTCGGGTTGCTCGGTCCCAACGGGGCGGGCAAGACCACCACGGCGGGGATCCTCACGACTCGGGTCATTCCGACCGCGGGACAGGCGTTCATCGCGGACATCGACGTGGTCGCCCATCCCGCCCTAGCCAAGCAGATCGTGGGTGTCGTCTCGCAGACCAACACCCTCGACCGCCAGCTCAACGTCTGGGAGAACCTGTACTTCCACGGCCGGCTCTTCGGGATCGCGGCGGCGCAGTCCCGCAAGATCGCCGACGAGCTCCTCGAGAGGTTCCAGCTCTCGAAGTGGGCCAAGGCCTCGGTCTACGCGCTCTCGGGGGGCATGGCCCAACGCCTCATGGTGGCACGGTCGATCTTCCACAAACCCGCTGTCCTGTTCATGGACGAGCCGACCGCCGGTCTCGACCCTCAGAGCCGCCTCTTGCTGTGGGACATCCTGCGCGACCTCAACGCCGAGGGCCAGACCATCCTCCTCACCACCCATTACATGGAGGAGGCGGACCAGCTCTGTGGCCGGGTCGCCATCATGGACCATGGCAAGATCCTCGCCCTCGACACGCCCGCCCGGCTCAAGCAGGGCGTGGGGGCCGACACCATCGTGACGGTGAAGGCGGTCGGCGACCAGCAACGACTGGCCGAGGTGCTGCAACGCGAGATCGAAGAGGTGAGTCGCGTCCGACCGACCGAAGTCGGGCTCGAGTTGCACGTGCGCGGTCGAAACCGCCTTCTTCCCCGACTGGTGGCGGCGGCCGAGAGCGGGGGTTTCGAGGTCGCCGACCTGTCGGTGTCCGAGCCCAGCCTCGAGACCGTCTTCATCAACCTCACCGGCAGGGAGCTCCGCGACTGATGACGACAACAGTGCCCACCCCCGCCCGCGCCACCTCGATCGCCACCAAGCCGGTCCGTTCCGCCGCGTCGGCCAGCCGCATCGCCCTACACGCTCTGATGCTGCGAGACGTCGCGGTATTGTGGAAGCACAAGTTCGAGTTCGTGGCCCGCACCGTGGTGCAACCGGTTCTCCTGTGCTTCGTCTTCCTCTACGTCTTCCCCAAGATCGGCCAATCCGTCGGCGGGGGTGGCCGCAGCAGCGCGGCGGCTTCCTCCGCCTTCGCCACCGTGCTTGTTCCCGGCGTGGTGGGGATCTCCATCATGTTCCAGGGCGTCCAGGCCGTGGCGTTGCAGATGTCCCAGGAATTCGGGTTCACCCGAGAGATCGAGGACCGCGTCCAGGCCCCCTGCCCCATCTGGCTCGTGGCCGCGGCCAAGGTCCTCTCGGGCGCCATGCAGGGCGTGATCTCGGCGATCATCGTGCTCCCCATCGCTTCGGTCATCCACGCCGGCGGTGTCGAAGCCCATCTCAACCTCGACTGGTGGATCATCCTCACACTCGTACCCCTGGCTTGCGTGACCATGGCCTCGTTGGGTCTCGTGCTCGGGACGAGCTTCGAGCCGCGCAACATCGGGCTCATGTTCGGGTTCGTCGTCCTCCCGATCACCTTTCTGGGCGGCACGTACTACCCGTGGACACGTCTCGGACCGGTGAAGATCGGAGCGTGGCACTGGCTCCAGACCATCGTGCTCGTCAACCCGCTCATCTACGTAAACGAGGGCATGCGCGCCGCATTCACCAACGCGGAGCATATGCATCTCTACATCATCTATCCCGTGCTCCTCGGGTTCTGCACCCTGTTTCTCCGGCTCGGTCTGCGCAACTTCCGGCGCCGCGTCCTGGCCTGAGCGGTCCCTTGGTGCTGCGGGCCGGGCGTGTGCGGCGAAGCGTGACCATCACCTTGTCGCATCCGGTGTAGCGGCGCGTCCTCCCCGCTTGGCAAAGAACGCGCCCGCCCGCCGGTAGGGATCACTGCGGCGCGGCGCCCAGGTCCAGCGGCGTAGCGAGACCACGATGCCCACCACGGCCCAGATCGCCATGACGAGGATGTCGTTCCACGACCAGGGCGACACCGGGACACCCGCACTGGCCAGGAAGGGGGCGACGGTGGAGGTGATCATGTGGCGAACGGGGAAAAGCGCCGCGAACTGGGCCAGCCCGGACCCGCTCTTGATCGGGTAGTAGAGGCCGGACAGGAAGAGCAAGATGAAGAACACGATGCTCACCACCGGACCCGCCGCTTCCTGGTTGGGGACCAACGTGCTGACGGCGATCCCGAGGGCGGTGAAACAGACCACGCCCACGACCAGCGCCACCACCAGGGGCACGAAGTTGTGGGGAAGCACGACGTGGTACCCGAACTTGCCGATCAAGAACAGGATGACCACCTGGAGCAGGGAGATGATCAGGGCGTTGACGAAGATCGCCGCCAGCATGACCCAGGTGGGAAGGGGCGAGAGCCGGACGCGCTTCAAGAGTCCCATCTCGCGTCTCACCACCAATGAGATCGTCAAATTGTTGAAGCAGGCGGACATGATGCCGTAGGCCGCGAACGACGGCACGTAGTACACGACCACCTTGACGTGTTCGAGATAGGGGATCCGCGACGAACCCCCTGTCGAAGACAGCAGCACGAGGAAGACGACGGAGAAGCCGACGGTGAACACGGCTCCGATCGGGTTCAGCCAGAATCCCAGCTGCTCGTAGTAGACCTGCCGACCCACGAGACGAATGTCGTCGGCGCCTCGAAATGCCCTGGACTTCGTCCCGGCGCCTTCCCCCGTCGCCGCTCGTGTCATCGCGCTCATCGTTCGAGGCCCTCGGTGACGGCCGCGGCCTCGGCTTCGGCCCCGTATCCCGTTAGCCGCAGATAGACGTCTTCGAGGGTCGACCGCTCCACGGTGAGCCCGATGAGGCCGACGTTGTCGCGCAGAGCCCAACTCGTGAGGCGGGCCAGCACCTCGATCTCGTGGTCGGTCCGGATCTCGAGCGCCCCGTTCCCCAAGACCGTGGCGGCAACGGGCAGATCACCGACACCGGTACCGGAGGGGAGCCTGAACCTGATCGTCGCCTCCCCGACGTCGCGACCACCCAGCGAGTCGGGCGTGCCCTCGGCGATGATCCGTCCCGCGCTGATCACCGCCACCCGATCGGCGAGGGCCTCGGCCTCGTCCATGTAGTGGGTGGTGAGGATCACCGTGGAGCCTCCACCGGTCATCGCTCGGATGAGGTCCCAGGCGTCGCGCCGGGCATTCGGGTCGAACCCGGTGGTGGGTTCGTCCAGCACGAGCAGCTCCGGGTTTCCGATGATCCCGAGACCGAGGTCGAGGCGACGCTGTTGGCCACCCGACAGCGTCTTCACTCGCGCGTTCGCCTTGGTTTCGAGACCGACGAGCTCGAGGACCTCGTCGACGGGGCGGGACCGGGGGTAGTACCCGGCATTTCGGGTGAGAGCCTGGCGAACCGAGAGGAACGGCTCGACGGCCAACTCCTGCAGAACCACGCCCAGGCGCTCGCGCAGCTGGCGACTGGTGGCGCGGTCGGCGGGGTCGTAGCCGAGCACGTCGACCTGGCCGCGGTCACGGGTGCGGAAACCCTCGAGGATCTCGATGGTCGTCGTCTTGCCGGCTCCGTTGGGCCCGAGCAGGGCGAAGACCTCACCCTGCGCCACTTCGAAGGTCACGTCGTTGACAGCGTCGATCTCGCCGTAGCGCTTGCTCAGATGCTCCACCGAAACTGCCGCCACGCCGTCCCTCCGGGCGCCATTTGCCAATTCGGTTCTACCATGGGCACGCCCGCCGGGCGACGCCGCCGTCGGGTGAAGGGCTTTGGACCAACGTTACCGTCGATCTCGGTAGGCATTGTTCATCGGTGGTGCGGATACCGAGTTCATCAGTGGTGCGGATACCGAGTTCATCAGTGGTGCGAATACCGAGCCAATAGCATTGCGACAACACCGCCGGGAAACGGTTTCGGCACGACCGCAGGGATGGCGCTCGTGAACACGTTCCTCTCCGAGGTAAAAGAGACGGTCTTTCCAGGTCGGGACGCTGCATTCGGCCCGCTTCCGCCGCTGCTCCTCGCCCTGACCCTGGTCACCGGTCTGGTCGATTCCTTCAGCTATCTGGTTCTCGGCCATGTATTCGTGGCCAACATGACCGGGAACGTTGTGTTCCTGGCCTTTGCGCTGGTCGGCGCACGGGGATTCTCGATACCCGCATCTCTGGTGGCTCTGTGCTCGTTCAGCCTGGGCGCGGTGATCGGGGGCCGGGTGAGCTCCCACTTGGCACAACACCGGGCGCGCCTCTTGAGCACGTGCACGACCATCCAGGCGTCGTTCATCGGCGTGTCCGTCGTCCTGGCCGCGTTGCGTGGCACGCCGGTGACAACGGGGTTTCGCTACGGCCTGATCGTCGTGCTCGGCATCTCGATGGGCATCCAGAACGCCGCCGCCCGCAAACTCGCCGTGCCCGACCTGACCACGACGGTCCTCACGATGACGATCACCGGGATCACCGCCGACGGCCCGATCGGAGGGAGGAGTGGGGCCAGAGTGGGACGACGCGGTATGACCGTGGTCTCCATGTTCGTCGGCGCCGTCGTGGGAGCCGTGCTCATCGTGCACGGGCAGATCGCGTACCCCCTCGGCATTGCCCTGGTGGTGGCGGCAGGAGTAAGCGGCACCACCCGTGTCCTCGGAGCCTCGGATCCGGCCTGGTCGTCGGTGAGCCCCTGAGGGCCTTCGCAACGGCCTGAGACGACCTGAGTGTTCAGGCCGACGCGGGCGGCATCGGTGGGTTGGCTCGCGGCCGTGTGATCTCAAAGAACCCGGGCTCGGCCGCGACCACCTGCACGGCGTCCCAGAGGCGGACGGCGGCGTCACCGGTGGGAGCCGGCGCCATCACCGGTCCCTTGAAGCCGTAGGGCGGATCGGCCCGCACCACGATCGTCGGAGTCTGGGTCTTGGGGCCGCCGAACGCGTAGGCGACCTCCATGGCCTCGATGATCGGGGTGTCCCATTTGTCGTCGTCCGCCGCTGCCACGAGATCGGCGGGGAGCCCACTGGCCGCCACGCACGCCGTCAGCAGCTCGTCTGCGGGTAGGCGCGCCTGCCCGAAGAACCGAGAGCCCCACTCGGCGAAGAGTGCGTCAACGGCGGGCTCGCCGGCGCTGGCCCGAGCGGCCTCGAAGATGCGCAGCATCTGATGCGACACGGCGTGGCCCGCCAGTGCGGCCTTGCGGAGATGCTCCGGCACGGTGGGTGCGACGCCATAATCGTCGCGGATTTCGAGGCAGTAGGAGCGCCAGGTCACCACCAGGTCTCGCCGCGGGGCAACCTCGTCGACCCACCGGGATGTCACCCACGCCCACGGACAACTGGGGTCCACGAATACTTCGACGTCGGTCACACTGCCAGGATAGACGAGACACTTCGCCCCGCTCCGGTCGGGACAGAGTCGAACGTAGGTCGGCCGGCACCGTCCCCGGCTCGAGGCGATAGAAACGGGACGCGGGAAAGGGAAGACAGGGGATGAGTCTCGGGGCGGTCATCTTCGACTACTACGGGACGCTCACGGTCAACGCTTCCGCCGCGGTTCGCCGATCGGGCGTCGGGCGAGTCGCCGACGCGCTGGGTGTCCCTGCGGACCTCCTCTTCGACTCGATCTCGTCCACCTTTACCGAGCGTGCCACCGGACAGCGTGGTGACATGGTGGCGACGATGGCGTGGCTCGCCGAGCGGTGTGGGCACCGACCTTCTGGCGCCCAGCTTCGAGCTGCCTGTTCGGTACGCACCGACATAGAACGTGGGTTTGCCTCGATGTTGCGACCCGACGCGGTGAGCATGTTGCGCTTCTTGCACCAGAACCGACTTCGCCTGGGGGTGGTCAGTGACTGCACACACGAACTGCCAGACTTCTGGACGAGCTTGCCGGTGGCGCCGCTGATCGACGCCACCGTGTTCTCCGTCCTCGTGGGGGAACGAAAGCCTCACCCCTCGCTCTACCGCTCGGTGTGCAGGCAACTGGGCATTGCACCATCCGAAGCGGTCTACGTGGGAGACGGGGGCAGCTGCGAGCTCACGGGAGCGACGGCGGCGGGCATCCGTGCCATCCGCCTCGTTGCGAAAGACGCTGCCGGCGCTCTCGTCTATGACGCGGAGCCGGACTGGACCGGGCCCGTGATCCACAGTCTCACCGAGCTGAGGACGGACCCGCTGCTCGCGTTAGGCCAGGACGAAGCGGGGTAAAGGTTGACGGCGCAACAGCACGAGCACGAGCACGACGAACAGGAGACTCCATGGCATCGTCACTGAAGTTCCACGACCTTCCCGGCCGAATCATCACGGGTGCGTACATCCTGCATGCGGGCCTCCAGAAATGGAACGCCGAGGAGGCGCGCGCCGTCGCCATCCATGGCATGGCCGCCGGGGCTTTCCCTGTCCTGGACGAGATCCCCCCGACCCGGTTCATCCGCCTCCTCGCCGCCGGCGAGATCGCCACCGGGGTAGTGCTGCTGTCACCGTTCGTGTCCTCCGCCGTAGCCGGTGCCGCGCTCACCGCCTTTTCCGGCTCCCTCGTGGCGATGTACGCGCGCACCCCCGCCCTCCGTGAGCCCGGCAGTATCTGGCCGAGCACGGCAGGCACCGCCGTGAGCAAAGACGTGTGGATGCTGGGCATCGGCCTGGGCCTGTTGGCCGATGCGGCCGGTCGGCGCCGGGCGAAGCCGCCCGACCCCGCCGCCTAGCCTCGACGCCCACTCTCGGCCCCGGCCTCGGCCTCGGCCTCGGACCGAGAGTGGCCGGCACCGCAGGAAGAACGGGTTCCCGGGAGGGAACACCCCCGGCGTCGGCGGTGTTGACGAGAGATATGAGCGGATCTTTCGTGTACGCCGATTTCTGGTTCGACCCATTATGCCCGTGGGCGTGGATCACCTCGCGGTGGATACTCGAGGTGGAGCAGGTCAGGCCGGTGCGGACCCGCTGGCACGTGATGTCACTCGCGTACCTCAACCTGGTCCAGCACGAGGGTGAGGGGTTGAGCGACCAGTATCGCGAGCGCATGGAGCAGGCCTGGGGTCCGATCCGGATCTGCGCCGCGGCGGCGGCCGAGCGGGGAGACGACATCCTGCTTCCGATCTACACGGCTCTGGGCACCCGCTTTCACGTCGAGCAACGCCGGGATGCCGCCGCATTGGCCGAGGCGGTTGACGAGTTGGGCTTACCCTCTTCGGTGCTCGATGCCGCCCTCCGGACCGATTTCGACGACGCCATCAAGGCATCACACCAGGCCGGCATGGACCTGGTCGGGCTCGACGTCGGAACGCCGATCATCAGCGTCGAGGGCAACGCCTTCTTCGGCCCCGTCGTGACGCCGATACCTCGCGGCGAGGCCGCCGGGCGTCTGTGGGACGGTGTGCTGGCCGTGACCGCAACCGACGGATTCTTCGAGCTCAAGCGGACCCGGGACCGAAAGCCCAGTTTCGATTGAGAGGAGGGGACTGATCGTGTCGATGGGTTGCGTTACGAGGTCGTCGGCGTCGTCGGGATCGTCGTGATCGTGGCACCGGCCGGCAACTGGAAGAGTGATGCGGGCGGCGTCGCCGAGTAGCTCTTGATCTCGAAGCTGGTCGAATCCGATGCGACCTTCACGTAGCCGAGGATGCCCTGGGCCGTCGTGCAGATCGTGCTGGTCCCCGGGACCCCCGGAGCATTGAAGTCCACGCACTGCATGCTGAAGCCGTTGACAGACATCGTCGACGAGGTGACCTTGTCACCGGCGATACCGGCCGCCAGCGAGAAGTCCTTGAGGAACGTGGTCCAGTGCGACGGTGTGTAGAAGTCGAAGATCTGGTTCTCGGCGGCGGCGTCGGCGGTGCCCAGTTTTTGGCACCTCGGTCCCGACCCGGCCGCCGCCGGCGTGCACGAGTACTCGCCGGAGGAGTTCACGATGAGATCGACGGTGCTGGTACTGCCACCTGTCGGTGTGTCCACGAAGGCGAGCCCCTTTGGTGGCTGCACCGCATACACGACGGTGGCGGGCGTGCCGCCCGTGGTCACGTATGTCGCCTCGAACGTTGTCCCTTCACTCGATTTGATCTGATTGGTGAAGGTGTCGATGGTGGCCTTGTTGCCCTTCACGTCGTGCTCGATCTTTCTGGCCGCGTTCACGACTCCGCAACAGGTGAGCCCGAAACTGCTCAATACGAACGCAACGGCGATGACTCCCGCGCTGTGGCGGCGACCGAGCAGAGTGGCAATTCCGTCGTTGTTCCGGTTCAATGCTCTGCCTCCCGGGGGGACCGTGCCGTGAAGCGAGTGGACGCGCGGCAACTTCAGGACCGAGGATACGTCCTGTCGGGCTCCTATGGCTGAATCCCCGTTCGTCCCTGAGCCGAGGCCACCAGGATCGGGGGTTCTCTGCCCCGACCTGTCGCTGGCGCACATGGACCGGCCGTCTTCCCCACCACATATCGACGGGACGTTTTTGTAACGGATTTGCAAAGGCCATTGCTCTGGTCCCCTATCGGTTCGAGGGTCCATGATGGGAATGGTGTTGCTGCCCCGCTCAGACGGAATCGGTCGCCAGTGGTTCGGCGATGCGCGGGACGACGGTCGGCGTATGGAAGTTTCTTGGCACCCCGATGAGGGGATCGTCATCGTCAGCCTCTGGCACGGTTCGATCTGCCGAGCGACCTTCCGTCTCCCGGTCGATCAGGCTCCAGCGTTGATCCAGACGCTGGCGGACGCGTTGGGTGATGCTGTGCAGTCCGCGCCGCCTTCGGGCTCGAGAGGCGGCCGCGACCGGCCTTCGTCGTTGCTCGACATGGGCCGCGAGCGACTGAGGAAGCACGTCGCCGAGATCGTCGCGTTAGAGGGACGCTCCAGGCACTGACCGGTGCTTCGCGCGACCCCCCCAGGACATACTGGGACATGGACACGTCCTCGGCACACGATCCCTATTACCGCGCCGATCTCGCCCTGATCCATCACCTCGGGTTCGGATTCCACGCCGACGCCTGTGCGCCGGCCATCATCGACCTCCTGACCTCTGTTCGTGACTGTGACGGACTCGTGGTCGAGATCGGGTGCGGAAGTGGTCTGCTCACCCGCCACCTCGTCGAGGCCGGACACCGGGTGATCGCCACCGACGCCTCGACCGCCATGCTCGACCTGGCGCGCCGGCACGCTCCGGGAGCAGACTTCCGCGCCCTGCGCCTCCCCGATGAGCCGGTCCCCCGGGCCGATGCCATCGTGTCGGTGGGCCATGTCCTGAGCTACCTCGACGACGAGGCCGGCGTCGACCGGGCCCTCGTAGCGCTGGCCGACGCCCTCCGGCCCGGCGGGGTGCTGGCCATCGACCTGTGCGACCTGGCCTACGGCCGCGCCCGACTGCACGCGCCGACCCTGGCGCACCGCCATGACCAATGGGTGCTCGTGACCGAGTTCTCGGCCCCGGCGCCGAACCGCTTCGTGCGCGAGATGACGACGTTCGTCAAGAATCCCGACGACTCGTGGCGGCGCGGCGACGAGAGGCACGAGAACGTCCTGGTCGACACGTCGCGCTTGCCCCGGCTCCTGGCTGAGCACGGCGTGGACGCCTCCATCGCGTCCTCGTTCGGGATCGAGGAGCTGCCGGTCGGCCTCGTGACGGTGGTGGGGCACCGACCCCGTTAAGGGCGAGCTCCACCTATGAGCGCGACCTACTAGCGCGGTGGGCCGAAGTAGGCCACCATCGCGGCCATGCGCATCCTGTCCCTGCTGCCGTCCGCCACCGAGATCGTCTACGCCCTCGGTCTCGAGGACGACCTCGTAGGAGTGACTCACGAATGTGACTGGCCCCCGGCCGCCCGCGCCAAGAGGTCGGTGTCGTTCTCTGCGCTGCCGGCCGCCGACGAACCGGCCGAGATCGATCGGTTGGTGAGCGCCAGCATCAACGGCGGCGAGCCGATCTACCGCCTCGACAACGACGCGGTACGAGAGCTTCGACCCGATCTCGTGCTCACCCAGGATCTCTGTGCGGTGTGTGCCGTGCCCTCCGGGCACGTCAACGATGCCCTCGAGCTCCTCGGTTGTCGCGCCGAGGTCCTCTCCATGGATCCGAAGCTCGCTCGGCGAGGTCCTCGATTGCATCCTGCACGTCGGCACCGTCACCGGGACCGAGAGCGCGGCCATGGCCCTGGTCGACGGCCTGCGCGCCAGGCTCCGAGCGGTGTCGGACGGTGTGGCCGGGAGGGAGAGACCCCGCACCTTCGCCCTCGAATGGTCCGATCCCCCCTTCAACGGTGGGCACTGGGTGCCCGAGATGATCGAGCTGGCCGGGGCCGAGCCGGTCCTCGCCAGCCGCGGGACACCGTCGGTGCGGGTCTCCTGGGATCAGATCGTGTCGGCCTCGCCCCAGGCCGTGGTGTTCATGCCCTGCGGGTACGACCTCGATGGTGCCGTCGCCGAGGCGGGCCCGCTCCTCGATCGTCCCGAGATCTCCGACACGGCGTTCTTCGCCGTCGATGCCAGTTCTTACTTCTCCCGTCCCGGACCGCGTCTCGTCGACGGCGTGGAGATCCTGGCGTCGGCCCTCCATCCCGAGACAGCGCCCGAGAGCCCCGCGGGTACTGTTCGTCGACTGCGGTAGTCGACGCGCGAGACGAGGGACCACGATGGCGACCGAGACCCTTTGTTACGACCCACTCGACCCCGAGCTGTGGCGCGACCCGTACCCGACGTACCGCGCGCCTGCGGGACGAAGACCCGGTCCACTTCGTCACGAAGCGGGGATTCTGGGTCCTGTCGCGCTTCGCGGACGTGATGGCCGCTACGTGCGACACCACCACCTTCTCTTCCGCCCACGGCCTCACCTTCGAAGAGGACGAGATCACGAAACTGGGTCTCATGCCGACGCTGGTGATGATGGACCGTCCCCGCCACACCCTGTACCGGCGACTGGTCAACGCCATGTTCACCCCGAGAGCGGTGTCCGAACGCGAACAGCGCCGTGCGAGCCTTCACGAGGACTTGCGTGGAGCACATCGCCGATATGGGTGACGCCGACTTCATCGCCGAGGTCGCCTCCCCCCTGCCGTCGTTCGTCGTGGCCGACTATCTCGGCGTCCCCGACAGTGATCGCGCCGCCTTCGGCACCTGGAGCAGCGCCATCGTGCAGGCCAACGCCAGCGGCAACGTGCTCTCGGCCGGTCAGGCCGTGGGCGAGCTCTACGGGTATTTCACCGAGCTCGCCACTTCCAAGAAAGGCGGCTCTGGCATCGACATGATCTCGGTGCTGCTCGAGTCCGAGATCGACGGCCGTCCGGTCAGCATCGAAGAGATCCTCGGGTTCTGTTTCGTGATGGTGGCCGGGGGCAACGACACCGCTGCGGGGCTCATCGGAGGCACCGCCGCCCTCCTGAGCGAGCATCCCGGACAACGTCGGCTCTTGACCTCGGAGCCGGGACGGGTAGCGGGCGCCGTGGAAGAGCTTCTCCGCTTCCTCTCACCCGTGCAGGGCCTGTCGCGCACGACCACCGCAGAGGTGACGCTGGGCCCCCCGAACGGCCCTGTCACCGTCCCGGCCGCCGCCAAGGTCCACCTCCTGTTCGCCTCGGCCAACCGCGATCCCCGGGAGTTCGGCCCTGATGCGGGCATGCTGGATGTCACCCGGGACATGGCGCGCACCCTGGCCTTCAGCTCGGGCCCGCACCACTGCCTGGGGGCCGCGGCGGCCCGACTCGAGGGGCGCGTCGTCATCGAGGAACTGCTTCGGGTCATGCCCGACTTCGTGGCGGACGCCGGTGCCGGCCGCTACACGCGCCGGACCCTTCACCCGCCGCTTCGAGTACCTGCCCATCCGAGCCAACGGGTGAGAACCCGCCCCGGCGGGTGATCCCGCTGTGGACATCGATCCTGGTGCTTGGGGGACCCGGCGCAGACGGGACGAATCGGGTGACCTTGGTTGACCTGGGCCTGGATCCGCAATTGTCACGATTCGTGTTTACAAACTCACGCAGTGCGGTAGAGAATCGATCAGAGCCTCACACGGCCCTGTCCTCTGGGGGCATCAGCGAGCGAGACGCCACTCCCCCGGCGGGTGACGGGATCGAGCCACCGACCTTCGACTCAGGAGTCCTCATGTTCGAGACCAGGCGTATGGCAAAGAGCCTCACGGGCGTGGCATTGGCGGTCGCACTCCTCTCGGGGGGAGCGGCGTCGGCGACGACGTTGCGGGCCTCGGCGGGACATTCGACCGGCGACCGCCACCACGGCCGGCACCACCCGGTCGTACCTGCAGGGGTGTTCGGGACCGTGGCATCGGTCAACGGGTCCACCACGGCCGGGGCATGCGGGCTCGCCGGCACCGCCGGAACCTTCACGCTCACCGCCTTCCACGGCACCACCGACACCGTGGGCGTGAGCCCCACCACCACGTTCTCCGAGCACGGGGTCACCGCACCGTCGTTCGCCAATGTCTGTGTGGGTGAGAAGGTGGGCGCGGTCGGCACCATCTCGAGCGCCACCGTCACCGCCACGGGCGTGTTCATGACCCCACCGCCGATGCCCAAGCCGCCACTCCCGAAGCCGCAGGGCGTGTTCGGGATCGTGGCATCGGTCAACGGGTCCACCACGGCCGGGGCATGCGGGCTCGCCGGCACCGCCGGAACCTTCACGCTCACCGCCTTCCATGGCACCACCGACACCGTGGGCGTGAGCCCCACCACCACGTTCTCCGAGCACGGGGTCACCGCACCGTCGTTCGCCAATGTCTGTGTGGGTGAGAAGGTGGGCGCGGTCGGCACCATCTCGAGCGCCACCGTCACCGCCACGGGCGTGTTCATGACCCCACCGCCGATGCCCAAGCCGCCACTCCCGAAGCCGCAGGGCGTGTTCGGGATCGTGGCATCGGTCAACGGGTCCACCACGGCCGGGGCATGCGGGCTCGCCGGCACCGCCGGAACCTTCACGCTCACCGCCTTCCACGGCACCACCGACACCGTGGGCGTGAGCCCCACCACCACGTTCTCCGAACACGGGGTCACCACACCGTCGTTCGCCAATGTCTGTGTGGGTGAGAAGGTGGGTGCGGTCGGCACCATCTCGAGCGCCACCGTCACCGCCACTGCGGTCTTCGTCATTGCGGGGAAGACCTCACCCCCGCTCCACGACTCGTTGGGGACCGTCGCGAACTCGGGCCTACACGGCGCCACCAACGGCCCGAACGGCGTGCATTCCGACGGACACCCGGCCAGTGATCACCGCGGCTTCGGCTTCGTATTCGGTGCGGCCAACAATGGCCACTCGACCGGTCGCCTACCGGGTCACCACAGCCACTGATCAGCACAGCCACTGAATGGAGATGATTCCGGCGAATCCGACAAGAGGCCGCCGAATCAGCCGACGGGACGCCGGAACGGCACGTCAGTGGGCGACCGCTTCCGATCTGCCCAACTGACGTGCCGCTGAAGCGTCAGCGTCAGGAACAGCCGCTCGTCGTCCCGCAGCTGGTGCAGAGATAGCACGAGCCCGCCCGCTGCATCACCATGCCGCACTGGTAGCAAAGGGGTGCGTTGCTCTGCTCTGCTCGCGTGTTAGCCGAACCCGAACCCGAGGTCGCCCGAGCCGTCGTCGGAGCCCGGTCGAGCCCGGAGGGCGGCACGGAGCTGATCCCCGAATCCTCGATGAGGTCCTGCTCGGGTGTGGCGGCTTCCTCGACACCAGGCAGGGTGGGCTGCATGCGCTCCCCCGTCGACAGCACGCCGAGTTCCTCACGCTCGTTGAGCGGCAGGTAGTCGACCGCCAGCCGCCGGAAGATGTAGTCCACCAAGCTCGTTGCGATGCGCAGGTCCGGGTCGTCGGTGATGCCCGCCGGCTCGAAACGCATGCTCGTGTACTTGCGGACGTACGTGGCGAGCGGGACACCGTGCTGGAGCCCCAGGCTGACCGAGATCGAGAAGGCGTCCATGATCCCCGCCAGGGTCGAGCCCTGCTTGGAGACCTTCATGAACACCTCGCCGGGCCGGCCGTCGTCGTACTCACCGACGGTCACGTACCCCTCGCAGTCGGCTACCCGGAATGCGAACGTGCTGGACTTGCGACGCCTCGGCAGGCGTTCGCGCACCGCTCCCACCACCACCGTGTCTCGCGACCGGCTCTGCGCCTGGGACAGCGCTGCTTCGAGCTCGGCGATCCTCGCCGCCGCGGCGCGGTCTCGGGCTTCGGCCTCGGACCCCGGCGGCGCGAAGTCACCACCCTCACCCACACCGGCCTTCTTCGTTGTGGATAGGGGCTGACCGACCTTGCAGTTGTCGCGGTAGATGGCCACGGCCTTGATCCCGAGTCGCCACGCGTCGAGATGCAGCTGCTCGATGTCCTCGACGGTGACGTCCTCAGGAAGATTCACGGTTTTGCTGATGGCGCCGCTGATGAACGGCTGGACCGCCCCCATCATCCGCACGTGACCCGTGTAGTGGATGGTGTTGTCACCCATCGAGCAGGCGAACACGGCCATGTGCTCTGCCGCCAAGTGGGGCGCACCCACGATCGACTTGTGCTCGTCGATGTAGGAGATGATGTCGTCGACCTGCTCGGGCATGTAGCCGAGCCTCGCCAGCGCCCGAGGGACCGTCTGGTTGACGATGGACATCGTCCCGCCACCGACGAGCTTCTTGGTCTTCACCAGACCGAGGTCGGGCTCGACACCGGTGGTGTCGCAGTCGAGCATGAGCGCGATGGTTCCCGTCGGCGCCAGGACGCTGGCTTGGGAGTTGCGCACACCGAACTGCTCGCCGAGCTCGACGGCGTCGTCCCAAGCCTCCTGGGCAGCAGAAAGCAGATCCATCGGCACGAGCTCCTCGTCGATCTTGGCGACCTCGGCCCGGTGCATCTGCAGCACGTTGAGCATCGCTTCACGATCGGCGTGGAAACCGGCGAAGGGTCCCATGCGGGAGGCGGTCCGTGCCGACACGGCGTATGCGTGTCCCGTCATGAGGGCCGTGATCGACGCCGCCCAGGCACGACCTTCGTCCGAGTCATAGGGGAGGCCCTGTGCCATGAGGAGCGCACCCAGGTTTGCATAGCCGAGACCGAGCTCCCGGTATCGCCGCGAGTTCTCGGCGATCTTCTCCGTGGGGTAGTCGGCGTTGCCGACGAGGATCTCCTGTGCCGTGAAGACGACGTCAACAGTGGCGTTGAAACTCTCGGTGTCGAAGCTGTCGTCCTCACGGAGATACTTGAGCAGGTTGATCGACGCCAGATTGCAGGCGCTGTTGTCGAGGTGCATATATTCGCTGTGGGACGAGCAGTGGGCCGCGAACTGCGAAGGGACTCGGACCTCGAGTCGTACACGGGGACTCGCGCGAGCTGAGGGACAACAGACGCTACGGCTCTGAACCTTGCACACCAGGAGCTGGCTCCGGCCTCGAGCCACCTCGCTTCGACAAACTCACGATCTGCCGTCAGGAAGCGGTGTTCGGGTGTGCAGCGCAACCGACCGTTGTGTGGTGACTCCACGAGCTCCGACGTGTATCCGCACCAAGCTTGACCGTCTCAGGCAGAACCAGCTCGCCATTGTCGAGATCGAAGGCGACGATGTTCGGCAATTCCTCCCGAGTTCGCACCGAAGTGCTAGCTCGGCGATCGGAAGCCTTCCTCTGCTGTCATCTCGCACAAGGGTTGCTGCCGTTGATCCGGCCGGCGTTGTGAGCGGTGTGCCAACGGTTGATGGTCGTGTCGAACTGCATCCCGGGGTCCGCGCACTCCCAGGCGGCGTGGGCGATCTGCCGGAACAGGTCGCGTGCCCTGACGGTACGCACCGTCGAACCGTCGTTACGAGCGGTGAGTGCCCATTGGGCGTCGTCGAGAACGGCCTGCATGAACTCGTCGGTCACGCGCACGGAGTTGTTGGCGTTCTGGTACTGGATCGAGAACGAGTCCGATCCGTCGAGGTCCATGTCGAACCCACCGTCGCGAAGGACACGCGCCTTGCGCTCCTCGAGCGCCTTGCACCAGATGAAGTCCTCGATGTCGGGGTGATCGTCGTTGAGGATGACCATCTTGGCGGCCCGGCGGGTCTTCCCACCCGACTTGATCGTCCCAGCTGACGCATCGGCGCCGCGCATGAACGACACAGGGCCCGATGCCGTCCCGCCGCCCTGGAGCCTCTCGACAGAAGCCCGGATGCCCGACAGGTTGACGCCCGCACCCGAGCCACCCTTGAAGATGATCCCCTCCTCGCGGTACCAGTTGAGGATCGAGTCCATCGAGTCCTCGACGGCGAGGATGAAGCAGTTGTGCACTCGAAGTCCAGCACTCAGGTATTCACCGCTCTCGGTCTGGATGTCGTAGACGTCCATCTCCTCGAGCTCGTCCACGCGGTCGATCGGGAGATGCCGACTCGGCTCAGACATCTCTTGGGCCTCGATGTCGCCAGTCCCGAAGGAGTCGACACGGCACCACTGAAGAGTGTCACCGGGCCGGAGCTCGCCCGCGGGGACGAAACTGCCGTATCGCTCGTCACTGCTTTTCCACACCCGGTGGTCAGCAGTGACCTCCAGCTCGTGTCCCGCCTTGGTGACGATGCGAAGGACCTTCTTCTTCCCGTTGTGCTTGACGGCAACGATGCGCGTCAATCCGAATGCGTCGAAGACCTTCAATCCGACGGCATTCTCTTCCACCAACCGACCGATGGGCACGAGGCCGTCGGGGGTGCTCACCATGGCGTGATATGGCTGGCACACGCTGGCCTGCTGAGGCACGCCCTTGACGCCGATGTTGAACCACACCGGGGAGTTGAAGGCGGCGCGCTGGTTCACGATGATGTGCTTGAGCTCGTCGCTGAAGGTCTGGGCCTCGGCGTCGTCCTCGAAGTAGCCGTCCTTGATGCCCCAGGCGGTGATGGTGTCCACCACGCGGTCGGCCACCTGCTTCAGCGAGGTCTCGCGTTCGGGGGTGCCGGGCGTCCCGCGGAAGTACTTCTGGGCCAGGATGTTGGTGGCGTTGAGGCTCCACGTGACAGGGACCTCGACCTCGAGCTGCTCGAAGGCGACGCTGCCGTCGCGGTAGTCGGTGATGCGCGAATCGCGCCGGTCCCATGCGAGCTCGTCGTAGGGGTGGACCCCTTCGGTGGTGAAGTGCCGCCGAATGCCGATAGCGGTCCGCTGTGGGGCGATTGCCATGATCGTTGTTCCACCCTTTCCTTCGTTCCCAGAGTAAGGGGCCGAGTCTCGGGAGACAGCAGGGCTCCCAAACCCTACGAGTCTCCCCCCGACCACAAGATGTTGTGGTCGCCCCTGAGGTGGCCCCCAGATGCAGTGGCCATTACAGCACTGTAGTTACGAGAGTGTCAATGGGTTCCTTCGGGCGTCGGTCCTGGTCGCGACCCGTTCGCGAAGGTTTGCACCCGGGCCCGCGCCGGGGCCGCTCGGCCCCCCACCGGGGCCGTGCCTGGACCGCCCTATAGGGTCCGGCCGTGGCCTGCGTGATCGCCATCGATGCGGGGACGACCGGTGTCCGGGCGCTCGCCGTGGACGAGTCCGGCGCCGTCGTCGACGTGTCGTACCGTGAGCTGACCCAGCACTACCCCCGCCCCGGTTGGGTGGAGCACGATCCCGTCCAGATCTGGGACTCGGTGGTGGACACCGCCGCCGAGGTGGCCCGGCGCCGTCACGACGGAGGCGACACCGTGGCGGCCATCGGGATCACCAACCAGCGCGAGACGGTGGTCGCCTGGGACCGGGCCTCGGGCCGTCCCGTGCACCGGGCCATCGTGTGGCAGGACCGGCGCACCGCCGAGCGCTGCGACCAGCTGCGCGCCAACGGATATCTCCCCGTCGTGCGGGAGCGGACGGGGCTCGTCCTCGACCCCTACTTCTCGGGCACGAAGATGGAGTGGCTCCTCGGCCCCGGTGGGGTCGAGGTCACCGACGACCTCGTGCTGGCGACCGTCGACACCTGGCTCATCTGGAATCTCACCGGTGGCCCCGACGGTGGGGTGCTCGCCACCGACGCCACCAACGCCTCGCGGACGTTGCTCTTCGACATACGCGAGCGGGCATGGTCCGACGAGCTGTGCACCATCTTCGGCGTGCCCCGCCGTGTGCTCCCCGACGTGCGCCCCTCGTGCGGTCGCTTCGGCGTGGTGCGAGGAGATCTCGGGGCCGCGGCGGCGACGCTGGCCGGCGTCCCCGTGAGCGGCGTGGCGGGCGACCAGCAGGCCGCACTGTTCGGCCAGGCGTGCGTGGCACGGGGCATGGCCAAGGTGACCTACGGGACGGGGAGCTTCGTCTTGCTCAACGTCGGTGAGCGCTGCCCGCCGCCTTCCGAGGGCCTGCTCACGACGGTGGCGTGGGACCTGGGCGAGCATGGCGGCTCGTCACCGGTCGTCTACGCCCTCGAGGGGGCTGTGTTCGTGACCGGCGCGGCGATCCAGTGGCTGCGAGACGGGCTCGGGCTCATCGACGAGGCCGCCGGTATTGGGCCGCTTGCCGAACGGGTCGCAGACAGCGAGGGCGTCTTCGTCGTGCCCGCCTTCACCGGGCTTGGCAGCCCGTGGTGGGACCCCTACGCGCGCGGCACCATCACCGGCCTCACGCGTGGGGTCGGTGCACCGCACATCGCCCGCGCCGTGATTGAGGCCATGGCGTACCAGGTGCGCGACGTGGTCGACGCCATGACGAACGCGGGCACCGAGCTCGCCGCGCTGCGGGTCGACGGTGGTGCCGCTGTCCTCGACCTGTTGCTGCAGATCCAGGCCGACCAGCTCCGGGTCCCGGTGTCGCGACCCACCACCACCGAGACGACCGCCTTGGGGGCCGCCACCTTGGCGGGGGTGGCCGAGGGCGTGTGGGCGTCGGTCGACGACCTGGGGTCGATCTGGTCCCTCGAGGCCCAGTTCGAGGCGCGCGTCTCCGCGCTGGCGGCGGATCGCGCCTATGACGGTTGGCGCCGTGCCGTCGAGCGGTCCCTGGGGTGGGCCCAACCGGAGCACTGAACCGGTCTCGTCGATCGTCGGATCGACACTCGCCGCCGGGCGCCACGGCCCGACGTCGTTTTTGGGGTGCTGCTTCGTACCATGGCCCTAGCCGGACGCCGATGGGCCCCGGAGGGAGGTACGCCGGGTAGTGCTCCTGCTGTATGTCATCGGGTTCGTAGCCGGGATGATTGCTGGCATCTCCCCGTGCATCTTGCCGGTGCTCCCTGTCGTCCTCGTGGCCGGTGCGACCGTCCCGACCGCCGACACCGAGACCCGGGACCCTACCGACGAGACACCGGACCCGAGCCCGGTGCGCACACGTACGCCGGCGGGGACCCGAGGATCGGGCGACAGCTTGCGTGTCGCCGTGCGCTCCGCGAAGGACAGCGTCACCACGGCGCGCCGGGCGCGGTCGCGCCCGCCGTCGCGCAGCTACCGTGCCTACGCCGTGGTGGCCGGGCTCGTGGTGAGCTTCAGTGTCGTCACGCTCGTGGGGTCGTCCCTGCTGAGCGCCATCGGCCTCCCCCAGGACTTCCTCACCGACGCCGGCCTCGTCGTGCTCGGTCTGGTCGCGGCCGGGCTCATCGTCCCTCCCCTCGGCCATCTCCTCGAGCGGCCGTTCGCCCGCGTCGCGCAGCGCCAGCCCAACGGCAACGCCGGAGGGTTCGTCCTCGGGCTCGGGCTGGGGGCGCTCTTCGTTCCCTGCGCGGGGCCGGTGTTGACTGCCATCTCCGTGGTGAGCGCCCACCATCGCGTCGGCTTCGCCGCCGTGGTGCTCACCGTCGACTTCGCCCTGGGTGCGTCGGTGCCGCTGCTGATCTTCGCCCTCGCCGGCCAACGCGTGGCCGAGCGCGTCTCCGCCTTTCGGTCGCGTGCCGTGCTCGCCCGCCAGATCGGTGGCGTGGTCCTGCTCACCATGACGCTGCTGATCGCCTTCAACGTCACCGACGGCCTGCAGCGGGTGGTGCCGGGGTACACGACCGTCCTGCAGAACCACATCGAGGGGGGTTCCTATGCCAAACAACAGCTGGCGGCGCTGACCGGCGCCAAGAGGTCGGGGAAGCTCGGCAGTTGTGCGCCTGGACTGGCGACCCTCGAGGACTGCGGCGCCGCTCCCGACTTCACCGGCATCACGACATGGCTGAACACGCCGGGGGACCGCCCTCTGTCACTGGCGTCGTTGAAGGGAAAGGTCGTCCTCGTCGACTTCTGGACGTACTCGTGCATCAACTGCCAGCGGTCGCTGCCCCATGTCGAGTCGTGGTACGCCCGCTACCACAACGAGGGGTTCGTGGTCGTGGGTGTGCACACCCCGGAGTTCGCCTTCGAGCACGTGGTGTCGAACGTCTCGCTGGCCGCCAAACAGCTGGGCGTCGTCTATCCCATCGCCGTGGACAACGGGTACAAGACGTGGGATGCGTATCAGAACGACTCGTGGCCCGCCGAGTACCTCATCGATGCCACCGGGCAGGTCCGCCACGCTGAATTCGGGGAGGGCGACTACGGCGGGACCGAATCGCTCATCCGTACCCTCCTCACCGCCGCCAACCCCAAGGTGAAGTTGCCACCGCCCACCGACGTCCCCGACCGGACCCCGACCACGCCCCTCACGCCCGAGTCCTATCTCGGCTACAACTACGGGTTGCCCAACTTCGACGGCACCACCATCTCCGAGAACCAGCCCGCCGTGTACCAGTTCCCGAGTTCGCTTCCGCCCGATGCCCTGGCCTTCTCCGGGACCTGGACCGTGGGCCCGGAGAAGATCACCGCCGGTTCGAACGCCCGGATCGAGCTCGCCTTCACGGCCGACCACGTGTACCTCGTGCTGGGGGGGACGGGCACCATCAAGGCCACCGTGGGGTCACACTCCCAGACGATCGACGTCTCGGGCATCCCCCGGCTCTACACCCTCGTGTCCTCGCCGAGTATCGAGAGCGCCACCCTCGTCCTGAACGTCTCCCCCGGCGTGGACGCCTACGACTTCACCTTCGGTTGACAGGTACACGCGTCTGGTTTGATGGGTCCGGCGCGCTGACGCGGAGGTTGCCCCATGGTGCAGGACCTGTCCGATCCCCGTCGACTCGAGCCGACCTACGTGGCCTCGGAGCGGGCCTGCTCGAGGGATGGCTGGAGTTCCACCGCGCCACGTTGCTGCTCAAGTGCGAAGGGATCTCCGACGCCGATCGCAAGGTCAGACCCATCGCCAGCTCGAAGCTGTCCCTCCACGGACTGGTGCGGCACATGGGGGAGGTGGAACGCAGCTGGTTCCGGCGGGCCCTGCTCAGCGACCGGGACGCGCCCCCGATCTGGTACGACCCGGACGTGGCGGACAGCGAGCTCGTCCCCCTCGACGATGCCGACTGGGAGAGCGACCTCGCCACGTGGCTCGAGGAGTGTGAGCGCAGCCGGGTGGCGGCGGCACGGTTCTCCCTCGACGACACCGGGCTCAGAGACGGCCGACCGTGCTCACTGCGGTATGTCTACACGCACATGGTCGAGGAGTACGCCCGGCACAACGGCCACGCCGATCTCATCCGGGAGATGGTCGACGGCGCCGTGGGCTGGTAGCCCTCCTCCCGCCCGTCGTCTCGACCACCGCCGCCGAGATGACGCGCCGGGGCGGGTTCAGTTACAGCTACTGGTCTGGGCCCCGCCCGGTGCGTAGGAGTCGGGGTTGGGTTGCCCCGCGAAGCGATCGGCGATCCAATGCTCGACGTCACCGGCCGACCCCGTGACGATCGAGTTGTGGTCGAGGCCTGGGTACATCCACTGCACGACGTCCTGGTGTAGGCCACACAGATGGTTCGTCATGGTCTGGGTGTCACCGGGTGTGTCGGTCGTGTCGTCGAGGCCCTGCACCACGAGCAGCGGTGATGCGCTGCGTGTGGTCAGGTGGAGAGGGTCATTGGCGTTGAGGTCCGTGAGGAAATTCGGCGGCACCGTGGTCGTGGTGAAGACCTGGTCGACCTGGTACTGGCTGACCGTCGTGGCCGTGGCGGCGTAGCACTGCCGGCCGAGTTGGGAGTCGAGCCTCTTGCCGGTGGCGGTCAACAGCGAGAGAGGCACCTTGTTGCCGTAGGCGGCGTGATAGCCGGCCACGTACATGAGCGTGAAGGGCGACGCGGTGTCGGTGGGTGCCCCGAAGAAGTCGTCGGCGAGATCAGACGGGGGGGCGCTGGCCACCGCCCCCAGGAGATGCAGATCGGGCGCGTACGAGGCGGCGAGCTCCAGCGAGAAGATGGACGCGCCCCCGCCCTGCGAGTGCCCCCACACCACGTAGTTCGAGCTGGGGTCGGCTCCCGGAATGCCTGACGCGGCCCGCACGATGTCGATGACGTTGTGGGCCTCGGCGACGTTCACGCCGTGGGGCTGCAGCCCGCGGGATGTGGAGCCCAGGTTCTGGTTCCCCTCTCCCTGGTAATCGGTCGCCGTCACCTCCCATCCGTTGTCGAGCATGTCGTTGATGGCCGGGACGTCGTTCGACGGGTCCAGCGACGGGGCGCACTCGTTGGCCATGCCGTTGGTGGGGTGTGCGTAGCTGACCACGGGCCATCCCCCGGCCGGCGCGGTGCCGAAGGGGACATAGACGATCCCGGTCACCGATTGCCGACGATTGCGAGCCGACGTCGACCAGTACTTGAGCAGATGGGCGGTGCCGTCGACACCGGGCGCCGACACGACCATCGAAGTGATCATCGTCCCGGACTGTCGGGCGTGCCGCTTCGTCTTGGCGCCACCCGCCGAGGCAACGCCGAGCGTGACCGCAGCGATCATGAACAGCGCCACGGTGACCTTGAGGGTGAGCCTCGAGCGCCGCTTCGCTCCGTCTCTTCGCGCGGCGACGTCGGGGCGCGCCGTCTCCCGTGATGTCGGGCCGCCTGAGCCGCCGTCTTGAGAAGGAACCATCGATCCGGATCGTCCGAACTGCCCCGCCGGAAAATGGCGGATGCGCTTGCCTCCAACCTACCCAACATTCGCCCACTTGGGCATCGGCAGAATTGACGGTTCTCGGCGCCGGCAACTCGCTCACCAGGGAATTCGCGCCACGGGGGCCGATGCTCCGTCCCGGGGAATCGTCCCGGGACGGCGAGGCGAAAACGCTCAGGCGGCGGGCTCGGAGCTCGCCCCGGCGTGCTCGGGGGTACGAGGCGGGGCCGGAGCCGGAACATGGCCGTCACCGTTGGTCTCCGTCCGCACGTGCGCGACATCGGCACCACCCACGACGTTGTGGCGCTTGGCGTAACGGTCGACGTACTCCTGTCCCGACAGGTTCCTGATCTCGAACATGAGCTCGTCGGTGGCGGCCCGCAGGGTCATGGGATCACCGGCCGCCTGACCGTCGAAGCGCGACAGGTCGAGCGGGGGGCCGAACCGCACCGTCACCTTCTTGAACGGCCGGGGCCGGTTCGATCCCGGCGGTTGGATCAGGGTCGTCCCGACCAACCCCACCGGGATGATGGGCGCGCCACACCCGAGCGCGAGACGCGCCGCGCCGGTATGGCCCCGGTACAGCCGGCCGTCGGGCGAGCGGGTGCCCTCGGGATAGATTCCGAGCACCTTGCCCGTGTTGAGCACGTCGCGGGCCGACGCCAACGCCCGTTCCGAGGCACTGCCGCCCTCGCGCCGCATGGGGATCTGGCCCGCGGCACGGAAGAACCACGCCGTCTTCCACGAATCGAAGTACTCGGCCTTGGCGACGAAGGTCACGCGCCGGCGCAGCACCAACGGGAGGAACATCGAGTCCAGGAACGTCACGTGGTTGGGCGCAAGGATCACCGGTCCGGTGGCGGGGACGTGTTCCCGACCCTCGACGTTGATGCGCCACGTAAGGTAGAAGAAGGGGCTGAGCAGGACCTTCATCACCCAATAGGCCACGCCTCCACAGTAACGCGCCCTGTCGCGCGTTGAAATGGACGCCACCAGCACTCCGTACGCCGGGCGACGCCACAGGTAGCGTTCCCCCGATGGCACGCCGGTTGACCGCACGGGGACAGCGTCGCCGTCTCGAGCTTCTCGACTACTCAGCCCGGCAGTTCGCCTCCCAGGGGTACCACCCCACCTCGGTCACCGACATCGTCGACGGCCTCGGTGTGGGCAAGGGCGTCTTCTACTGGTACTTCGCCTCCAAAGAAGAGCTCCTGCGCCAGATCCTCACCGACGCGCAGCGCGACCTGCGCCGGACCCAGCGCCAGGCCATCGCCGACGAGCCCGATCCCGTTCGCCGCATCGAGGCTGGCATCAGGGCATCGGTGGCGTGGCTCGACGCCAACCGCCACCTCTTCGTGCTCCTCGAGTTCGCCCGGACCGAGGAACGGTTCGCGCCCCTCATCCGCCAGGGCGAGGAGCAGGCCGTCGCCGACGCCCTCCCCCACGTGAAGGCCGGCATCGCGGCGAGCATGATCAGGCGCGACGACCCCCTCGTGCTGGCGCACGCCATCCTGGGGGTGACCGACCGACTGGCGAGGGTGCTGGTGTTGGAACAAGGTCGGCCCGCCGACGAGGCCGGTGACGCGGCGGTGGCCTTCTGCCTGGAGGGCATCCTCTCCCCCGCCGCCGCCCAACGCCGGCTCGGCCGCGGCTCCGGCTGAGCCGTCACACTTAGCCGTGCTCTGGGGCCGTGCTCCAGGGCCGTCCTCTGGGGCCGTCCTCTGGGGCCGTCCTCTGGGGCCGTCCTCTGGGGCCGTCCTCCGGGGCCGTGCTATTGGGCCGCGAACCGCGCCAGCGCGTCGAGCTGGGCGGCCGTGCCCACGCCGATGAGGATGTCGCCCGCTTCGATGGTGACCTCGGAGGACGGGTTGGTGGCGAAGCTCCCGTCGCCACGGCGGATGGCCAGCACGAGCGCGCCGGTCCGGTCGTGGAGCTGCACCGCATGCAGCGTGTTGCCCGTCAGGGGGGACCCGGCGGACACCGACAGCTCCTCCAACCGGAACTCGAGGGTGCCGTCGTGCATGACCACGTCCACGAAGTCGACGACATGGGGCTGGGTGACGAACGCCGCCATGCGGTCACCGCCGAGCTGCTGCGGGTTGACCACCCGATTGGCCCCGGCGCGCAGGAGCTTGGGCTCCGAGGACTCGTTGCGGGCTCGGGCGATGATCTGAATGTCGGGGCGCATGGACCGGACCGCCAAGGTGACGTAGAGGTTGTCGGCGTCGGTATCGAGGGCGGCCACCAAGGTGCCGGCGCGCTCCACCCCGGCTTGGAGAAGGGTCTCGTCATCGGTCACGTCCCCGACTACCCACGGAAAGGACACCTCCTCCATGCGCGAGCCGTCGCGGTCGACCACCACGACCTCGCGCCCCGCGGCGGCAAGGAAGCGGGCCACTTCGCGCCCCACGCGTCCCCACCCGCACACCACGACGTGCCCCGACATGCGAGCGATGTTGCGCTCCATACTCCGCCTCCTCACCAGGTTCCGCATGTGTCCGTCGATCAACAGCTCGAGGACGACCGAGAACGAATAGAGCGCGGTGCCCACACCCCCGAGGATCAGGAAGATGGTGAACACCTTCCCGGCCATGTGCAAAGGGTGCGGAAACCCGTATCCCACCGTCGTGATGGTGACCACGGTCTGGTAGACGGCGTCGAGAAACCCGAAACCCAGCATCATGTAGCCCACGGTGCCGGCCACAAGGACCAGCACCAGGGCGGCCAGGCCGATTCTGACCCGCCGGAAAGGATCGCGCACGGGCGCCATCATGCCCGACGGTCTGCCCCGACCCGTTCGCCGGGGTCGCCACATGGCACACTGGCGCCCCCATGACATCGACGGCTTCGTTCCCCTTCCGCTACGGCGCATTGCGCCCCCTGCTGGTGGTGCTCGGGATGGGGCCGGGTCTCAGCCACGTCGAGCTCGATAGCGACACGCTGCGCGTGCGCATGGGGTGGGCATTCCGCGCCGCCATCCCGGTGAGCCACATCACCGCCGTGCAGCAACGCAGCGGGCCGGTCGGCGGCATCGGCGTGCACGGCTGGAGAGGACGGTGGCTCGTGAACGGCACCACCACCGGGCTCGTCGCCATCAGCATCGACCCCAGTGTGCGCGCCTGGGCGACAGGCGTTCCTGTCCAGCTGCGCGAGCTCACGCTCAGCCTCGAAAACCCCGACGCTTTTGTCGCCGCCATCGGGCGCTGAGCCCGATCGCGTGCCGATCAGTGCAGTCCGAAACCCAGTGCAGAACGACGGCTGAAAGCTGGCGTTAGTGCAGCTTGGTGAGCGCCCGGCGCAGGTTGCGGACGGCCTGGCCAATGCGCTGCTCGTTCTCGATGAGCGCGAACCGCACGTGGCCGTTCCCGCCGGGCCCGAACCCGACGCCCGGTGAGGTGGCCACCTCGGCCTCGGATACCAGGAACGAGGAGAATTCGAGCGATCCCATCTCGCGGTACGGCTCGGGGATGGGCGCCCACACGAACATCGTCCCCTTGGGCGGCGTCAGGTCCCACCCGATGCGATTGAGCCCGTCGCACAGTGCGTCGCGCCGGGCCTGGTAGGTCTCGTTGACCCACTTCGGGTAGTCGGGCACCTCGTTCATGGCCACGATGGCGGCGATCTGGATGGGCTGGAAGGTGCCGTAGTCGAGGTAGCTCTTGAGCTTGGTGAGTGCGGCCACGATCTCGGCGTTCCCCACCAGGAAGGCCACGCGCCACCCTGCCATCGAGAACGACTTAGTCAGCGAGTACAACTCGACCGCCACGTCCTTGGCTCCCGGCACCTGCAGGATCGACGGCGGCCGGTAGCCGTCGAAGGAGATGTCGGCGTAGGCGAAGTCGTGGACCAGGACGATGTCGTGCTCACGCGCGAAGTCGACGATGCGTTGCATCCAGGCCAGGTCGACACAGGCCGTGGTCGGGTTGTGGGGGAACGACAGGACGATGACCCGGGGCTTGGGCCATGCCGATCCCCACGACTCCATGAGGTTGTCGAAGAAGGCCTCGGACGCGGGCGGGCCCTCGGTGTCGGTGGCCTGCTCCAAGCGCACCTGGCGCACCTCGGCGCCGGCGAAGAGCGGTGCGTAGATATGGATGGGGTACGACGGCGAGGGCACGAGGGCGCTGTCACCGGGCCCGAGCAGCACCCACATGAGGTGCGACAGCCCTTCCTTGGCCCCGATCGTGGTCACCACCTCGGTCTCGGGGTCGAGCTCGACGCCGAACCGGCGCAGATAGAGCGAGGAGATGGCCTGCCGGAGCTTGGGGATGCCCTTGCTCGACGAGTAGCGGTGGTTCTTCGGATTGTGGACGGCTTCGGCGAGCTTCTCGACCGCCGCGTCGGGCGAGGGCAGGTCCGGGTTCCCGAACCCGAGGTCGACGACGTCGCGGCCGGCTCGGCGGGCCGCCAACTTCAGCGCCTCGATGTGCGCGAAGACGTACGGGGGCAGGCCGTTGATCCGTCGGAACTCCATCGCGCGAGGTTAGTCCCCGTCCTGCACGCGCTTGGCGCCGCACCGCCGTGGACGGCCTCGCCCCGGACCGGGCACCGCGCCCCGCCGGGCGGCGCGCCCGGCCGGTGACGCTCAGGAGTCGCGCACGAGGGCAGCCGCCTCGGCCACGGCCTCCACGGAATCGGGCCACGCGCACACCGCCCACGTCGCCCCGGCGCCGGCCACCTCCTCCAGCCACTGCACGATCTCCGGCACCTCTCGGGCGACGGGGCCGGCCCACGTCACCTCGCAGCGCGGCTGCAGGGCCGCCACCGCCGAAGGCTGTCCCTCCCACAGGTTGACGGCAGCATCGAGCTCCACTGCGAGCTCGACGGTGGAGGGCGAGCCGCCCCCCACCCACACCGGGATGCCCGCCGCGAGCGCATGGCGCGCGCACTCGCGTAGCGCCACCCGACGCATGTCGGGGGGATCGAAGGGGATCCCGAAGGCGCGGTTCTCCGCCGCGCTCTTGCTGTCCCCGGTCCCGAGCCCGGCGATGAGCCGGCCCGGCGCCATGCGCTGCAGCGACAGCAGCTCCGCCACCAGGATCTCGTCGGGGACCAACCCGACCCGTGCCACCAGGGGACCGAAGCAGATACGCCCCGTCGAGGCCGCCACCGCCCCGAGCACGGGGAAGCACGACAGGGCGGGACGCTCGGGCGCGCCCATCGGCCACAGATGGTCGAACACGAAGACGCCGTCGAGGCCGAGCCGCTCGACCTCTCGGGCCGCCTCGATGGCCAGCGCGTCGTCGCGAAACGTGGGGAGCGTGACCCCGACCCGCACTACGCCCCCCTCGCCGCGCTCAGGTCAGCTCCGCGCCGCGGTCAGACCACGTCGACCCGGTAGCGGTCGCCGGCGCGTGCCACCAACGCGGCGCCGATGGCCCCAGCCCGCTCGCCGAGCAGCGCGGGCTCGATCCCCACCTCGGGCCGGAAGCGGCGGCCTTCGAGGAGGTCGTCGAAGTCGGCGCGCACCTTGTTGAGGACGAGGGTGACGGTCTCGACCAGCCCGCCGCCGTAGACCATGACGGCGGGGTCGAGGACGAGCGCCAGGTTGGAGAGCCCGAGGGCGAGCCACCACCCGAGCTCACCCAGCACGGCCAGGGCAGCGGGATCGCCCGCCTTGGCCGCCTTCGTCACGTGCTCCCCCCTCACCGACTCCGCGTCACCACCGGCGAGGCTCACCACCTCGTCGAGACGCCCGGCATGGGCCGCCTCCCGGGCCAGTCGCCCGAGGCCGCTCCCCGAGGCGAAGCGCTCCCAGCAGCCCCGCTTGCCGCACGGACAGGGCGGCCCCGTCGGGTCCACCACCATGTGGCCGATCTCGCCCGCGAAGCCCGACGCCCCCCGCACGACGTGGCCGCCGGCGATGACCCCACCCCCGATGCCGGTGCCGAGCGTGACCATCACCGCGTCGGTGACGCCGGTGGCGGCGCCGAAGGCCCACTCCGCCACCGTGGCGCAGGTGGCGTCGTTGTCGACCACGGTGCGCATGCCGCCGAGTCGGGCCGACAGACGGCTGGCGATGTCGAGCCCGTTGCCGCCGGGCAGGTTGGGCGCGTAGCGCAGGACCCCGGTGTTGTCGACGAGCCCGGGTGCGCCCACCCCGACCGACGCCACCTCGACGTCGACGGCGGCCCGCAACTGCTCGGTGACCGACGCCAGCGCCTCGATCACGGGTTCGAACCCCTCCGACGCGTGGCCGGTGTCGTCGGGGGAGCCGGTTGACCGAGAAGGGTCGCGACGCGGCCCCCGGCGACTCGGGGTAGGCACCCGCACATCCGCCAGCACGACACCTTCGTCGTCGACGGCCAGGCCGAGCACTTTGGTGCCACCCATGTCGATCCCGATCGTCACCTGGCCCGCCATGCCGACCTCCTGTGCGGTTGCCCGGTGGTCGGCGGCGGTCCCGCGCTCACGTCGTGAGCGAGGACTCGACGCGTGCCTTGAGCTCCTCGAGGGCGGTGTGCATGATGCGGCTCTGCGCCCGGCGCTTGATGAATCCCGGCAGCGGGACCCGCAGCTCGACCTCCAGGGTGTAGGTGACCTCCGTGCCACCGTCGCCCGCCGCGTCGAAGCGGTAGCTCCCGTCGAGCTTGGATGTGAGATCGCCGGCGATCTGCTTCCAGGCCAGGATCCGGGGACCTTTCGAGAAATCGTAGGAGAGGGTGTAGCTGGTGGAACGGCCGAAGGCCCCGGCCCGGAAGGTGGCCTCGCCGGGCCGCCCCTCGTCGTCGCGCCGCTCGATGACAACCTGCTTGATGTCGGCCGCCCACTCCGGGTACCGCTCGATGTCGCTCACCACGGCGAAGCACTGCTCCGGCGTCGCGGTGACGACCATTCGCTCGGTGGCCAGTTCCGCCACAAACACTCCTTTTTCTTCGTCGTCACCGCCGGAGCGGCACCGACCTCGGTGCCGCGACCAGGCCTCGGGCGCGTGGGCGGCGCTCAGCCTTCCACGTCGCGCAATGCCGCGGCCAGCCTATGTGCGAGAAGGTCCCACGCGAAGCCTGTCCGGGCCCGGCGCCGGGCGGCGCGCCCCATGGCCCGCCTCAGGTCATCGTCGCCCAGTAGCCGGCGCAGGGCCCCGGCGACCCGCCCGGGATCGCCCGGGTCGTCGACGACGAGGCCCGTCTTGCCGTGGAGGACGGCCTCGTCGGCTCCGCCGCTGCGTCCGGCCACCTGGGGCACGCCGCAGGCGGCCGCCTCCATGAAGACGATACCGAAACCCTCTTGCTCGAGGCCCCCCCACCGGTTACGACACGCCATCACGAAGACGTCGGCCACACCGTAGAGACGGGCCAGCTCGTCGTCGGGGACCGCCCCGAGCATGCGCACCGGCGCGCCGCTGGCTCTGACCCGGGCGTCGAGCCGGCCCCGGTCACGCCCGGACCCCGCGATGACGACGGTCAGGGCGGGGAACGACGGCACCAACGCCGCCGCCGCGTCGATCAGCACGTCCATCCCCTTGCGCGGCACGAGCCGGCTCACGCTCACCACCACCGGTCCGTCGAGCGGCAGGCCCAGCTCGGCGCGCGCCCTGCGCCGGGCCGCGGCGGTGAGCGGCCGGAGCCTGTCGATGTCGACACCGGGCGGGACCTCGACCACGGGCGGCATGCGGGCACCGGCCACCCGCCTCGCCTCGGCGGCGGGATAGCCGCCGGCACACACCGCCAGCGCCGATCGCGCCAACACGTTTGCGAGTGCCTGGCGCGACCCGGGGAGTCGGCCCGGCACCGTGACCTCGGCACCGTGCAGCACCACCGCATAGGGAAGATCGCCGAGCGACGGCCCGGCAAGACCGAGGGGCAGCGCCGGGTCGAGGACGACGAGCGACGCCCCCACGTCACCCGCCAGGGTGCGGATCCGCCGGACGGTGGCCGGCGTCGGCAACAACACCCGGCCCGGCACCCGCTCGATGCGGAACCCGAGACCCTTCTGCTCGGCGTCGAAGGCAGCCGCCCCGGGGTGCGACGACGCCGTCAAGACTGCGAAGGTCGACGGGTCCATGCGACGCCACAGCTCCCACAGATAGGCCTGGATGCCGCCGACCTTGGGAGGGAAGTCGTTGGTGACGAGGAGGTGGGTCATCCTCCGTGCCCGGTGTCCGCCGTTCCCACCGGCCCATGCTGGCATGCTCCGCGCTCGCACCGCCCGCCGGCGGGGAGGCGGGAGCAGGGCGTCAGGCGCTGGCCCAGTCCCGGTCGACGCCTGAATGCCGCAGCTGGGGCACGAGCCCGACGCGCGAAAGCATCCGCATGGCCCGCGCCTCCTCGACGTCGACGACGACGGCGTCATCGGGCTCGCGCCCGAGCACGAAGCTCACCAGGCAGTCCTCGCATGCGCTCGAGCCCTGGAGATCGCAGTCGTCGCAGCTGATGCTGATGGTGGTGGCATCGGTCACGTGAGGCCCTTTCGGTCCGGCCCGCCCGTCGTTGTCATCGACGACATCGTCGCGCCCGGGTGTAACGACTGCTCGAGCCGGCCACGAACGGGACCGGCGACGAACGGCCCCAGGCGCTCGAGCCGAGCGTGGCGTCGGCGTGACGACCGAGTACCGGGATCAGGTCGTGGGCTCACCCGCGCCGGCGGGTGCCGGCTCGTCGGCGTCGACGGGGACGTCGCCGGTGAGCACCTCGATGGCGCGCCCGTGCCCGCACCATCGGCAGCTGATCTCGATCACGGACTCCGAGATCACCTCCACGTCCTCCACCGTCAACTCGCCCCCCACGCTGTAGTGGTGGAACGCCTTGGCGCGCCGGTCGGTGACGACGTCGAACCGTGTCAGGTTGCCGCACGCCGTACAGCGGTACCGCTCCGGGGCCGGGGTCACGAACCCACGCTACCGGCTGTCTCGCCACGCTCCGGCCCTGCCCCAGGCACGCGCCGCCACCCCGGCGTGGACCCCACGGTCCGCGTCAGCGAACACCCTCGTGCTTACGATGCGCTCGTGGCGATCGGCGCCCCGTCGCGTTGGGCTCGGTGGGTGGGCATCACCGGTCGGGGCGCGGGACGGGGTCGCCCCGGAACGGCACCCGCCGACCCCGACGTCCGGTCCGAGGTCGAACCGTGCGTCGAGACCGGGTTCGACCTGGGGGCACCGCTGTTCGACGTGTCGTTCGCGGTGCTCGACGTGGAGACGACGGGCGGATCCCCCACCACGTCGGCACTGACGGAGATCGCGGCCGCCAAGTACCAGGGCGGCGAGTGCGTGGGCGAGCTCCAGTCGCTGGTGGACCCCGGATGCAGCGTCCCGCCCCTCATCTCGTTGCTCACCGGGATCACCGACGACATGGTGCTCGGTGCTCCCACCGTGTCGAGCGTGCTGCCGTCGCTGCTCGAGTTCGTCCGCGGCTCGGTGATCGTCGGCCACAACGTCCGGTTCGACCTGTCGTTCCTCGACGCCGCGCTGATCGCTAACCATTACGAGCCTCTCGGGAACACGACGATCGACACCCTGGCACTGGCGCGCCGGCTCGTCAGGCCCGATGTCCCCAACTGCAAGCTGCGGACGCTGGCGGCCGCTCTCGGCCTGGAGCACCGGCCGTCGCACCGCGCCCTCGACGACGTGCGCGCCACCGCCGACCTGTTGCACCGCTTGATCGAGCACGCCTCGGGCTACGACGTCTTCGTGCTCGGCGACCTGGTCGACCTCATGGCGAAACCGTGCTTGGCGATGGACCCGACCGCCGAGGTCGGGTAGCCCGCCCCAAGCCGACCACGGTCACTTCGGTGAACGGGACCAGCACCACCGGCATGTGCGGGACGGCGGGTGAAGCCGGTGACTTCGTGCTCACATCCGGCGGCAACGTCTACACCGTCGATGTCGGTGACCCGTCGACCACGTTCCAGGAGCATGAGGTGAACGCGCCGTCCTTCGCTGCTGTCTGCAAGGGCGACGCGGTGAAAGTGCGCGGCACCGTCCCAGGTGGCGACGTCCTCACCGCCAACGACATCGTGGTGATCGTGCCCCCGAAGTAGCCCACCCACGCCGGCGCAGGACGAGATGGTCTTCGAGCCCTAAGCGGTAGGATCGGGCCGTGCTCCACGCCTTCGTGCTCATCGATGCCGAGCCGGCGCGCATCGCGGCATTGGGCGAAGAGCTCTCGGCCGTCGACGGCATCACCGAGGTCTTCTCCGTCGCCGGTGGTGTGGCCGACCTGATCGCCATCGTGCGGGTGCGCCATCACGACGATCTCGCCGCGGTCGTCACGGGACGGATCGCCACCCTGCCCGGGATCGAGTCGACGACGACACTCGTCGCCTTCGAGGCCTACAGCCGCCACGACCTCGAGGCCATCTGGGACCTCGGCCCGGCCTGACAACCCGCGCCGTCGGCGCGACGGGAGTCGGGGAGATCGGAGTCAGAAGATCGGAGTCAGGAAGACGCCACGGCCGCCTCGTTCGAGATGCGCACGAGGTTCTCGAGCACGTCGTGGGCGGCTCCGCCGTCGATGACGGCGCCGGCCCGCTCCACCCCTTCGCCGAGGTCGGCGCTCAGGCCCGCCACCACCAGACCGGCCGCCGCGTTGAGCACGGCGATGTCGCGGTGCGGCCCCTTCTTCCCGGCCAGCACGCGCCGCACCACCTCGGCGTTGGCGGCCGCGTCCCCGCCGCGCAGGTCGTCGAGCGACGCCAGGGGCAAGTCGAGGTCGGTGGGGTCGACGGTGTAGCGCCGGACCTCCGCGTCGGCACCGGCGTCGAGGACCGTGGACGGTCCCGTGGTCGACAGCTCGTCGAGGCCGTCAGCACCGTGCACCACCATGGCCCGCCGGGCCCCGTTCGCCACCAGCACCCGCAGCATCTTTTCGGCCATGGCGGGATCGCTCACGCCGACGACCTGCAGGCCGGCTCGGGCCGGGTTCGCCAGGGGGCCGAGGAAGTTGAAGACGGTGGCCACGCCGAGCTCGCGCCGCACCGGGATGGCGAAGCGCATGGCGGGATGGAACCGGGGCGCGAAGCAGAACCCGATGCCCGCCTCCGCGATGCACCGGGCCACCCCTTCGGGGCCGAGGTCGATGACGACACCGAGCGACTCGAGGACATCGGCCGATCCCGCCGCCGAGGTGGCGGCGCGGCCTCCGTGCTTGCAGACCTTCGCCCCCGCCCCCGCCACCACGAGGGCGGCGATGGTCGACACGTTGATCGACCGGCTGCGGTCCCCACCGGTGCCGCATGTGTCCACCACGTCCTCGGGGCGCGGCACCGGCAACGGCTCGGCGTGGGTCAACATCGCCCGAACCAGGCCCGTCATCTCAGAGACGGTCTCGCCCTTGATCCGCAGGGCGGTGACGAACGACGCGATCTGCGCCGGCGTGGCCGCACCGGCGAGCACCTCGCCGAGCGTGGCGGCGGCTTCATCGGCGCTGAGGTCCTGGCGGGCGACGAGCCGGCCGAGCACAACCGGCCACCCCCCCAGCGCCGCGAAGGCACTCTCGTCGGCGATTCCGGGACCGGCCACGTCAGTCCCACCACAGGTCGTGATCGAGCACCCCACGCGCCACCAGCCCGAGCTGGACCTGGCTCGTTCCCTCGACGATGGTGAGCTGCTTGGCGTCGCGGTACCACTGCTCGGTGGGATGGTCCTCCATGTACCCGGCCGCGCCGAGCAGCTGCACGGCGAGGCCCGACGCCCGCACGGCGAGCTCGGTGGCGTGGTACTTGGCGGCGGACAGGTACGGCACCCACTCCTTGGTGAACTTGCCCTGGTCCGCCAGCCACGCGGCGCGGTAGGTGAGGAGCCGGGCCGCTTCGAGATCGACCGCGCACTTGGCGATCTCCCACTGCACGCCCTGAAAGTCGGCGATCGTCTTTCCGAACGCCGCTCGCTGCTGGACGTATTCGGTGGCGTACATGAGCGCCCCCTCGGCCAGGCCGATGCCCCGGGCCGCCACGACCGGGCGCATCGAGTTGAGCCCCAGCATGGCCAGGCGGAAGCCCCCGACCTCGCCGATGACGTTGGTGGGCGGGACACGGACGTCGGCGAGCAACAGCTCGCCCGTGTCGATGCCACGCACCCCCATCTTGTGGTCGGTGCGCCCGACGTCGACGCCGGGCCAGGTGCGCTCGACGATGAACGCCGTCACCGAATCATGGGCGCGGCTGGCCGGGTCGGCCGTCTTGGCGAACACCGTGTACCAGTCCGCCTCCCGTACCCCCGACATCCAGCACTTGGTGCCGTTGAGGACCCAGCCCCCCTCGAGCCCGGGGTCGGGCGTGGCGCGCGTGCGCATACCCATCACGTCGCTCCCGGCCTGGGGCTCGGAGAGGCCGAAGGCGGCCCGGGAGGCACCCGACGCGATGTCGGGGAGGTAGCGGTGCTTCTGCTCCTCGGTCCCGGCGATCATCACCGGCCCCGTGGGCAGGCGCGTCAACAGGAGCATGAGGGCGGCGGTGTTGGAGTACTTGGCCACCTCCTCGATGGCGATGGTGAGCCCGAGGATCCCCGCCCCCGAGCCTCCGTACTCCTCGGGGATGCACAGGCCGAGCAAGCCCGCGTCGCGAAATGCCTCGAAGACGTCGGTCGGGTACGAGCCGCTGCGGTCGATCTCGCGCGCCCGGGGCTTGACCTTGTCGCGCGCCAAGCGGCGGACCGCGGCCTGGAGCTCCGACAGCTCGGGCGAGAGATCGAAATCCATCGTCGGAGGCTACGCCTACGCGCGCAGCGCGACGGTCACCTCGATCTCCACCGCTCCCCCCCGGGGCAACGCCGCCACCCCGATGGCGGACCGGGTGTGGCGACCGTCGTCCCCGAAGACGCGGTGGAGCAACCGGCTCGCTCCGTCGACCACGGCAGGTTGCTCGTGGAAGTCCGGGGTCGAGGCGACGAAGCCCGTGACGGTGAGGACGCGGGCCACGCGGTCGAGACTGCCGAGCTCGTGTTCGAGCACGGCCAGGGCGTTGAGCGCGCACACCTCCGCCGCCTGCGCACCTTGCTCCACGGTGACGTCGTCGCCGAGCGTGCCCACACAGGTGAGCTCACCCTCGATGCGCGGGAGCTGGCCGGAGGTCCGAGCCACATCCCCGTGCACGACCACGGCGTCGAGCGGGTCGTGCGGAGGATGCGGTCCGTGCAGGGTCAGTCCGAGTGTGGTCAGCCGTTGTGCGATACGTCCGCTAGAGGGTCGAGTGCTGGCGCGGTGGCTCCCCAGTTCGCCTGGGTCTCGACCAGGTACCTGTGGTGGCATTCTCAGCTCACCGACCCAAGACCCGCAGAAGGACGAACAGCGTCACTCCGTTTCCAGCACCCGCCCATCGAACTGTGCATGCGATTTGCCCGCACACAGCTCACCGACGGTCTTCTCAGCATGGTTACGCAGCCTCCCCGACATCCGTGACGCTGGCACCAGGTGCGAGGTCGGCGCACCTGGGGTCAAGACCAGCGCAACGGGGCCGAGATGACTCCTTGGCCCTAGCCCATAGCCGTTGACAGAGTCCCCGTGCGCTAACAACGGGCATAGGCCCGCTGGGAGAGTTGGACCGGGCGGTCCCGGCCATGTCCTCGCACCTGGCTCTGTCGCCGGCGTGACCGAAGTCGGGGCCCTTCCCTCCCCTTGGGTTACTCCCAACGATCAGCAGTACTACGACCCCGCCTGACTTCCGCTTCCCTCCGCTCGACTTCACCACTGGCTTATACGAGCGGTCCTTGCTGACCAGGCTGGGAAGACGGATCTCTCCTGTTCCGAACCAAGCCATGTGCACGTGCCGCTCCCCATACCCCGGAAGGACCCGACCAGCGCATGTCCGGAACGCCAGTGGTCGAATGCTGCCTTCGCCGTGACGTGAGCGGCTCGGCTCCTCCGTTGTAACTGTGACGAGGCTGCAGGACTCGCGCCTGATGGCACTACGGCCCGCGCACTTGCTCCCTCCGAAGAGGCTTTTGACACCCCGCTCAGCCCGCCGCCTCTCAGCGACGGACCGGGGCCTGCTACCGGGCTCTCCGGCCTTTACCCGGGTGGGACTTGCACCCACTGGTCTGGTCCAGCTTTCAGGACGCACAGAGGGTCGAGTGCTGGCGCGGTGGCTCCCCAGTTCGCCTGGGTCTCGACCAGGTACCTGTGGTGGCATTCTCAGCTCACCGACCCAAGACCCGCAGAAGGACGAACAGCGTCACTCCGTTTCCAGCACCCGCCCATCGAACTGTGCATGCGATTTGCCCGCACACAGCTCACCGACGGTCTTCTCAGCATGGTTACGCAGCCTCCCCGACATCCGTGACGCTGGCACCAGGTGCGAGGTCGGCGCACCTGGGGTCAAGACCAGCGCAACGGGGCCGAGATGACTCCTTGGCCCTAGCCCATAGCCGTTGACAGAGTCCCCGTGCGCTAACAACGGGCATAGGCCCGCTGGGAGAGTTGGACCGGGCGGTCCCGGCCATGTCCTCGCACCTGGCTCTGTCGCCGGCGTGACCGAAGTCGGGGCCCTTCCCTCCCCTTGGGTTACTCCCAACGATCAGCAGTACTACGACCCCGCCTGACTTCCGCTTCCCTCCGCTCGACTTCACCACTGGCTTATACGAGCGGTCCTTGCTGACCAGGCTGGGAAGACGGATCTCTCCTGTTCCGAACCAAGCCATGTGCACGTGCCGCTCCCCATACCCCGGAAGGACCCGACCAGCGCATGTCCGGAACGCCAGTGGTCGAATGCTGCCTTCGCCGTGACGTGAGCGGCTCGGCTCCTCCGTTGTAACTGTGACGAGGCTGCAGGACTCGCGCCTGATGGCACTACGGCCCGCGCACTTGCTCCCTCCGAAGAGGCTTTTGACACCCCGCTCAGCCCGCCGCCTCTCAGCGACGGACCGGGGCCTGCTACCGGGCTCTCCGGCCTTTACCCGGGTGGGACTTGCACCCACTGGTCTGGTCCAGCTTTCAGGACGCACCACGGCCGCAGCGTAGGGCGCGGTGCTCAGGCCGACTTGCGACGCTGCCTCAGGATCCGACGGCGCTCGCGCTCGGTGGCTCCACCCCAGACGCCTTCGCGCTCGCGATGCGCCAGCGCGTGCTCGAGGCACGCCTGGCGGACCGGGCATACGGCGCAGATCGCCTTGGCCTCCTCGGCGTCCTCGTCGGACACCGGGTAAAAGGTCTCAGGGTCGATTCCCTGGCAGGCGGCTCTCTTGCGCCAACTGGCGACGGAGGGGGCGGTCATTGGAGTCACTTCCTCAAGCACTCTGTGTGTTTGCATTTTCGCTCATTGTGGCGTTTTCCGCCAATAGCCCAGTGACCAGGGACAATGGTCCCCTCAGAGGAGAATCAGCGGAGCAACAAGTATGGCGCACGCTGATGACCGTGTAAAGAACACCCTGGTCACCCTGCGCCTCGCCGACCGGCTCCGCGCCGTCCGCCCGGTGCGGCGAGACGGCGCGCCGGGCGCGAACACGCTGGTGAGAGGGGTTCTGTTAGGGCCGGAGGTCGGTTAGAAGCTCGGTGCGGACAATTTCGGACAAGGTGGATTCGGCGCGGTACTCGGGGTGGTCGACCGCGACGGTCACCGGGCCCGCCGCGAACCGCTCCACCTGGTCGGGGTCGAGGGTGAATCGGATGTAGTGCACCGATGCCGTGATCTCGGGCCTGGTGAGGGCCTCTTCGTGGGCGGCCTCGGGCACGGCCCGCACGACCGAACCGCCGTCTGGCCCCGCCCCGGCACCGGGCTCGAGCCCGGTGCCGCCCGGTGTGGCGGCGGGGAGCCCGAGGACCACGGCGTGCTCGATCCCCACCAGCCGGGGGAGCCAGTCCCGCAGGGCGTCCTCCCCCGTGAGCTCGATGAAGAGGGTGGCCGACAGCTCGCCGGGCTCGGGGATGAGCGCGTTGTAGACGTCGAGCTCCTTCTGGATCTGCTCGTCGGAGAACATCTTCTCGGCCCGCGCCATCTCCTGGATCTGTGAGCGCATGGTCTCGCGGTTCTCGAAGACGAGCGACACGATCGGTCCCACCGCCACGCGCCGGCGCTGCTTGAGCTCGATGACCTGGCGACGATAGGCATCGCGGTCGCGCTCATAGGCGCGCAGGTCGGCGATGTCATCGAGGGTGAGCATGCGGGTACGGGCGTTCAATGCGGTGGTACTCCTGTCCGAGTTGCGTCGGGCCGGGCCGGGCCGGAACGAACCGGACCGGCCCACGCGCGCGACACCGGGGGCGAGCCGGTCCGACGCCGCTAACAGCGGCTCGAGGATGCTCAGGTCAGCGACTTGAGGCCCTCGGTGAAGCGTCCGGCGTGGCTCTTCTCGGCGCGCGCCAGCGTCTCGAGCCAGTCGGCGATGTCCTCGAACCCCTCGTCACGCGCCGTGCGGGCGAAGCCCGGGTACATCTCGGTGTACTCGTAGGTCTCACCCTCGACCGCCGACTTGAGGTTGTCGGCGGTGGGGCCCACCGGGACGCCGGTCACCGGGTCCCCGACCTCGCGCAGGAAGTCGAAGTGCCCGAAGGCGTGGCCGGTCTCGCCTTCGGCGACGGAACGGAACAGGGCGGCGACGTCGGGGTAGCCCTCCACGTCGGCTTTCTGGGCGAAGTAGAGGTAGCGGCGATTGGCCTGGCTTTCGCCCGCGAACGCCTCCTTCAGGTTCGCCTCGGTCTGGGATCCCTTCAGTTTGGGCACAGTGTTCCCTTTCTCCTTCTTGGGTTGTGTTGATCGGATTCGGTTGTGCTGGTCGGCTTCGGTTGTGCTGGTCGGCCTGCTCGTCGGAGACTTCGTGGTGATCATTTATCGAATGGGTCGCTCGTGTGCCGTCGGGGTTCAGGTCCCGGCGGTGGCCTTCACCCGGCGCGATGACGGGCGCCGGCCTCGCCGGCAGTCACGGCAACGCCCGCGGAACACGACCTCGGCATCGCCCACGTCGAAGCCCTCGTCCGCGCCTGTCGGCACCGTGACGCTGCTGAAGTCGGCGTGGAGGTCGCGCACCTTGCCGCACCCGCGGCACACGAGATGGTGGTGTACCCCTTCCACATTGGGATCGAACCGGATCATGCCCGTCCCGAGGTCGAGCGCGGCGATCTCTCCCATGGCGGTGAGCTCGTGCAGGGTCTGGTAGACGGTCTTGAGCGAGATGGTCTCCATCTGGGCCCGGGCCGAGGCGTGGATCGACTCGGCCGTGGGATGACTCACGTCACCGTGCAGCACGCGGAAGATGCACTGGCGTTGGGCCGTGATCTTGCGCCCCTGGGCGCGGAACAGCGCGCTGAGCTCTTCGGGGGATCGCATGGCAGGATCGAGGTTAACACCAACGATTGTTTCTTGACAACCGTTGTCGAAATCTCGCGCTGCGGCGTCCCGGGGACGCCCATGGTGGCGGTTCGGGCGCCCGGTCCCCGGTTCCGGCTGTGGCAGGCTGGCGCGGTGCCGTCGGCCCGCGCCTCCGTGTCCCCGGCGCGAGGCCAATTCGACCGGTCCGAGGCGCTGGGCCGCCTCGAGCACGAGACCTTCGACGTGCTCGTGATCGGAGGCGGGATCACCGGGGCCGGTGTCGCCCTCGACGCCGCCTCGCGCGGGCTGCGCACCGCGCTCGTGGAACGTCACGACTTCGCCTCGGGGACGTCGTCGAAGTCCTCGAAGATGGTGCACGGAGGACTGCGCTATCTCCAGCAGCGCGACTTCCGACTCGTCTACGAAGCGCTGCACGAACGCCAACGCCTGCTCGAGAACGCACCGCATCTCGTCGCTCCCCTACCCTTCCTCATCCCCCTGTTCGGTCGGGACGGGATCGTGAGCAAGGGCGTGGCCCGCACCTACGCGACCGCCCTCACCCTCTACGACCTCACCGGGGGGTTGCGCATCGGCAAGCGCCACCGGCGCATCACCCGGGCCGAGACACTGGCGCATCTCCCCACGCTGCGCACCGACCGCCTGGTGGCGGGCTTCATCTACTACGACGCCCGGGCCGACGACGCCCGGCTCACCCTGGCTGTCGCCCGCACCGCCGCGCTGGACCACGGTGCCGTGATGGCCAATTACACCGAGGTGGTGGGCCTCGTCACCGACGCCTCGGGTGCGGTGAGGGGCGCCCGGGTGCGCCCGGCGGTCCCCGGGGTGGGCGCGTCGGGAACGGCCGCCGCCGGCGCCACCCTCGGCGGTGCGCCGTCGCAGACCGACGGCCCGGGTGCGCCCGACGCATCGGGCCATAATGCCGGGGGCGAGTTCGAGGTGCGGGCTCAGGTCGTGGTGAACGCCACAGGGGTGTGGGCCGACGAGGTGCGCGCCCTCGAGGAGCCGTCGCACCCGCACTCGATCCGACCCGCCAAGGGGATCCACGTCACCGTGCCGCGATCCAAGCTGCCCGCCGACATCGCGGCGGTCATCCCTGTGCCCCGGGACCGGCGGTCGATCTTCGTGGTGCCGTGGCCCGACGGCGACGACGTGTACCTGGGGACCACCGACACCGACTGGGAGGGACCGCTCGACGACCCCGCCTGCCTTCCCGACGACGTCGACTACGTCCTCGACGCCGCCAACGGCGTCATCACCGAACCCATCGGGCGCGCCGACGTCACCGCGGTATGGGCGGGCCTGCGCCCGTTGCTGGCTCCCGCCGCCGGGCACCACGTGAGCGACCGCACCGCCGACCTGTCGCGTCGCCACACCGTGCGCGTCTCGGCCCACGGCATGGTCACGGTCACCGGCGGCAAGCTCACCACCTACCGGCGGATGGCCGAGGACACCGTGGACGTCGTGGTCAAGAGGATGGGCTCGGCGGCGCCGGCGGGGGCGCACCGATGCCGCACCAAGCACCTGGCCCTGCGCGGCGCGGCGGGCCTCGACGAGCTGCCCGGAGCGGGGGCGGCGGCGCGCCTCGGCGTCGCCGATGACGTCCTGGCCGCACTGGTGGGCCGCCACGGTGGCGACACCGCGGCCGTGCTCGAGCTGGCGTCGGGGCGACCCGAGCTGCTCGAACCCCTGGTGCCGGGCCTTCCCCATCTCCGCGCCGAAGCGGTGTGGGCGGTGCGCCACGAGATGGCGATGACCGTCGACGACATCCTGTCGCGCCGCACCCGCAGCGTGTTGCGGCGCGCCCTGGCCGCCGCCGAGGCCGCCCCCGCCGTTGCCGATCTCCTGGCCCCGGAATGGGGACGCGGCCGCGCCGACGCGGCCCGGGAGGCGGCGGCGTTCGCCGACCGGGCGCGACGCGACCTCGCCCGCGCCGGGCTCGACGCGGTGAGCACCGCCCCGTGAGCACCGCCCCTGTGAGCACCGCCCCAGTGAGCACGGATCGATGACGGGCGCGCCCACACCCGTGACGCCCCTCGACGCGCCAGCGGCCGAGGTCACCGAGCGCATCCCGGCCCCGCGCGTGCCGGTTGACGACAACCTGCTCGCGCGCCTGAGGGCGGTGTGCGCCGAGGTGACGCTCGACGACGCGGCTCGTGCCGACGCCGGACGAGATTGGTGGCCGCTCGCCATCCGCTGGGCCACCCGTGGCGCCGTCCCGGCGCGTCCGGCCGTGGTGGCGCGTCCCACCGACGCCGCCCAGGTCGCCGCGGTGCTGGCCGCCTGCCACGGCGCCCGGGTGCCGGTCACGGCAGTCGCTGGTCGGTCCGGTGTGTGCGGCTCGAGCATCCCGCTCTTCGGCGGGGTGTCGATCGACCTGTGCGGGCTGTCGGGCATCGTCGACGTCGACACCACGTCGTTGCTGGCCGATGTCCGGCCGGGGACCTTCGGTCCCGACCTCGAGGCCGGGCTGCGCACCCACGACGTCACCCTCGGGCACTGGCCCCAGTCCATGGACCTCTCCACGGTGGGTGGCTGGGTCGCATGTCGCGGCGCCGGCCAGTACTCGAACCGCTACGGCAAGATCGAGGACATGGTCACCGGCCTCGAGGTGGCGTTGGCCGATGGTCGCGTCATCCGCACCGGCGGTGTGGGGCCGCGCGCCGCGCTCGGTCCCGACCTGTCGCAGTTGTTCATCGGGTCGGAGGGGACGCTGGGGGTCATCACCGAGACCCAGGTGCGCCTGCATCCGGTGCCTCCCGCCGAAGGCCGGCGCGCCTACGGATTCGCCGGGTTCGCCGAGGGGCTCGAGGTGTGTCGCCGGGTGCTGCGGCGCGGCGCCACCCCGGCCGTGCTCCGTCTCTACGACCACACCGAGTCGGCCCGGAACTTCGACGTGACCGACCAGAGTGCGCTCGTGGTCCTGGACGAAGCCGACGAAGGCCTGTTGGCGGCGACACTCGACGTCGTCGACGCCGAGTGCGCGGCGGCGGGGGCGCGACCGCTCGACGAGGCCCTCGTCGAGCGGTGGATGGGCCACCGCAACGACGTCTCGGCTCTGGCGCCGCTGTATCGCGCCGGCATCGTCGTGGACACCATCGAGATCGCGGCACGCTGGTCGGCTTTGCCCTCGCTCTACGACGCCTGTGTGTCGGCCCTCCTCGCCATGGACGGCACGTTGGCGGCGTCGGCGCACCAGAGCCACGCCTATGGGGACGGGGCCTGTCTGTACTTCACCTTCGCGGGCCGCATGCCCGATCCACCGTCGGCGACGGCCGGAGCCGCCGGAGCCGCCGGCGATGCCGAGTCCGATGCGTGGGCGGAGGGCTACTACACCTCGGCGTGGCGCGTCGTCATGGACGCGGTGCGGGCCCACGGCGGCGCCATCAGCCACCACCACGGGGTCGGCATCAACCGGGCCCGCTTCCTGGCCGACGCGCTCGGCCCCGCCTTCGACGTCCTCGTCGGCCTCAAAGAGGCCCTCGACCCGCGCGGGATCCTCAACCCGGGGAAGCTCGGGCTGCCGTCGCCGTTCGGTGAGGCCCTGTGGCCGTGACCGGCATCCTCGTGGTGGACGTGGGGACCTCGGGGGTGCGCGCCGCGGTGGTAGGCCCCGACGGGGCCATCGACCACGTCAATTACGTCGAGGTGCTGCCGTCGTCCCCCGCACCAGGGTTCGTCGAATTCGACGCCGGTGCCATGGCGGCGGCCGTGCTCGAGGTGTCGCGGGCCACCCTCGCCGCCAGTGGTGGGGTCCAGGGCGTGGGGATCGCCAACCAGCGGGGTTCGACCATCGTGTGGGACCGCCGCACCGGGGAGCCGGTGGGCCCGGGCATCGGTTGGCAGGACCTCCGCACCGTGGGGACATGCCTCGTGCTGCGCGACCAGGGCATCAGGGTGGCCCCCAACGAGTCGGCCACCAAGGTCTCGATGCTCCTCGACATGGCCGATCCCGACCGGGCCCGCGACCTGTGTTTCGGGACCGTCGACACCTGGGTGGCGTGGACGTTGTCGGGGGGCGCGCTCCATGTCACCGACGCCACCAACGCCGGCATCACCGGCCTGCTGGCCGGCGACGGCTCGGACTGGGACGACGTCATGCTCGAGGCGCTGCGCATTCCCCGCCGCGTGCTTCCTGCCATCGTCGACTCGTCGGGGGCGGTGGGTGAGGCGGCCACGCTCGACGGGGCGCCGCCCATCTGCGGCATCGCCGGCGACCAGCAGGCCTCGCTCGTGGGCCAGGGCTGCACGCGACCGGGGTTGGCCAAGGCCACGTTCGGCACCGGCGGCATGCTCGACCTGTGCGTGGGCGACCTGCGCCCCGGCTTCGCCCGACGCGGCGGGGCGGGCACGTTCCCGATCGTGGCGTGGCAGCGCGCCGGTCACAAGACGTGGGGTGTCGAAGCCGTGATGCTCTCCGCCGGGATGTGCGTGGAATGGCTGCGCGACGACCTCGGCATCATCGACAGCGCCGCGGACTCGCACCGCGTCGCCTCGATGTGTGACGACACCGGCGACGTGTGGTTCGTGCCGGCACTGCTCGGTCTCGGTGCGCCGGTTTGGGATTTCGGGGCCCGCGCCACCTTCGTGGGGATCACGCGCGGCAGCGGTCGGCCCGAGATGGTGCGCGCCGTCCTCGAGGGCGTGGCCCATCGCGGCGCCGATCTGCTGGAGTCGGCCGAGGCCGACACGGCCATGACGATCGAGACGTTGCGGGTGGACGGCGGCATGTCGGCCAACCCCACCTTCGTGGGCGCGCTGGCCGACGCGCTCGGAAGGCCGGTCGAGATCTCGCCGGTCACCGAGGCCACCACCCTCGGCGCCGCCTATCTGGCCGGGATCGCCTTGGGGGTGTGGACCGACGAGGCCGACGTGGCCGCGGCATGGATGCCCTCGGCCGTGGTCGAGCCCCGCAGCACCGAGGTCAAGCGGGCCTCGACCCGGGCCCGGTGGCTGGCGGCCCGCGAACGGGCCGTGGGCACGGTGCCCGAGCTCAGCGCGCTCGAGTTCTGAGGTGGCGGTCCAGGCCGGGAGCGCCCGGCCCGGGGCCCGGACGCGGCGGCATCCTCCCTGGTAACGCGTTCAGTTCGGCCGCGAAGGTGCCGATAACGTGGACCTGATGGAGCCCGCCCACTTCGGGGAGCGCGAGGCGACCACCGACCGCGGCTTCAGCGTGGCCGGGAGCCCACGCGCGGGGCTGGTCCCCGACATCGACGTGCTCGACGGCCTGGCCGAGACGTCGACGCGCGGTGCGCCGGTGTCCATCGAAGCCGCTGTGTCGTTGGGTCGCGCCCTGGTCGGCAACCTGAGCAAAGTCCTGCTCGGCACGCCCGGGGCGCTCACGGCCGCCGCCATGGCGGCGCTGTCGGGGGGCCACCTCCTCATCGAAGACGTTCCCGGGGTGGGAAAGACGGTGCTGGCGCGCGCCCTGGCCACCTCGCTCGGCGCGGAACTGTCGCGCGTCCAGGGTCATCCCGACCTGCTGCCGTCGGACGTGACGGGGGTGTCGGTGTTCGCGCCCGACACCGGCACCTGGGAATTCCGGCCGGGTCCGGTCTTCGCCCATGTCGTGCTCGTAGACGAGCTCAACCGGACACCGCCGCGCACCCAGGCCGCACTGCTCGAGACGATGGAGGAGCAACAGGTGAGCGTCGACGGTGAGTCGTGGCCGCTGCCGCGCCCCCACCTCGTCATCGCTACCCAGAACCCCTTCTCCCAACTCGGCACGTACCCTCTGGTGGAGAGCCAGCTCGACCGCTTCGCGCTGGCCACCGCAATCGGCTACCCCGATTCCGATACCGAGGCCCGGCTCGTCCAGCACGGCGGCGGCAAGTTCGCCCTCGGCGAGCTCCGGCCCGTGTGCAGCACCCAGGAGTGGCTCGGCGCGCAGCGCGCCACCGAGTCCGTCGACATCGCGTCCAGCGTCGCCGAGTACGCGGTGGCGTTGTGCCGGGCCAGCCGCGGCGCTCCCGGGGTGCGCCTCGGAGCCAGCCCGCGCGCCGCCATCTGGCTCATCCGCGCCGCCCAGGCGCACGCGGTGTTGTCGACGAGAACCTTCGTCACGCCCGACGACGTGAAGGCGGTCGCGGTGGCGTGCCTGGCGCACCGGCTCCTCACCGACGAAGGTGTCGAGCAGGGTGTCGCCGTGGTCCGGGCTCTGCTCGACACCACACCTGCGCCGCGACCGTGACCGGTCGGGCCGATCGGGAGACCCCGATCGGCGACGCCGCCCGCAGGCACCACCTCGTCCGTCCCGTGCGCCCCGTGGTCCCCCTCGTGAGTTGCGCCGGTGTGCTGCTGGCGTGGTGGCTCGTGGCCCACAACAGCGGCGCGGGGTGGGTCCAGGCCGTGGGCGACGTGCTCGCCGGCATCCTCGGGGTGGGTCTGCTGGCGCCCGCCGTCGTGGCGGCGCGCGCCACGGTGGAGGTCGTCGAGGTCCCGAGCGACGGCACGGCGGGCCTCCCCCTCGAGTTGGTGGCGCGCTCGGGCACCCGGCTGCGCGTCAAGCCTCTCGTCCCCCCCGGCCCCGAGACGTTCGTCGGCCCCCACCGGGCCCCGACCGGGGAGCGGGCGCGGCCGGCGTTCGCCGAGGCCGCTCGGCGCGACGCCGGCGGCACCCGGGGGGCGGGCACCGAACCGGTCACCCTCCTTCCCCAGTACCGGGGCGTCCACGACCGGGTCGCGCTCGAGATCGGCACCGCCGCCCCCTTCGGGCTGTTGTGGTGGCGCAAGACCGTCGTCGTCGACCTCCCCCGTTCCCTGCACATCGGGCCCCGTCTGGGTCGCCCCCTCCCCCTGCCCGGAGGGCGCGAGGACACGAGCGGAGGTGGCGTCCTCGACTCGTCGGTGCCGATCGGCGAGCCCCGCGGCGTGCGCCCGTACCGTCCCGGGGACCATCGGCGCTGGGTGCACTGGCCCGCCACGGCCCACAGCGGCGAGCTCATGGTGCGCGAGATGGAGGGGCCGACCGCCGAGCCCGTGACGTTGGAGGTCCACCTGCCGCTCGACACCGACGCCGCCGAGCGCATGGCGGAGCGGGCCATGGCGACGGTCGTCGCGCTCGTCGACCGTGGCGCCTCGGTGCTCCTCGCCACCGTCGAGGCTTCGGGCCCGAGGACCGGGGCCGTCGGTGACCGGCGCAGTGCCGGCCGTCGTCTGGCCCGCGCCGTCGGCGAGGGAACCGCGTGAGCCTCTTCGCGGCGGTGAAGCGCGCCAACCGGCCCGGACCGCCCGAGCACTCGATCACGTTGCGCGTGGCCTGTGCCGGCGCGGTGATCACGGGCATCGTCGCGTGCCGGGCCGAGGGCGAGCTGTCGTGGGCCGTCGCCGTCGGCTCGGTCACGCTCGTCGTGGTCGGGATGATCCTGGCATACCGGACCCGCGCACGACCGCTGCCCTGGATCAAGCCCATCCTGGCCATCAGCGCGGTGGCAGCGTTCGTGTGGTTCTTCCGCCAGTTGACGGGCCAGACCATCTACGACATCAACACCGTGGAGAACCCCCTCGCCGTCCTGTTCGTGTGGGTGCAGGTGGCGCACGCCTTCGACGTCCCCGCCCGGCGAGACCTCGCCTTCTCGCTGGCCGGGTCGGCCAGCCTCATGGCGGTGGCCGCCGCCCAGGCCATCGATCTCGCCTTCGGCGTCTACGTCGTCGTGTGGTTGGCGTTCGGGCTGGCCGGGCTCGTCGCCATGTGGAGCTCAGCCAGCGAGGGTGGGCGACTGCGCCCTCGCGGTGTGCTCGCCACGTTGGGATCCGTCGTCGTGACCGGCATCGTGGTGCTCGCCGTCCTCCCCGCTCCGCACGTGGCGGGGCGCATCGACTTCCCCTCCGACACGGGACCCGGCTCCACGCTGCCCGTGCCGGGAGGACTGGCCGGGGACACCAAGGTGGCCCAGCTCGCCAAACCCGGGACGACGGCCGGCCCGACGCGCGTCGGTGGGTACCTAGGGTTCTCCAACCGTCTCGACACGGCCCTGCGTGGCGCCCTGGGCAACACCGTGGTGATGCGGGTCCGCGCCGATCGACCGTCGTACTGGATCGGTGAGACCTTCGATGCCTGGGACGGCGCCAACTGGAGCGCGACGCCGAGCGCGCACAGCTCGGTCCGTCTCGAGGAGAGCTCGCCCTTCATCCTCCCCGGTCCCGCGCCGGGCCCGGGGACCGCCCAGGGCGACCTTCAGACGTTCTACGTCGTGCAGTCCTCGCCGAACCTGGTGTTCCACGCCGACACCGCCCACGAGGTGTGGTTCCCGACTCGCGACCTCTTCATCTCCGACCACGACGCCATCGTCTCTCCCATCGGCCTCGGCCCCGGAGCCATCTACACGGTGGAGTCGTACGTGAACACGCCCTCGGCCGACCAGCTGCGCGCCGCGGCGGGTCCGAGCGCCACCCCGGCGTCGATCCGCGTCGACGACACCAGGCTCCCCCACCCCTACGCACGGGTCCAGGCCCTCGCCGACTCGGTGACGGCGGGCAGCGCCACCACCTACGGCAAGGTCGAGAACCTGATCACCTGGATCGCCAAGCACACGCGCTACTCCACCGACATCCCTGCGCTCGCGCCGGGCCAGGACACCGTCGACGAGTTCCTCTTCGGCAACCGCATGGGGTTCTGCGAGCAGATCTCCACCGCGTTGGCCGTCATGCTGCGCTCCATCGGCATCCCGGCCCGCGAGGCGGTGGGGTACGTCCCGGGGCCCTACAACCCCATCACCGACCTCTACGACATCCAGGCCAAAGACGCCCACGCCTGGGTGCAGGTGTGGTTCCCGGGCTACGGATGGCAGAGCTTCGACCCCACCGCGGTGGTCCCGCTCGCCAACCCGTCACCGGGCTCGACCCTGTGGCACGACGCCACGTCGAATCTGGCCCGGCTCCCGTGGCTCGAGATCGTCCTCGTCCTGGCTCTGGCATCGGGGATGGCGCTGGTCGTCGTACTTCGTCGCCGCCGTCCTCGGACCTGGGCCGAAAAGGCGGCGAGGAGCATCGAGGCCGCCGGGCGTCGAGCGGGGCGGCGGCGGGCCGCGCCCGAGACACTCACCGAGTACGCCGCGGCCATCGACCGGTTGGCGGGCGACCGCTCGGGGACGTGGCAGGCGTTGGCGGCTGTCGTCGACGCGAGCGCGTACGGAGGGCGTCACCCCCCGCCCGAGGACGACCGCCAGATCCTGGTGTCGATGCGCGCCCTGCGCGGCGAGATCCCGCGCGCCGGCGTGCTGGCCGGGACGGGGCCCTTCAGGCGGGGTGATAGGCCAGCGCGTCGTCGAAGCTCGCCCCCGCCTCGAGGAGGGGGCGGTACCCCATCAGCTGACGGGGACGGCTGAAACCCAACACCGCGCTGAGCCTGCCGGCGCGCCCGTACAGCGCCACGAACCGGCGCTCGCCCACAGACCCGTCGACCACCACGACCTCGTCGTCGGGGTGGGGGTGCCCGATCACCTGGATCTTGACGTCGTACTGGTCCGACCAGAAGTACGGGATCGGGACGTAGACGCCGGCATCGGCTCGGCCCGCCAGCAGGTTGCGCGCCGCGGCCACACCCTGCTCGGCGGCGTTGGTCCAGTGCTCGATCCTGATGTGGGCACCGAGACCCTGGTTGAACCAGCGGGCCATGTCCCCCGCCACCACCACGTCGTCAGCGACGTGCAGCGTGGCGTCGGCCACGACGCCGTCGGAGATCTCGAGCCCCGAGCCCTCCAGCCACGCCGTGGTGGGCACGACACCGATGCCGATGACCACCACGTCGGCGTCGAGCACGGTGCCGTCATCGAGCTCCACCCCGTCGACGGCGCCGTTCCCGTCCCCTCGCAGGGCGCGGACACCGATCTCGGTGCGGAGATCGACATCGTGATGGAGGTGCAGCGCGCCGCAGGCCGCGCCCATCTCGGGGCCGAGCACCCGGACGAGGGGTTGGGCGAGAGCCTCGACGACCGTTACGCGCGCCCCCAGCCCGCGGCACGTCGCCGCCACCTCGGACCCGATGAAGCCCGCTCCCACCACCACGACCCGGGCCCCGGGGCGACGGCCGACGTCCCCGATGGCGATGGAATCCTCGAGCGTGCGCAACGTGTGCACGCCGATGAGCGGAGGCGCACCCGCAAGGGAGCGGGGATGGGCGCCGGTGGCGAGCACCAGTCCGTCGAACCGCACCGTGCTCCCGTCGTCGAGCTCGAACGTGTGCCCGTCGACGTCGAGCCCGCCCGCGACGTGGCCGAGGCGCAGGTCGAGGCCGAGCGCGGTGATCTTCTCCGATGGTCGCAGCAGGACGCGATCGAGTCCCCACGTGCCGGCGAGGAATTGCTTGGAGAGCGGGGGTCGGTCATAGGGAAGATGGGCCTCGGCGCCGATCAGGACGACAGGCCCGGTGTGGCCCTCGGCGCGCAGCGTCTCGGCGGCGCGCAGCCCCGCCAGCGACGCGCCGACGACGGCGACGGTGGAACCGGGGTCGAGGGCCATGGGCGGACGAGGCTACCGGTGCGGCGCGACGCGGCGGCTTACCCGGTCACGAACCGAACATCGTCATCCACTGCTCGGGGGTGCGAAGCCGGAAGACGTAATTCCGCTGGCGTGTCTCTCCCATGGTGGCCGACGGTTCCGGGGAGTAGAGATGGCCGGGGTAGAGGATCGTGTCGTCGTCGAACCGGGCCAGTCGTGTCGTGAGCGACTCGTACATCTGCTCGGGGTCGCCCCCCGGGAGGTCGGTACGGCCACAGCCGTCGAGGAACAGGGTGTCTCCCGCCACCAGTCGTCCGTCGACGGAGAAGCACTGGCTCCCGGGGGTGTGACCGGGCGTGTGGACCAATTCGATGTCGATATCGCCCACCATGACGACGTCGCCGCTCTTGTGCTCGACGAGGTCGCCCCCCGATACCCCCGTCGAGCGGACCACCCACGGGGCCTCGGCGGCCTGGACGTGCACGGGGACCGGCAACGCTTCGAGGAGATTCGTGACTCCCTCGATCCGGTATCCCATCAGGTCGCCGCCCACGTGGTCGGGATGGAAATGGGTGGCGAGGACACCCGCGCACTGCATGTCGTCGGCGGCGAGGACGTCGAGGAGTCCCTCGATGTCGTAGGCGGGGTCCACGATGAGCGCTTGGCCGGCCTGGCGGTCACCGATCAGATAGCAGAAGTTCACCATCTGGCTCGCCACGGGGTCGTGCGTGGCGAAATCCCGGCCCGAGAGGAGCTGGCGGAAATACAGGCGGTCGTCGGACATCCCCCGATGGTAAGGGCCTCCGGGCCCGGGAGCACACCACACTGATTTCGGAGCGACGCACCCAGGGGCGACATACAGTGGGCCGGACCTGCGGCGCCACCCGCGGGCGGCCGAAGGGGGACGATGCGGCGTACCAGTGTGGCCGCCATGTTCAGGGGCAACGTCGCCGATCACGGCGACAAGCCCATGTTCAGGTTCCAGGAGTCGACCGTGACGTGGGCGCAGCACCGGGTGCGTGCCTGTCGGGTCGCGCACGCCCTGCTCGCCGAAGGTGTGGGCACCGGCGACAGGGTCGCCTTCCTCGACCGCAACGGCCTCGAGTACTTCGAGGTGCTCTTCGGAGGGGCTCTGGGCGGCGCCGTCAACGTGGCGGTCAACTGGCGCCTCGCCCCGGCCGAGATGGCGGCGGTGGTCGACGACTCGAGAGCCACCGTCCTCGTCGTCCATCCCGACTTCGTGCCGTGTCTGGCGGCGATGGAGAGCGGGCTGCCATTGGTGCGGCGGGTGGTGGTCCTCGGGGATCCCAAGGTCGATGCCGACCTGGGCGGCGCTTCGGACCTGGCCCGCCGGGTCGGCTACGAGGACTGGCTCGCCGATCAACCCGCCACCGACCCCGGTCACGAAGGCGGTCCCGACGAGGTGTCGATGCAGCTCTACACATCGGGCACGACCGGGCTGCCCAAGGGCGTGATGCTCGCCAACCGAAACGTGGAGTTCATGCTGGAGCATGCGGCGGGAGGCGCGTTCGAGATCACCGAAGGGACCGTCAGCCTGGTGGCGATGCCGTTGTTCCACATCGGCGGGTCGGGGTGGGCGCTGAGCGGGATGTCACGGGGTGGGACCTCGGTCATCCTGCGCGACATGGACCCGGTCGAGGTCCTCCGGTTGGTGGCTGCGGAGCGGATCACCCACGCCTTCCTCGTCCCCGCCGTGCTGATGGTGTTGTTGGCCACGCCCGGTATCGGGGAGTCCGATCTGACGAGCCTGGACACCATCTTCTACGGGGCGTCTCCCATCGCCGAGGACGTGCTCGTCCGGTGTCTGAAGGTCTTCGGGTGTCGGTTCGCGCAGGTCTACGGGATGACCGAGACCACCGGGGCCATCGTCCGCCTCACCCACGAGGACCACGACCCGCAGGGACCGCGCCGGCATCTCCTGCGTGCGGCGGGACAACCGATCACGGGCGTCGAACTGCGGATCGTCGACCCCGACAGCGGCGCCGACGTCCCGACCGGGGCGGTGGGCGAGATCCGGACCCGATCGGGGTTCAACATGCTCGGATACTGGGGCAAACCCGACGAGACCGCCCGCACCATCGTCGACGGCGGGTGGCTGTGCACCGGCGATGCCGGCTACCTCGACGGGGACGGATACCTGTTCCTCCACGATCGCATCAAGGACATGGTGGTGTCGGGTGGAGAGAACATCTATCCCGCCGAGGTGGAGAACGTGCTCCTCGCCATGGCCGGTGTGGCCGACGCCGCGGTGATCGGCGTCCCCGACGACAAGTGGGGCGAGACCGTGAAAGCGATCGTCGTGCCGGTGCCCGACACCGATTTGGAGGAGGACGAGATCGTCGCCTTCTGCCGGGAGCGGTTGGCCCACTACAAATGCCCGACCTCGGTCGACTTCGCCTCGGTCTTGCCGCGCAATCCTTCGGGGAAGGTGTTCAAGCGCGAATTGCGCGAGCCCTACTGGCGTGATCGTGCACGCCGGATCCACTGACCTGTGAAAGAAGCCCGGGCCCACGCGCCCTCGACGCCGACGGCGGCCTCCCTCGAGGAGTTCGACCCCGATGCCGAGCTCTTGACGCTCCTCTCCACTGCCGAGGGTCGGGCCGACCCGTATCCGCATTACGCCCGGATCCGGGAGCACGCCCCGTTGTTCCGCTCGACGATGGGAAACTGGATCGTCACGCGCTTCGCCCACTGCCAGCAGGTGCTTCGTGCGCCGCAGTTCGGCAAGGGCTCCGAGCTGGACACCACCGACCGGAGGCGCCTCGCCCGGTGGGGAATTCCCGCTGAGGAGACCGAGGAGTTCCTGTCGTTCTTCGGGCGTCGACAGTCGATCCTCACCCTCAACCCGCCCGACCACACCCGTCTCCGTGGTCTCGTGGCCCGGGCCTTTACACCGAGCACCGTCGAGGCCCTGCGTCCTCACGTCGTCGCCCTGTGCGACGGGCTGCTCGACACCCTGGCGGAGCTCGCCGCGGGTGGCGGGAGTGTGGACATCATGAACGAGCTCGCCTTCCCGCTGCCGGTCGCCGTCATCGGTGAGCTACTCGGTGTCCCGGTCCCGGATCGTCCCCAATTTCAGTCACTCGTGCGCGCCGCCACCCGCATCCTCGAGCCGGTCTCGACCCTCGACGACCTTCGGGGGGCACGTGCCGCCAGGGTGACGATGGAGCAGTACTTCGAGTCCCTGATCACCGAGCGGAGAAGGCAGCCGGCGGACGACCTGTTGTCGGAGCTCATCGCGGTGTCCGACGGCTCGGACCGGCTCACCCAGGACGAGGTGGTCTCCACCGCCATCCTGCTGTTCGCGGCCGGCTTCGAGACCACCACGAACCTCATCGGCAACGGTCTGTGGGCCTTGTTGAACCACCCGGACCAGCTGGCACGGCTACGCGCCTCGGTGGACGACCCCGTCGCCGTGCAACGGGCCATCGAAGAGCTGTTGCGATGGGACAGCCCGGTCCAGCTCGACGGACGAATGGCACTTCGCCCGACCGAGATCGAGGGTCAGCCCATCGCGCCCGGCGAGCTCGTGATGACCCTGTTGGGAGCGGCTAACCGCGATCCCCGTCGTTTCCCCGAACCCGAGGTCCTCGACCTCGGCCGTGACGACGGGCCGCCCATGAGTTTCGGGAGTGGGATCCACTACTGCCTGGGGGCGGCGCTCGCCCGGCTCGAGGGGCAGGTCTGTTTCGGACGCCTGCTGTCGCGTTTCAAGGACCTCGAGCCCGGCGAGGACGGCATCGCCCATCGCGACTCGATCACGCTCCGGGGTCTCGCCCGCCTCCCGGTGGACCTGACTCCCGCCTGACCCTCCTGAAGACCTCAGAAGGGAAGCGTCTCTCCGTCCGAAGATCGGTCGTCGACCCGGACCATCGACGAGGCACCGTCGTCATCGATCGCTTCGTCGGCGTCCTCGTCCTCAACGGTATCCGAGGCGGCCGTCCGACCCGCCGCTTCGAGCTTGGGGACGAGCTCCTCCACCTGGGCACGCGTACGTCGGATGCGTCGGTCGAGCTCGTCGACGATGGCCGTGGCGCGCTCGAGCCGGGTCACGAGTTGATCGACATCGACGTCACTCTTCTCGAAGAACTCGACGATCTCGTCGAGCTCGCGGCTCGCAGCCATGTAGCTGAGCTCCCCCACCGGCTCGTCGTCGTGCGAGGTCGTGCTGTCGCCTTGGGCGTTCATCGCTGTCCTTCAGTCGTGGACCTGGATTCTGTCCCGTCGACGATCGAGCTCGCCCGCCCGTCCGCGAACCTCGTGATCAACGCGGATCCGGAATCGAGCTCCGCCACCGAGCGCACCAGGCTGCCATCGGGTCGCAACGTGATGGTGTAACCCCGCTCGAGCTGGCGCTCGATGTCGTAGGCCGCCAGCAGCCGTCGCCAGGTGTCAGCTCTGTCCTGGTGGCGGTCGAGGACGCTCACGGCACGCGGGCCGACCCGGGCCGTCCGGCGTTGTACGGAGTCGCCCGCGAAATCGAGCTGTCGGCGCGCGTTCGTCGCGATCTGCGCCACTCTGTGCTCCAGACGCTGGGTATGCCGTAACAGCTGGTGGCGCGTGGCCGTGTCGAGGCGGCGCCGCGCCGCCGCGTCGCGCAACGAGGCGGCCTCCAACGTGTCCGCGGCGCGGCGTCCCAGGCGCGCACCGGAGCGCGCCACCGACTCCCAGAACTCCTCCACCCGGCGGACAAGCTCCTGCGCGCACGCGGTGGGCGTCACGAATGCGTTGTTGGCGACGACGTCCGCCACGGACAGGTCCCCGGTGTGCCCGATCCCGGTCCATAGGGGAATCGGCAAGGTCGCGATGGCACGAGCGACGGGCTCGGCGTCGAAGGCAGCCAGATCACCTCGGGAACCGCCGCCGCGCACCAGGACGCCGACATCGCATTCGGATCCCGCCAAGGCGCGCAGCGCCCTGGCGACCGACGCCGGTGCCCCGGCTCCCTGGACATTGGCCTTGAACAGCACCACGGAGAAAGCGAGGTCAGATCGCCGCAGCTGGCCGACGAAGTCGTTGTAGCCCTCGGTGCCCGGGCTGGCGACCAGGCCGATGCGCAGTGGAACGGTGGGCACTGCCAAGGCCGGGTTGCGTCGCAGGAGCCCTTCGGTCTCGAGGGTGTTGAGCAGCGCAGCCCGCCGCGCCGCCAGCCGTCCGAGCAAGGCCGTGACGTCAACGTCTGTGGCGATGAAATTGATCTGTCCCTTCGGAGGGTAGAACTCCACCCTGCCTCGTAACGACACCACCACGCCGGGCTCGAGGATGATGCCCTGACGCCCGAGCGTCGCCTTGAGCGGTCCCCACGTCCTCCCCCAGCAATTGACCTTGAGCACCGGCGTGTCCCGACCTCGGACTGCGTCGGGGTCGACGAGGTCCATGTAACAGTGACCGGTGCGGTCGGAGATGCTCTGGATCTCGCCGCGCACCCACTGCAGATGGCCCCGAGGGAACGAGGCCGCTACCGCCGCCTGTACCTGGCGGTAGAGCGCCGCAATGGACAACGGTTCGGGCTGCTCCACCAGGGCGAGCCGCTCGGGCTGCGGGTCCATGTCACAAACCCTAGCGAGGGGGGTGGTCGCCGACGGCTCCTCGGCGCCCGCCGGGCCGTGTCGTCAGGGCCGTCGACCTGGCAAACTGTTGGAGACGGTGAGTCGGCCGGGTGGTCGCGCCACGGGCTCGTCCTCGGACGGGGATCGTGGCGAGGAAGGTCGGGGCTCCATAGGGCAGGGTGCTGGCTAACGGCCAGTCGGGGCGACCCGAAGGAAAGTGCAACAGAGAGCAGACCGCCGATGGCGGGCGTGAGCCCGCACAGGCAAGGGTGAAACGGTGCGGCAAGAGCGCACCAGCGGCTGGGGTGACTCGGCCGGCTCGGTAAACCCCACCCGGAGCAAGGCCGAACGTGGGACATGGGTAGCCCGCCCGCTCCTCGGAGCAGTCCCCAGGTAGGCCGCTGAGATGGATGGCCACCTCGTCCGAAAGGGCGACAGAACCCCGCCTACAGGCCGACTCACCGTCATGATGGCTCTGACAAGGGGGTTTGTTCAGCCGCTCGGGGCTAACCCCACACCAGCCCCACATGACGATTGGCCAAGCACGTTGTCGACTGCCATTCGCGTCTTGTCCTCGTCCTCCGGCCAGAGCCCTGCGTAGACATCGAGGGTCATCTGAGCCGAAGTGTGGCCGAGCCGAACTTGGACGGTCTTTACTGACTCGCCAGCGCGGATGAGCAGCGAGACGTAGAAGTGCCGGAGTTGGTGAAAGCCATCTCCCTTGGCGATCCCAAGTGGACCAGCAGCCACTCTCCACATGTCTGAGAAGGTCGTCCGGCGTATCGGTCCCCCGCGCGGACCTGTGAAGAGTAGACCCTCTGCCCCAAGACCAAAGGTCGCCACATGAGCGGCCAAGGCGTCGATGACAACCTGCGGAAGAGGGATCGTTCGTGGTCGGTTTCGCTTATCCTTTACAGGCCCGAACTCAGGGATGCCCTCCTGGCTGCACCCCAAAAGCTGGCGGTCAACCAAGAGGTTTTTGCCCAGCCAATCAACGCGGTCGTTCGTTACGGCCAGAGCCTCTGAGATTCGTAGGCCAGCGCCAGCACCGAGGATGATCAACGCTCGGTAGCGACGAGGTACGGCGTCGATCAGCTTCTCGACAGTGTCTACCGGGAGCGGAGTCACGGTCGTCTGGTGAACGGTACCGAGCCACAATGTGAGGGTGTCTGATGGACCCCGGTGCGCCAAGTGACGGCTCGACCTTCGTGAAGAGTCGCATATGGATCGGGAGCCTCGTGCTCCTAGTGCCCTTGGCGGCGGCGTGCGGTGGTCCAGCCCAGCACTCGGCAGCCCCCATTTCGTGCGGGGCAGCGGCCCACTCACTCAAACCACCAAAAATGCCAACCGTTGGCAAGTTCACCGCCGAGTTGAGCTTCAATGGTGGTGGGAACGGCTTCGTTTTCTCACCACCGCCAACCGGGGCGCGACCCCTTGTTTCGGCGAGCCAGGCTTGGGAGGCTGTCCTCCCCCTGGCCCCCGGCATCTACCGGATCGTCCTGGCTGACAGGTCCGACTACAACCCGTACCCGGGCACGGTGCTGGACTGGGTGTTGATGGACATCCGCGTCCCGTCGACCATCGCTCCGCCGCCAGACGCCAGGGCGCGGCCATTCTGCACCTACCTCGACGGGGTGACCGCCGTGAACGCCACCTCGGGTGCGGTCGACCTGAGCATGGGATTCAGCCCCTCGCTGGCCGAGGTGCCTCGCGTGCTCACCTGTCGCGACCAGAGCCCGGCAAGCGGCGGACCCTCGTGCCAATGGCGCATTGCCAAGTGGCCGTGGGGAGCCCGGTAGGTAGTAGACCCGGGCCAGGCTCACGCGGATAGGGGTGCGCGGGAAACCGTGCTCATAGCGCGGGAAAAACCATTCCCACAAGTAGTCCGCAGCTGGCGCAACAATGGGGCTATGACGCTTGTCCTAACTCAGACCGAGGTCGACCGGGAGACGCGCGACGGTGACATCGTGAGGCTCCGAGTTGACGACGGCCTTACCTACCGGGAGATCTCCGAAAAGGTGGGGTTGTCGATCAGCCAGTGTCAGCGGATCTTTGAGGCTACCCGGGCACGTCGTCGCGGGGACTACGACCTCGATCAACACCATCGCGACGTCCTGAACGACATCGAGGACACACTGGACATCCTTCGACCATGGATCATGAGCGAGGCTGTACCCGGTGAAGACCCTCCACCGTTGACGAAAGACCTCTGGGGACAATGGTGGAAGGCCCTCAAGGCCAAGAGGGAGTTCCTGGGCCTCGACGCACCGAAACGGACTCACCTGATGACCGAGGACCTGAACGTGATCGAGGAGAACCACCCGGCTGCCGAGAGGCTCGCCAGACCCTGTCTGTCAGGCTGACGTGAGACACCTGCTGTAGCGCACCATCCCACCAGGGCGAGTCAGGAACCCGTAGACCAAATGACCATGACCAATGCATCCTTGGTCGCGCGCGCCCAAAATGGCGAGGTGCGCGACGACCCCGCGGCGAAGCCGGCGAGACGCCGGTTCACGACCGAGTACAAGCACGCCATCGTGGAGGAGTACGACGCCGCCGCCGAGACCGGGGCCAAAGGGGCGATCCTGCGCCGGGAGGGCCTGTACACGAGCCACATCGTCGAGTGGCGCCGCGCCCAGGAGGCCGGCGCCCTCGCCGGGCTCGCCCCCAAGCACCGCAAGAAGCGCTCGTCGGCCGAGCGCGAGCTGCTTCGGGCCAACAAGCGCATCGAGCGCCTCGAAGGCCAGCTCGCCAACCACAAGCAGGCCCTGGAGATCCAGGGAAAAGCATCGGAGCTCTTGTCGCGGCTGCTGGCCGAGAGTTCGGAGAACGAGGCGGAGCAGCCGTGATCGAAGAGGCCTTCCGCCAGATCGAGCCGCTGCTCGGTGTCCAGGGCGCCTGCGGCGCGCTCGGCCGGGCCCGGGCCACGCACTACCGGAGGCTCAAGCCCGGCCGCACGGGCCGGGCGAAGCCCCGGCCCGTGCCGTCCAACAAGCTTTCCGACGACGAGGTCGCCGCCGTGCTCGACGCGCTGCGGTCGGAGCGCTTCGCCGACCGCTCTCCGGCGCAGGTGTACTTCACGCTCCTCGACGAGGGCGTCTACCTGGCTTCGGAGTCCAGTTACTACCGGATCCTGCGGTCTCACAACGAGGTGCGGGAACGCCGCCGCCAGGCCACGCACCCCGCCAAGGTCCGCCCCGAGCTCCTCGCCGGCGCGCCGTTGGTCGTGTGGTCGTGGGACATCACGAAGCTCAAGGGCCCGAAACGCGGCGTCTACTACGACCTTTACGTGGTGCTCGACATCTTCAGCCGCTACGTCGTGGCCTGGTGCGTGGCGCCGTCGGAGTCCGGCGAGCTCGCCAAGGAGCTGATCGCCGACGCGGTGGCGCGCCACCAGGTCCCGCCGGACCAGCTCACCATCCACGCCGACCGCGGCTCGTCGATGACGTCGAACCCGGTCACCGAACTGCTCACATTCCTCGGCGTGGGACGCAGCCACAGCCGCCCCCACGTTTCGAACGACAACCCCTACTCCGAGGCGCAGTTCAAGACGCTGAAGTACTGCCCAGCGTTCCCCGAGCGATTCGGCTGCATCGAGGACGCCCGAGCGTTCTGCTCGGCATTCTTTGCCTACTACAACCACGAGCACCGGCACTCGGGCATCGGCTACCACACGCCGGCCTCGGTGCACTACGGCACCGCCACAGAGGTCCGGTCCCAACGCGCCGAGACCCTCGACGCCGCTTACGCGGCGAACCCCGCCCGGTTCCGTCACCGTCAGCCGCAGCCGCCGACGCTGCCGACCGTGGCGTGGATCAACGAGCCTGTGCCCGTCGACGAACTTGCACAGAAGGCGTCATAAGAACGTGTCTCAAATCGCTTGACAGGTTCCGAGATTGGCGGCATGGGCGCGTGAGACCAAGGCCATCAACGTGGACGGGTTCAATCCTGCTCTCCCACCGGGGATGACCGAGCGCCCAGTAGAAGCCGCATCTACCAACGGGCATCGGACCATGCATGGGTCGTCGATGTGGTCACTGGCTGTCGAGTTCCCGAGCGAGGACTGAGCCGGGTGCGCGTTCCCGGCAGACCCAGCTAATCGGTGTCCCCGGCCATCAGCTTGGGCGCTTCAGACGTCTGGCCAGGAGGCCGATAACTTGTGGGTGATGCATGAGGCCCTCGGTCAGGAGAGCGTCCGGGCTTCGGATGCGGACCGGGACGATGCCATCGGCATCTTGAACAACGGGGTGGCAATCGGTCAGTTGACGCCGGAGGAGCATGCAAAGCGCCTTCAGGATGCCCTCACTGCCAAGACGCTGAGCGATCTCGACCGGCTCACCAGCGATCTCAGGAATCCGGTTCGCAAGCAAAGATGGTTGTCGAGACGTCGAAGCGTTGTTGCCGTTGGATTGGCTGGACTGTTGGTTGTAGGAGTCGGCGTTCTGGTGGCCAATGCACTTCAGACGTCGCCGCATCTAAGCTCCTCGACGCCTACTCAGTCGTCTGCCCGCGACGGGTTCGTGCCGCCCCAGCCCGACGTGGCGGGAAGATTCTGTCAGTCGATGATTGCGAACCACGCCAAGAACCCCACTGTCAATCCCTCCGGGATCACCCCAGGGTCGAATCTCATTGGACAGAGCCTCATTGTTCAACCGGGGACGTCACCAGCGGTGCTGAAGGACCTCGCCACCTACCAGGCGCTCGTCGCCGCCACGCATGTTGTCCAGCAGGCCTGGCAGGGAAATGGGTATCAGTACTCCGGTATCACGTTCGCCTGCCTCGGTGATTACTCGTCCGGCTTCAAATGGGTATCTGCGACAGTGTCGAGCACCGGTCCGACCACGGTTAGCACGTTGTTCACTGACCACCACAGTCTCCTTGCTGCCCGCTCGGCCACTGGGAACTGCTGGTACCTGTTAAACGTCATGTCTGGCGACGACCCGATCATCCAAAGTGACGGCCTGCCCTCTTATGGCCTCTTCTCCGCCATGGGGTCGGGCTCGCGCTGCTCGGCCTCAGCCTCCCCGGGTTACGCACTGTGGCAACAGGACAATCCGCTTCCGCCTCAACTCTGAGGGTCCCAGTTCAAGAGGCCTACCGCGTTGGCCGATGAATGGCACATGGCGTCTGGCGTTGCCTTCTCCCTCGGGGGTCTGGTCGTTCTCGCCATCGTCCTGCGCGCGCTTGATGGCCGTTTCAAGGCCAACCGACGGCGTGACCGTCGCAGGAAGTACCAGATCTACCTTCGCAGTCCCGAGTGGAAGGCGCGCCGCCAGGTTGCCATCTCCAAGGCCGCCGGACGTTGCCGGGACTGTGGCAAGCCCACGGCACGCTTCGATGTACATCACCTGACGTACCGACGTTTTGGCCGGGAGCATCCCAAGGACCTGAGGGCGATTTGTCGGGAATGTCACAAGCGTCGTCATCGGCGACGTAAGAGTGGGGCTGAGCGAACTGCTGATTGGCTTATGAACTGAAATACGCTTCAGGGCGGAGCAGATGAGCCGCAGCGGGTCAGGCCGATGCTTAGTTGTAGCGAGCCCGGTCGTACCGCTTCGTCGTCCGGGGGTCAGCGTGACCAGCGGCATCCTGGACGCCGCGGAGACTTGCTTCGGCGTCGAGGGACAGGGTGACGAACGCATCGGGATTCGTGAGGGTGGAGAGAGCCACCTTCGCCTACTTTGGCAGAGACCGCTCCGAGCAACAGCACCGGGGTGAGACATGCACCCCCGCTCTGACCTGACGAATCCCTAATGGGTGAAGGGGACCATTCGGCCGGAATCCCTCAAAGCCTCGTGGTAGTGCCAGGGCACTTGGAACAGCCTCCAAACCATGGCAGCAACGGGCTCGACTGCGAGAGTCTTGAAGCCGGAATGGCGGGCGGTGGAACCGGAGCAGCCCGACGACCGGCCAGTCAAAGGTCCTTGGAGCTTTCGCCCTGGTGCCTTCGACGTGTGATGAGGAGGAAGGGCCGAGGGTGATGCCCGAAGTCAGCCGGGAGAGGCGAGCCAATGAGGTCCTCCGACTCCGTTCGGAGGGTGTCGCCTACCGGGACATTGCAGCACGGCTGGGCCTCGGCATCAATCAGTGTCGGCGAACTGTCGAAAACGCGTGGGCTCGCCGACGAAGGGACTACGCCCCCGAACAGCATCAGATGGAGGTCCTCAACGACATCGAGGACACACTGGACATCCTTCGACCATGGATCATGGGGGAGGCTGTGCCGGGTGAAGACCCTCCACCATTGACGAAGGACCTGTGGAGGGATTGGTGGAAGGCCTTGAAGGCGAAGAGGCAGTTCCTGGGCCTCGACGCTCCAAAGCGGACTCACGTGATGACTCAAGAGGTGAGGGAGGAGCCGTTCAATCAGCATGCTGCCGAGAGGCTCGCCAGATTGGCGGCATGCGGCGCGTGTCAACCTTTGTGAGACACATTTCTTCGCGAATCACTGTGTCGTAGCGGTGTCCTCCTTCGGCTCGTTGATCCAGACGGCGGTGGGCAACGGCGGGGGTTCCGGCAGCTTGCGGACGAAGCGCTCGGGGTGCATGGCGTAGGCGCTGGTAAGCACTTCGGCCCGCTTGACCCGGAGGGCCTCGGCCCGTCCGTAGTGGACGTCGGCCGGGGTGTGCAAGCCGATGCCCGAATGACGGTGGTCCTCGTTGTACCAGCGAAAGAAACGACCGCAGAACGCATGCGCGTCCTCGTAGCAGCCGAAACGGTCGGGGAACTCAGGTCGGTACTTCATGGTGCGGAACTGGCTTTCACTGAACGGGTTGTCATTGCTCACATGCGGCCGGCTGTGTGACTTGGTCACACCGAGATCGGCCAGCAAGAAGGCCACCGGCTTGGCCACCATGGGCGAACCCCGATCGGCGTGGATGGTGAGCTGGCCGGGCGCGATCTTCTGCTTGGTCACGGTGTCGGCCAGCAGGGCTTCGGCCAGCTTGGCGTTCTCCGAACGCGCCAGCATCCACCCCGGCACGTAGCGGCTGTAGATGTCGATGATCACGTACAGGTAGTAGTAGGTCCACTTGACGGGCCCGAGGAGCTTCGTGATATCCCAGGAGTAGACCTGGTTCGGTGCGCTGGCCACCAGCTCGGGCTTCACCCTGGCCGGGTGCGTGGCGTGGCGCCGGCGGTCTCGCACCTCGTCGTGGGACCGCAGCACCCGGTACATCGTGGAGATCGACGCCAGGTAGAGCCCGGCGTCGAGAAGCTTGGCGTAGACGGTGGCCGGCGCCTCGTCGACGTGCTCGTCGGCGTTGAGCACGCGGCGCACCTCCTTGCGCTCGACCTCCGACAAGGCCCGGGGCTGGGGGGCCGGCACCCGCTCGGGGCGTGGTGGCGCCGGGGACTTCCGGTGCCGGCGATACCACCGGGCCCGGGGCTCGCCCACCGCCCGACAGGCGTCTCTCACGCCGACAACCGGCTCGAGCTCGGCCACGGCCTGGTCGATCATCTCGTCTCGCCCGTCTCGTCCTCGGCGCTGTCGGTGGCGAATTGCTCCAACAGCGCCGAGAGCTTTCCCTGGACCTCGATGACCTTGCGGGCCTTGGAGAGCTCCGTCTCGAGATGCTTGGTGCGCTTGCGCAACCGGGACAGCTCGCGGTCGCGGGGGTCGGTCTGACCGCGACCGGCGGGGGCGGCCAGGGCGTCGAGCGCCCCCCGGTCGCGCTGCTTGCGCCACTCGGTGATGAGCGACGAGTACAGGCCCTCACGTCGCAGCAGCGCACCCTTGTCGGCCTTGTTGAGGGTGTCGTACTCGGCCAGGATCTGCGCCTTGTACTTCGCCGAGTAGCGCCTCGGCGGGCGGGCCCGCTCGGGGACCTCAGGGTCCGGATCGGTGGTGTCGTCCATGCCGCCAGACTGGGCGCGCGGGTCAACAGAGTGGTGGATTGTCGTGGTCATCGGGGAACTCCCTCCCCGCCCTCTCAACTCAATGATTTGGCAGCTTGATGTGCCTCACGGGAGGTTGACATAGAGGGAACCCTCGGACTCGGCGGTGTTGATCGTTGAGTGGGCTAACTGGTGTGGAAGCCCCCCGGGGCCACTCCAGATACAGATCGCCTTTGCGGCAAACGGTGGGAACGTGACCGGGTCCTTTGACGGACCTCCCAACTACAACTTCGTTCCAGCTTGTACAGACAGCACCCAACCCTCGACCTTGGCCGTCGTTGACGCTTACTACGCAGGAAGTTCATTCTAAGGACGGAGCCCGTAGGCGGTTTACCGCCGCAACGTGCCTGATTCAGATCGGGATCGGGCTCAACGGCGAGAGTCGGCCCAAGTAGCGCATCGGGGATCCCGTGCGCGTCGTGTATCCCTCTGGACCGGGCCGGAAGTGCCAATCCCGGTCGACGTCCGAGGTGACGGCTCGTCGGCGGAACCCGCACGGTATCGCTCGACGACCTGATCGAACGTACCGGGTCTTGAGCCCGCTCAGAGCGCGTCGAGAAACCTGCGAAGTTTGAGAAGGAAGCGCTCTGGTTGCTCGTCGTGGATGAAGTGGCTCGCGCCATGGATCATTTCGACGTCGGCATGAGGGTTCGTTGACCGGAAGCGAGCTTCATGCTCGGTGGTAAATGCCGGGCCGAATGCAGGGTCAGCACGAAGAACCAGAGTGGGACACCGGAGGGCTGCGTCCGGCTGGGCGCCGAGAAGTCCCGAGCCGTCTACGGCAGCGAGGAAGACGTCGGGATCGACGGAAGCAAGTCCCCGTGCGCGAGCCCGGGTTCCGTCCACGCCGAGGACGTCGGCGAACGATCCGGTGCCGTTGGGGCTGGGGCTAGTACGCAGCACGCGTTCATATTCCTCAAGCGGTGCTTGCCGGGCCTGCATGTCACTCACCAGTTGGTGGAGCAGGGCGAACACCGCCAGGAACGGATTCGCGTCCGCCTCCCCGGGCTCGCCCCGATACAGCGGGGGATCTTCGAGCAACAACCCACGCACGAGGTCGGGGCGGGTGCGAGCGACAGAAGCGGCGACGACTCCGCCGAGCGAATGGCCCACCCACACGACCGGTCGGGTCGTGACGGCTTCAGAGAAGGCGATGGCGTCCGGGACGTAGTGCTCCAACGTGTAGGTACCCGATGCATGGGAGGATTCCCCGTGGCCTCGTTGGTCGAAGGCCAGCACTCGGCACTGGTTGGTAAGCGCCGGAATGATGGGGTCCCACGTCGAGCGAGCGCTTCCCAACCCGTGGAGGAGCACAAGCGCGTCACCCTCGGTACCACCGGAATCGTCGTAGGCAATCTCGATGCCATCGCTCACAAGCTGCACCATCGGAATCCTAAGTGGTCCGGCAGATGCCCACAGTCTGCCAAGGAGGGACTATCCGGTTTTCGCGCCGGAAGTGACACTACCTGGACGTCACAGCCCCCGCCCTTCCCGACTCCCTGTAGATACGCGGCGCGGTCGTCATAGGAACCGACCTCAGTCCTCGCTCGGGTGCTCCAACGCCATCGACCATATTGACTTACCGTGCGGACGCTCAGGGTCGTGCCCGTCGCTGTAAGGGTGGCCTTTCACGTTGACGCGCTCGGGATGTCTCTAAAGAGGCTGGGGTGCGGCTCAGGAGGGTAAGAGCCAGAGATGTGCCACTCAATCGCATCATGCGATACGTGCTCGTGTTGCCAACGCAGCCCCCACCTGACCGGCGATTGCCACCGCCACGATCAGTCGCTCACGCGACACCGGCCATCCTGGCGTCGAGACGAGAACGAATCTCCCGAGTGTCTGCCCGCCGTAGTGAACCGGGAGGTCGAGATCTGAGCCTGGCAGGCCCATGGTCGAGACACCCCAAAGCAGGCCACCATGGACAACCTGACCATTGGACAGGATGGTTGTGCGATTCGGTCTCGGCACACCTGGCTGATATGTGCATTGCCGGAGATGAAGGAGATGGATTAGCTCATTGGAGGCACGTTCAATGACCTCAGCAGCGGGCTCCCCGAGTGCGACCATCTCCCCCAGGTCATGGATGATCGCCACGTAGTCGGCTTCTTCAAGCGCGACTCCCCGGTGATGGCGCCCACGGGCGGCAAGCTCCGTCACGATGAGCCCGACCACAAACAGGCTGATGGTCGTTTCGAGATCAGGTCGACGGCTAATGGCGAACCGCTCGTAGGGCCGCGTAAGGAAGAAGTCGAACCAAAGCGCCGATGAGGCAGACGCGAGAATGCCTGCCAGACGGTTCCCCAAGATGGCCATAGCAGCGATGACCGCAACCAGGATGAGTGCAGACGCTGTCCCGGCAAGCGATGCGCGAGCTGGGACAAGGGCGGCAGCCACAGCCAGCGGTACGACGACACCGCTGATATTGGCCAGAGGTTCCCTTCTGCTGGCCACCCCGCGCCTTACGCGCCCCGCCAGATCACGCCAACTCGTTGCCATGAGCCAAGCCTCTGTCCAGGTTTCGTTGCCTGCCTTCTGGATTCTACGACCGATCCGATGGTCCGCCGGAGCGATCCCGGACGCTTGGTCTTAACCGGGCGACCGGGCGTTCACCGAGATGAGGGCCGATGGTTTGTTGCGACAACCCGGAGTAGTGTTTGACCCAGTTTGGACCAAAGGCGCTACGCCGGAGGAGCTTGGTGGGGCCAACATGGTCAAACGGGCGGATGTGCGAAGACAGAGTCCTAGAGGTGCAACACGAAGGTCGTCCCCGTTAACAAATAGAGACATGAGACCGATTTCGCGGTCGAAATCCCTTCCCCAGGGGAGCCGCTCAATATTCGTTGCCGCGAGTTCCTTCGTCTTGAGTGTATTGCTTCTCGCGGCGGCTGTTATTGCCGGGATCGTCATTTTCACCATCATCCGAAGCAGTAACGGTTCTGACTACCAGGCCACAATCGAAGAGGTCCTTCCGCACGGTCTAAGCCAGGTCACGGTGACGATAAGGGTCAGCAATCTCGGCACGGCTGCTACGGAACCGACCTGTCAGATCGAGTTGAACTCGCCCGGACATTCCGTCACCGGAGTGGGGAGCTTCACAGCCAACAGGCCCATTGCCGGTGGGAATCCGGCCACCTATTCCCTAACCATTCCGGTGACAGCGATTGGTGCAACGGATGTAACCACCGGTGCTTCAAGTATAACCTGCCACTAATCGGATGGGTCAGCATGTAATGACTTCGGCCCTCCTGGACCTCGGCGCTCCATTGGATATGGGCGCGAGGTAGTGGTTCATCTCGGGGCCAAGCTCGGAGCACGGGTCCTCGTCAATCTCGACGCGAGCCCGGTCCCCGTGATCAGAAGGTGACACGAGATTCTTTCACTCGACACGTTGACCGCGAGTGTTGGGCGCTCGCGGCGCCCCATGCCGAACTCTCCTTGATATTCGACAGCCTCAGTCGTCGCTCGGGAACTCCATGGCCATCGACCACATCGACTGACCATGAATATGCCCATGACCGTTGGTGGACACGGCTTCTACTGGTCGCTCGGCCATCCCCGGTGGGAGAGCAGGATTGAACCCATTCACGTTGATGGCCTTCGTCTCACGCGCCCATCCCTCTATGTCAACCTCCCGTGAGGCACATCAAGCTGCCAAATCATTGAGTTGAGAGGGCGGGGAGGGAGTTCCCCGATGACCACGACAATCCACCACTCTGTTGACCCGCGCGCCCAGTCTGGCGGCATGGACGACACCACCGATCCGGACCCTGAGGTCCCCGAGCGGGCCCGCCCGCCGAGGCGCTACTCGGCGAAGTACAAGGCGCAGATCCTGGCCGAGTACGACACCCTCAACAAGGCCGACAAGGGTGCGCTGCTGCGACGTGAGGGCCTGTACTCGTCGCTCATCACCGAGTGGCGCAAGCAGCGCGACCGGGGGGCGCTCGACGCCCTGGCCGCCCCCGCCGGTCGCGGTCAGACCGACCCCCGCGACCGCGAGCTGTCCCGGTTGCGCAAGCGCACCAAGCATCTCGAGACGGAGCTCTCCAAGGCCCGCAAGGTCATCGAGGTCCAGGGAAAGCTCTCGGCGCTGTTGGAGCAATTCGCCACCGACAGCGCCGAGGACGAGACGGGCGAGACGAGATGATCGACCAGGCCGTGGCCGAGCTCGAGCCGGTTGTCGGCGTGAGAGACGCCTGTCGGGCGGTGGGCGAGCCCCGGGCCCGGTGGTATCGCCGGCACCGGAAGTCCCCGGCGCCACCACGCCCCGAGCGGGTGCCGGCCCCCCAGCCCCGAGCCTTGTCGGAGGTCGAGCGCAAGGAGGTGCGCCGCGTGCTCAACGCCGACGAGCACGTCGACGAGGCGCCGGCCACCGTCTACGCCAAGCTTCTCGACGCCGGGCTCTACCTGGCGTCGATCTCCACGATGTACCGGGTGCTGCGGTCCCACGACGAGGTGCGAGACCGCCGGCGCCACGCCACGCACCCGGCCAGGGTGAAGCCCGAGCTGGTGGCCAGCGCACCGAACCAGGTCTACTCCTGGGATATCACGAAGCTCCTCGGGCCCGTCAAGTGGACCTACTACTACCTGTACGTGATCATCGACATCTACAGCCGCTACGTGCCGGGGTGGATGCTGGCGCGTTCGGAGAACGCCAAGCTGGCCGAAGCCCTGCTGGCCGACACCGTGACCAAGCAGAAGATCGCGCCCGGCCAGCTCACCATCCACGCCGATCGGGGTTCGCCCATGGTGGCCAAGCCGGTGGCCTTCTTGCTGGCCGATCTCGGTGTGACCAAGTCACACAGCCGGCCGCATGTGAGCAATGACAACCCGTTCAGTGAAAGCCAGTTCCGCACCATGAAGTACCGACCTGAGTTCCCCGACCGTTTCGGCTGCTACGAGGACGCGCATGCGTTCTGCGGTCGTTTCTTTCGCTGGTACAACGAGGACCACCGTCATTCGGGCATCGGCTTGCACACCCCGGCCGACGTCCACTACGGACGGGCCGAGGCCCTCCGGGTCAAGCGGGCCGAAGTGCTTACCAGCGCCTACGCCATGCACCCCGAGCGCTTCGTCCGCAAGCTGCCGGAACCCCCGCCGTTGCCCACCGCCGTCTGGATCAACGAGCCGAAGGAGGACACCGCTACGACACAGTGATTCGCGAAGAAATGTGTCTCACAAAGGTTGACACGCGCCGGTTGGACTAGCACGGGCGGCAAAGCTGGATTCCTGGGGGAGGCAGCTTCCACGTCGAGGGACGAGCCGTCAGATCGGGACAGACTTACCGAGGGATTGCCCGAAAATTACACACGGTTCGCCTGACTCATTTGTCAAGATGACTGTTCCTTGGGCCACCCCGACGGCGTCACCGCCCTGACGCCCGCCTTGCGCCACCAGGCCACCAGCGGCACACGGCGCCATACCGGATGCAATACGAGCGGTAGTCGTTGTCGTTACGCCAGGTCTGCTTGATGACGGCGCAACCTCAGTTTGCGGCGACGAACAGGCACCCAGGCACAGGCCGACGAGCCCACACACCAAGGCGACGGATCGCTTGGGCACCGAATCAGATTAGACCTTGCCCTCCTTTCGTATTGACCGATAATGCAGGGACCCGGATGCCCTGAACAGGTCAGGGTGCCCACCGCCGGACCGATCGGGATCACCCGATGCCGGGGAGGGCCGCAACGTGGTGCGAGCCCGGCTGACCCACCCGAAGCTCCTATGGTTGTCAAGAGGTTCTTAGGCTCGGTTGCATGGACAGCGGGCGGACCAATCAGGAGCCACTCGTCGGACAAGGGCAAGCTCTTACCAAGCCATGCGTCGATGCTCTCCGAGCAGGTTCCGAGTGAGGGGTCGGCAAATCGGACGAAGGCCAGTCCGAAGACGGCAGGTAACGTTGGAGCCAGACCCGCCACTCGGAGATCTAGGCGCGAGGAAGGTGCTTGAAAACCTCGCGGGCGACATAGCGCTTGAGGACTCGGATCACCTCCCGCTTGGAGCGGCCCTCTTTCGTCCGGCGCTCGAGATAGGCGCGGGTGCGAGGGTCCTTCGCGATCCGCGTCATGACGATGCGCCACAGGGCGGCGTTGGCGCTGCGGTCGCCACCCCGGTTGAGACGGTGTCGGGTGACCTTGCCCGAGGAGGCCTCGATGGGAGCCACGCCGCAAAGATGCGCCCAGGCGGCTTCGGAGCGCAGGCGCTCGGGGTTGTCGCCGGCGGCGACGAGCAAGACGGCGGCGGTGTCGATCCCCACGCCGAAGAGCTCGAGCAGGTTCGGCGCCGTCGCCTCCACCAGCTCGGCGAGTCGCTCGTCGAGGTGCGCGGCCTCCTCTTCGAGGGCGTGGACCCGGCGCCCCAAGCTCGCGAGGGCCATCTTCGTGGCCGAGAGCACCGGGTCGCCCCCGACCCGGACCCGCAAGGCGGCGGCCTCGGCGACGAAGTCGCTCGTCGCCAGGCCTTTGAGGCGGCATCGAAGCTGGTCGGGGGCCGTGTAACTCAGCTGGCGCATCTGGTGGACGGCGCGCAGGCGACCCTCTCGAGCCGAACGCTTGGCCACGACCAGGGCCCGGATGGCCTCGACGTTGCCGTCCCTGGACTTCGGGGCCCCGGTGCAGCGGCCGCTCAAGACGGCCCGGGCCGCCTCGACGGCATCGGCCGGATCGGATTTGCCTTTGGCCCGGCGCACCTGGCGGTTGGGCCGGTCGACCTCGACCACCTCGATGCCGGCGCGAGCGAGGAACCGTCCGAGCCCGGCTCCATAGGCGCCGGTGCCCTCCACGCCCACCTTGGAGATCGTCCCGAAAGCGCTCATCCACTCGAGCATGGCCGTGTAGCCCTTGGGCGTGGCCACGAACGACTCCACTCCGAGCACACCGCCGATGGGGTCCAAGGCCGCGGCCACATGGACATCGAGGTGGGTGTCGACACCACCGACAATGGTGCGGCCAGCTTCTACGATGCTCACTGCCATCCCTGTTCTCCTTTAGTCAAGGGGTGGCGCGGCCGTCCCGGGAAAGAGGTGACGGTGATCTCCGCCCTGCGTCAACAGAGCGGTCCATCACCCCTCTGGAACGGGGCGCGCCGTTCATGGTCCGAGATCCCAGCCGACAGGACAACGTGATCCCGCTATCAGAAAGTCAGGCCAAGATCTCGGTGCCCTCGCACGGTAATGAGGCTCAACCGCTCAGCGGTGGATCTCCATCAGAGAAGGCTCTTCTATTCTGATTGGTAACGACGTCACCGATCCATATGCGAAGGCCAGGGCCAGACGCGGAGTGAGGCATGACGACTCAGGTGCCGTCAGCCCCCTCGTCCCCTTCGATCTGTTCCGACCATAGGCGGACGCAGTGCTCGCAGATAGAGGCGCCGTCGCCGGTGAAGAGTTGACCTGTCTCAGGTGGTTGGCGACCGCAGAACGAGCAGGTAGCTATCCCACGCCGTCTCCTGATCCCAATGGCCGCGTTCTCTCCCAACCTTGAAGGTGGGGAAACCTGACGCCTAAAGCGCAACGAAGCTGGTCCAGGCCTGGGCGCATCGGCTGGAAGCCCGAGGAGGACAAGCACCTTCTCCCGCGTCTCCTCCAGTTCGGCTCCCAAACTCACGAGTACCTGTGCGGCGACGCCTTGCCCCTCGCTGAGGAGCCCAAGAAGGAGGTGCTCGGTTCCGATGTAGTTATGACCGAGTTGAAGAGACTCGCGATATGAGAGTTCGAGCACCTTCTTCGCTCGTGGCGTGAACGGGGGAGAACCGACAGGTGGACCGCCCGATAGTCCGATGGTCTCCTCGACCTCGCGCCGGACATCTTCGAGGGTGATTCCCACAAGTGCGAGAGCCTGGGCGGCGACCCCGTCACCCTCGTGGATGAGGCCGAGGAGAATGTGCTCAGTGCCGATGAAGCTGTGGTTGAGAAGGACTGCTTCCTCCTGGGCCAGGACCAGGACACGACGGGAACGGTCGGTGAAGCGCTCGAACATGGGTAATAGGGTCCCATGATGTCAATGGCGCCGCCAGGGTGGGAGAGCCCGCACAGTCACGATCGGGATCACCCGATGAATGAGTGCTCCGAAGAAGACAGATGGTTCTCAGTGTGAGGAGGGGAAGAGGGAACCGCCAGGTCATCGGGGGGATGGCCTGGTGGCTCCAACGTCGCTCTGAGCAACTCGACATCTAACGCTGCCGAGGCTCCTGACTTGACTAACCAACGATGCCTGTCCCTCGGCTTCGGTGTCATCCCCAACAACGACGAGCACCCCCGTCTGTCGCTCTGTCAGGGGTATCTGCCATGTCGGTACCCACCCACCATTATTCATCTGATCACCGTTTGCGCCGGAGTGACGCATGGGTATGGTTGCAGTGTCTAGAGTCGCAGATCCATAGTCGAGCCCATCATCGGACTTAGCGCTCGCGAACTTGGAGAGACCGATGGCAGTCGCCGTGCAACTTGATTTCCATCACACGACGATTGAACTCTACGACCAGATCAACGAGAGGATAGGAATCCTGCCCGGAGGCCCCGCCAATCCGGGGGAACTGTTTCATTGGGTCACGAAGACCGACGACGGGTTTCGCGTGGTTGACGTGTGGGAATCACAAGAAGCTTTTGAGAAGTTCGCGAAGGAAACGCTGAGTCCGATCTATCAAGAGGTCGGCGGGGTCCATCCACCGGCGATTCAGTTCTTCGAGGTTCACAACTACCTGGCCGGTGGGCGGTGGAGGGGGTGACAAGGCCAAGTGGTGTGAAGGAGCGTCGGAAGATCATGGTTTCCTCACCAGGTCAGACCGGGCTTCAGCAAGACCGCTCGAAACCGTCTCTTCACGGTCGCTTCGCCAGGATTGCCTTCGGATGATCCGTGACGCCGTGGAGTGTCGTGAGGCGGGATCAGACCTCGCCACCGGTGGCGACAGCCCCTGAGCACTGCCTCTCCGCGGCCCGCTCCAGAAGGGTCTTCAGGATGTCAGCGGTCAATACTCCGACCTGGGCCGGGGACTGGTCAAAATCGGCCATGAGGGCGTTGGTGGTAAACACCGAGAGGTTGAGGGCGAACGCCATGACCAAGTCCTCTGGAGGGTCGCCCGTCCCTCCCGCCATCCGCCAGACAACGTTCACCACGTAACTCATCCCCCGGAGTCGGTAGTCACGGCGGAGGGCGGCTATCTCGGAGAGCACCTCAGATGCATTTTGACCAGGCGGGGCGTAGATATCCCAGAAGGCCGCACCAAAGATCGAGGCGCTTCTGGTGTGGAACGTCACCGCAATGTGCTCGATCCAGTCACCTACGTTGCCAATGGGTCGTGGTATGCCCTCGACCCACCGGTCGATGTCGACGCTTCGTCGAGGCAGGCCGCAGGCCTCGAACATGTCCTTGACGGTGGCGGCGATCAGCTGGTCATGGCTTCGGTAGTGGCGGAAGATGGTGCGGGGACTGACGCCGGACACCTTGGCGATCTCGTCGACGGTGGCGTCAAACCTCGTCGGGCCACAACCACCATGGCGGCTTCCCGAATACGAGATCGGGTGAGGTGCTGCTGCTCTTGAGCCAGCGAAGGAGGAAACGACTCCTGTGGCATGTCCACCCCAACCTCCCCCCCGGGATCAGGTGATTCTGGCATTGGCCCCAGCATGTTAGCGCCGACCGGGTTCTGCGTGTCAACAACCGTTGACAGTGCGACGCCCGTTCGGCCCGACACGCTACGACCCGGGTTAGCCTTGTTGAAGCTCGGAATCGCATCCATCTTCGAGAAGGGTCTCAATGTCCGCGAGGAGAAAACGTCTGTTGCGTCGGATATCCCACCTCGTTGCATGCTCTACTCTCCTGCGCGAGCACCTCCGGCGCTACGAGAAGGCCATGCTCAAGATCGCCGAGCGCCTCGAAGACGAAGCACCAGGAGTAAGCGCGGCTAGAGGTACAGGCATTCCCACGGAACGTCGGCAGGTGACCGAAGCCATCGAGGAGTTCGAGGCGGCTCGCCACCAACTTCGGTTGGCGCTGTTCGCGCTGGGTAAGGAGGAGGGCGTGTCGATCAGCGAGGTGGGGCGAGTGCTGGGGATCTCGCGACAACTCGCATCTCGACTGGCGGCGGAATCGGAAGAGTCACTGAGCTAGGTGGCACCTTTCTCCGGCTTACGGGAGGAGTCAGTCCATGGTGTGCGACAACGGCCCCTCGACCTTCCGCCACCGGAACCTGTCAAGCGATTTGAGACACGTTCTTATGACGCCTTCTGTGCAAGTTCGTCGACGGGCACAGGCTCGTTGATCCACGCCACGGTCGGCAGCGTCGGCGGCTGCGGCTGACGGTGACGGAACCGGGCGGGGTTCGCCGCGTAAGCGGCGTCGAGGGTCTCGGCGCGTTGGGACCGGACCTCTGTGGCGGTGCCGTAGTGCACCGAGGCCGGCGTGTGGTAGCCGATGCCCGAGTGCCGGTGCTCGTGGTTGTAGTAGGCAAAGAATGCCGAGCAGAACGCTCGGGCGTCCTCGATGCAGCCGAATCGCTCGGGGAACGCTGGGCAGTACTTCAGCGTCTTGAACTGCGCCTCGGAGTAGGGGTTGTCGTTCGAAACGTGGGGGCGGCTGTGGCTGCGTCCCACGCCGAGGAATGTGAGCAGTTCGGTGACCGGGTTCGACGTCATCGACGAGCCGCGGTCGGCGTGGATGGTGAGCTGGTCCGGCGGGACCTGGTGGCGCGCCACCGCGTCGGCGATCAGCTCCTTGGCGAGCTCGCCGGACTCCGACGGCGCCACGCACCAGGCCACGACGTAGCGGCTGAAGATGTCGAGCACCACGTAAAGGTCGTAGTAGACGCCGCGTTTCGGGCCCTTGAGCTTCGTGATGTCCCACGACCACACGACCAACGGCGCGCCGGCGAGGAGCTCGGGGCGGACCTTGGCGGGGTGCGTGGCCTGGCGGCGGCGTTCCCGCACCTCGTTGTGAGACCGCAGGATCCGGTAGTAACTGGACTCCGAAGCCAGGTAGACGCCCTCGTCGAGGAGCGTGAAGTACACCTGCGCCGGAGAGCGGTCGGCGAAGCGCTCCGACCGCAGCGCGTCGAGCACGGCGGCGACCTCGTCGTCGGAAAGCTTGTTGGACGGCACGGGCCGGGGCTTCGCCCGGCCCGTGCGGCCGGGCTTGAGCCTCCGGTAGTGCGTGGCCCGGGCCCGGCCGAGCGCGCCGCAGGCGCCCTGGACACCGAGCAGCGGCTCGATCTGGCGGAAGGCCTCTTCGATCACGGCTGCTCCGCCTCGTTCTCCGAACTCTCGGCCAGCAGCCGCGACAAGAGCTCCGATGCTTTTCCCTGGATCTCCAGGGCCTGCTTGTGGTTGGCGAGCTGGCCTTCGAGGCGCTCGATGCGCTTGTTGGCCCGAAGCAGCTCGCGCTCGGCCGACGAGCGCTTCTTGCGGTGCTTGGGGGCGAGCCCGGCGAGGGCGCCGGCCTCCTGGGCGCGGCGCCACTCGACGATGTGGCTCGTGTACAGGCCCTCCCGGCGCAGGATCGCCCCTTTGGCCCCGGTCTCGGCGGCGGCGTCGTACTCCTCCACGATGGCGTGCTTGTACTCGGTCGTGAACCGGCGTCTCGCCGGCTTCGCCGCGGGGTCGTCGCGCACCTCGCCATTTTGGGCGCGCGCGACCAAGGATGCATTGGTCATGGTCATTTGGTCTACGGGTTCCTGACTCGCCCTGGTGGGATGGTGCGCTACAGCAGGTGTCTCACGTCAGCCTGACAGACAGGGCACCGAGGGAAAACACGTCTGGCGCGTCAGCGCTCCCCTCGCGGTTCCAAGACCGAATGACGAAGGCAAGGCCAGTTCAGAGCCGAACCTTCCCGAGTGTTACTCAATGTGGTCGATGGCTCTGGAGAATCAGAGCGAGGATGAAGGTTGCCCGGTGCAGCCTGTCAGCGGCGGCGCGCTCATAGGCACATCTGTGCCATACGGCCCTGGTTCGAGCCCCTGGGGGACGACACAGTGGGTGCCGCATGATTGAGTGGAACGGGATCGACGGGATAGAGGCGCACCTCTCCGAAGGGGCGCTGGGCACCTTGAGGTCGTTCGTCATCATCAACACCGATGGCAGCCGGGAAAATCGCGACGGGACGCTCCGCGATGCCAGCGCGATGGCGTCAGAGCATGGCCTAGTGATGGTCCCTACTGTCGGCGGGTGGTTCCAATGGGTTCGAGACCACGAGTCTTGGTGGGACCCCAGGTAATCCCCTTAGTGGCCTCGTTCAAGCTGGCCCCGGGGTAGGGGCTCTCGGCGAGGTCCGGGCCGAGTGTGGGAGTGCGCCCCTGTGCCCCCCTTCGCCTGAGGACTACCTCCAAGGCGACTCCGACAACGATAGCGTCGCCACACTCGACCGAAGTCAACCACTTGGCTCACAATGGTCGCGGCGCGGGCGTCTGAGCCGCTGGTCGCCGAGCTATCGGAAACGGGGACGGCGTCCCCCAACACGCTCAACGTCCGAACCTTGGACTCCCATGTGAATGGGATCAGCGTCGCCTACCGTCTTGGCTTCCGTCGGCGCTCCTAATCAGGCGGGGATCGGTGTGCGGGGCGCGGGTCATTGATCCCCCCAGGTGACGAGCCCGCCCCGCCGCCATTCCTGGATAGATCGACACCTCCGATCCATGGGCGTAGCGTCACGAGAAGACGGTCTCCGAGGAAGGGAAATGCCCCCACCTCGCCTCGGAGGTCGGCTGGGAGGGAATGCGGCGGGGTGCGGGCAACGCGTCGACCAGACCCACGGAGACAGCGATTCTGCGCCCCGTCACCCCTCCGAGTTGGCTCAGGCTCACAGGCCCACCTGGCGATACTTCCCCCATGCGTTCACTCCGGGAGTCGAGGTCGGGGGAAGCAACCACAATGAGGCGGCTGTCACGTGCCGACAATCGGCGCGTGGCCGAGCTTCGCCTCCACATCAAGATGCTCGATGGTCAGATCATCGAAGAGTGGTCGTCTCCAGACACGGTTGCCGAGCTACGGGCGAGGCGCCTAAAAGCGCAAGCCGACTGTAGAGGGATTGCTTGGCCCCGCCATTGAACACTTTGCACAACTTCAACGTTCCCCGCAACTCGCGACCTCACGCCCGCAACCATCTGACGTGGCCTCTCAACTCCGTGACCTTGCGGACCTCCACAGCCAGGGCGAAATCAATGATGTGGAGTTCAGCGCGGCAAAGGAGAGTCTCCTTGGCACGCAGGGCTCGCAGTAGCCCTTACAAGCAGGGGAAGGTTCACCACGTCGGCGTGCTGTCCGACGTCGAGGAGCAATGCTGCACCTGGGTTCCCGGGGTGGGTCGATCCCCTGACCGTGTTGACGCTCTCGTCTACGCGCTCACCGATTTATCTGAGGGTCGGCGTCGGCGGCACGTTGGCCGCGACGCTGACCACCACCAATTGCATCGAGTCGATGATCTCGATCGCCAAGCGGACGACGCGCAGAGTCACGAAGTGGAAGGACGGCTCCATGAAGAAGCGCTGGGTCGCCGCCGGCATGCTCGAAGCAGAGCGCTCGTTCCGACGCGTACGAGGTCACAAGGACATGGCCAAGTTGGTCGCCGCCCTTGGCCGCCAGGTCACACCCGCCGTTGTTACACCCGAAGAGTACGATCAGGCAGCAGCCTGAATGAGCTGTGACCACCGCTGAACTTCAACAGCGAACGGGGCAACGTCTGCCTTCTGTGGTAACGCGGTAGGCGTTGGTGCCCGGGAGTCGCTCGATCACACCATGGAGCCGGAGGCGGCGCAGCAGCACCGTGTCCACGCTGAAGAAGTCGGTCGCCACGATGTGGGACGCCTGGGACGGATGACGCCGTTGGCGGGATAATCTGTCAGGATGGCAGACTATGCTGCCATCCTGACACCAATACTCCTTCTGTGACCTACCGGCGTCGGCGCACCACTGGGACGGATCCTCAGCCGCTCAAAAGGGCTAACCACGCCCAGGACGCAGACTCTTTGGCACACAACGCGCGTAGCCATCCACTCTTCGGGATTCATCAGTCTTGGGGATAGCGCCCGGAACGTCGCCGGGGCATGGTCGGCACATCAAAAGACTTTGCGCAGCGCCCACAGTTGCGCTGCTCAGAGCGACGCGGGAACCGCTGGGCCCTGGTCCCCTAGGCCCAGCGATCTCCACGCCGACAGAGGCGGAAAGAAGGTTCCCCGAGATGCGCAGGATTGCCGTGGTTGCAAGTTGTCTGTTGGTCACCTTGCTGTGCACCGTGGTCGTCGCGGTACCACCCGCGATGGCAATCGTCGGCGGCAGGCTCTACGTGTCGCCGGGGACTCCCAACCGCCTCGACCTCGGCTGTAGCACCGCTGGTTTCAACACCATCCAATCGGCAGTGAACGCCGCCCACCCGCACAGCGTCATAACGGTGTGCCCTGGCGTCTACCACGGGCAGGTGAATATCGGCACATCCAAGCTCACTATTCGCGGCATGCAGACCGCCGTGATCCAGCCCACGACGATGTCACAGAACGCCACCGACGAGAACACCGGCTCACCGATCTATGCCATCGTCGATGTGAAGCCCGGTGCGCACAACGTGCGGCTGATCGGCCTCACCGTTGACGGCTCGGTAGCCGGCTCTGGCCTCAACTCCTGCAGCGAAACATTTGCGGGCGTGCTGTATCAGGCGGCCTCGGGCGCCAACGTTTCGGGAACGCTTCGCAAAGTGACTGTCGAGAACATCACCGCTCCGAATGCCGGATGCGGGGGCAACCTTGCTGTATTGGTGCAGGCCGGCCCCAGCGGGACCGCGTCCGCCCGCGTGCTCGTCACCGGCTCGCACATCTCTGGCTACGGCAAGAACGGTGTCACCTGCAGCGACGTCGGCACCACCTGCACACTCCTCGGTAACACCATCACCACGTCGCCCACCGGGGTCGTGGCGCAGAACGGCGTGCAGATCGGCTTCGGCGCCACCGGGAAACTAAAGAACAACAGCATCAGTGGCGACAACTGGACGGCATACGGCAGCGACCCCAACCCCCAGGTTCAGTCTGATTTCGGCACAGGTGTTCTGCTCTACGGGGCCGGCATCAACGCCGCCGGAGCGACGACCAAGTCGAGCCTCATCAAGAATAATAGGCTGACCAACGACCAGATCGGCGTGGAGGTCGTCGACTCCCAGGCCAGCGTGAGGCACAACAACATCACCGAGAGCAGCGGGATTGTCGACAGTGTCGGCGTGTATGGCGTGGGGTGCGACGCCTACTGCGGCGACTTCAATGATAACGACGACCAACCGCTCAACACCGTGGCCTCGGCGCACCAGCCGGTGTCGGTGGCCAACAACACCATCAACTTCGCAAGTTCACCGTCGGGCAGCGTCGGCATCTGGCTCGGCGACAACAGCTGGACTGGAGGTGCCGGCTACTCTGGGCCGTCGGGCAGTGAGAGGGTCAGCACCTCGGGCAACTTGATCAGCAACGTCGGTACGACGGTTCTGATCGGCGGCGGAGCATAGGGACGATCACCACCAGCCTCAAAGAAACCTGTGGGTGCCGAAAGTCATCCCATGCCGCCAACCTGGACTTTCCCTCTCGCCGTACCAAGGCCCGATGACACCCGTCGCTGGGTCCAGACACACCGATGGGCACCATGATCGAGCAGTACCCGTAGTAGCCCTCCACCGGCACGAAAGTTCGGCGTTGCGGGCAACGAACTGGCTAGAGCCACGCCCCCGATACTCTCAGAAGTGCCCCCAAGGGTCGGTCCGCTTGAGCGCGTCCCGCCAATGTGCTCCTCGACCGACCCAGGGGCATGACGAAACCCCTGAGGTCCCGGTTCGGGAGTGAGCGGGGCTACGCCGCGAGGGGAACGGCTCGGGTCTGGTGAGCACCGCGTGTCACTGGTCGGGGTCGTCAGGTCTACGTGCAACAGCATTCGGGACGGGCGTCGCACATGGACCACTCGTGCTCACCGAGGGCGCTATCAATACTCATGGCGATGAGAGCGGGAAAGAGTCAGGACAGCCGTACCCTTCCCATCCCACCTTCGCGGCTTGGCACCGACCCGGACTCGGCCTCCCTGCGACGGCTCTACGTCGATGATCGCCGGAGCGAGCGTGACATCGCCGTCCTCCTCGGCATCAGTCGCACTCGTGTCGCCGAGGCTATGAAGCAGTTCGGGATCGAACGGCGGTCAACTCGCAAGCCCTGTCCCGTCACCGTGGCAGCTCTCACGAAACTCATCTCGGCCCCTGGGGCGACCATTGCCAGCATCGCCCATCACTTCGGTGTTGCGGACGCCACTGCCGCGCGCGGCCTCGGGGCCGTTCGGGGCGCGCTGAGGACGGCGGGAGTGGAGCTACGGGCACCGAGTAAGCCCGCCCCGTGGACGGCGAGGCTCGGACTCAGAACCTGAAGTCATAGCTCCACTCCCCCGCCGGGCATACCAGGAGCCCATGTTTCCCTCGATGCTCGTGCCAACCCCACGGGAACCCCACAGGACGTCGAAAAATAGTGCAAACCAATGATTATTGATGAGGGTCGAAATCCCTGGTCAACTGCCATTTCTCGGGATTGCCGCAGGTCACGTATGTGGCAGTTTCAAAACCCCGCCTACAGGCCGACTCACCGTCATTAGGCCTCTGACCAGGGGATTTATCCGATCGATCCCGTTCCAGAGCGCGGCCAGACCGCGGGACCGAAGCTTCGAGTCAACAGCTTCGCGGGTCCGGTCCTCGGAATCAGGCCGGAGATGGGCATAGGTTTCGAGGTCTCGGTGGCGCTGGCGTGCCCCAGTCGAGCGGCGCGCAGGCTCAGGAGGACAGATGGACAGTGACGGGGTTCCCGCCATCGAACGGCTGATCGCCAAGGACGAGATCATCGATCTCGTTCATCGCTATTCGTACTGCGTCGATCACAGGCTCTACGACGAGGTTGTCGAACTCTTCATCGAGGACTGTGTGGTCGACTACGGACCGGGTATTCCGCCCGTGCGATCCAGGACAAGTCTCCGGCGCATGTTCGGACATCCCGAAAGTGGCTTTGCCGCAACGAGCCACCACAATGCGAACGTCCTAGTGACGTTCGAGGACCTCGATCATGCATCCGTGCGCACATCCGTCTACGCCTGGCACCAGCGGACCGACGGGGGTACCCCTTGCCTGTGGGGCTATTACCACGACTCGATGGTTCGCCTTCCCGAGGGATGGCGTATTGCTGAGCGACAGCTTCGGACCCTAGGGGCAGAGGATTGGAATATGGAGATGCATTCGGCTCTCAAGGGTGAAGCTCCGTAGTCGCGGCCTTCCAGTGGTCGACGGTGTTTCTGCTTGGTGTTGTCTTCTATTCTAGGCAGTCGAGGTCGAGCCACGACGATGGGTCATCATTCTTGCCGGACTGGCTCTCTGGCTCATGGATTGGTTCAACGAACTCATCAATTCTGCCATTCTCCACATTTCAAACCGTGCGGCTCTGTGGACTGTGACAGGGCACACCAGCTATCTCATCCTCATCGGACTCACCATCGAACTCACGATGTTCTTTGTCATCGCCGGCGTGGTCTTCGTGAAGATGCTCCCGCCAGATCGCGGGATGCGTATCCTGGGAGTCCCCAACCGGTGGGTCTACGTTATGGGATTTTCGTGCCTCACCGTGGCAGTTGAGATCCTCTTGCATGCCACTGGCTACTTTCACTGGGAGTACTGGTTCTGGAATGTCCCATTCATCCCACTTATTGTGATCTTCGGGTACATGACGTTCTATGGAATGGCAGCATGGGTCTTCGACATGAACCAGAATCACCGACGGCAACTAGCCGTCGTTGGAATTATTGCTGGGGTTGATCTCGTTCTGGCTGTCCCTTTCGCGCTCGCGGGCTGGCTCTAGCCGAAGGCCATCGGCGCGGCAGCGCTTGGGGTGCTGGAAGCGACTGGCGACAACGAGGAGGATGCGCTCTTGTCCGGTGTCTACATAGTGAGTGACAGCTCGTGCGATCTCGAACAAGCTGAAACAGACCCGTTCAACATCGAGATCGTCCCTCTGAGCATCCGGTTCGGGAATGAAGAGTTCACCGACCGCCGTAATCTGAGTGTCGAAGACTTCTACGTGAGAATGGCGAACTCCGACGAGCTTCCCCAAACGGCGTGCCCATCGCCCGGTGCTTTCGAACAGGCGTTCCGCAACGCCAGCGACGCTGGTGCTGACGCAGTGGTCTGTCTGACTATCTCGAGCGAGCTGTCGAACACCTTCCAGTCGGCCCAAACCGCGGCCGCGGCGTGGGAGGGCCCGATCCCGGTGCACGTGATCGACTCCAGATCCGCATCGTGCGGACTCGGCACTCTGGTCCTCGAAGCGGCCAAGGTGGCCGGTGGTGGTGCCGACACAGCCTCCGTGCTGCGCCGGGCCGGTGACCTCATCCCCCGCACACACGTGATCGCTGCTCTGAACACGCTGGAAAACCTGAAGAAGGGTGGGCGGATCGGGGGGGCCAAGGCCATGGTGGGATCGATACTGTCCATCAAGCCACTGCTCGACCTCACCAGCGGGGTGGTCCAGGAGGCCGGCCGGGCGCGTACCCGCAAGCGGGCCATGGAGTGGCTCTACGACAGGATGACGGAATCTGGGCCGATCGAACATGTGGCGGTGATGCACAGCGGGGCGCCCGACATCGAGGAGTTCCTCGACCTCATCGCTCCCCACTTTCCCCGAGAGGCGCTTCGAGTCGGCATGATGGGCGCCGTCATCGGCACGCACGGCGGTGCCCAGATGATCGGCGTCAGCTGGATCGCCGCTGCGTAAGGCGAACACGGACGGGTCTAAGGCCCCATGGGACCCAATCGTCTGGAACTCCTCTCGGCCGCGAATAAGCGCGCCCCAAAGCGTCCGCCGCTTCTTGGAGGACATCATCCTCCGCCCTGGTCAGGAGCCCAACCAACTCCATTTCGGATTCCTCACTTCTTCGTTGCTCCCACGGCTCAATTCCCGTTGAGTCCAGTCTGGAGGGCTCAGGGGGTGTCTCAGGGTCGAAGGTCCCGGGGCAACTCCGGACCTTTGTCATGTCGGGGGACGGCCCATGACATTCGACCCTGGCCGCTTCAAGACGACTCCTACTAGGTCTCTGCTTAGCTGGGTCTCTGCGGAAGCCAAGCCCGTCTCTTTGAGCGGCACTTCGTTGGGCCGTTGGACTCTGGCAGGCCCGGTGGCCGGCGGCGCAAGCTGGCGCTATGAGTGCTGGCGTGGTCACGATCGGAACCGGAGTGGTCACCGGTGCCACGCGGGAGAACACAGACCAATCAGATTTAGCAGTCGAAGTGTCTGGCCTTTCCAAGCGCTACGGCGTCGTGGAGGCAGTGAAGGAGGTCTCCTTCTCCGTCGCACGCGGTGAGGTGTTTGCCTTCCTCGGCCCCAATGGGGCCGGTAAGACCACGACGATCAAGATGTTGTGCACCCTCGCCCGGCCGACGGGCGGGAGGGCCACCGTGGCCGGCTTCGACGTGCAGCGCCAGCCCAAGGCGGTGCGGCGCCATATCGGGCTCGTCTTCCAGGAGCAGACCCTCGACGACCAGCTGACGGCCGAAGAGAACCTCCGCTTCCACGCCGTCCTCTACCACGTCCCCCGCGCCGAGGTCGACGAGCGCATCGACCAGGTGCTGCGCCTGGTAGCTCTCGCGGACCGCCGACGCGACCTGATCTCCACCTTCTCAGGGGGTATGGCGCGACGGCTCGAGATCGCCCGGGGGATGCTGCATACCCCTGCTGTGCTTTTCCTCGATGAGCCGACAATCGGCCTTGACCCCCAGACGCGGGCTCTCATGTGGGAAGACGTGCTCCGCCTCCGCCGTGAGGAGGGGGTGACGATCTTCCTCACCACTCACTACATGGACGAGGCCGAATACGCCGACCGCATCGCCATCATCGACCAAGGCTCGATTGTCGCCCTCGACACCCCCGACGAACTCAAACGCCTGGTGGGGGCGGATACGGTCGAGCTCACCACTACCGACGACGCCCTGGCCGTCACGCGCCTTTCCGACGCCGGCTTTCGAGTGAGCCGAAGCGAAGATGCCCTGGTCGTCTTCGTCGAGGACGGTGAAGCTCTGGTCGCCCGGCTCCTCGAGGTCGTCGGTGTGCCGGTGAGCAACGTCCACGTCCACCGCCCGACCCTTGACGACGTGTTTTTGCACTTCACCGGGCGCCAAATCCGAGAGGACCACATCGAGCACGCGCTGCCCATGCGCATGCGAGCAATGGCGCGACGCCATTAGGAGGAACAATGTCCACCGTGGACCTGCCTGTTCGACACTCAGTCCTTGTCGACGAGCGCGACAGTCTCTCCTCAGAGCTGCGAACCATCGGGATGGTTTGGGAGCGTGAGCTCATCCGCTTCGTCCGCACCCGTACGCGAATCCTCTCAAGCTTTATGCAGCCCGTCTTGTTCCTGTTCGTCCTCGGCTACGGGATGTCGACTCTCGTCGGGACGACGGGCGGCTTCGATTTCAAGAAGTTCGTGTTCCCTGGCATCGTAGCTATGTCGGTGGTGATGACGGCGATGTTCTCAGCCATCTCGATCGTATGGGATCGCGAGTTTGGCTTCCTGCGCGAGATGGTCGTCGCCCCGGTAAGCCGAGGGGCGCTCGTAATCGGCAAGACCCTCGGTGGGGCGAGCGTGGCCACCGTCCAGGGCACGATCATGCTGGTGCTCGCCCCGCTCATCGGCGTGCACCTCACCGCGCTCTTGGTGGTGGAGGTGATAGGACTCGAGCTGCTCATGGCAGTGGCGATGACGACATTCGGAGTCTTCATCGCCAGCCGCATCCAGAAGATGGAGGGGTTCCAGGTCGTGATGCAACTCTTGCTGTTCCCCATGCTTTTTCTCTCTGGGGCACTCTTCCCGCTGAAAGGCCTGCCGACCTGGTTGTCCGTCATCACCCGCATCAACCCACTTACCTATGCGGTGGACCCACTTCGCCATGTGGTTTTCGCCGTGCAGCACATGCCGCCGGCCGCCGCGGCGCGATTCTCCACCGGTGTGAGCCTGTTCGGCTATACGCTGCCTCTCGCAGTCGAGATCGGATTCGTGTGCGGCTTCGCCGTCTTGTTTCTCGGATTGGCAATCGCCGGGTTCGGAAGACCTGAATGACTTCCCGAGGCGAGTTGCCCTGTTGCCGTTGGCAGCGTCCATCGGAAGGCTCACCTCGGAGCGCACCAGACAACGAATGGGCCTCTTCTCCGACTTGCTCGCGATCGTGACCCTGCCCGCATCGCGGTCCTCGGCGGTCAGTCGTGTTCGTGGTCGGTCGGGAGGTTGGGAGGGTAGACACCCGTTGCTCCGGCTCACGGGGAGGAGCGCCGAAACGTAAGGGAAGCCGGCATCCGTTAGGGCGTCCGCCGGCGCAACGTCGTAGCTCCCAGCGCCAAAGCGGCGAGGAGGAAACCCCCGACGACGATCATGTCCATAACGAACTGGGTGGTGACGGCAGCGTGAGTGCTCAGCTGCTGTGTGGCGTCAACGGCATAGGACATCGGCAACAGGTACGAGACCCAATGCAGGTCAGTGGGCAGCTCAGGACGGGGCACGATGATCCCGCACAAGAGCAGCTGGGGGAGAATGAAGGCGGGCATGAATTGCACGGCCTGGAACTCGGTGGTGGCGAGCGCGCTCAACGACAGGCCCAGAGCCGTGCCGAGCAGCGCGTCAAGCACCGCCACCACCACGACCAGCCACGCCTCGCCGCGCACCGTCATGCCGTAGGGGCCGAAGCACAATCCGGAGACCACCAGGGCCTGGACGATGGCGGCCAACCCGAAGGCGATCGCGTAGCCGAATACGAAGTCGGCCTTCCCCATGGGCATGGTGAGTAGGCGCTCGAGCGTCCCGCCGGTGCGCTCTCGCAAGGTGGCCACCGACGTAACCAGGAACATCACGATCAGCGGGAAGATGCCGAGCAGCTGTGGCCCGAAGGTGTCGAAGTCGTGGTCGCGGCCGTGCAGGATCCAGGCCAACAGCCCCATGAGCACCGCTGGGACGGCCACCAGCAGCGCCACCGTGCGCGGGTCGTGGCGCAGCTGCCGGAGCACCCGCCCGGCCGTGGCACGCATCCGGCGCCAGGTCAAGGCCTCTCCTCCCCGGCAGCCGGGACACCACGTTTGCCGAGGACGTCGCTCTCGATCAGCGCCACAAACGCCGATTCGAAGTCCTCGCTGCCCGTGCTCGACAGCAGACCCGCGGGGCTGGTATCGGCCAGGATCCGCCCGTCGCGCATGAGTAATAACCGCTCACAGCGCTCGGCCTCATCCATGACGTGGCTGGAGACGAGCAGGGTCGTCCCGGCGGCGGCCAGTCGGCGGAAGAGCGACCACAGACTCCGACGTAGCAGCGGGTCGAGGCCGACCGTCGGCTCGTCGAGCACGAGAAGGCTCGGCGAACCCAATAGCGCGGTGGCCAGCGACACGCGCGCCCGTTCGCCACCCGACAGCCGTCCCACTATGGATACGGCATGATCGCAGAGGTCGACATCGGCCAACACGCGCTCGACGGACTCCGAAGACGTATCGAGGATGGCGGCGAAGTACGACAAGTTCTCCCGCACGGTGAGGTCCCCGTAGACCGACGGCACCTGGGTGACATATCCCACCCGGTCGCGCAGCCGCGGTGACCCCGCCGGGTTGCCGAGCAGGGTGACGGTCCCCGAGCTCACCACCTGCGTACCCACCAGGGATCGCATGAGCGTCGTTTTGCCGCACCCACTAGGCCCCAGGAGACCGACCAGCGTCCCCGCATCGAGCTCGAAACTCACGTCGTCCACCGCTCGTGTCTGGCCGCGCACGACCGTCAAATGCTCAACGCGGACAGCGGGGTCCGCCGACACCGGATCCCGGCTGGTCACCAGATGATCCTCGCGGATTTCCCGGTTGACCGCAGTAGGCGTCCCATGTGCGTCGCTCTTGCCCATGGCTGCGGCGACCACCGAAGTGCCCCTAATCCCGCCGACTGGTGCCCCCCTATGCGCTGATGCCGCATCCCCAACCGCCGGGTAGGTGATCGTTGCTGGCTAATATTGGGCGTTCTGGGAAGGTTTCCCCTGTTCAAGGACTCTGGGTGGACTCTGGGTGGTGTGTGAGACCCTTCTTTACTGAAGATCAAGGGTCCGACAGACGAGTCCGCCTCTCGGAGCCAAGCAGCGAACCATCTCTCATCGACCTTGTGGGCTGCTACCGCCAGCATGGCGAACTCGGCGCCGTCGACGTCAGGTGGATCCGGATCCCATGCCACGCCGTTGAGATCGAGAAACAGGACCAGGCTCGCCCAACTCGCACGCTTGTTGCCGTCGACAAGAGGGTGATTCCACGCCAGCCGGCACCTCAGGACGGCCGCTTTGTCGATGGGCTCCGGGTAGAAGTCCTCACCGCCGAAGGCCGCCTGAGGGGCGTGTAGAGCCGAGGTCGATGCGGCCACCCTTCGACAACACGCCGGCTTCCACACCCGTGACCTCCCCGGCAAGCCACAGGTACTTCGCGAGGGAGATGTACCGCGTCACCGACCGAGTCGGTCCAGCAGTGCCTTGTCTCGCTTCAGGAGCCGAGCAGCTCGAGCAGTGAAGTCCCCGTCCTTGCGTACGCGGGCGATCTCGGCGGCAAGAGACTCGACGATGAGGGCGTTGACGCTGGTGCCCTTGACCACTTCACGACTTCACGACTTCACGACCTGAGGATGGTCGTTCCGGGCCTGCCAGAGCGCACAGAACCGGCATGTTCGGGCGGTAAGGCCGGGGCCACCATGGAGAGGTCGACGGCGTTATCGGGCAGCTCCCGAAACGCCATATCTGGCGCCTCCCTTGCGGATGGGCAGCATTATGGCGGTTCCTCTAGCGCTCGGGAGCTGTTCTGGACGATCGCTGGCCCGATGCCGGATCGTTCACTCCCTGGATCGGCAGAGTATCCACCTACATGGGCATGGAGCGCCCCGCCATGATCCACCGGTACAACGGCGGCGCCAATATGCGAAGCAGCGGGGTCAGGGCCGCCGCCCTGGCCGCGTTGATCTCGATGGCACGCCCGCCGAGGCCGTCGAGCGCGGAAACCGAGACCTGCTCGGTAGTACGCACGATCGCCCTGGGAGGACGCTTCATCCCCCGTTCGAGCGACCGGGTGCCCAGCGGGCTCTCGACGAACCCGGGGTAGAGGATGTGCACGTGCACGTTCAGGGACCGGACTTCGAGTGCCACGCTCTCGGTGAACGCCGACAGCGCGCCTTTCGACGCCACGTACGCGGATTCGTGGGCGATCGGCGAATGCACGCTGTCACTGGAGCAATTGAGGATGCATCCACGCCGGCGCTCGGTCATTCCCGGCAGGACAGTGAGCGTCCCGGTGACCGCGGCGAAGAAATTCACTTCGAGGATCCGACGGTAGAATGCCGTGTTCGCACCGACTGCCGACAGCGGCTCGTCAATCCCAGCCACATTGGCCAGGACATCCACGCGCCCGCAGTCATTCTCGATGCCGGTCAGCAACGCCCGGTACGCCTCGGCATCGGCGAGATCGCACAGAAGGGCGGTGATTCCCGGGACCTTGTACAGGGGTTCCGCCTGGACGTCGACACCGAAGACCCGGGCCCCCCGGGCCGCGAGGTCCAGGGCGATCTGGTTTCCGATACCGGACGCAGCCCCGGTGACAATGGCGATCTGGCCGTCGAAGCGCTGCACTGGCCTGCTCATGGCTGGCAGTCAGCCCGTCCGCGCGGTGCCGCCCGCCACGATCTACCGATCCCCTGGTGATCACTCCGCGGAATCATCGTGTTCACCGAACCATCATGCCGCCTCACGGCAGGGGACGAGCAGAAGACCGGTTCCAAATGGATGTCTCCCACAGATGCCTCCGCGCTGCCGTCGTCGGACGTGATCGATCCGGACGACACCGAAACCGAGCCTCATGTCAGGGTAAGCCGTCGAAGAGGTCGTCGTAATCACGCAACCTGCTGGTCAGGGCAACCCTGATCCGGTCCTCAACGCCGGAGACTCATAGACGAAAGAGGAACAGGCGATGATCGATCTCCGCCACGTTGGTCATGCCGTGGCGGAAGTCCCTGATCCACCACCCACTTGTTAACGACTTTTCCGAACACGACCTCGCAGTATCCACCCAGGTGGAGCGATTGCGTACAAGTCAGCTCGCTAGCTCACATCCGGAGAGCGGCGCGTACCTGGCATTATTCCCTGGTTCGTGGCGGTTACCTTCCCGCACGCAAGCGGGTGATACCACTGATGTTTGTCAAGACGGTTTTGCGTAGACAGCTGGCAAACCACTGACGAGCCACTCAGAACGAGGGCGGGCTCCTATCAAGCCATGCGTCTATGCAAAGTGTTCCGAGGGCGGCCGGCAGATCGGACCAAAGGCAAGCTGTGGCTGCCAGGTATCACCAGGGCCAGGCCGGTCCTCGGAGATCTCAGGGGCGAGGGAGTTCGCGGTAGATCTCCCTGGCTACATAGCGCTTCAGGATGCGGATCACCTCGAGCTTCGAGCGGCCGTCCTTGGTGCGACGTTCCATGTAGTCCCGGGTCCTCGGGTCCGAGACCAACCGCACCATGACGATGCGCCACAGCGCCTGGTTGGCGTAGCGGTCTCCACCGCGGTTGAGCCGGTGTCGGATCACCTTGCCCGAGGATGCCTCTATGGGTGCCACCCCGCAGAGATGGGCGAAGGCGGCCTCGGAGCGAAGGCGCTCGGGGTTGTCTCCAGCCGTCACGAGCAAACTGGCGGCGGTATCGGTGCCCACGCCGTAGAGGGCTAGGAGCCCCGGGGCGGTCTGTGTCACGAGCTCGCCGAGCAAGGCGTCGATGCCAGCGACCTCCTCCTCGAGCTCCTCGATGCGCCGTCCGAGCGAGCGCAACGCCACCTTGGTGGCATGGTCCACCACGTCCGATGACGGACGGGGGCGAAGCGACGCGCACGTCTCCCACAACGCCGTAGTGGACAGGCCCTTCAGGCGCTCCCGGATGGGATCAAGTGGTGATCGCGACATCTCCCGACCTGGAGGTGTCAGATGGAAACCAGAGGACGGAAGCGCCGCTCTAGTCAGTCGGATCTCGACGTGGCGGTCGCGGCGGTGCTCGCCGGAGCGAGCTATAGGAGTGCCGAGGCGCTGACCGGGGTTCCTCATTCGACGGTGAGGGGTTACGTGCGGCGGTGGGGCTTCGTGCGGCGGCGCGTTCCCCGGGGCGGACCCAAGCGGGTTGTCGACGGGGTGAAGGTATCCACCTTCAGGACGGGCCTGGGCGACGAGCGTTGGGCCATGACACGCGAACGCAAACGGCGCCCCGGCTCGCTGAGCGCCTCTGAGCGCGAGGAGATCAGGGTCGGCATCGAGGTTGGAGCCTCCGACGAAGCCATCGGCTCCCGCATCGGCCGGCACCGCTCGACTGTCTGGCGTGAGATCGCGGCCAACGGTGGGCGTGGGCGCTACCGGGGCGCAGAGGCCGAAGAACGAGCGGCACGAGTTGCTCGTCGGCCCAAGGACCCCTGGACCGAGGAGCGCGCCTGGCTTTGGGAGGAGGTCCAGGGACTGTTGCGTACCAAGAAGTGGTCGCCCGAGCAGATCGCCCACCGCTTGCGCAAGGAACACCCCGACCAGCCAGAGTGGTGGGTGTCACACGAGGCCATCTACCAGGCGGTGTTCATCCAGGCCAAAGGCGAGCTGCGCAAGGAGCTCGCCGCGTGCCTGCGCTCGGGCCGGGCTCGGCGACGTCCTCGCTCTCGAGCCTCCTTTGGACGTGCGTCAATCCTCGGGATGGTCAACATCTCCGAACGCCCCCCCGAGGTCGAGGACCGGGCCGTGCCGGGCCACTGGGAGGGTGACTTGGTGCGCCACGAGGCGCTGTATGACCGTGCGGTGATGAAAGGACACCGCCGTCGGGATGTCGCAGCATCCCGGCAGAAGCTGAGGGCAGCCTGACCCTGGAGTCGCAGGAGAAGGTGGGAGCAGCCCTGACAACGACGGGACGGATCGGCACTGCCAGACGGTCCGGGTCCGGCAAGCGAGACGAAAAGGTGTACGTGAGAAACCAACGTCTGAAGGCTCCTCAATCCTCCCTCCAGCTCGAACCTGGTGGATCTGGGCTGGGCCGCGATGCGCACCCGCAGCAGTTGGGCGGGGAACTCTTGGGGTGGAAACAGATCGCCGCCCCGGAGGCCACGCTGAATGCCTGCGGCGTAGGCGTGGCGATGTCGCAGGGGCATAGTTGGGCGCCTCATTCGTCGAACGGTCAGCAGTGAACGTGGGAACCATCCCGGCGGTCCCCTCACCGGCCAGCAGCCAGCTGGTCGGCGGGAAGGTCCGTCGTCGACTGACGCCACCGGGATGGGGCGGAGGGTCCGTAGTAGTCCGAGGCCGGGAAAGCCGGTCACATGGCGAAGGGACCCAGCAGGATCGCAGCATCAACGCTGATGGTGGAGTTCGCTGGTGAATATCGGCGATCTGTGGCCTGACCTCGATGAGGCCGAGCTGCGGGTACACAAGATGCAGACGAAGCTGCACCAATGGGCGATCAGCGATCCCGATCGTCGTTTCGATGACCTCTACAACCTCGTCTACGACCCGGCGTTCCTCGTCGTGGCGTGGAGTCGGGTCAAGGGGAACAAGGGGGCACGCTCGGCCGGTGTCGATGGAGTGGTTCCACGCTCCATCGTCTTCGGCGCTGGAGAGCTGCTCGGTGGGCTGCGAGATGACCTCAAGGCACGCCGATTCTCTCCGATGCCGGTGCGGGAGACGATGATCCCCAAGACGAACGGAAAGCTCCGCCGTCTTGGCATCCCGACCGCTGTCGACCGAGTGGTGCAAGCCTCCCTGAAGCTGGTGCTCGAACCCATCTTCGAGGCGGACTTCAAGCCATGTTCCTATGGCTTCCGTCCGAAGCGCCGAGCCCAAGACGCCATCGCCGAGATTCATTTCTTCGCCTCACCCACTCGCAACTACGAGTGGGTGTTCGAAGGAGACATCACGGCCTGCTTCGATGAGATCGACCATGTGGCCTTGATGGGCCGGGTGCGACGTCGCATCGGGGACAAGCGTGTCTTAGGCTTGGTGAGGGCGTTCTTGCGGGCCGGGATCCTCAGCGAGGATGCCGTCCACAGGGACACGACCGCCGGCACTCCCCAAGGCGGGATCCTCTCGCCGCTGCTGGCCAACATCGCTCTGTCCATCCTTGACGAGCACTTCACCCAAAAGTGGGAAGCACTTGGCTCGGAATGGAAACGCTCCAAGCACCGCCATGCGGGCGGCGCCATCACCAGATTCGTCCGCTACGCAGACGATTTTGTGGTCATGGTGTCCGGCAGCCGGGCAGATGCCGAGGCGTTGCGCGATGGAGTCACATCGGTGCTCGCTCCGATGGGCCTGCGCCTGTCGGAAGAGAAGACGAAGGTCTGTCACATCGACGAGGGGTTCGACTTCTTGGGATTTCGCATCCAGCGGAGGCTTCAACGGGGAACGGACAAGCGGAGGGTGTACACCTACCCGTCGAAGAGGTCGCTGGCCTCGGTGATGGCAAAGGTTCGTGCGCTTACCCGCCGGTCGAGGCATCGAACGCTCGCCGACCTGCTGCGCCAGGTGAACCCGGTGCTGCGGGGGTGGTGTAACTACTTTCGCCACGGGGTGTCCAAACGGACCTTTAGTTACGTCGACGCATATGCCTGGTGGCGCATCGTCGGCTGGATCCGCAAACGTCACCCAAAAGCGAACTGGGGAACGATCCGACGTCGTCACCTCCCAAACTGGGAGATCAGCGACGATGGGGTGGCAATGTTCCGACCACGAGCGGTGCCGGTCACTCGATACCGTTACCGGCATGCCCATATCCCCACACCATGGACGAGCGCCACAACGGAAGGATCACCCGCACCAGCGGCATGAACCTGTGGAGAGCCGGATGCGGTGAAAGCCGCACGTCCGGTTCGGCGGGCGGGCCGGAGAAACCCACCAGCTCAAAGGCTGGCAGGGCGCTCCGGTCCGACCCACCATCATCGGGGAGAGCGGCGCCAGCGCCGTCGCCACGTTGGTGGAGCGCACCACCCGCATGGGCATGCTGATCAAGCTCGAGAATCGCACCGCCGAACATGTCGCGTCGGCGGTAGCGGACAACATCGTGCATGTACCCGACCACCTGGCCAAGTCCCTCACCTGGGATCAGGGGATAGAGATGGCAACGCACGCCGAGTTCAAGGTTGCTACCGGCGTCCCGGTCTACTTCTGCGACCCCCATTCGCCCTGGCAGTCGCCCTGGCAGCGCGGGGAGCAACGAGAACTGGAACGGCCTCGTCCGTCAGTTCCTGCCCAAGGGCACCGACCTATCGGTCCACTCCCAAGAGGACCTCGACGCGATCGCCGCCCTGCTCAACGAGCGTCCACGCAAGACCCTCGCATGGGAGACTCCAGCGGAACGATTCAACAGACTTGTCGCGGCCACTGCTTGAATCTGCCCCCGGAGCCATACCGCGCGGACCGGGTTGGCGGCGACTATAGCCTGACACCAGAGCGACTCCCGGTATTGTGCACCCCATTCGCAGAGGCGAACACAAGACCGGGACGAGGGCCGTCTAGCCGCGTCAGGACCATTGGCCCTAGCGGGCGGCTCGACGCTTTTCGATGATTGACCGAGGGAGATCCGAACCAGGAGACGTCATGGTCCCTGATCTGGTGGCACGATCTGAAACAGCGGTCAACCTTCCGAAGGCGGATGCTTGTGGATAACCCACAGGGGTCATCCCCTCCTTCGTTGGCTGAGGAGCAACGAGACCTCACTCGTTTTCGCATCAGACAAGCCGCGTTGGAGGTCGTCGCCCGACGAGGCTTTGACGCCACGGTCGACGAGATCGCCCAGGTGTCGGGCGTGAGCCCCCGCACCATTTTCCGCCACTACGCCAGTCACGACCAGTTGATCGTGGCCACCGTGAAGGACATGTGCGAGGCCTGTGGTCGCAAACCCATCGAGGGACTGCCTTCACCCACCGACGACCTCGAGGGCTGGATCGAGGGCGTGGCGCTGACGATTCACACCCGAAATGCCGAGATCTTCGGGGAGGCGTTCTGGGACATTCACGCCCCGAGCCGCAACGCTTCTGCGGTGCTCTCGGAGGTGGACGCTTTGCGGCACGAGTCCCGAACTCGAGGAATTCAGTTCCTGGCGAGCCTGGCCTGGCAGAAGGCCGGTGGCCCTGGTGAGCCTCCGCAGGATCTGGTGTTGGCCTTCGCCCTCAACTTCTCGGCGTTCGCCACCCAGGCGCTCATGATCGACTTCGACCAGACACCGGCCCAGATCGGGGCACTGACCGCCGACACTCTCAAACTGCTCCTCCGGCGCGCTGTCGATGCGCAACGGGCTGATGCCGGTGGCGGCGAGGGTTGAAGTCAGCGCGGCCGGGAAGCGACCCTCTGGAACGTCTCTGCACCTGACTGTTTGATCAGCCCCTCGACCGCCCCCCGGCAAGGTAGTTGTGGACCTCGAAAAACTGGATTTCGGGTGGTTCGGACACGCCCACCTCTGGTGCGACCGGACGAATTCGTGTCTCTAGGAACTGCTCGAATGCTTCTCGCGACTCCCATACGTCAATGATGCGAAAGCCGTCGTCGGTCTTCGTCACCCAGTGGAATAGCTCCCCCCTCGCGCTCGGTCCGCCCGAAAGGAGCCCCATCCTCTCCATGGCCTCGTCGTATTGCTCGAGCGTGGCGCCCCGGAAGTCAAGCTGCACTGCAACTGCCATCGGACACCCCCATACCGTCGACGCTGAGCCAGACGAGGGTCTGATTCCTGATTCGACCGCAACGTCGCACAGCTTACGCGCATTTGGCACAGACAAATAGTCCAGACGAATGACGGTGGGTATCCACCAACGTGGCAGACGCGTCTGACATAGCGACAGACGGAAGTGCTCCTCATCCTTGAGGATGACACCAAGATTGGTTCCGAGGCATCGTTGACGGGTTGGGAACTTGTGCAGCGTGTTGAGTTCAAGCTGCTCATAGTGACGCGGGCACCCCCCGGCCTTGCCCCCGAGGCCTGGGGTGTCACGCGTTGTCGCCCATGACCAGATGACGTACTTCCGATGTGTGGCCGATCTTCGCCGCAGCGATTGACAGACGGCACTGCAGGTGCCGATCCTGCGCGCCTCCGGCTCCCGCCGGCCGCGGCAGTGGGCCATCTGATAATCACGCGGTTGTCAGGAGGAAGCCTTGCGCGGCTGATGCATCTGAGTCGCATAACCTGGCGTCTACTCGCCGGTCACTGGCCCCCAGGACACGTGCTGCGTGCTTGGCTGAAATTTGCACCGTCGCGCGTCGAAGCGGACCGTGTGGGAATGTCAGTGATGGCTGCCATCGTGCGTCCCTAATACGACACAGGGTTACGACATACGCTTCCTCCGAAGTTTGGGAGGTGCCCCGTGGCGGAGCCCCGCTGTCGAGACTGTGGCAAACCATTTCCCCAAGTCGGCCGATTCAGGTGGCTATGGCGGCGCCTACTCATGACGCAACTGTCTTGTGAGGCTTGCCGTGCCGACTTTGAGCGGGAGTGGTTGATGCCGTTGTGACGCGCCCGGTTAATGCTGGCCTTTGGTGGCCGCACGACAAGTGACGGCTATCCGAGTCGCATAAGGTCGGATCGTGACCGACGACACCGAACGACCCTCCGAGCATCCCGACCAGGACGCTGACGTCGCCTTGGCCACGGTGATGCCGTTCTCGCGCACGAGGACGGCCAAGGCGAGGAAGGCTGTTAGATCTCTCGGTTTCCGCCAATGATGTGAGCGGCTTTGACCCCCACGACCCAGAGGTCGTCGTCCTGATGGAGGGGCACGCCCAAGGACTCTAGGACGCCACGGCCATCGGCCCGGGGTTGTCTGTCGATCCCCCGGACAAGTTTGCAAGCGCCCCGCCCAAGGCGTCGTCGGGGGCCAGAACCGACGCCGTCGAACCCACCATGTCGGTAAATCGCACCGCCATGTTCTCGGTGCCCGTCGGAGCCCCCCTCCCGCCTGAGCAACTCCACCCGTAAGCGAGGATCTGATCGGACCGCTGAGAAGAGCCCGAGGCGACCTTCGATGGGCACGGCACTTGCCCAAATCGGCACCGCTATTGGGACCGATTCCGACGGCCGTGTGTATTCGTCTGGACCGGGCTGGAAGTGCGGGTACCGGTCGACGTCTGGCAGGAAGCCTTCCACCGTCGGAGCCCCGCATATTTGACGCTATGCGCCCCCGGTGTCTTCCTCTGCGTCCGACAGGTTGCACCGGATTCGGGTGGCCCGGCGACACAGTGACCCGTCCGGGATCACCACCGCCGAGCGTCACCGCGTGGCCCAGCTGACTAAGGGACGACTGCAAGTAGCGCATCACCGGCAGTCCTGCTCGGTCCAAGACGGCGAACCTGGCGCACGCAACCGGGTGATATGCGCTCCCGCAAGGACGTGAGGTGCAACCCTGCTGGGACATCTGACTTAGAGCGCGCGCCAATAGGCGCCCTAGTTGGCCCCTCGCCAGGCGTCACGCCCTATCTCGCTGCCACCAAGAGACCCGTGGGTGTGCGCTCCTCGCCGGCGAGAACACCGATCGACTCGGCGACCGATGACATGAACAGAACCGAGTCTGGGCGGTCGAGCTCGAAGACGGCGATGGCTGCCAGCTTGTGCGAGATGCGGCCCTCGTCGCGTAGCGCGACGACTGCTCGTGCAAGATCGATCCGTCGATCGATGGTGTCGATGGTGGGCACCAACTTTTCCAAGGCCCGGTCGAACTCGTCTCCGTCGTCATCGCGCAGCGCTCGCACCGCCCGGTCGACATCAGGGGTGAGGATGGCGGGCAGGGGAACCTGCAGGGAGAGGTCGAGCTCGGGCAGGTAGAACAACTGGTCGAACAGAGCCCGCATCTCGATCTTCTCCGTGCCGGCCAGCGCGTCGAGAGCCTCTTGGCTCATCTCGAGGGGCATCACCGCGATGTCGACGGACTGGGTGGACCGGTGGCAGCAGCGTTTGGCTTTGTTTCCGCTCCCGCACGGACAGGGCTCGTTGCGTTTGACCTTGGCCATGGCGACCTCCTTCGCGGTCATCCTCTCCGCCGATGCCGTGACGAGGGTGGACCGCCGCTGACCAGGACAAAAGGTCCACCGGCCGTGGTGTCGGACCGGACATGATCCGGCTGCTTGTCCCGACCCAACGAACCGGTGGAGGTCCCATGCTGGCACTCGATCGTGGCGTCGTCGACGCCGTGTGGCGGTCATTTTCCGCCTACCTGCCTGAACGCCCTGTCTCGGATCATCCTTTGGGATGTCACCGGCCCCGGATCTCTGACCGTGACTGCTTCGAAGCCATCCTTTTCCGCCTGGTCACCGGGTGCAGCTGGGACGTGGCCGGACGACTGGGCAAGGGAAGCGAGACCACCCTGCGCCGTCGACGCGACGAGTGGGTAGCCGTCGGTGTCTTCGGGTGCCTCGTCGAGGAGGCCATCAGTGCCTTCGACAAGGTCATCGGCCTCGACCTCTCCGACGTGGCGATCGACGGTTCATTACACAAGGCACCCACCGGCGGTGAAGGAACCGGACCGAACCCGACTGATCGAGGCAAGACCGGCTGGAAGTGGTCCGTGGCCACCGACGCTAACGGCGTGCCCATCGGATGGGTGATCGACGGCGCCAACCGCAACGACTGCGTGCTGCTACCCACCACGCTCGACGCCGTCGACGCCCGAGGGCTTCTCGTCGACATCGAGACGCTGCATCTCGACCGCGGATACGACAACGGCATCGTCCGCTCGGCGTGTCTCGAGCGTGGTGTCACCGATTTCGTCATTGCCGAGCGGCGCAAGAAGAACACCGCCCACGGACCCACCAGAGTCCCCCTCGGCATGCGGTGGCCAGTCGAACGCACGAACTCCTGGCTGTCGAACTTCGGTCAGCTACGGCGCAACACCGACCGGTTCGCCTCTCACCGCCTGGCCCAGTTCGCCCTGGCCGTGGCCCTGATCATCACCGTCAAACTCGTCAAATGGGCGAAGCGCTGGCACTCCCTGGCTGTCGCCTAATGGCGCGCGCTCTAACTGAGTTTCCGGAGCTGACCTCTAGGAATGTGCTACGGCAACGGGTCTTGGTAGTGGCAACGGCACTACCTCACTCAACACGATGGTCGCTGACATCGAGGAGACGGGGTTCAGTCGGATTGCCCGCCGGGGTTGATCGGTGGCCAGTCGGCGGGCCACCAGTCTCCTTGTGGGTCGGTGGTTTGTCCGACCTCGATGAGGTAACCGTCGGGATCTCGGATGTAGTAACGGATCTCGTACTCGTGCTGCTTCGGCGGCGTCAGGAACTGCGCCGCTCCATTCGGCGTATACGGCGTGGATGTCTGCGACCCGGATATTGAGGAAGCTGCTGACCCGGTCGGGGTCGCTTGGCGTCTCAAGGGTGACCGTGGGCTTGTCGTCGGTGGGGCCTCCGCCGCCGTTGATGATGATGAAGCTGTTGGCGAGTGCGATATTGGTCGGCTCTGGGCCGAAGACCACCCTGCCACCGAGTACCTCGCTATAGAAACGCCGGGAGCGCTCGACGTCATCGGAGACGATGAAGTGGCATACCACCATTCGATGTGCGGACTGCGTGGGTTCGGCCACTGGCACCTCCACTCGTTGGGGCTCATGTCGCTTACGACGGGGTCTGAAGCCTTCAGTCAACCACGTCGGTTCGTCGAGGGGGTCGGGTCTTCGGTGGGGGTCGAGGCCGCCCAGAATCGGGGCTATGAAATTCCTAACCGCGTCGAGGGGGCGTAGCCTCGTGTGCTGAGCGAGCCAGCGCGGGGCGCCAATGGCGACCCCTATCTCGTTGGCTCGCTCACCGCGTCCAGGATTCGAGACCGTCGGCGAGCTGCGGGTGGGATCGAGTAGCGCTTGGCGATGATCGCCCTGGCCTCTTCGCTGTTGACCGGGGTGCCGTCGACGTCTCGCACCACGTAGAGCTGGCCCGAGCGCATGCATGCCGCGATCCGGGTGACGAGGGTCGTGGCCAGGTGAGTCTTCCCCTCGGCCACCCCGCCGCTTTGGTTACTCCCTGGTACTGGACATGGGGCCTTGAAGCGCTCACGCTTCAACCACAGCGGGCCGTTGGGGGGCGTCTGGACCGCCTGCGAAGTGGGAGGGCCTCGGCCCTCCCATTTCGCGTTCCAATTCCGGCTACCCCGCCCGACTCCTCCGGGAAGTCCACAACCGCACGGTCGCCGTGCAACTCCCGGCTTGCTCGGTCGTACGCCCGAGCCGCGGCGAGTTCCCTTGGGTAATAACCCAGCCTTCGCTTACGGCCGAGCTGGATGGGCACTCCGTCCCGTTCTATGATTACGGGCTCCCGCCCAGTCCAACTCGCGATGGTGAGCGTAGGGAGACCGACCCTACCGGCGGTGCTCAAGGTCGTGCAGCGGATGACGCCGTTCCCGTGCTGGGGGATCTGGCCCAGGCCTGCCGAATACAGCGCCACGGACTCCGCAGCCAGCCGGAAACGAAGGTGCCCCGGTAGGGTCGACGGCGCCAGGTCCTGAGCGAGCGCATATCACTCGATATGTGGGACGGAGATCGAGTGGTGCGGCGCCTGTCATCATGACGATGGAGCCCTACTGAGTCGGACGGTGACGCTCCTAGTGCGCGGCGCCAACGTCACCGTTCCCGTCGCCGAGTTGATCACGCCCGACGAGGACGCGGCGATGTCATTGGTGAACGAGGGGAGTTCAAAAAGCACCTCCCCCGGCGGCGATTGGCCGCTCAAAGTCAGTGACACCCGCGGCCCCCTGGACGAGATCTTGAGGCTTAGCCTTTTGCCATCGGTCGTAGGGAAGTTGGTGACCGAGATCGACGCGCCATCGCTCAACCATTGTGCCGGGACGCCTCGGCCCACGATCAAGGTGCCGTCCGAACTCTGCGCCACAAGTGAATCCAACAAGACCTTATTCGCCTGGGACATCCCCCAGGCATGGGGCGAGGAGCCTTGGCCTGCCGCCGGGTGTTTCCCGATCCACGGCGTGCTCGCAGAGGGGGCGCTCGAACTTTCCCACCACGAGTACGGGCCACTCTGGCTGTTCTCGATCATGAACTCGTAACTCAGGATGCCCTGGTCGCGATAGGCGGTGCTGGCCAGTCCCGCGCTCCCCATGCCCGCGTTGTAGGCGGTCGAGTAGTAGTCGCCCGGGAATCCACCGAAGGTGTCTGGCGGAAGCGTGCCCTTGAGGCGTTGGAAGCCGTATGCATACGTGGCGTCGATCAGGGAAATGCCCGGACCGTTGAGCGTCGCTCCAAAGAGAGATGCGTTCCACGCCCAGCCGCCGAAGCCGAACGGCGACGTCCAGTTGGCGTCCTCGGGATTCGCGCACCGGTTGGCGCTGTTGGGTGCGAGAAGCGAGCAGGGCAGGTAATCCAAGCCATAACGGCTGATGGTTGTGTCGAGCGCCTGGTTTGTTGCCGACAGCAGACTGTCGTACTGCTGCGCCGCCCACGCGGCCTCGGGACGGTCCCCGATGCGCTCGGCGAGATAGAGGTAAGCCGCCAGGCCCGTCAGGGCTTCGTAATCGTCGGTGGTCCAATAGCCCTGGGTGTCGATGTCATTCGTTGATTCCATGATCCCCGAGGGTCCGGTCCGGTCAGCGACAATTTCGCGAGCCGTGTCTTCGATCGAGGCGAAGTGTTCCTTGACAAAGCTCACATCTCCCGTCTTCATAAGGTAGATGGCCCAAGGCCAAGCATAGGTCCAGCCTCCGTCTGGGTACTGGGCCTGGGGGCCGACGACATTGCCCGCCTCGAGGAGCAGCGCATGGGCGTCGGAGAAGTATCCCTGGGTAAAGAGGTTTGTCAGGATTCCGATGACATCGTGACTGAACTCAGACTCGTAACCATTGACACCGGTGTTCAGATCGTTGCCACTCCTGGCGATCTGGGTGTAGATGAATCCACTCCGGTATGCGTCATCGAGTGAGGTGTCGGGGACACCGATATCAGCGATACCGGCCAGTTGACGATTCCAGAAGTCGCGCATGTGGGCGAAGTGTTGATCGAAGCTCCCAGCGGTGGCCAACGCCTGAGTGCTGGGCCACGGATAGTAGTTTCCGAAACGGTCGACGGCGATCACGTAGTCGTGAATCACCGTCGCATGGGGATTTACCGCGTTGGGAGCGGTATTGAGTGGCACCAACCCGGCCGAGGCGCCCGGATCTGCCATGACGACCCGGTCGGTCGAGTTCCGGACTGACACGCGGCTGTACACGGCAACGTAGGCATCGCCACCGAGTTCCAGCTTGTCGGCGAACTCGGTGATGGAAACGATGGCACCAGAGCGCCGGAAGGTGGTCACCTGCGCGGGAAGGTACCCGTCCGAATCCGTCCACGTCGTAGCGGTGCCGTCGTAGATTCCGAAGCCGAAGTCCCTATTGATGTCCTCTTGGACGTAGAAGGTTCCACCGAGACAGGTGACAACCCCTTGATAGTTGTCCTCCCATCCGATCTCCGAGGCAGTGCCGTAGTCGCCAGTAAATGCATCGGTATTCATATTGTATTTGCAGTCATACTCTCTGGCCGGTCCGCCGCCAGTCGTGCGGATAGCGGTAGGAGGGTTTCCCCCGCAGCCGGTAACCGCGCTGCCTCCCGCCAATAAGATCAAGGTGATCCAAGCCACTTTCCGACGTAGGCGCACGGGATGATTCTGGCAGATCGTCATGCGGTAGGAGCGAAGGCATCCCGGGGTTCGGACACCTCGCGGCGCTCCGCTTATCTGGAACCACCGTCCATCCAGAGCGGACGAAGGACGCGGCCCGTCGACCCCGCCGCAACCTGCCTCGGGGCAGTGCGACCGGTGGTGCACGTTAGAAGTCCCGCAGTTCGTCCTAACCCATGCCGACGCCGCTACGGCCGCCGCTGGCTTCACCTTCGTCAGCGGTGAGATGTCTACCGTGGTCGGGCAAGCAAAAGCAGCGGCGGGTGACCGGTATGTCGCGATCCTCGGCCAACAGACTGGAAGGGCAGTTCTGGAAGCGAACCTTCTGGACGAGATACTCATCCACGTCACATCTCTGATCCATGGCGGTGGGCTTCGCATGTTCGAGCCTGAAGACTTGACCAGGCCGCTGACCATGATTCGGGCAAATCGGTCTGATCGAGTAGTCGACCTGTGGTATTCGGTGACTTCCCCATCCACCACTCCATGATTTGCTCAACAAGGAGCTCGGGGCGGGCATGTGGATTGTTCGACGTCCGGCCCAGGGTGACGCGTGCCACCCACGCCGGTGGTGCAGGAGCTCAAGTATGAAATTATTTGCGACAACCTCGCCGTTGAGCTGGATCCGAGCGGGAACGGGATACATGCACATAACAAGCGGTCCTGCCCATGTAACGATTGGGACCGTGGAGGGGTCGTGCGAGGCGCTGATCGAGGAAGCTGAAGCCGCTCCCATCGAAGGATGGGATTTCAGTTGGCTCGATGGGAGAGCCACAGAGGAACGGCCCAGTTGGGGCTACTCCAGCCTCTTGGCCGAGCGGGCGAAAGACGTGTCGTCCTTGCTCGACCTCCAGACTGGCGGAGGCGAGCTGCTTACTCAGCTTCCACGGCTACCCCCGCTCACGGTGGCGACCGAAGGATGGGAGCCGAACGTGCGTCGGGCCGCCCAGCGGCTCCACTCACGACGCGCCTGGGTCGTGGTTGCTCAGGAGGACCTAGCGACGTTGCCATTCGGCTCGGAAGCCTTTGACCTCGTTGTCAGTCGACATCCGATCGCGACCTGGTGGGACGAGGTCGCACGCGTCCTCCGTCCGGGCGGCCGCTACCTGTCCCAGCAGGTCGGCCCGCACAGCATGCAAGAAGTCACCGAGTTCTTCGTAGGTCCGCAACCCGCCACGTCTCTGAGGAGGCCGGAGCTGGCCCGGGAGAATGCGACAACAGCGGGGCTCCGAGTCGACGACCTGAGGATGGAGCGACTTCGAGCCACTTTTGTCGACGTTGGCGCGGTTGTCTACTTTCCTACGACTCGTTATCTGGATCGTCCCTGATTTCAGCGTGGAGAAGTACCGAGATCGACTCACCGCCATGCATCGGGAGATCACGACCAACGGACCCTTCGTGGCCCATGCCACTCGCTTCCTGATCGAAGCAACGAAGCCAGGTTGACTGAAAACGTTTCCCCACACCCACACTCGATTGCGGTTCTGTGCGCCCTGCCCGCGTCAGCCCAGCGACATTCTGGCTGGTCGGGATCCGGCCCCGGTGGCACAGGGGATCCTCGAATCGTGTGCTATCTGAACGCTTCCTTGGCAATGGGCCTGACCTCGACCGGGAACGACCTTTCCGGATGCGATCTCGGGGTCGAACCGCCCGCAAAGGCGTCTCCCCCTGCTGATCCGGAGGCCGCCGCTCAGTCAGGCTTGGCGTAGGTGGCCATTCCGGCGAAGTCCAGCACCACACATTGCTCTTCACCGATGGTTCAGCCATCATGTCCAGCGGGAATGGAGACGACGTCACCGGCGCCGATCTCAAGTTGGGTGCCGTCGTCCATGAGAATCACCTGGCGACCAGACAGGACGTACCCGACGTGCGCCGCTTGGCAGCTCTCTGTCCCGGCGATCGGCTTCACGTGGTCGGACCAATTCCAGCCTGGCTCGAAAGTGGCAAGGCCCACGACACCGTCACCGATGTTGACGATCCTTACGTGACCCTTGTCTCGAAAGGGTCGAGTGTCATCGGGGTTGTCGAACCGCTTGCGCTCCAGTCCAGCCATGCCCAGTCCTCCTCCTCGTGCTCTGACTTCGAGGATGTCATTTACTGGGCGCCCATTTCCACCTATTCGGCGAGGAAGTTGAGGAAGGCCTTGTTGAGTTCCTCGTAGTGGGTCCAACCGACGTTGTGTGGTCCACCTTCGACCTCGACCAACCGCACGTCCTTCACCAGATCAGGAAGCCTCCGGCTCGTCTTGTCGATCGGGAGGATCCGGTCTTCAGTGCCGTGGATCACGAGAAGCGGTACGTCAATGTTCGGCAAGTCCGGGCGGAAGTCTGTTAGCCAGGTGGGAACGCAGGCCAAGGTGGCGTACGGCGAAGAGCCGGCCGCGACCTGGAAGCTTGCGTTCCAGGCCTCAGTACTGATGCGGGTGCCGCCCAGCTTGTCGACGTTGTAGAAGTTGTCAAAGAAGAACTTGAACCACGCATAGCGGTCCTTGCGGATCTGGTCCATGAATCCGTCGAACAGACTCTGAGGCAGCCCCTCAGGATTATCGGCCGTCTCGAGCAGAAACGGAGGGATCGCTCCGAACAGAGCTGCCTTTACCACTCGCGCCGAGCCGTATTTCCCGAGATAGTGGGTGACCTCCCCCGTCCCCATTGAGAACCCAGCGAGCACAATGTCGCGTAGGTCAAGTGTGTCGACCAACGTCTTCAGATCGGCAGTGAAGGTGTCATAGTCGTACCCGACGACAGGCTGGCTGGATCGGCCGAAGCCTCGCCGGTCGTAGGCGATTACCCGAAAGCCGCGTTCAAGCAGAACGGGGATCTGCTTCTCCCACGAATGCCCATCGAGGGGGTAGCCGTGGATCAGGACCACGGGCTGCCCGGAGCCGTGGTCTTCGTAGTACAGCTCTATCGGGTTCGAGTTCTCCTGCCCAACGGTGACGAACGGCATGACTTAGCTCCTCTCGCGCTGCGGAATTCATCGGTGTCGGTGCCATGAAGGCAGAGCAGTGCGATGCATTCGATGTTCGATTCGATCGCGCCGTCGGAGTGATTGCGGCTCCGACCCCTGGTGCGACCTGGTCAACGGCTTCGCCGCGCGGGGCGCTCGGAACCTGATGGCACCGCGCAACGCCGCCGAGTGCAAAGACACGGAGATGAAATGCTGGGATCACCAGCCACTCCTCCTCACCTGCCTGGACCGAACAACTGCTCATACCTACACCCCTGGAGATTGGGGAGTCAATGGGCCGCTTCTCGGGGCGGCGTTCCGCCGCCACGGGGCTTGTGGAACCCAACCAACCCACGCTCCGACCGAACGGGATCACCCGGACTCGGTCGCCGAACCCAGAGCAGCGGGCGTTGACACTCGGGCCCTTCACCCGGGCAACTGCCTCGGCCTGCTCGGGAGCTCCTCAGGGATCCGCAACCAGGCAAGTTCGGAAGAGGTACACAGAAGTAAAATCCCACTCGATGGATCCCCACGAGCGGCGCTGGGTGATTGTTGGAGGCATCGTTGCGATCATCGGGATAGTGGGATGCGCGCTGGCAGCCACCCTGCCACGAGCACCCAGCAACCCGCTGGAGGGCGGCGACTTCATCGTATTCCTCGCCGTCGCAGTCGTAGGTCTAGCCCTGATCGTGGCTGCCGGCGCGCGGGATGCCCTCTCGTCCAGTGGAAGCGGGACCCGACTACTCAAACTGACGCGGCTCGATGCCATCACCGAGCCCCCCTTCGAGGCAGTCACCGAGCAGCTAACCGTCCGCCCCGTGTACCGGAATCACCACGAGGATTCTGTTTACCGCACAAGATATGAAGTGGCGATGCAGGCCCGGACTGAAGTAACGGTGCTGCTGCTGGAGGCCCTGGCTCCCTCGATGATCGAGGTGCATTTTGATGACGTTCGCATCGTCCACCAGGATGTGGGGAAGGGCTCGGGGATTGCCTGGGCGAGCGTTCCCGACCCACCCTTCCTGTTCCGTTTCGACGTGGTGACGAGCGCGCCCGAGGAGAACATCCATATTCGGGGATCTGTCTGTTGAACCGAAGGAGCAGCTGTGGACGGCTCTGGCCGCTCTCCCGGAACCGCTCCCACATGCCGGTGATGCGCTATATGCCGCCGGTCAGTTAGGTGAATCGGGCCATGTGATCGCACCCGACGTTGGTGTTCTCGGGGGGTGTACCCCCGTTGGTCGGATCCCCCCGACTCAGGTTCAACTAGCTCGGAGCCACCGTTTAGGCGGCGGATAGACGAACCTGGCGATGGTGGTCGAAACCCAGGCGATGGTCCATCCGCCAAAGACGAACAAATGGTCATGCGTGGAGGCTTTGTTCCCCTTAGCGGTCACAATGGCCAAGTGGACGGCCCAGACCAGAAAACAACCAATGCTGTAGATCCAGTAGCTGCGATGCTTTGCCATGAGACACCACCGTTTCGTCAGCCGCATCCAGAGTATGAACGATATCTGGCAGATGCGCACCGTCATGGGCGCGCGCACGGCACATCCAGGTCGCGCCCTGGTCGACCGGAAATTGCAGTGATGCGGTGCGTGGGTGGCATTGCTACGCGTCGAACTGATCGTACGATGCGCCGTGTGGTCAGTGAGCGTGGGCCTCCCGCACGGGGCCTTGCGGATAGACGCGCTGCCACGACATCCCAGAAGTTCGGGCATTCGAGCAGGTCCTGCGAACGGCAACGCAGCACGTGCTCGAACACCACGCGGGCGGCCCCCGTCTTGGCGATGTGCTCGTCCCGCTCGGCGACGTTCCGCTGGACGGGCTCACGCTATGCCGAGGCGACGACTCGGCCCGCGACGCCAACGGGTCTTGGGCTGTCGGACTGCTGTTCGCACTGGGCGTTCTCCAGCTATTCAGCCGGATTCGATCGAGGCGGTGGCGAACCAAACTCGCGTCCTGAGCGCGAGCGAAGCCAGTCGGGGCTCGCTCCGGATCCGAGTCGGCTCCCACCCATGCGGTACCCCGAGTACCGGACGCCCAGGTAACGGTCGGCTCCGAACTTCATCCGATCCGGAAGACGACAACGATGACGGGGTCAGATCACCGCCAAGAGCATCTCTTGTACGACTGACACGACACTCTGGCCATCGAGATTTCGCATCACACCTCGCAAGAGGCCGCGTCCTCCGAAGTTGACCAGGGAATGGACATCGAACGAGAGCCACGTGTCGACGCGCGCCGGACGGTGGAACCACACGGCGTGATCGAGGCTCACCATCCCCTGCGTGTCCCCATCCAAATGGAGAGGCCGACCGCCCACCCCGGTCCAGTCACTGGCAAAGCCGAGAAGAGCTGTGTGAAGGTGCGGGTCGTCTGGCACTTCGCCGGGAATGCGGAACCACATGCGATGAGTGGACTCTCGGGTGCCGTCCTTGAAGGCAGGACTCGGGCCCAAGCGGATGGCCTCCCATGGTCCGGGTCCCGGCTCAACAGGTCCATCGCCAAGGGAGGGGTACGTGCGGGGCGCAGGCATGTCATAGACATAGCCGTCGGTGTCGGTGGTGAACGAGCATGTCATGTCGAGCACCGCCTTGCCTCCCTGTGTTGCCTTTAGGTGCCGTGCGGTGAAGGTCCGTCCCTTGCGCACGTCACAGACCCGGTAGTCGACCGATGCATTCGATCGGACGGGCCGCAAGAAGTACGCATGCATGGAATGGATCCGGGTGCCAGCTGGAGCGTCTCGGCTCGCTGCCATGAGGGCTTGGGAGACGACGAATCCGCCGAAGAGGTACTCGGCGGGCCACTCGGGTGGGTGCCCGATCCAACCGTTGGTACCTGGCTCCAGCGTCAGAAACCGCACCGTCTGCGCCAGAAGGTCATTGCGATCCGACTCGGATTGTTCGACCATGAACATTGCACATTACGAGATCACCGAATAGCGCCGGGCGGGGGCGATCCTCGCGGCCACGCTATCCAGGCATGTAGATCCACAACGGGCAGCCTCAGGTCGGCCGAATGCCAGCGTCCCGGCCCATCATCAACGTTGTCGGGACCTGCCCGTCGTACGATTGACACCACCCCTAGTCTCCAGTCTGGCCGTCAAGCTTCTCGCGCATCACGTCCAGGTGACCGGCATGGCGGGCGGTTTCCTCCAGCATATGAACCAAGATCCATCGTAGGCTTACGTAACCCCCGAACTCCGTCGGTTTGGCGCTGAGGGCATCCAGAGACGGAGCTTCAGCCACGATCAGTCTCGCCTGTTCAACCTCGGTGCGATAGAAGGCCATGATGGACCCGGCGGTGTCGTCGGCATCAATAGCGAACTCGGGCGAGTTATCACCATCGACATCGATCGCTTCCACGTCCTCGCCGAGGAAGATGTCACGAAACCAGCCGCGCTCGACCCAGCCCAGGTGTTTCACGACCCCGAGAGGGCACAAACCACTTGGGGTCATGACCGTCGTTGCCTGCTCAAAGCTGAGGCCATCTACTTTGTGTTCCACTACGGCGCGATACCAGTCCAGGAATCCTTGGATCGTCTCGCTCTCGTCGCGTCGAACACCCAGGCTGTCCTCCATACACGAAGCCTACATTTCGATCTGAACGACGGGAGGCCCACCAAGCGAGGCACCCGGACTCGGGGGCGTCATGCGGCCAGTGGTACACGGGTTGCCGGGTAACGGTCGCCTTGCGACGACGCCATTGTTCACTCCGACCGCGGTCGAAACCGGCGCACTTCACCCGGCGCGGTGGAGTAGCGGAGTAGTAAGGTCTAAATAGCAGCGGGATGGTGGGGACCATGGCACGTCTATGGCGAACGAGACTTGCACGGCGGCTAGGGCCACTCCTCGCTCTTCTCCTGATGTCGACCACACTGAGCGCCTGTTTGGGGTGGTACCCCCAGCTTTCAGCCACCGACGGTTCATCGCTGAGCGCGATCTCCTGCCCGAGTGCGTCTGAGTGCTTCGCGGTGGGGTCGAACTCCTCCGGAAACGCAATCGTGGAGCAGACGACCAATGGAGGCGGCCAGTGGGTGGCGGACACCGACGGGGTCAGCGGCCTGGGGCTCGACGCGATCTCGTGTGCGGATGCTGATCACTGTGTCGCCGTGGGTGGGGTGAGCCAGGGTGGCATCATCGGCCCGTCCAATTCGGTGCTCGTCACGACCGACGGTGGGACGAACTGGGAAGCCTCGACAGTCTCGTCCGTGGACGGCTATCTGACCTCGGTGTCGTGCTCCGATGCCGAGCAGTGCTGGGCCACCGCGGCGGTCGGGATCGTGGGCGCGAGCAGCGTGATCGTCACCACGGATGGTGGGACGTCGTGGACGACGCTGCCTTGGAGCGCACCTCCGCTCCCTGCCGACCAGACCCAGCCGATGACCTCAGAACTCAATGCCATTACGTGTACCGCGACAAATGACTGCCTGGCGGTAGGGCAAGCTTCGTACGAGACAGCTCTCACACCTCCAATCGAGACCGAAGGGGTGATCTCCACCACCAGCGACGGGGGCCAGACCTGGCAGTCACAGCTGATTTCAGCCAATGACATAACCGGCATCTCCTGTCCGAATGCTGACGAATGCGTGGCTGTTGGACAGAACACTGTGGTTGCCGGACAGGCTAGTACCGACAGTGCGTACCAAATCGTCACGACTGATGGGGCAGCGACATGGACCGTGTCCACCCTTGCCAGCGGGGCTCAGCTGTCTGGAGGCAACGCTCCTGCCATCAATGCGATCTCATGCGCTGACACCCTTCATTGCGTCGCCGTGGGCGTAGTCTTCAACAGCAACAAGTATGAGACGGCCGTCATCACCACGTCCGATGGTGGCGCGACCTGGTCGAACCAGGCGACCTCAGTCCCAACCGGTGCGCCCCTTGAAGGGGTTGACTGCGTGACATTTTCAACTTGTTGGGCGGTGGGCTTCACATCCAGCGGGTCCGTCGTCATCCACACCATCAACAGTGGCGTTGCCTGGCCATCGGTGAGCGGCATCAGTCCCAATCAGGGAACGTTCGGTGGGGGCATCCCAGTGACCATCACCGGTGCAGGATTCGAGGCCGGCACCCCCAGCGTGCAATTCGGCTCGATGTCCGCCACCGACATCGCGGTGGTCTCTGGCTCCGAGATCACCGCGATCGTCCCACCCAGCGCTTTTCCAGGAGAGGACTCGACGGTGGACGTGACGGTCACCAACCCTCTCGGAACGAGCCCGGTGAACGCCGACGATCAATACTCCTATCAGGGTCAAAGTTCAGACAGCATGGCTGAGGCCACGGTGCTGCCTCTGGGAAATCTGCTCATCGATTGGCTGCGATCGACCAAGCTGTAATGCTGGGGCTGCCATGCCACTCGATCCCGTCGTGCTCGCCGGTGTCGCCGTCCGACGCGTGGGCTACGGCGCCATGCAGCTGCCCGGGCCGGGCGTGTTCGGCCCGCCCGCCGACCGGGACCAGGCCGTGGCCGTGTTGCGTCGGGTGGCGGACGCCGGGGTCAACCACATCGACACGGCCCAGTTCTACGGGCCGGTCGTGGCCAATGAGCTCATCCACACCGCCCTTCACCCTTACCCCGACGACCTGGTCATCGTGTCCAAGGTGGGAGCCGCCCGCGACGACCGGGGCGGGTGGCTCGGCGCGCAAACACCCGACGAACTGCGAGCCGGCGTGGAAGCGAACCTGCGCACCCTCGAGCTCGACCGCATCCCGGTGGTCAACCTGCGGCGCCACCCCGAGACCGACGTCCCGCTGACCGAGCAGCTTGACGCCATGTTCGCCATGCAGGCCGAGGGCCTGATCGGCGCCGTGGGCCTGAGCAACGTCGCGGTGGACGAGTACGACGCCGCTCGGCGACGCGGCGAAGTGGCGTGTGTGCAGAACGCTTACAACATCATCGACCGGACGCACCAGCCCCTCCTCGACACCTGCACCACCGACGGCGTCCCCTTCGTGCCGTTCTTCCCCCTCGGCTCCGCCTTCGCCGCCGACCGCCCGGTCCTGAACACACCCAACGTCCGAACCGCCGCTGCCCGCCTCGGCGTCACCTCCGCCCAGGTGGCCCAGGCCTGGCTCCTCCACCAGGGCCCCACCGTCCTTCTCATCTCGGGGACCTCCTCCCCCGCCCACCTTGAGGAGAACCTGGCCGTGGAGGACGTCATCCTCGACGCCGAGGCGCGGGCCCTGCTCGAGGGTTAGAGGTACGACCTGCTGGCGGGGGTCGAGGAGGTGGACAAGGCGCGCCCTGAGCGATCATCCAGAGACTGGACTCGCCTGCATGATGGACGAGCACCATCCGGTAGTGACGGGTGTTGGGCGACTCGGCGGGACCAGGTGGCCCAGCCGTGAGGGGCCCTCGCCGATCTCAGCCTGACCCGGGTCGCGACCGGCCCCACCCGTGCGGTCGGAGAGCGCAGAGACTTCATAGCGAGTACGGAACCAGGGAATGGTCAACGGAGATTCATGCCACCATTGACGCTGATCACCTGCCCGTTAATCCACTGGCCGTCGTCCGACATCAGGTGGGCGACCATCGCCGCGATGTCGGTCGGCTCGCCCAGGCGCCAACTCCGAGTGCGAGCCAGGTAGCGCGCTAACCCCTGCTCCGCTCTGGCACCGGAGACGGTCGGGGTCACCACCACCCCGGGGGCAACAGCATTTGCCCGAATCCGATCCTTGCCCCATTTCGAGGCGACGTGACGGACCAGGGCACAGATGCCAGCTTTGGCTATGGCGTACGCTGGTCGCTGGGGCTCCCCGATGAACGCCGCGTCGGATGCTGTGTAGACAAGCACTCCCCCACCACGGTTCACTAGTGCCGGCAGAAAGTGGCGCGTGCACAGGACATGGCCACGTAGGTTCACCGACATGACGTGGTCAAACGTGTCCATCTCCATTGAAACAATGTCACTGTCCGCTGCCAATGTCGCCGCAGAAAGGTCGGCGGCGTTTGCATGCAGGCCATCGACCCCACCGAACTGCGAGAGGGCGGTCTCAACAAGGGCCTGCACTGATTGTTCATCGCTTATGTCGACGTGAATTGCTATGGCCCTTCCCCCGTTAGAGTTGATGCGTTGGGCGACCTCTCTAGCCCCATCGGCATTGAGATCGCCGGTCACGACGCTGGCACCCTCAGCAGCAACGCGCAGACACGTCGCGGTGCCGATTCCACCGGCTCCACCCGCCACGACGATCACCTTCCCCTCCAGCCCACGCACGGCGTGACACTTTCACAGCGTCCTGGTCGGGGTCAACGGCAGGTGGCGAGCCGCACTGTTTCCCGTCGCCCGTGATAATGGCAGTCCGCTGTCAGCCGCTACCCAACCCACTCGGCACGTCCCGCCGGATCCCGGAACACAGAAATGTCACGGCCCCGGTCGGCTCCGGCCCAAGTCCCCGATCGGGACCGACACATGGGCGAGCGGCTCGGGCATCCTGGCTTGCGTACTTGTTCATCGGCGAGAATCGCGGGAGTGTCCAGCATTGTGGAGCGAGCCTCGGTCAGGGAGATGCCTTTATCCGAAGTGGGGATTCGGATCAGATACTTCCACGAGGCGTCGGATGACTACCTGCTCGACTTGGGCGTGGACCGCGATCTGCTTCCAGAACCGGAAGCCTGGCAGTCCTTTCATGAGCGAGATTACGAGCGGTCGCTGACGGAGCGAGAGAACTACGCGCTCCTTTGGGAACTCGATGGTCAGACGGTTGGCTTCAGTTCACTTGACCACATCGTGTTTGGCGAAGAAGCGTTCATGCACCTTCACATCGTCGAGCGATCGTGGCGGCGACGAGGCCTCGGTACGAACTTCGTAAAGCTGTCCGCGTCGAAGTACTTCGAGGTATTTGAGCTGAAGTATCTCTATTGCGAGCCGAATGCTCTGAATGCAGCACCGAATCGAACCCTCCAGCGAGCTGGATTTACCTACCTATTCAGTCACGAAACGATCCCCGGACCAATCAACTTCCGTCAAGTGACAACCCGCTGGGTATTGGAACGGCGTTCCTAATCGATCGGCCCCAGTTGTTGCCTTCGCTGCTCAGCCGATTGGTTCTGTCCGGGGCCTTGAGCCCGGCGCACCCGGTTTCCGCCCCGTCATCTTCTGACCCGTCGGATCCACCTGGGGGACCGGGGGTCGGTATCAGCGGGTTCGGAACGGGGAGAGCCCCACCCGGGAACTCCGATCATGGGATGCTCGGACCACGAGGGTCCTCGGCCCGACCCGGAACACAGCGACATTTCCCCCCTGGCCAGTTGGAACTCGCTCAGTCGGCAGCAGACCCGAAGAAACGTGCGTCGCCGAAGGCAAAGACTCCACCGTCCACACTGATGAGCCAGTAGCCATCACCATCAGGGGTCGCGGCGATGCCGACGATTGGAGTCACTGGGGCAATTCCGAGGCCAGGCAACGAGCCAAAGAACGGTGAAGGCGATATGGGCCCTTGCCCTGCCTGGATCTCTGGAGCGAATACCCCGCCGTCGATGCCTACGAGCCACAGCCTTGCACCCATGACCGAGGTTGCAACCCCACTGATCTGTGCCGACGGTGTGACACCTCCGGGAAAGTCGATGCTCCCATAGTCCTCATTGATGGCCTCTGGATCGCAGGCCTCATTCGGGGGAGGGAGGGAAAGACCGACGCCGAAGGAGCTCACGATGTCATAGCCCAAGGAGCCCGATGCCGCGGCGATACCGACATCGGGCGCCGGTCCCACGACATAGCCAGGGAGCACAGCGCCCACGGCGGTGACGAGCAGAGGTGTACAGAACGGAGCATCACCGAAGGTGAACACCCCGCCATCGGCACCCACGAGCCAGTAGCCACTTCCGAAGTGCGTGGCGGCCATGCTCACGACCCTGTCTGTCAGGCTGACGTGAGACACCTGCTGTAGCGCACCATCCCACCAGGGCGAGTCAGGAACCCGTAGACCAAATGACCATGACCAATGCATCCTTGGTCGCGCGCGCCCAAAATGGCGAGGTGCGCGACGACCCCGCGGCGAAGCCGGCGAGACGCCGGTTCACGACCGAGTACAAGCACGCCATCGTGGAGGAGTACGACGCCGCCGCCGAGACCGGGGCCAAAGGGGCGATCCTGCGCCGGGAGGGCCTGTACACGAGCCACATCGTCGAGTGGCGCCGCGCCCAGGAGGCCGGCGCCCTCGCCGGGCTCGCCCCCAAGCACCGCAAGAAGCGCTCGTCGGCCGAGCGCGAGCTGCTTCGGGCCAACAAGCGCATCGAGCGCCTCGAAGGCCAGCTCGCCAACCACAAGCAGGCCCTGGAGATCCAGGGAAAAGCATCGGAGCTCTTGTCGCGGCTGCTGGCCGAGAGTTCGGAGAACGAGGCGGAGCAGCCGTGATCGAAGAGGCCTTCCGCCAGATCGAGCCGCTGCTCGGTGTCCAGGGCGCCTGCGGCGCGCTCGGCCGGGCCCGGGCCACGCACTACCGGAGGCTCAAGCCCGGCCGCACGGGCCGGGCGAAGCCCCGGCCCGTGCCGTCCAACAAGCTTTCCGACGACGAGGTCGCCGCCGTGCTCGACGCGCTGCGGTCGGAGCGCTTCGCCGACCGCTCTCCGGCGCAGGTGTACTTCACGCTCCTCGACGAGGGCGTCTACCTGGCTTCGGAGTCCAGTTACTACCGGATCCTGCGGTCTCACAACGAGGTGCGGGAACGCCGCCGCCAGGCCACGCACCCCGCCAAGGTCCGCCCCGAGCTCCTCGCCGGCGCGCCGTTGGTCGTGTGGTCGTGGGACATCACGAAGCTCAAGGGCCCGAAACGCGGCGTCTACTACGACCTTTACGTGGTGCTCGACATCTTCAGCCGCTACGTCGTGGCCTGGTGCGTGGCGCCGTCGGAGTCCGGCGAGCTCGCCAAGGAGCTGATCGCCGACGCGGTGGCGCGCCACCAGGTCCCGCCGGACCAGCTCACCATCCACGCCGACCGCGGCTCGTCGATGACGTCGAACCCGGTCACCGAACTGCTCACATTCCTCGGCGTGGGACGCAGCCACAGCCGCCCCCACGTTCGAACGACAACCCCTACTCCGAGGCGCAGTTCAAGACGCTGAAGTACTGCCCAGCGTTCCCCGAGCGATTCGGCTGCATCGAGGACGCCCGAGCGTTCTGCTCGGCATTCTTTGCCTACTACAACCACGAGCACCGGCACTCGGGCATCGGCTACCACACGCCGGCCTCGGTGCACTACGGCACCGCCACAGAGGTCCGGTCCCAACGCGCCGAGACCCTCGACGCCGCTTACGCGGCGAACCCCGCCCGGTTCCGTCACCGTCAGCCGCAGCCGCCGACGCTGCCGACCGTGGCGTGGATCAACGAGCCTGTGCCCGTCGACGAACTTGCACAGAAGGCGTCATAAGAACGTGTCTCAAATCGCTTGACAGGTTCCGCGATCGGAGCCCCAGGGACGACACCGAGGTTGGGTAGCGATCCGTCGAAGGTAGCGTCCCCGAAGGCGAACACCCCACCGTCGGAGGCCACGAGCCAGTACCCACCTCCGTCGGGAGTCGCCGCGATCCCCACGATGGGAGCCGCTGGCACGATGCCGAGGCCGGGAAGCGATCCCATGAACCGGGCATCACCGAAGCTGTAGACACCCCCGCCCGACTGTGCCAGCCAGTACCCGCCTCCGTCGGGTGTCGGCGCTATCGCTACGAACCTCCCCGGCGACGTGACCGACGAAGTGACGGTGAACGGCACCGTGAAGGTCGTGAAGCCTGAGGGCGCCGATGCGGTGCAACTCACGGCGAGTTGATACCTGCCGGGTTCCACGGGCGTGGCCGGTACCGTGCCCACGAAGCTCGGGACGAGGACGCGTTCGCTCCCCTCGCTCCCCCGACCCACGGCGAGACCGACGGCCGACGCTCCGATCGGTTCGAATATCACCGATCCACAACCAGAACTCCTCACGCTGACGGTGATCTCGCTCCCGACAGCCCCTGAGCTGGGTTGCACCGATAGCGACGGCGACGCGGCGGTGGCAGCACCGGAAGAGGGCGTCGCCACCACCGTCGCAAGTACCACCGACCCGACGCAGGCCAGACCGAGCAGGCGAGTGAATCGCTTGGCCACACAACGATCATGTCACCGGCGGCTACCAGCCCGCTCAAAGTTTCAGGTGCGGGACGCCATTAGGCGGACCGAATCTCACGTCCTGGTGCCGTACCGGAGGTAAACCACGCCACTGTCGAACCGGCGTAGGTCCAGCAATTCGAGATGGAGGTGGAAGTCGCTCGGGAGGGCTCGCTTTCCTCCTCCCACAGAGACAGGAGTCACGAAGAGGCGCACCTCGTCGACCAACCCGAGCTTGATGGCCTGGGTCGCGAGGTCGGAACCTCCGACAGTGACGTCACGGGCTGCGGTCGCCTTGATCTGTCTCACTGCCTCGGCGTCGAAGTGCTGCTCGATCCGCGTCCTGGCGCTGGATGCAACCGGCAGCGTCTTGGAATACACGATCTTGTCGGCAGCCTGCCATGTCTTCACGAACTCCCGTACGGCGCCGGTCTGGTCAGGGAGGGTGTGCGCGGTCTCCCAGTAGACCATCGTCTCGTACATTCGTCGTCCGTAGAGATAGGTGCCGACCGGCCGCTCGAGGTCGTTGATGAAGGTGAGCACCTCCTCATCGGGTGCGCTCCAGTCGATGTTGCCGTCTCTGTCCTCGACATATCCATCGAGCGACGTGATCGCCGAGTAGATCACATTGGCCATGGAACTCCTTGTCACGCGCCCTTGCGGTTAGAAGTCAATAAAGTACGTAAAGGGGCGGGTGTCTGGTGTCTCGCTCGTCCGGAGAATCGCCCACGTGTGAAGTCGATCATCGGATGACACCGACTCCACCGTCCAGCCGACATTGCTCACGAAGAATCCGGCGGCCCGAACGATCGCGGGCAGCTGGTAGTCATCGACGAACACGACACCGCCCGGACGAAGCAAACGCCCGAGATAGAACAGGTCGACGAACACCCAGTCGAAGCGATGGTTCCCGTCAACGAAGGCCATGTCGAAGCGTCGACCTTCACCAAGGAACCGAGGCAGGACAGACTGGGACTCTTCGGCATAGTGATCAACCAGGTCTGTCACCCCCGCTCGGCCCAGAGCCTGAAGTCCGCAGTTTCTGAATCGACTCTCCTGATGGGGATCGATGACCACGTGCCGCCCGTCAGGACCGCCGGATCTCAGAAGACCCTCGCAGATGTGCAACGTGGAAACCGCGTAACCGAGCCCGACTTCGATGGTGTGTACAGCGCCCTCTCGGATCACACAGTCGCGGAGAGCCCCTCCCTCCGAGAGGCTGATGGCGACCGGGAAGAGGTTGTGGATCGACCCATCACCCGCGGCAACGGTCGTGGATTCATGTGCTAGGCGCTCGATCACCCGACGCAGGCGCCCGACCCTGGTGTGATCCACAGGTCCATTGTCACGCAGAACGAGAGGGGCGACCGACCACCCGACGGTTCCCGGGGTGACCTCCGCTGAAGCGGCTGGGACTGAAACCTGAGCGTCTCTGGGTCGAGCCACGAGATGCGCCGTCAGGCCCCGGGGTCGGGTTGACCGACATCGGTGCGTTGCCAATGCTTCATACGCGCATCTTGGCAAGCACCACCGGGCGTCCCTCGGGATCAGCCAAAACCACAAATCGTCCCCATGACGCTTCCTGGGTCGACCACTGCACCGGTACGCCTCGCGCCTCGGCTTCGGCTTGGCAGGCATCGGGGTCCTCGACCGTGAATCGTAGAGCCGCGGCGCCCGCCGGATGACCGGCTGGAAAGATCCCGCGTTCCTCGTGACCCCGGTCGTTTCGATGCAAGACGATACGATCGGTGCCGTCCCCGACGACAACGATGATCTCGTCCTCGAAGAGCACGGACAGCCCGAGCAGGTCAGCGTAAAAAGCTCTCGACTCAGCAAGATTCGACACATACAGGATCAGGCTCTCGAACGTGTCCACGCGCATCATGGAGATGATAAGTCGTGGTCAGAGGCGCCCCTCGCGACCAGGGCGCCGTCCCCGGGCGACATCACGATTCTCGATTGATCCTGCCCTTTAGAGCCAACAGCGCCAGCGACATGCTGACGACGCCGATGCCGGCCACCGCAGCGAGCCCCTCCATCAAGGTTCGGACCTGCCATTCGGAGGTGATGAGGGATCGCAATGCCCCGAGGAGGTAGGTGACCGGGTTGTACGTGGCGATTGCCGAGAACCAACCCGTGAGCACCTGCTTGGGCACGACGGCGTCGCTCAGGAAGAACAAGGGAAAGAAGATGACGAAAGAGGCACTGACCGCGGCTGGACTTCCCGTCTTGAGGGCCACCGCATAGGGAAGTCCGGTGAAGACCAGTCCCCACAGGGCTGAGAACCCGATGAAGGCCAACACTCCAGGGGCCCCGGTGACAAACCGAACACCTACCCCAAAGCCGATGGCCAGCACGGGCACACACAGAGCGATGATCACGACCATGTCGGCCACCATGAGTCCCAGCAGCAGCGCAATTCGCCGTATTGGTGTCATGCAGAGCCGGTCGAAGTACCCACCCTGGATGTCGGTTACCAGAGTCGGGGCTCGCGACATTCCCGTGACGGCAAAGGCGATGGCCATGGGGATGAGGAAGGCCTTGTAGCTGAATCCCGGTGCACCGCGGGCCAGGTTCTCGAGGGCCCCCAGGTTCACCGTGTAAAAGAAGGCCGGCACGAGCACGGCGGGGAGTACCGAGGCGGGTTCTCGCGGGATCTGACGCAGGGCGCGCCCGGCAACAGAGCGGGTGTCGCGAAGAAAGCCACCTTCTCGGGCTCGAATCGAGGGACTGTCGACCGTCCTCATGAGCTGACCTCGCTCGCGACCATGTGGGTCCCGGTCAGCTCTGTGAACACATCATCGAGAGTCGGAGTTCGCAGGGTGAGGTTCTTGACTCTGAGCCGAGTCGTGCTGAGGGCGATGACCACGGCGTTGAGCGCAACGGAGCTGTCGTACGTGCTGATCGTGATCCTGTCGTCCTTCTTCGACACCCCGTCGACCACGTCCAAGTGGCGAAGCGCGTCAAGGGCGGTCGAGTCGGCACCTTCGGTGTCCACGACGATGAAGTCCTGCCCGACAGAGTGCTTCAGCACGTCGGGCGGGCCCTCAGCCACCAAACGCCCCCGAGAGATGATCCCGACTCGGTGGGCCAGCTCGTCGGCCTCTTCGAGGTACTGCGTCGTGAGGAAGATTGTCATCCCCAACTCGGCGTTGAGCCGACGCACCTCCGACCACACGCTGGCCCGGCTGATGGGATCCAATCCCGTGGTGGGCTCGTCGAGAAAGAGCACGTCGGGGTTGTGCATCAGGGCGGCGGCAAGGTCGAGGCGGCGCTTCATTCCACCGGAGTACGTCCCGATCCGGCGGTCAATGGCATCCCCGATGTCGACGAGATCAAGGACGTCGTCGAGCCGGATCCGAATCTCGGAGCTCGTCAGCCCGTAGAGCCGGCCTTGGAGAGCCAGCAACTCCCGACCGCTCTGACGATCGTCCAACGCCGCCTCTTGCAAGGCGACGCCGATGCGGAACCTCACCTCTTGCGGCTCATCGACGACGTCATGGCCGGCCACGATGGCGTGGCCCGCACTCGGGCGAAGAAGAGTGCACAGCACCCGCAGCAACGTCGACTTTCCGGCCCCGTTCGGTCCCAGGAAGCCATAGATCTCCCCCCGTCCGACCTCGAGGTTCAGCCCGTCCACCGCGGTGAGCGACCCGAAGCGCCGTACGAGGCCCCTGGTGACCACGGCCGCCGGCGACGTGCCGAACTCCCTGTTCGAAAGGCATTTTGGGGCCTCTCTATACTCAAGCGCATTCTGCATACTCATGAGTATCTACTATGCTCGCCGGTAGTGCAACCCCATGACTCTTGAACCCCTCACCCCCGAGCGCAGACGACAGCAGACACGCGACCATCTGCTGGCAGCGGCGGCCCAGGTCTTTGCAGACCGGGGGTTCCATGGCGCCACTCTCGACGAGGTAGCCGCTGTCGCCGGCTTCACCAAGGGTGCGGTGTACTCGAACTTCAAGAACAAGGAGGGTCTCTTCCTCGCGCTGTTCAAGGCAAATTACGACAGGGAGATGGATGCGCTCCGTGCGACCTTGGAGGCCTCCGAGGTTCCCCCCGAATCCCGTCTTTCCGACTTCGTGGACCTGATCCGGGAGCAGACCCGCCAAGCTGGTGGGAACTTTGGGCTCCTGTACCAAGAATTCTGGCTCTACGCCGCTCGCAACCCCGCGGCCCGGGAACAGCTCACAAGGATCGAGGACGAGAACGTACGCGCGGTCGCCGAGATCTTGGAAGCTGAATGGAAGCGATATGGCCTCGAGCCAGTGGAACCGGCTGAGCGCGTGGCGAGAATCATTGCCGTCCTCTTCCATGGCATCTGGCGGCTCGGGGTCCTCCAACCCGAGGTGGCCGATGACGCTCTCATCGAGGCGGCAATTGCCGTGATATCGCGGGGCCTGGGCTTCGACATCTGAGAAGTCCACCGCCCTCAACCTCCTCCCAGGTGGGGCTCATCGAATTGCATCGTTTGGTTCCGGACCTTCGAGCAAGCGGGTGAGCGGGCGAAGTCGACCAAGTCGAAGACCGCAACGGCGATCGTCCGGGAGCTCAGTCGACACGCCGCAATCGAAGAGCAGGTCTTCTACCCGGCCGTTCGCCAAGAGGTTCCGGACATGTCCGACGAAGTCCTCGAGAGCCTCGAGGAGCACCACGTGGTGAAGTGGCTCTGCTCGGAGATCGAGAGATCGAGCCCCGACGACAAGCGCCTCACCCCGAAAATGACGGTCCTCATCGAGAATGTCCGACACCACATTCGTGAAGAGGAAGAGACGCTGTTCCCCGCCGTCCGCCACGCACTGAATCGAAAGCGCCTGGCCGAGCTGGGCGAGCTGCTCGAGCAGGCCAAGGGACGTGCGCCCACGCACCCGCACCCCCGGATGCCCAGCACTCCTCCTGCCAATCTCGCCGCCGGTGTGGTCGCCGGCGCCGTGGACAAGGCCCGGGACGTGGGTGAAAAAGCCGTGACCCAGGCCCGTCGGAAGGTGGGATGATCCTCTCGACGCCGAACGTGATCCCTCGACTACGTGGCGCCGCTCAGTACGACGTGTCTTCGAGGACGGTCAGGTCGACGAACTCGGGAGGGCCTTCGAAGATCTCTGCCATCGTCGCCCGCGCCACCTTCAGATTCTCCTCGCGGCGTGGATCGCGCTCACGTTGGCGCGCTTTGTCTTCACTCTCGAAGAACACGATGTTGTAGATCCGGCGGGGGTCTTTGTCGTCCCGAAGGGCCATCGTGCGCAACAGACCGGTGTCGGGTTGCTCAGCGGCACGCAATTGCTCGTACAGACGCGGCAGATCCCCTTCCTTGCCCGCCTTCAGGCGCATGGAGATCAGCTGTGCCCACATGCAGAATCCTCTCGCTCGTGAATGGAAGCGAGAGCATAACGCCCAGGGCGACGTGGCACCCGGGTGCATCGCCATGCCCGATTGCCCACACCAGACCGCCCTCACCCCTCGGGGCCGGCGCTCACGATGATGGCTGGCGTGAGGCCCGTCTCGACGGACGATAGGAGGCACACGTGCTGATCCCGACCATGAACGACCTGCCTGGTTACTGGGTCACCGATGTCCTCGGCGAGGTCTTCGGGCTGACGGTGCGGAGCCGCAATGTCGGGTCCCAGATCGGAGCATCCTTCAAATCGCTCGCCGGTGGCGAGCTCAAGGGCATGACGAAGAACTTGATCGCGAGCCGTGTCGAGGTCACCGAGCGAATGGTGCAGGAGGCCGAGGCCAAGGGAGCCGACGCCATCTTGGCGATGCGCTTCGACACCTCCGTGATGGGCGGGAACTGGACCGAGATCTGCGCCTACAGCACGGCGATCAAATGCCGGAGGCTGTAGCGCCTGTCGTCTAACCGGCTGGGGCGTGGTGGCGGAACGCGGCCGCGGTGGCGGCGAGAAGGCGAGAAGGTGTCACGGGTTTGTGCAGGCACTCGACAACCTTCGACGCGAAGCGCGTGCGGATCTCGGCTTCACTCCACTCCCCGAATGCGGACAGCACCACCACGGCAGGCGGCTCTTCGAGCTGCTCCAGCAGGGTCGGCCCGTCCATACGGGGGAGCCCCAGATCGAGGAGCATCACGGCGACCTCACACCCCCGCAGCCTCTCCAGAGCCTCCACGCCGTCGGCGGCCTCGACCACGGCGTAGCCCTCGGCGCCGAGAATGGCCGCGGTGGTGTCTCGCAGGTCTTTCTGGTCGTCGACGACGAGGACCTCGGCAGGGCGTTCACGGTGGCTCGTCGCCTGGAGGCGTCGAACCTCGGTAAGCGCAGAGCGCCCCGACCCGGATGGCCGTCGGTTCGCATGCGCCGTCAGGGCCGTCCTCAATTCGCTCCAGCACGCCGGGCACAGGCCGTGCATGGTGCCGAGGGGCTCCGATGACCGCAGGCAGTTCCCGCATTGTCGGTCGAACGATCTGAGGGCGGTCATGGTGGGCATGAATCTCCAGTGCGGTCGAGAGCTGGGCCTCGACCGAAGCCTGTGCCTCTTGATCCACCATGAACCGCACTATCCCTGGTGGCAACCGAAGAACCACCTGGGTCGGGCCCCGCGATTCCACCGGGACGGCGGCCACTGGGACGGCGGCCACGGGCTTGGCGCTTTCGACCTGCCTGGCCCGGGTGCGGGAGCGCCACGCCGGTATGCTCGAGGCGCGGTCAGCGGCACCGAGACCCAATCGTGCGCCGGCTTGGGGGAGCGTGACCATGTCCTGGTTGTCGAAAATCGCCCTCGCCCTGATGCTGGTCGTGGCATTGTTCGGTCTCCACGGCGTGGCCCGGGCCGAGGCGTCGACGTGGTGGACCCCGTCACTCGGCAAACAGCCCTGGCAATGGGAGCTCAGTCACCCGTTACGGCTGACCAGCGCACGCGATATGGGGACGAAGGACAAGCTCCCGGACGGGAAACGGGCACCGGCCCCCGTGATCTATGACATCGACGGCATCATCAATCCGAGATCGACGGTCACCGCGTTGCACGAGCAAGGAAAGCACGTCGTGTGCTACATCGAGGTGGGAGCCGCAGGGAACTACTACTCCGCCGCGCAGGAAGGCATATCCACGTCGTACTACGACCAGCTTCACGCCGCCGGCGTCTTCGGGGAGAAGGTACCCGGCTATGCCGAGTACTACCTCGACATCCGGTCTCCCACGACGGTCTCCATCATCGAGTCGATGATCGCCAAGCAGTGTGCGGCCAAGGGGTTCGACGCCGTGGAGACCGACATCGACGAGGAGTACACCAACGCCAGCGGCTTCCCGCTCACCAAGGCCATCGAAGAGTCCTACATGACGACGCTGGCCGACTACATGCACGGCCTCGGGCTCGGATGGTGGATCAAGAACCCCGACGACACCGGCGACAGTTACGCCACCGACATGTTCCCCCTCGCCGACGCGGTGCTGACCGAGCAATGCAACCAATACTCGACGTGCGGGGCGCTGGCGGCATACGCCGGGCACAAGGCGGTCTTCAACGCCGAGTATCGGGTGAAGCCGGCCTCGTTCTGCCCCGTCGACGACGCCCGGGGGTTCAATGGTGCGAAGTTCAACCTCGGACTCACCGGCGTGAGAAAGCCCTGTCGCTGACCGCTTTCCGGCTGACCGGGCTTGCGCCCGCCCATCGGTATGCGCATCCAATCAGGCCGGCGCTGCGAACCCCTCCGGTGCGACGGTGCGGGCCAGGATCCCCAGGGTCGCTCGCAACGCTCCTTCGGAGATGACCGGGAAGATCCCGCCTTCCTTCCAGACGGGGTCGATCGTCGACCAGTCGTAGTACGACGTCACGAGCGTGCCGCCGTCGATGGGTGCCAGTGTGTAGCCGTAGATATGGCCCATCGGCGGGCGGATCTGGCCGATGATCGTCCATGCGATCTCGCGATCGGGGACCAGCGTCGTGATCGTCACCGTCACGTCGTACCGGCCCAACGGATAGTCGTTGAGCGATTCGCGGTCCATGTGCACGACGAAGCTGTCGCCGACACCGGTCACGGGCTCTCCCGTGGCCTGCATGAGCATGCCCGAGCTGTCGATCGCCACATGGCCCTGAGGGTCGCACAGCAGGCGGAAAATGGTGGCGGGGTCGGCCGCGATCGGGCGTTCGACTTCCAGGCGTTCGCTCGGCATCGGCTGCATCCTGCCACGGATGGTGGGACGGCCCCGTGGGCCCGCGTTCACGGAAGGCGCCGGCTGAAGCGATCCTCGTCGACGGCGATGTTCCAGACCTCCACCACCCGTTGCCGGCCGTCGGGCGCCCAGCCGTCGGCACGGTAGAAGCGTTGGGCCCGGTCGTTTCCCGAGAGGACCCACAAGCCGACGTCGCTGAAGCCGGCTCGGCCGAGCTGCTCCCGGGCTTGCGCCATGAGCCGGCGCCCCACGCCCAGCCTCCACGCCGGGGGGTCGACGTAGAGGGCGAGGACCTCTCCCCCGCCGGGGAAACCGGCGTCGCGGGACGGCCCGGTGGTCACGAAGCCGCAGATGACACCGTCCTCGGCCGCCACCATGGTGAACGGCACCGCGGGGTCGGTGGCGCCGAAGGTGTAGCGGTCCATCCGGTCCTCGGGACGAAGCGCGTCGAGATAGGCGTCGGGGAGCAGGCCGCGGTACCCCACCTGCCACGAGCGGACATGGACACCAGCGACGGCGGCGGCGTCGTCGGGTCGGGCGGGGCGGATGTGCAGCATCCCCGGCATTCTCGCAGTCGACCCGCCTGGCACGACGGCCACCCGCCATGGCCCCGAGAACACGGGCGGTAGGCGTTAGGCTTGGAACGGCCACCATCGGGGGAGCCGGTGGCGATGGGGAGATGGATCATGCGCAGGGGGGGACTCGGGGTGGCGTTGGCGGTGCTCGCCCTGTCGACGGTGACGGGGTGCTCGCTCCCCGTGGTGTCGTCGAACGCCTTGGGATTCTTCGTGTCGTCGCAGAGCCCGAGCGACGTCAACACCCTCGCCAACCGCCTCGGGGTCCAGGTGCAGGGGATGTCGGGGTACACGAGTCAATCCTCGTGGAGCGCCATCGGCGCCTACCAACCGCCCTCGACGACGTTGCGCCTCTATCTCGGCGTGGCCATGTCCCCGAGCAACGGGAGCCCGGCGCAGACCCCGTCCAATCTCGGCGTGTACCAGCAGCTGGCCCAGCACCTCGTCAACGGGGGCCAGTCCTACGCCATCCTCCGCATCGGGTGGGAATGGTCCACGACCCGTTACTCGTGGGGGGTCCAGAACACCACACCCGCCCAGTACGTCACCGCCTTCGACGACATCGTCACGACCATGCGCAGCGTGCCGGGCCAGCACTTCTTCTTCGACTGGTGCGCGGCGGCCGACGAGACGCCCACCAACGGCTCGTACGCGGCGTCGTATCCCGGTGACCAGTACGTGGACTACATCGGCACCGACCAGTACGACAACCCGGGCTACAGCTGGGCGGACACCCTCGACACGGTGGGGGGCCTGTCATACACCCTCGACTTCGCCAAGGCCCACGGCAAATTCGTGAGCGTTCCCGAGTGGGGGCTCAACGGTTCCGACGACCCTGCCTTCATCAACGACATGCACGGGTTCATCGACAATCCGGCCAACGACGTCGGCTACAGCTCGTACTTCTCCTACGACGGGGTCGTCGACTCCGATATCACCCAGTTCCCCAACTCCGAGGCGGCCTTCAGCGCGGACTTCAAATAGTCCCGCCCCCGCCGGGCGGGTCAGTCCGTGAGCTGGCTCATGAACTGGTTGAGGTCGAAGTAGTCCCGCCACGCCCTGATGAGGCCGCCCTCCAACTCGAAGGTGCCCATCACCGGGAGGCTCACCGTGCGTTCGGTGGAGACGAAATGGTCGACCCGCTCGGTGAGCACCACGTCGCCGTCGGCCACGGCGTGGCGGATCTCGAAGTCGATGCGGTCCCAGCCCGCGGTGAACCCGACGATCATCTCTCGGATGTTGTCGCGCCCCACCACCGGGTCCACCGGGATGTTGTGGTACACGGCATCGGCATGGAAGTACCCCATCATCCCGTCGATGTCGAGCTTCGACCAGGCGGCACAGAAGCTCTGCACGACGGTAAGCAGCGCTGTGGACACGGGATCACCTCTCCTCGGCGTGGGCGACGTCATGCGTAGCATCACGGACCCCGGGCCGGCACCTTTGCGCAACCTGGCCACGAGATGACCATGTTCGGTGTCATGCTGGACCCGTGCGGGCCGATCGCCTCGTCGCCACCCTCCTCTTCCTGCAGTCGCGCGGCCGGGCCACGGTGGCGCAGGTCGCGCAGGAGCTCGAGATCTCGGAGCGGACGGCCCGCCGGGACCTCGAGGCGCTCGCCATCGCCGGTGTCCCCGTGTACTCGCAAGCGGGGCGGGGAGGCGGCTGGTCGCTCGTCGGCGGGGCGCGCACCGACCTGAGCGGGCTCACCGCGGCCGAAGCCCTCTTCCTCGTGGCGGGCCCGGGGGCGGCCACTCCCGACGTCAAAGCGGCCCTGCGGAAACTGGTGCGGGCCCTGCCCGAGACGTTCCGGGCCAGCGCCGAGTCGGCCCGAGGAGCGGTCATCATCGACGCGTCGGACTGGGACCGCCCACCGGTCGGCCTCCCACCGCATCTCGCCGCCTTGCAGCAGGCCGTGGTGGACGGGGTCCAGGTTCGGCTCCACTACGCGGGGCGCGACAAGGAGCCGGGCGAACGCGTCGTCCATCCCCTCGGGCTCGTGGCCAAGGGCCAGACGTGGTACCTGATCGCCGACACCACGGCGGGGATGCGGACGTTCCGGGTCAGCCGCGTCCGGGCGGTCGTGCTCACCGACCGACCGGTGGAGCGGCCCGCCGGCTTCGACCTGGCCGAAACGTGGCAGAGCGTGCTGTCGACCCTCGACCAGCGTCGCACCCCGTGCAAGGTGATCGCCCTCGCCGATGCCGGCATCGTGGGAGTCCTCCGCGGCGTGCTGGGGACGCGCCTCACCGTGGGCGATGCCGTCGACGACGGTCGGATCAGCATCGAGGTCCGGGGGCACTCGGCGCCCGTCGTGGCCGCCGATCTCGCCGGATGGGCCGACCACGTCGAGGTGGTCGGACCCGCCGCCGTCCGCAACCATCTCGCCCACCTGGGTGCGCTTCTCACCGATCGCTACGGCCCCGTCTGATCCCTGGGGCGTGGGACCGATCGGCCCGTTGACCGGCCCGGGACGGGGGTATTAGGAGTCAGGGCGTGGGAGAGCTGACGGGGGCTGTCCTGAGTGTGTTCGCGTCGGCGCTGCGGAACCGGGCCTTGCGGCGCGTGGAGCTCCGAGAGGTCAGCCCGAGGCGTCGCGCACGTCGAGGGCGGCCGGTATCGGACGCAGGCCCGCTTCGTCCTCGTGGGTCTGGCCCTGAACGAGCTGACTGCGGCTGATGGCGACGACACCGGACACCAGCGCCGCCAGCGCGGCCGCTTCGATCACGATCGCCAGCGGTGCGAGTTGGAGGTGTTCCTCGAAGATGAACACACCCAGCAGGCTGGCCACGAGAGGGTCGACGATCGTGAATCCCGGTTGCGAGGCGGCCAGCGGCCCGGCCTGGAAGGCGTGGGCCGAAAGGAGCATCGACGCCGCCCCCACTCCGACGAGGGCATAGGGCGACCACGTCAGGAAGATGTCGAAACCCGAACCGGTGTGCGAGCTGAGCTCCTTGATCACCGCGGCCACGAATCCCCACGAGATCCCGGTCGCCACCCCGAGCGTCGCCGCCTTGCGGGCCGGCGAAGGTGGTGCGCCGCGACGCAGGGGGGTGAAGGCCATGATCGTGGCCACCGCCGCCAGCCCGATGGCGGAGATCCCCGCGAACCACCACGAGGCGGCCGGGGCATGGAGGTGGCCACCCGACGGACTGGCGGTGAAGAGAAAGACGCCGAGGCCCGCCGCCATGGCCGCCGCCGCCAGCCAGTCATGGCGCGCCACCCGGTTCGTGCCCACGATGGCCATGTACGCGAACACGAAGAGCAGCTCGGTGGCGAGGATGGGTTGCACCAGGGCGAGGTCCCCGTAGTGCAGCGCCGCCACCTGGAAGACGAACCCCAGGATCATGCTGGCGATGCCGGCGACCCAGATGGGTTGGCGCACGAGGTACAGCAGCAGTTTCGGGCTCAGGCGCTCACCACCGGGGGCGGTGGCGGCTCCGAGGCGCTGACACACCGACGAAGTCGCGGTGCAGAAGCTCGCGGCCAGCGCCAGCATCACCGCCTTCACCATGAACCGACTCCCCGAGCTGTTGGACTTCCCGTGCCGTTACCCCCGGCACTTCATGCTATTTGGTCGACGAGGTGGCGCCGGTCGTCTACCTCAGCAGGGGTCGACCCACGCCGCGCCCGAACTGCGCAGGGCGAGATGGGCCCGCACGCCGCTGGTCGGTGCCTCGGGGCCGACCAGGCGCCATCCCGTCCTGATGAGCAGCTCACCGAGGTAGCGGGTGGCTCTGTTGTTGACCGGGTGCGAGCCGCTGCGGCCCGCACCCCGCGCCTCGTTCGACGCCCGGGCCCGGGCCACCGCCCGGGTGAGCTCGTGATCCCGCTCTTCGGCCAGTCGTTGCATCGTCCACGGGTGCATCACGGTCTCCTGCCGGCTCCTGCGCGAGAAAAGGACTCTGGGGGGAGGAGCGGTGCCGGTGCCACGTCCTCCATGCCCTTGCATTCTACGAATATATAGGTATATAGTCAAACTGCTATGCCTTCTCTGGACGCCGCCGCTACCGCCGGGCCCGGGCCGCGGGTGACGGTGCGCGCCTCGGCCCCCGTCGAGTTGTGCTGGGCGCTGCACGCCGCGCTCAAGCCCGAGTTCCGCCTCGCCCACCCCGCCCTACAGGCGCTGTACGACGAGCATCCCGAGCTGCTCGAGCAGGCGGCATCGTTCTGGGATGACGACGCGTCACCGGGGCTCGGTTTCCTCGAGTTCCTGGTCCTCGCCTACCAGGGTGACGGGCTCTTCGCCGTCGACCTCGGTGGCCTGTTCTCCGAGCTCGACACGTTGAGCTCGAAAGCGCTCCCCCACCTGCCGTTGGCGTCGGAGACCGCCACGGACCGTCAGATCATCATCGACCGCCTGGCCCGGCTGCGCCGGTCGCCCCGGTTGCGCCACAGCTACGGCGCCTTGCTCGAAGCGGTGTGGAGCGCCATCGGCCCGGTGTGGCACCAATGGGGGCGGCGCGCCGTCGAGACGGTGTGCGCGGACAAGCGCGACCAGCTGGCGCGCGGCGCGCAGTGGCCCGAGATCACCCGTATCGAATGCGATATCGGCGACCTGCCGGCGCGCCTGGTCCGGGGGCTCGGTGCCGACGGCGAGCTCGCCGTCGTCCCGGCCTACTTCACCCACAAGTGCCTGCTCTTCGACCTGCCCGGCCTAGTCGTGGTGGGCGTGCGCGCCGATCCCTCGGGCGCGGAGAGCCGGGCCCGGACCCAGTCGCTGGCCCGCCGGCTCAAGACCCTCGCCGATCCGACCCGGCTGGGCATCGTCGACCATCTCGTGCAGGGCCCGAGCACGGTGACCGAACTGGCCCGCCACTTCGGGATCGCCCAGCCCACCGCGTCGAACCACGTCAAGCTCCTGCGCGACGCCGGACTGGTCACCGAGGTCCGGAGCGGCTCACGGCGACGGCTCGCGCTCGACCCCACCACCGCCGGAGACCTGCTCGACCACCTCCGGGCCGTGCTCGAGCCCACGCTCGACGACGGCGAGCCGACGACCCACCACTGAGCCCCCGCCGAGCCCCTGGCTCCTCGGGCCGCGCGTCGCCGAGCACGTCGGGCCCTTCTTGGATGCCCGACCTGCCCGCTTTCGGGGAATTCCCTTGCCCCGGAAATAAAGATAGATAAAACTATCTTTATATAGGTGGGCGGAATGGCTCCAAGGAGGCTCCCATGGCAATCGCACTCGTTACCGGGGCATCGAAGGGACTGGGGCGGGCACTGGCCCGGGAGCTGGCCGAACGGGGCTGGTCCCTCGTGATCGACGCCCGCCACGGTGAAGCCCTGGCCGAGGCCGAGCAGGCGATCCTCCCCTGCCTGGCCCCGGACGCGTCGCTCGTGGCCGTGACCGGCGACGTCGTCGACGCCGTGCACCGACGGGCCCTGGTGGAGGCGGCGCAGCGCCTGGGCGGCCTCGACCTCGTCGTCAACAACGCCAGCACCCTGGGCGTCACCCCCCTGCCGAGCCTCGCCGCCTACCCCCTCGACGAGCTCGCGAGGGTGCTCGCGGTGAACGTCGTGGCGCCCCTCGCCCTCGTGCAGGAGGCCATGGCGCTGTTGCGCCGTTCGGCGCGCCCCGCCGTTTTGAACATCACGTCGGATGCCTCGGTGGAAGCGTACGAAGGGTGGGGAGGGTACGGGCTGTCCAAGGCGGCACTCGACCACATGAGCGCCGTCATGGCCGTCGAGGAGCCCACGCTCCTCGTCTGGGCCGTCGATCCCGGGGATATGCGGACCCAGATGCACCAGGACGCCTTTCCGGGCGAGGACATCTCCGACCGCCCGTTGCCCGAGGAGGTCGTCGCCGACCTGGTGGGCCTCGTCGAGGGGGGGCCGCCCAGCGGACGGTACCGCCTGGCGGACCTGCGATCGGCTCGGGAGCTCGTGCTCGAGACGGAGCGGTCATGACCACGCTCAGCCCTACCGACGCCCTCCCCTCCGTCGACCGCTTCACCGACGGCGGCGATCGCGCCATCCGGGGGCTGCCCGACTTCGTGCTCCCACCCCAGCTCGAGGCGAGCACGCCGCCCGAAGCACGGGGCATGACGCGCGACGCCGTCAGGATGCTCGTCGCGCAGCGGTGCGACGGCAGCCTCGTCCACTCCCACTTCTCCGAGCTGCCGCGCTTTCTCGACGAAGGCGACCTGATCGTCGTCAACACGTCGGGAACGCTCGCCGCCGCCGTGCCCGGCACCGACCCGGCTGGTCACCCCATCGAGGTGCACTTCTCGACACGCCTTCCTGCCGACTTGTGGACGGTGGAGCTGCGCAACGGGGACGAGCCATGGTTCGGAGCCGAGCCCGGAGAGGTGATCAGGCTCGACGGTGGTGGAAGGGTGGAGCTGTTGACGCCCTACGCGAGCCACGCCCGGGGTGTGCGGCTGTGGGTCAGCGCCGTGGTGACCCCCGAGCCCCTGCACACGTATCTGGCCGTGCACGGCCATCCCATCCGCTACGGGTACGTGCGGGGGAGCTGGCCGATCTCGATGTACCAGAACGTCTACGCCACCGAGCCCGGCTCCGCCGAGATGCCGAGCGCGGGACGGCCCTTCACCCCCGAGGTCCTCACCCGTCTCGTGGCTCGAGGCGTCGGCGTCGCCCCCATCGTGCTGCACACCGGCGTGGCGTCGCTCGAAGCGTCCGAACCGCCCTACCCGGAGCAGTACCGGGTGACACGGGCCACGGCCCATCGCGTCAACGACACCAGGCGCGAGGGGGGCGCGTCATCGCGGTGGGCACCACCGTCGTGCGCGCCCTCGAGACCGTGGTGGACGCCCGTCACGAGGTGCACGCCGGCCGGGGCTGGACCGACACCGTCGTGACCCCCGATCGACCGGTAACGTCCGTCGACGGCATGCTCACCGGCTGGCACGAGCCCGAGGCGTCGCACCTCGCCATGTTGGAAGCGATCGCGGGAAGGACGTTGCTCGAGGGCTCGTACGCGGCAGCGATCTCCGAGGGGTACCTGTGGCACGAATTCGGCGACGTCCATCTGATCCTGCCGTGAACGAGCAGGGCCCGACCGTCGAGCCGCCCCTGGCGACGATGCCCACCACGCGTCGTGCCATCCTGGTGGCGCTCAAGCGCAACGGCTCGATGCGCGCCAACGATCTCGCCCGGCAGTTGGGGATCACCGTCGCCGCCGTGCGCCAACAACTGGTGCGGTTGGGCGAGGACGAGCTCGTGACCCATCGCCGCGACCCCGAGGGCAGAGGTCGGCCGTCACACTCCTACGAGCTGGCGCCGGCAGCCGAGATGCTGTTCCCGAAGCGCTACGGCGACCTCACCACCGAGCTGCTCGGCTATCTGGGCGGCCCCGACAGTGCCGAGGTGACCGAGCTCTTCGAGCAGCGCCGCCAGCGCCGCCTCGCCGGCGCGCGCACCCGGCTGGAGACGATGAACCTCGACGAGCAGGTGGCCGAGCTCACGCGCATCCTCGACGAAGACGGCTACCTGGCCGACGTCGAGCGTCTCGACGACGGGGGCTGGCGCATCACCGAGCACAATTGCGCCATCTTGTCCGTGGCCACCGGCTTTCGTCAGGCATGTTCCAGCGAGATCGCCTTCATCCGCGACGCGCTGCCCGGAGCCCGCGTGGAGCGCGTCGCCCATCTCATGGACGGTGCCCACGTCTGCGCCTACGAGGTCCACGCCTCCTAAGCTTGGCTCGCGACATCGACGCGAGGGGCCTGCATGCACACGACGACCGACCACGTCCCTCAGACCAGGCTGGTGCGGACCGAGATCCCCGGGCCGCGGTCGCGCCAGCTCATGGAGCGGCGCAACGCGGCCATGCCGGCGGGGGTGGGAACGATCCTCGGCGTGTTCGTGGCCCGGGCCGCAGGCGGGATCATCGAGGACGTCGACGGCAGCCGGTTGATCGACATGGCATCGGGGATCTCGGTGACTAACGTCGGCAACAGCGCACCGCGCGTCGTGGCTGCCGTGCACGAGCAGGTGGAGCGCTTCACCCACACGTGCTTCCAGGTGACGCCGTACCTCGGCTATGTCGAAGTGTGCGAACGCCTCAACGCGTTGACACCGGGTGTACACCAGAAGCGCACGTTCCTCATGAATTCGGGAGCCGAGGCCGTGGAGAACGCCGTGAAGGTGGCCCGGTACGCGACCGGGCGCAGCGGTGTCGTCGCCTTCGATCACGGGTTTCACGGACGGACCCTCCTGGGGCTCACCCTCACGGGCAAGGCGATGCCCTACAAACAGGGATTCGGGCCCTTCGCCCCCGAGGTGTACCGGGCCCCGTACTCCGATCCCTTCCGGGGCACGGGCACCCTGGCCCAGACCATCGACGTCCTCGAGACCACCGTCGGAGCGGCGTCGATGGCGTGCGTGGTGGTGGAGCCCATCGCCGGCGAAGGTGGGTTCGTGGTCCCCGAGCCGGGCTGGTTGGCGGGGTTGGCGGCGTGGTGCCGGGCCAACAGCGTCGTGTTCGTGGCCGACGAGATCCAGTCGGGCTTCGGCAGGACCGGCGCCTGGTACGCGTGCGAGCACGAGGGTGTCGTGCCCGACATCGTCACCACCGCCAAGAGCCTGGGGGGTGGCCTGCCCATCGCGGCGATCACGGGACGGGCCGACCTCATGGACAAGGTCCACCCCGGGGGCCTGGGTGGGACCTTCGGCGGGAACCCCCTCGCCTGCGCGGCGGCACTGGCGGCCATCGAGACCGTGGAGAGCGACGGGCTGTTCGGCGCGCGCCCGGCGAATCGGCGAGGTCATGCTCAAGCGTCTCCGGGCCATGGCCGCCACCAACCCCGTCGTCGGCGACGCCCGCGGGCGCGGGGCCATGGTGGCGATGGAGCTCGTGGGGCCCGACGGCATCACCCCCGACAAGGCGGCCACGGCCCGAGTGGCCGCGGCGTGTCACGCCCAGGGACTGCTCGTACTCAGCGCCGGCACCTACGGCAACGTGCTCCGGCTGCTTCCTCCACTCGTGATCCCCGACGACCTCCTCGTCGAAGGCCTCGACATCCTCGAAACTGCGTTGTCGGCGGCCTGAGCGACTCGGCGGAGCCGTCTGGGCCAGGCGCGCCGCGTCACGCGTCGGGAAGCGCGTTACGTCGTCGCGAAGCGCGTCACGCGTGGGAAGGGGCGTCAGGAGTCGAGCGACGACATGACGTGCTTGATGCGGGTGTAGTCCTCGAACCCGTACACCGACAGGTCCTTGCCGTAGCCCGAGTGCCTGAACCCACCGTGCGACATCTCGGCCACGAGAGGGATGTGGGTGTTGATCCACACGCACCCGAAGTCGAGGCGCTTGCCATGCGCATGGCGCGCCCGTGATCACGCGTCCACACCGACGACGCCAACCCGTACTCCACCCCGTTGGCCCACGCCACGGCCTCGTCCTCGTCGGTGAAGCGCTGCACGGTGATCACCGGCCCGAACACCTCCTGCTGGACGATGTCGTCGGACTGCACGACGTCGCTCACCACGGTGGGCTCGTAGAAGTAGCCCCGGTCGCCGATCCGGTGGCCACCGGTGCGCAGCGCGGCGTGCGCGGGCAGCGTGTCGATGAAGCCCCGCACCCGGGCCAGCTGGTCGGTGTTGTTGAGCGGCCCGAAGTCGGCTCCCTCGACATCGGGCCCGGCCACGGTCTGGCCCTGGGCCTGTTGCACGAGGGCGGCGGTGAAGTCGTCGTAGACCTCCGGTCCGGCCAGCACCCTGGTGGCCGCCGTGCAGTCCTGGCCGGCGTTGAAGTAGCCGGCGATGGCAATGGCCTCGGCCGCCTTCTCGACATCGGCGTCGTCGAAGACCACCACCGGGGCCTTGCCCCCCAGCTCCAGGTGCACACGCTTGATGTCCTGGGCCGCGGCCATGGCCACCTCGCGCCCGGCCCGCACACTGCCGGTGATCGACACCATCTGGGGCACGGGGTGCGCCACCAGCGCCCGGCCCGTGTCGCGATCGCCGCACACCACGTTGAAGACACCGGGCGGCAGCCACTCCGAGGCGATCTCGGCCAGGAGCAGGGTCGAGACCGGCGTGGTGGGGGCGGGCTTCAGGACGACGGTGTTGCCGGCCGCGATGGCGGGGGCGAACTTCCAGACCGCCATCATCATCGGGTAGTTCCAGGGCGTGACCTGCGCGCACACGCCCACGGGCTCGCGTCGGACGTACGAGGTGAATCCCGTCATGTACTCGCCGGCCGAACGGCCCTCGAGGAGCCGGGCCGCCCCGGCGAAGAAGCGGATCTGGTCGACCATGGGAGGGATCTCCTCCGACATGGTCAGGGCCTTGGGCTTGCCCGTGTTCTCGCACTCCACGTCGACGAGCTCTTCGGCCCGCGCCTCGATGGCATCGGCGATGCGGAAGAGGGCGAGGCTCCGTTCCGAAGGCGTGGTGTCGCGCCACCCCTCGAAGGCCCGCCCCGCCACGGTGAACGCCTCGTCGACATCGGCGGCCCCCGAGTCGGGCATGGTGGCGAAGACCTCACCTGTCGAAGGATTCACGAGATCCACGCTCGTCCCGTCCTTGGCGTTGGCGTAGGCCCCGCCCACGAAGTTCCTCAGCACACGTCGGTCGCCCGTCATGGATGCTGACTCTCTCCCGTCGCCGAGCCGGCACGGCCCTCGACGGCCCACGATCGCATTCCGGGGCGGCCGGCGACAAGGGAGGCAAGGCGCGGCGGTTCGGCTCCGAGCTCATGGCTTCGGGGCCGATGTGGGTAATCGGCACCGACAGGATCCGCCACGGTGACGCCTGGCGCTGAAACCCCTGGCCGCACCTCGCTTGGATGTGATACCCATTCGCATATGTCGGAGAAGAGCATCGACCAATGGGTGCACTGGGAGCCGTGTGAGGGGAACGAGGGGGCGGCGGCGCTGTCGCTGCTTGCGGGTGCACAGCCGGGGTACTTTGCCGACTCGACACCAGTCAGCGCTCGATGGTCGCGGCTGTCCTTCTATGGGTCCCACAGACTGATGGAGCTTCAATTCACCCGAGATCACGGCGCAGAGCGCGCGTTTGTGCTCGTGGGGGATGGAAGCGCGTTGTGGCTTAACGGCTCATCAGGTCCGATTCAGGAGGTCAACGAATCCGAGGCGCTCGGGTTCAGCGATCAGACCGTCCTCGACTACATCCGATTCTTCCTCTACTTCGTCCGGGGCGAGGGCGCCTTCGTGCTCATCGAGTCTCCGGATGAGCTCGGCGCCCCGCCGAATGAGCCGACCGACGAAATCGGGAATACGGGCGAGGTGCTCACGCTCCAAGAGGCTCGACAGAGAATAAGGACTCTCGAATTGCGCAGTGTCGACACCACGGAATGCTGGGTGTCCGACGCGACAGTGGCCTATCAAGGAGATCTCTTCGTGTGCGCCCTTGCGGTGGCGTCCGACGGGACGATCGAGATGGTCGAGGACGAGCCGGTGGGCGCGCTCGGTGAGATCGTGGTGCCTGACGTGGCGTCCCTCGAACTTCAGGAGTCGACAGGCGACCGCGAGGTGACGGAAGCGGTTGTCGCCGTCCTCTTGGAGGATGCACTGCGCGGCATGAACGATGACGACTCCGCCAATCTGCTCTTAAGCCATTTCAACTCGGAGACACAGGCGGGGAAACCAATTGAGCAATTGACCCGTCTCATGTCGAAATCAGAGCCGATCGTGATCATCGAGTCGGACATCCCGTTCGTGGAGGATTTCGTCGCAGGTCTCGCCGCACCCGGTGATGTCGCTGATTTCACCATTCGCGCCCGTGCTCTGCAGAGTGACGATCAACATTGTGAAATTACCAACTTCAGTGATCTCTGCAAGTTGTATCTGCTTTCGTTCCACACCTACCGTGGGCTGTACGACGCTGAACGTGTCGCCCACGAGCTCGCCCTGAGCAAGGCCGCAGTCCTCATCGGTTGCAACCGGGTCGACGAGGTGCCGGAACCGCTTCGGCGAGTGGCCGACCTGACGATCACTTTCCCTAAGATCGACCGGCGGCGGTTCGTCCGTATCTTCGAGCGGGTCTTCCACGCCACGCCCACGACCGACTGGAACACTCCTGGCGCAGACTGGACGCGGTACCTGGTTCACGCCGACTTTCACACGCCACGCCGATTGGGACTAGGACCGGAAGAGGCGCTGGCACTCCTCAAGGATCGAGTCCAGGCCCGGCTGGAGCAGGTGACGCCGGATATCGGCCCACGGCTCAAAGAGCTCCACGGCTTGGGTGAGGCTCGCCAGTTCGCCGAAGACATGATTGAGGACATTCGGGCGGCACAGGCCGGACAGATCCCATGGTCCGCCGTCGACAGTGGACTGTTGCTCATCGGGAGGCCGGGAACCGGCAAGACGACGCTCGCACGCGCCATCGCCAAGGATTGCGGCGTGAAGTTCATCGTCGCCAGCGCGGCGAAATGGCAGTCGTCGGGTGCGCTTGATTTACACCTCAGCGCGATGCGCGCGGACTTTGCGGAAGCGCACCGCTATGCCCCAGCGATCCTGTTCATCGATGAGATCGACAGCATCGGCAGCCGGGAAAACCTTCAGGACCGAAACGCCGTGTACCAGACGGAAGTCATCAATGCCCTGCTCGAGCAGATCCAAGGAATTGGCACGACAGGCTCCGTTATCGTGATCGGGGCGACCAATTACCTCGATAAAGTCGATCCGGCGCTGCGAAGGGCCGGGCGCCTCGACCAGGTCGTCGAGATTCCAATTCCGAATATCGATGGCCTTCAGCAGATCTACGAGTACTACCTCGCGAGATTCCAGGCGGAAGGTGGCGAGATCGCCGATGTCGACACACGTGCTCTGGCTCAGTTGACCTTCGGGCTCACTGGGGCCGACGTGGAGTCCTTCATACGTGGTGCAGCGCGGCGTGCCCGGCACGGGAATCGGCCGGTAGGCCAGAGCGACCTCGTGGCCGAGGTGACTCGGCGGCCTCGACGACCCGATAGTGCGCCACGGCTCCGGCCCGAAGAGTTGCACAGGGTGGCGGTGCACGAAGCCGGCCACGTGGTCGCACAGCTCCTCAGTTCCAATGAAGGCGAGAACCTCGTCTTTGCGACCATCATTCCGCGGCTGGACGGCACCATGGGATTCGTCGCCTCGGTACCGGCCGACACCGAGGTGTTCACGCGCCGCACGATGCTCGAGCGACTCGGGATGATCCTGGCCGGCCGGGTGGCCGAAGAGGTCGTCTTCGGTGCCGCCGACGTCGGCGCTGGCGCAGGCGGTCCGGACCAGAGCAGCGACCTCGCGGTCGCGACCCGACTGGCGACGCTCATCGTCTGCCAGTCCGGTCTCGGCGATGACGGCGGCCTCCGCTGGACCACGCAACCGAGTGCCCCCCAGGAAGGGCAGATCGATGACCTCCTGCGCAAGACATATGACGTGACACGAGCCAGCCTCCAGAAGCACAGAACACTGCTGGACCGCGTCGTCCAGGTCCTTGAGCAAAGGCAGGAGCTCAGTGGGAACGAGCTGCGCGAACTCGCCTCGTCCAGCGCAGCCTCCTAGTGGAGATTGAGCCGCACGCATCACCCCATCCCGGCTCGAGGACCCGCACCCGGGCTGAGCGAGGTCATAATTCAGCGTGGTCATAAAGTCGAAAACGGCAGCTCTTGTTGGAGCCTGAAGAGCGAGGTTGCGATCGGCTCAGGAGGAGCGCCGCCTCGAACGCTCGTCTCCTCCAACGAGAGCCAGAGTGACTGACAGGGCAACCTCGGGGCCCTCTTGGCAATCGCCCTCATCGCACTCGGTTCGACCCATGCGTTTGCCATTGGGCGGTATCTGGTGGAACCGTACCCCGCGGAAGCGTAGGGCCAAGATCGTCTCTCAGCCGGAGCAGCCCTTGCCGAGGCCAGGACCGAGATGGAGCGTCGCCGCGAGGCGCGCCAGATCCTCTCGGCTGATCCGGACCTGGCTCGCCAGCTGTGCATCGGTCGCCCGATCTGCCGCGTTGCAACATGGAGAGGGCGTGGTCGATGCCAACCACGCCCTACGACCGTGCTCGCGGCGCTTCCCGGCCTCAGCACCGCACCGGCCGACCAGATCGTCTCCAGCCGTGACCGTGTCGGCGGCTTGCGCGACCTCAGCGACATGTCGATCACCTTGGGGACAACACCGCAGACCTTGGACGAGGCCGCGGCCTTCCTCGTCTTCCCCCGACCGTGGGCAAACCGACCAGTCGTAGATTGCGAGGCCTGGTATATCGGAGCTCCTCCCCTGAGCCCCCAAGGGGGTTGGTGGGTGCTGTTATATTCGTGAGCCGCGGACCCAATGGTCGCCAAAATGGGTGCTGGAGCGATGCATGGATTACGACTTCGAGATTCGTGAGCTCGCGTCGGACGACTCTCTGGAGTCGATCTACCGCGAGGTGCTCACCCCCGCCTTCACCCCCGACGAACTCGAATCACTGGAGGCTCTGAAGGGATATTTGGAGTCGTCTCCGCCCGACGCGTTCGGTCTCTACGCCGTCGATCCGAGCGGCCACCCGATCGGCTGCAGTATCTACTACCCGTACCCCGAGGCCAACGCCGTGCTCCTGGGATACATGGCGGTGGTGGCCGGCGGGAGGAGCCGGGGGGTCGGGACCCTGTTGTTCGAGGAGAGCCAGAAGGTGTGGTTCGGCTCCGGTCAATATGACCTGGTGTTGGCGGAGCTCGATGACCCCCGGGTGTTCCCCGTCGCCAACGGCATAGACCCGGAGCGACGGATCAAGTTCTATTCGAACCTCGGTGGCCAACTCATCTGCGGCCCCTATTTCGCCCCGTGCGTCAGGCCCGGTGGCGAGCGGGTCCACGACATGTTCCTGGTCGAGCTCGGCGGGTCGCGTGAAAGCCCTGCACGATTCGCCGGCCGCGGTGTCCGTCGAGTTCGTCGCCGCGTTCCTCCGTGACTACTTCTCGGTGGAGGAGGGCCCCGTAGATTTCGACAGCGGGGACCTGCGCTGGCTTATGGATGCCTATGAAGGGGACGGGACCCTCCCGCTCCTGCCGGTGGCCCAGTACCCCTCCTGGGATGCACCGAGAGCGCCGAGCCGACGCTCGGGATGAATGCCAGGTGTGACTACGTGGTGGTCGGGGCGGGCCTGGCTGGACTGTCGGTGGCCACTCAGGTCCGCAGCCGCGGGGCGTCGGTCGCCATTCTCGAGGCACAAGACAGGGTGGGCGGCCGCATCCTGAGCGCGTCACGGCCCAACCCCGGCGGGGGAGCTGACTTGGTCCTAGACCTCGGTGCCCAGTGGGTCGGACCCGACCAGACCCGGATGCTCGGACTGATGAAGGATCTGGACCTCAATCCGCTCGAGGAGCGTACTCCGGGCCGGGTCAGCTGGTCGGTCGCCGGCCAGACGAGCTTGGGGGGCGCACTTCTCCCGAGGGTGAGGACGCGCACCTTCGTGGAGATGCTCGCGGTCACCGCTGCCGTCTGGCTCAGATACCACCGGTTGCCGGCGGACGCGCCCTGGTCGGCCAAGCCGGCGCGTCGTTGGGACGCCCGGACGGCGCAGGACTGGATCCACCGGCTGGTCCGCACCCCGGCCGGTCGTGCACTGACAGAACTCTACATCCGAGGGAACACGGCAATGGAGCCGTCCGAGGCATCCGTTTACGCGGTTCTCGCAGACATCCGCGGTTGCGGGTCGCTCGGCAACGTCGGGCGCGCCGAGAACTTCCGCATTGCCGAGGGCGCCTTCGAGATCCCGCGCCGGCTGTCCGAGCCACTTCTCGATTCGATCCGGTTCCACAGCCCGGTACGGGCGATCCGGCAGGATTCGGAGGGGGTGACGGTGCAGACGGACACCGGGGAGATCGGCGGCCGCCGAGCCGTGGTGTGCGTCCCGGACGTTCTGGCGAACGAGATCAGCTTCGATCCTCCGTTACCGCAACGCAAGGCAACGCTCATCGCCAAGGCGTCGATGGGATCGTGCATCAAGTTCTACGCGCTCTACGACCGGCCCTTCTGGCGTTCAGCGGGTCTCAACGGCGAGATCCTGAGCAACGATCACGCCGTCAGCCTGACGTACGACAATTCCCCAAGGGACGGGAGCGGGACGGGAGCGCTTGTCGGATTCGTGCTGGGCGACCAGGCGCGGCGGCTCACCGCTCTGCCAGGAGAGGATCAGGATTCCGAGATCCTCCATTGCCTGGAATGCTTCCTCGGCCGACCGGCCCGGCACCCCGCTGCTCTGGTCGTGCAGGACTGGAACCGGGAGGAATGGTCCCGGGGTGCCTTCTCGGTCCACTACCCCCCTGGGGTGCTGACCGGAGCTGGAGCCGCGCTCAGCGAGCCCTGCGGCCGGGTGCATTGGGCCGGCACCGAGACTTCGATCGAATGGTGCGGATACATGGAGGGAGCCGTTCGGTCGGCGGACCGGGTCGTCCGAGAGATCGTGGCTCAGACCGACTGGCGGCAGCGTCATGACTGACTCCGTCCCCCCGGCGTCACCGGAACCTCGAGGGGTGTGGAACTACCGCCTTCGGCGGCCGTTGTCGTTCGACCAGTACCGTGATTTCAAGGACCACTATTTCAAGGAGACCCAGCCGGCCAGGTTGGACGTCAGCGAGGATCCGGCGAAAAGGCCGCTGGTTGAGAAAATCAAGTGCGACATCGATCAATACCGTAAGTACACGAAGAAGAGAGACGCCAAGGAGGAGTTTGCGGAAAAAGTGCTGCCTCAAATGCTCAACGACATCGAACTCGATGTCGGGGAGCGTTGGCTCGGCGAAACCACGACGACGAGCCACCGTTTCAAACGTTTCCACGTCCATCGCCGACGTGACGAGGACGAGAACAAGGTCATGGACAGCTATGACCAGCTCGGGAAGTACGCAGACGATTATGTTCGGGACATTCTGGCGACGGCTGGCGAAGGCCCTGACGGTGAAGTGCAGCCGGAAGATCTGACCGAGAGTCGGGCCCTTCTACTTCTCAAGCTTTGGACGTCCTGCGAGTTGCTTTGGGAGCGATCCCTGTGTTACCGGACATTGGATGCGGTCTGCGAGGGGGTAGGCCAGTTCGCGCTCGTAGTGGAGCACGACTGCCGTCAAGCCCCCGACGGGTGGCCCTATTCGGCATTCGCTGCCGCCGCCGTGATAGTGCGATTAACCCGTGAGGATTCCCGGGTATTCAAGGCGATCAACCGGGGTGATGCCAAGTGGTCTGTGCTCGACAAAGTCCGGAAGGCTTTGGAGGAACTAAGCGGGGCTGAGAATCTCCTCTCGAAAGCATTGGGGCATGTTGGAGCTGTCACGGACGCCGGAGCCAACGATCCTAACATGCCGACGTTGACAGGCGAAGTCGTGCAGTTGCTATTGCGGACCCAAGTATATTGCCGTGCACAGAAGGATTTCTATAAGGCAATCGAAAGGGCGACATCGTCTCTCCAAGAGTTCGAAGCATGGACAAGAGACGCACCTCGATTCGGTTCGGCGAATCCATTCCTCGATCCGGTTGGCTACGACCACTTTTCGGTTGTCATGACGCAAGTCTCGGAGGGAATATCGGATCTCGACGCCATGCTGAAGGACGTAGAACAGGACGTGACCCTCGCGTCCCGCTACGAACCTTGGCGACAGTTGCTGATCGACCTGCGCGGGAGTCTCGAGGCTTGCGCCAATGCAAGTCCTCTCGGGGCGATTGTGTTGGTACCGAAGCAGGTGTCGGTCCTCTACTGCTTTCCCTTCGCAGTCGACTACACCCATGGGAAACGCCGCCAGGTTGAAGTAGATGCCCATATCCGGGCTCTTGACCCCGACCTTGTCCCTCCAGGCGCCGCGTTGGGAGGTCAGGTCGGGCACACCCGCCAGGAGCCCGATATCAAAGGCGTCCTGCCTACTCGCCTGAAGCAGGAGCTTGGCGCGCTCTTTCCCGAATTCACACCCGAGGTCACACCTCTCGCAGTATCGGCCTTTTGGCTTGGCTCGGGAGACGGACTCTACGGAGGCAAGAAGGTTCAGCTTCTTGACGTGAGCATCGGTGGCAACCTTTACCGGGTTTGGCTCGTGATCAGCCGGATCGGCAACCACAGTCTGTGTGTCCAACCAGAGCATCCCATGACCGCCGCATCCACGGACCGGGGGTCGTTCCCCAACGACGTGTACCGCGCGTTGCGGTTGGCAACACCCTGGGCCATCGGTGAAAAGGTGACGGTAACGGCCAGCGGAGATGACGGACCGTGGTGGGACGACATGCACATGTTCGCCCATGACGTCGTCCTCGCTACCGCCCGCGCCCTGACCCACGAAGTCATCGTGGGCCAAGACCCCCCGACCCAGTCGAAACCGGGCGAGCTCCCTCCCTACATGCCCGGCAACCTGCACGAGGTGGTGACCGTGCAGACCGACGAACCGATCACCATCGGAGGTGACGCAGGCGCCCGACGACTCGACAACATCGTCGGCGCTCAGGTGCTCGTCACATCGGCCAACCGGGTGGCCAGCACCCTGTTTGAGTGGCTGCGCGACCGTGCCCCGTCCGAAACTTACCAAGCAGCGAAGGAGGTGGACGCATGGAGCGAGGGACAGATCGCTCCGCTACCTCTTATCGGTTTCAAAGGTGACTGGTTCGTCCACACGGGCGACATGACGGTGTTCGGGGCGGTTGCGGTTCCCACGTGGCTGAGCGAGGCATACATCGAGGTGGCTCAGTTCGCAGCCTCATGGGTCCCCCTTCTTCAGCTTTGGACCGTTCGGCTTCAGGAGGTGATCCGCACCGCTCACGCAGGCGATCGCGGCGCCAACTCCTCCGAACAGCTGCGGATCGTCGACCAAGCGATTCGCCGTCAGACGTCCGAGCTACGGTCACCTCAGCTGTGCCAGAGTCAGCTCCACCGGCGGTTTCTCGACATCTTCTTGTCCGAAAGCGGCGTCACCAGCCTCGAACGAGAGCTGGACGCGCAGCTCCTGTCGGCCGAGCGGCTGGCCGACTGGTACGACGAGCGCCGGCGACGTGGGTCAGAGGACGCCCGAAACATTCTGCTGTTGGTCATCGGTCTCTTCGGCGTCTTCGGCTTGGCCAGCTACTTGAGCCTGGCCAACGGGACGAGCGGTGAGCCGCGTTACACGGGCGTGTTCCGGTTCCTCAATCTCAACCCCCAAACCGAGGTGCACATTGTCCTCGGTGTATTCGTTGTGTTCCTGGGCTTGGGTATCTTGCTGCTGCGAGCGCCGATCGGGGAGCTATTGCGCAAGGCGGCCCATTGGCGCCGACACCTTGTCTTGCAATGGAGAGGGCGCCGAAGAAGGAAGAGGAATCAGCCGAAGAAGGGAGGGGATCGAGAGCGAGAGCGATCGGAAAGCAATCAACTCAGCCCGTAGCGACATGAGCTATTTCAACACTCCAATTCCGGCTGGGACTATTTGGCCAATACCATTTCACCAGCGCAGCCCTCTCTCAGCTGATCGATTGAGGATGAGCGCGTCGGCGCCATGTTCCACTAGACCGGATGACGGCCCGATCGCGGCCGAAATGACTCAGCTGGAGGTTCCGTGGCGAAGAGACTGGAAGGGACGGTCGCCGTCGTGACGCGGCGCCGCGACCGGCTCGAGACCCGGCCGAGCGCCTCGGGCGAGCGGGCAAGGCGCTGGTGATCGAGGCGGAAGAGCTGAAGCAGCCTGGGCGTCGCGTCCTCTTACCCAGTCGCAGCCCATGAATTCTGCGGAACAAGCTTCGTTGACCGCATTAGTCACCTTCTGCAATACCGGACCAACGCCAGAACGTCAGAAGCCGGTTACGTATCCTCACAGTGACTGTGCTCTCGTGAACCTATCGACGGGTGAGGTGAGGGCGGTTTCCCTCGGGGATCAGGGCGCCAGCGGAATGGCGTACCTCGAGGGCGGAGAAGTGATCATTGCCGTTCAAGCCGGTAGCAGCTTGGTCCGTATGTCACCACAGCTGAGGATCCTAGATCGGCACCTTGATGACATGCTCAGCGATACGCATTCGCTAGCAGCCACCGCCTCTTCCCTGTTCGCGGTGTCGACAGGCCGAGACTGCGTCTTGGAGTACGACGTGTGGGAGGAGCGTCTTGAGCTGCACACCACTCATCGACTAACCGAAGCAGATGTCGATACGCTCCACGTCAACTCTGTCTGTTGTCATCAAGGGCGTGTCTTAGTCAGCATGTTCGGCGAGGGCTGGCGCAAACAGTCAATTGACGCTCAAACGGGGTCGATCATCGATTTGCAATCCCGGCAAACGGTGTCGACCTCGATACGCCACCCACACTCCCTCTTCTCAAGGCAAGACGCGCTCTATGTCCTCGGGTCCTCCTATGGCACGGTGGAACGGGTGCTCTCAAACGGTGAACGGATCGTGTGCGCGAGGTATCCCGGGTACCTGAGGGGTCTCTGCGTCTTCGAAGATGGGGCCCTCGTTGGTGTGTCTCGGAAACGGAACCGATCACAGGCGCCCGGAACAGACGGCGTCGACCGCCCGTCCGTCGAGGACCATTGCGGCGTCCTTCGGTTCAATCAAAGGTGGGAGCTGATGGACTTCGTCGACCTGTCATGGGTGGGTCCCGAGATCTTCGATATCGCGCTCGGCGCCCCCGGGGATCTCGGACCCGACCGCCCGAGACACACTTGCGGCGGCCAGGCAGCGGATCGCGCTCCTCGAGGCGTCATGGGGCACGTCATCAGTGGCCGGGGGCGCTCCTCTCCCGGACCGAGATTGGAACCACTAGGTGTAGCCAGACGCGGCGACCCGGGGCGCAGTGAAATAGGTCGACCTCAGACGGACCTGCCCTAGCCTTGCTCGAGGCATGACGCCAAAGAATCGAGCAAGAATGTCTCGTCCGGCCCCAACGAAACCGATTACTGCACCGACGACAACGTCGCACGAGGACGCGAGGGGGTGAATTGCCCGGTCAACCTGCGACCTGCGGAGAACCTCGGTGACCCCCTTGACGGTCTGCAGCTATTTCAGCTGCATCGTGACCGGCTTTTGTTGGTACATCTGGGCCCGTACTCAGCGAGCGCTGGTAGTGCTTGACCGTGGACGCCGGCGGTAACACAAGACGCCCTTCAAGGAGAAGCCCGAACAGGTCTTCTACAGCCGCGATCGATGATCCCGGAGTTCACAGAGCATGGCCGAGTCCGCTTCGGCCCTTTCGCATCTCACGACGGCGATAACTAGCTGATCCAAGGCCTGACCCAGCGTAAGCGGCCAACAGACGAGATCGGTCTGCGAGTTTGGCTCCACGATCCGAGAGTCGAGCAGCGCATCCACTGTTCGAACAACCCCCACGCGGCTGTGTATTTGATCGGTCGATTTCGTGCTTGAGACTCCCGAGAGTGCTCAGGCGGGCCTTTGGGTCGCGTACAAAGGTCTTCCAACTCCCACTGACTCTCATGAATTTTGAACAGCCGGCGAATGTTGTCGGTTAAGGATCCTGCCTTCCCCTCGAGAAGGGCCTTTTCGAGCTTGCGGACAATGGTCCAGGTATCTTCGCGCGCGGTTCCACGACACATTCTCACACCCCTCACCAAGCGATCGGCGCGCCATAATACTCCCTCGATGGGCTCATACTGAGTGGATTGGAGGTCCTACCGTCTCGTGATTGTGCCGACGAAGTTTCTGTCCAGTGGTGCAAGGATCGGCGTCTTCTTCGCGAATGGTATCGGAGACCACATCACGACTCTGCCCGCGTTACGAGCGCTTTTGAGTGCCCTCCCCCCCGGGTAGTGCTCTTCGCGATGCCCGAGCTCCGTCATGTGCTGCTCGCTGATCTCGTCGTGGGGAGAGACGTGCCGATCGACTTGTCCATGGCTCAATGGACGAAATCGGTTCGACCCCGATGTGGGCAAGTCATTCGATGAAGAGTTTGACCTCTTCGTGTCCCTGAATCCGTGGCACTCTCCCGACGTGGACCGCTTACTCGAGTACCTGACACCCGGCTCTCAGCATCGGGATGCACGACGCATTCGACATATGTGTAAGGTCGACCAAGATCGAACACTACAAGTGACCGGGCCTTCAGGATCGTCGGGACGATCGACCCTGACCTATGCATCAACGATTTTACTCAACCTCCCGGCTTGAGCGATCGTTCTGTAGAGGCAGCACAGAGGATTCTTGAACAGTTCCCCGGGCACCGGCGGGTACTGGCCGTTCATAACGAGACGCTGCCGCGCAAAGTCTGGTCTCGTCTGCGTCTTGGCCAAGTTCTGAGCCAGTTTCTCTCCTCTCACGAGCATATGGTCGCGATCTTGCTGGATCGTAAGGTCGACGCAGCTCTGCTCGGGCGGTGCCATGAGCGGCTCTTCGCTGTGGACAACCTTCCATTGGATGTTGCGTTAGCGGTCGTCTCTCGGTCCGATCTCTTTCTGGGCGTGGATAGCTGTATGTTGCACATGGCAGACCTGTGCAGGATTCCCGGAGTCGGACTGTTCGGCCCAGACGAGTCGACGTCGCTCGGAAGCGAGGAGATGGGTTTCCGCTTCGGACCCCACCGCCACGTTCAGGGGCACGGGAGCATGGAAGGAATCGATACCGCTTCGGTCTCGAGGGCACTCAACGAGTTAGCTCCCCGCAGCACCATATCCACATGATCCCCACGATGATTTTCGTCGTCGGCGAGACTCCTGGTGAAGATGGAATTCCGACCCCGAATTGGTGTCCGGCAACTCAACGCAGGTGGAACTGAGACCGGTCCGAAGGGCAAGTTCACCCTCGGCGTATACCCGTCGGCTTGGTGCGCAACTGCTGGTATGATCCGGTCGCGACGCGCAAGGGTTCATCACGGTGCCGCCTGCCGAACGGAATGGACTCGGCCACGGGAGTACCTGGGCAGGGTCAACGCAGCCAATTCCTCATTTTGAGAATCGTCAGTTAAGGTGCAGGATCTATTGAGCGTCACTCTGGAGGGCTGCGGGAAGGCTGCGAAGTCCCAAAGGCGCACACCCTCAGACCCTTCAAGCGCGCGCCCGCAGTGCTCCCGTCGTGAACCATGTTCTGCACCGGGCCGAGATAGCCCTCTCCAGGGTCAAGCCTGACTCTGAAAACAGGATAATCGGGAGCGCCAGCAAGGAAGGTCGATCCAGCTTTGGTAGCGCCGAGTCGACAGGCGTCGCGGCCGCTCTCGCTTAGAGTGGTCGCAATGAGGCGGACGCTCACATTCACGAATAGAAGCCAACGTGATTCTGCTGCAATATTCACGCTCAGGAGGCGTTGACAGAGTCCACGTTCAGTGAGGGTCCTCCTCTCTTGACTGTCCACATGCAAGCCCAGAAGGCGGTTTCTCTGATCTGGATCTCGTGTCGTCGTTATCAGTTGGGGTTCGTCGTAGGCGACTCGTACATCAGAGGCGAGACGAAACGATCTCCCGGACGTTGATATCACCGCCTGGACCAGTTCGGGTGCTAACTGGGCGAGGGAATTAAGCGCCTCTGAGTGTTGCTCACCGCGGGAAGTTGTGAGGGCATGGCCGAGTTCGAGGCGGCTCGAACTCGGTCACAGCGGGCCTCGGGGGCTAGCGATAACACCTCCAACGTCTCTCCGGGAGGCGCGTCCGCTACGCCCTCCATCAGACAGGAAAGTTCTCGGCCAGGGGTGTTCGCCACGGCCCTTTGGGCACTCGGGCACCTGGGACGTAATGGTCGCTGAGGCCCGCCTTATCGGCCGATTCGGTGCCTGTGCAAATCTGAAGCTGACCCTGGCGGGCCAAGGCGAGGACCTGCGGAAGACGAATGCTCACGTTCAAATGCATCGAACTGGCGAGTCGCTCCTTCGTTCAACGTAATCAAGAACGGCACTAACTAGAACCTGATTATGTTGTCTGCAGTACGCAGTTTCTGTGACGTCCAGACGCCCTGACTCAAAGAACCAGTTTGCGGCATTGCCGCCACCACCACAGAAGTTCCACTATCGACACTGCTTCTCACACTGCTTTACCCCAGCTGCGATCAAACGCTCGACCTCCAGGAATACGGGATTGTCTAGGAGAGAATCGAGACCGTCTGAGACAACGTTTCCCATTCGGAAGTCATTGAATTGTGGGGCCACACTTCCGAGGAGTTCGGGACAGAAGGTGCTGAAATGGCCGTTGACGTCGAAGTTCAAGATACTGAGGGGCACGACGACCGAGCTTCGCTTGAAGATCGATTCCGGTTGGCACATCGCTGGGTCATCCAGCAGTGGCAGGAAATGTTCGAATTCCCTGAATCGTAGTGCGCGTCCGCTTGCCTCTTGCCGCTCGAGTAACCGCAGATAGAAATGGTGCAGATCCCGCTCGACCTCCGGTCCACGCAGCGTTGAGTCGACATTTGCTGACTCCAGCTCTTCGACGTTCAGGCCGACAAACGGAATCTCGGCACCGAAAAAGAAGTCGAACACCTCATCGGCTCGATCAAGGGTGTCTCGGGTGATGACCATGATGGCTGAAAATGGATAGCTCCGGGCGTGGAGCAACTGGACTGCCTTCATCACACGTTCGTGAGTACCACCGCCCTGGCGGGTACGGCGGTGGGCGTCGTGTAGTTCGGCCGGACCATCGATACTCAATCCCAGCCTCACATTGTGGGGTTGGAAGAGGTCGAGCCAGGAGTCGTCGAGTAGAACTGCGTTGGTCTGCACGCTGTGCGACACGACTTTCTCGCCGCGGCAGGGTGATCTGCCGCGTCGCCTCCAGAGCCCGCCGGAAAAATGCCTTACCGATCGTCAGTGGCTCCCCAGCATGCCACACGATCGTAGGGTTTTTACCGACCAGGTCACTGTGCTCGATGCTCTCTAAGACTGCTCGAAGCACCGCATCGGACATCTTGGCGTGAGAATCCCTGTCGGGCAAGTAACAGTACCGGCAGCGCATGTTGCAGAACGGGGTTGGCTGGATGACAATCAGCTGCTCTCGCATGGTCCCTCAAGTTGCTAGGGGTCTCAGGATCGACATCGATCTTTGGGGGATCGTTATCAATAAGCGAGACGAGTATCGTGCCCGGGCCGTTCGACTTTGAACCATCGCGTTGCCCAAGGCGGCGATGATCACATGGTGGAGTTGTCCCAATCAGGCGAGTTGTCCCACATGGTGTCCAGCTTGTCGAGCGTGCCAGAACTCGAAGGAACTGTTCGGTCCGCCGGGGCGTCGCCAGTGTCGCCTTCGACATTTCGGGCGATCGTGACGACCTTTCGAAGTCGATCAACCGGCTGGTGACCCTCGAGTGCTCCTCGCATGGCGAACCTCCAATGCTCTCAGTGTCATGGGCTCTAATCGTGGTACGTCCCGACGTGATATTTTCGTCGTTTCTATCTCATGTGTCCCAAACTTTCCACTGTGGGCCGCGCTCACAGGTAATCACGCCCATGACCAGAGAGTTAGCACCCCGGGGGAAGTGGCATCTGATCGTAGGGCTATCCGACTGAGAAGCCGGGTGCACAAACCAACAGGAGTTCGCCCTTGACGCCTCCGAGATCGTGACGAATCAGAGTCCTGGTGGCGGTTGGGGCGTTCGAGGTGCCCATGGCCACTTCCTCATCGGTCCGTCCGTTGCCACTGGGCCCCGGCGAGTCGTTCGCGTAGCGTCATCGGGAAGAGCGTTCAACTACTCTGTGTGGTCACGGATCGGGGATATGTCCGGCTCTGGTCGAGGAGCTAACGGGCCTTCTGGAACCGTTGTCACTTCAACCTGCCCGAGGCTCTGAGAGGCTTCAGCAGCTCGGCAAGGGCTCGGCGGTTCTCGCAGGGAGGATGGAGGCAGCAGTGCAGCGTCGAGACAAGATAGACCGAGGCGGGCACCGTGAAGGCCTCTCACCTCTCCTATCGGTCTTGTGGGCACTGGTCCCCCTGCTCACCTTCGGGTGGGGAACCGGATTCTCGTTCACCTACGCCGCCATTCGTCTTCGTAGCTGGGCCTTCGGAGCCTTCGCCGGGGTGTACTTCGCGTTAGGCATTGTTTCCTTCACTCTCGTCGGGTCCAACCCGTCCGAAAGTGCCTGGAGCAATTTCGGGGCGGCCATGGTAATCAGCTTGATGGCGCTCGGCACGGCCCACGCCTTCGGCATCCGGCGGCGCTTGACCGGTCAGCCGGAACCGGTCATGGTCGAAATGAGTGGCGAGCAGGAGCAGGCCATCGCCGAAGCCAAAACCGAGCTGCAACGGCGCCACGAGGCGCGTGAGATCTTGAGAACTGATCCGGAGCTCGCCCATCAACTATGCATAGGTCGTCCCGACCTACCTCACCGTTACAAAGACGGAGGGTTGGTCGATGCCAATCACGCCTCAGCGGCCGCGTTGGCGCCACTTCCTGGAATCGGTCCTTCCCTCGCCGACAGGATCGTGGCCACCCGAGACGGTGTCGGTGGCTTCGATGACCTCAACGACCTATCTGTCACTTTGGGGATCACTCCCCAGATACTTGACGAGGCAGGACCGTTCCTTGTCTTCCCCAAGCATGGTGACCCCGACCCATCTTGATCTTCGGGTTGGCCGCGGCGTTGCGGCCCAGGTGCTACTAGCTCGGCGTGCACTGTCGGTCCTAGCCGAACTCAGAGGATGGATCGACGCACTCGGTGTCAGACCGCTCATTGGCGATTGCAGGAGTGGGGTTGCTGATCCTCAGCTCAGATGATGCACCGAAAGACGAGCTAGCGTGCCAAGAGTACGCAGACCTGGTCCAGGGCGTCGCTCATCTTGATCACTAGCTCTTCTCCGAGGCTTCGAAGCCGGCGGAAATTGGTGGGTGTGGCGTCGTCAAGATCGCACGCCTCTGGGAGTTCGACCTGGAACCGGCGGTAGCGTTCGGATCCGAGGAGATGCTGGAGCTCATAATCAATGACCTGGCTCGTTCCGCTCGCAACGACGTGCATTAACGGCTTGGCCCACTGGGCCAGACCCCAGTCTTGAGCATCTTGCAACTCCGCTTGCCCTGCGGGTTGCCCAGTTCCGAGAGACACCATCAGCACATCTGCGCCACCATAGCGGCGGTCCACCTCGGCAAAGGCGAGCATGCCTGGATTATTGGCATAAAGGCCGCCGTCGACCAATACGCGTCTAGGGGTAGAAACTGAGGGCTCGATGATAAAAGGGTCGAAATACGTGGGGGCTGCCGTCGCCCCACGTACCACATGCCTCATCAACATGTCGTCTTCTCCGTCAAGGGCGGAGCGAGCACTGTCGAACACTTGGATGTCTTGGCTAACGAGGTCATACGCCGGAACCAAGGCGTGGACCAAAGCATCTGATAGCCGCACGTCGCCAAGGAACTCTTGCAGGGCGCCCTCCAACCCGTCAGCAGAATATTTTTCGTGTACAAGGCTACGAATCTGGGCCCAACGTTCCCTTGGAAAAATCCGCGGACCGTACTCCTCATAGGCATTGACAGTGCTTGAAGCCTGGTACCGGGGTCGTCCATTTGCATCGGGAACCGTCATGCTCATGGCGAGGAGAGATCCGGTCGATGTGCCAGCGATCACGTCAAATAGTTCGGTTGGGTGGCGGCCCGTGCGCTTTTCAATCTCAGCCAGCACAACTGCGGGAATGACACCACGCACGCCCCCGCCATCGATCGTGAGAATTCTGATCGATTCCGCAGCGGGTTGCTCACCATGAATACGACTCAGGACTGATTGGCGACCACTCAATGCAGCTGGCACCGAAGGTGTTCGCACACATGGCACTCCGTGACTCTAACGCGGCTTGTTAGTGGCTGTGCGGCGGTCGCATTGACTCATCAAAAACCTCCGCGTAGCCCCATATGCGTTGCCTCACCAGAGAATCTCCGCTTCGAGATCCCGGGTCGGGCGGCGGCCATGGATTACGCCTCACACATGGAGCTTTCGATGGGCAACGTCGTGACCAAGAAGTTGGCCGCCGCCTACAAGCGGGCCACAAGGGCCGAGAAGCCTCGGATCCTCGACGAGCTGGTCGAGCTCACCGGGTGGCATCGGGACTACGCCCGGGCCGCTCTGAGAAGCGCCGGGACCCTCAAGATCGTGAAGCCCCGCCGGTCCCGGGACCCGAAGTTCGGTCCCTACCTGATCGCGTGTCTGGCCACGTGCTGGATCTTCACCCGGGCTCCGGCGGGCAAGCGCCTGGCGCCGATGCTGGGCGCAGAGGTGCCGCTGCTGCGCCCGGACGGCGACATCGTCCTGAGCGACGACGAGGCGGCCCTGCTCGTCTCGATGAGCCTGGCGTCGGCCGACCGCTACCCGGCCGCCCCGGCGCGACTGGCTCGTGGCCCGGGAGCGCTCGCACACCAAGCCTGGCACCCTGCTCAAGTCCCAGACCCCCATCCGGACCTTGGCCGAGTGGACCGAGGACATCCCCGGCTTCGTGGAGATCGACCTGGTCGGCTACGAGGGGGGAAACTCGAGCGGCGAGTTCTGCTTCACCCTGACCGTCACCGACATCGCCACGGGCTGGATCATCAACCACTCGGTCTAGAAGAAGGCGGTTTTCGCAAGGACTGCTCGGGAGTGAGTCGATGGCGTCTATCGTCGTGCTCATCCTTCCACTTTCGTGTCGGGATGCTTACAACGGATGGACCGGATTCAGGGGGTTACGCCAGAGGGGTATGACTCGAATCAGCTACGACCACGCACCCGCTCTTATCGACCGGCGGGTGAAGGAGGGACTCACCAAGCGGGAAGCAATGCACTGCGTGAAGCGCCACGTGGCACCGGAGCAACACTACGAACACCTGCTCTCGCCCCATAGTGGCCTGACGCCCCTAGGAACATCATCATGCGCGTTGTTCTAGCGGTCTGTGTTGCATTGTCTTTGCACCCCCAAGCGTCCAAATGATCGTCGCTCCAACAACGTGCGCTAGGGTTGGGATTGTTCGAAGTCGACACCTGGCGCGCAAGGCGGCGGGCGGCCACGACCGACTCCGTAGATCAAGGAGCCTGCGCGATGCCTGGTTACGTCAAAGAAAGTTTGCAGCCGGGGGAGACCGTCGAATACCAGGGTCGAGTCTCTCGAATCGCTGTCTTCTTGCGACCCCTAATCATGTTGCTGATCGCCATCGTGGGCCTCGGAGTCATAGGTAGCAAGCAGCACAACAACACGAACGCGGGCCTTTCGATCCTCAGCCTGTTTATCGTCTTGGATCTCATTGGCGGCATCATCGGACTGGTTGGCCGCTTTATTTTCTACAAGGGCGCTGAATACGCCGTTACGGATCGCCGAGTCATCGGCAAGTACGGCATTATCCGCCGTAGGGCAGTGGATGTGTTGATGAGAGAGCTGTCAGGCGTCACTATCAGCCAGAGCGTTCCCGGGCGTCTTTTTGGATTTGGCACAGTGTGGGTGCTCGCTGGTGGCGCGAGTCGATGTCTGATCTATGTCAAGCAACCGCTGAATTTTCAAAAGGCCATCTACGCGCGCCTCGATGAAAGCCGCCTCCTGAAAGGAACGGCGGCATATACGTTGGACGTGCGCATGACACCAACCGAGCCACCACCACCAGTAGGCGCATCTTCCCCCCCAATCGTCTCTCCACCGCGTCCGCCTATGACCACGCAGGCGCAATGGGCTCCCGATCCTTACGAACAAAGCGCCTTGCGATATTGGGATGGAGAAAACTGGACAGGGCATGTGTCATCGGGCCCGCCCGCTCCCGACCCCAGCGTTGCAGGCACTTAGCCCTGATCCACCGATTTTCTGATGGTCGTTGCGTGTGTTGAGCAGGTCATGATCTTCAGGACGTCGGTGGTCGGCGTTCGTCGACTGTATCGACATTAGGGCGCGTTCGGTCAGGGATCGCCTGGTTGTCAGAAGATCTGTCCGTGGCGGAATGTCGTGCGGGCCACGTCGGGTGCCGATGACTCACGTCACGAGGACGACGTCGCGGTGACGTCGAAGGGCGACCATGAATCGTTCGGCCCATGGCCAGCGTGTCGGGAGGTGCAGAGTGCGTCGTCGGGCCGAGCAGGTGATGCGTCCGGGGATGGTCAGGTAGCGGCGGCGAAGCGTCTCGGTGGTGATGACGCTCTCACCGAGGCCGAGTCGTGTGCTGAAGCGGGCCAGGTTATGGGCCATCACGTTGAAGGCGAGCCAGGCGGCATTGGCGCCGAAGCGCCCCGACGGGAGGTGGTTGAGACCGACGCCGTATTTCAAGTCGCGGATGGTGTTCTCGATGTCGGCGTGGCGGCGGTGATCGCCTTCGAGTTCGAGCATCTCGCCGGGGCGGTCGGTGATGAAGGCGTGATAGGAGAACTCGACGAACATCGCCAGCTGGCTGCCCGGCGAGGACCGCACTCGGCGCACGATCAGCCGACAAGGCCACCCTTTGTCACCGAAGGGCTGGTACGTGGTCTCAGCCACGTCGGCGCCATCGAGGAAGTAGGGAATGGGAACCCACGCAGACTCGTCGATGGCGGCAATCGCCTTGCTCACGCCGGCTTTGTGGAGCTTGGCGGTGATGGAGAAGCGCACCTCGGCCTGACGACAAGCGACGACGACGGTGCGGCTGTAGAAGCCGGAGTCGGCCCGTAAGACGATCGGCCCGGTCGAGCCCGCCTTCCGCACGCGGTGGAAGGTCTCGGTGAGAAAGCCGGCTCCTCCCCGCCCGGCATGGGCGGTCCCACCCCGCAGGCGGATGTGCAGCACGTCTCCGGTTCCCGCCGCCACCGCGTACAGCGGGTGATATCCACGCACATGGTTGTCGGTGAAACGACTCCCGCCTTCTTTGGCCAAGCCATAGGTCTCGTGGATGGAGGAGTCGACATCGATCGTGAACGGCTCATTGCCGGGACCCCCGCCCGCCGCCCACGCCCGGGCCAGGAGCTCGGCCGACACCTTGTCGAGCTGGCGGGCATGGCCCCAGGTGAAGCTGCGCAGGAACGTGCCCAAGGTGGACGGCGCCAACACCGTATGTCCCAGCACCGCCTGGGTGTCACCCGCACGCAGGGCATCGGCGTCATCGATCGAGTCACCACCGGTGAGTGCCGAGTGGATCAGGGTCATCGCCTTGTGTCCCACGTTGGCGCGGCCCGGCGCATCACCGAGGTCCACAAGCTCGTCGAACAGCCCTCGCAGACCAAGGTGCTGGGCCAACGTGGCCGGCAATATGAGCCCTGCGTTGGCGACGAGATGCTCGTCGTCGAAGGTCACCTCACACCGGTCGAGACTGTGGCAAGATCGCATCGAGAAAGTGCCTTTCTGGTTGGGGTGTGGTCGGTCTCAGCAACCACCATTTTCCCTTGCCAGAAAGGCCTTTTCGCGGATACGCGGTGTCCTACAACGTCCTGAAATTCGGTGGATCAGGGCTTAGTTAAGACCCTGCACAAGCTCGGTCTCGATTCCACCGATCCGGTGAACGTCGGCACGGCCCGGGCCTGGCCTCGCGACGTGGTCGCGGCGTGCTTCCCCGATCCGGCCGAGTTCGGCAACAAGATGCAAGGGGTCACGTGCGCCTGGACCTGGCGGACCGGGACCGGCCGCGACGGCTGGCCCCGCGACGTCTACCTGCACCACGTTGTCGACAACGCCTGGACCATTCCCGAATTCGGTTCGCAGGCCGTGGTGTGGCAGACGGCGGTGAACCCGGCCGTGGCGCTCGAGCTCGTGGCCTCAGGCGCGTGGTCGGGTGCCGGGTGCTCGGCCCCGAGGCGTTCCCCGCTGATCCGTTCCTCGAGCTCCTCGTCGATTAGGGCGTGCCGTGGGGTCTCGAGGAACGCACACCCCGCTATCGCTGCCCTGGCCCAGTCAGGGACGGGCGGGTTCGTCGGGCCAGGGCGGCATCTGAAACGGAGGCTCCCCCACGTCGAGGTCACGAAGGGCGTGCTCGAGAACCAGCTCGGTCAACTCCATGGCACTGGCGTCCAGGATCCTGGTGTTGAGCGCCACCCGGCGGGCATCGGCCTCGGCGGCGGCGAATTGCTGCTCCAACCGCCGACGGCGACGAGTCCAGTGCAAGATCCCGGCGGCCGCGGCGCAACCAAGAAGCAGTGCTTCTGCGGCCAGCGCGAACGCCAGGGCCGTAGTCACCCCCCCACCCCCATCAAGACCAAGCGTACTTCAGACCGACGCCTTCGGCTCGGGGCCGCGCTCAGTCCTGGGCTGCTGCTCACTCCTCGGCGGTGGGCACCACGAGCACGGGCACCGTCGAGCGGTGCAGGAGTTTGTCGGGCACCGAACCGAGGATCGCACCCACGGTGGGACGCTCCCCACCCCCGCCCACCACGGTGACCCGCGCCTGGCGTTCGAGCGAGGCCTCGAGGAGGGACTCGACTGGGCGCAGCGGAGCCACGATGGGCTCCACCGCCACCGACGGGTCGATGGCCTTCGCCTCTTTGACCGCCTCGGCGAGATGGCCACTCGCGATCTTCTCGAGCTGGAACTTGTAGTCGGCGGTCTGCCCGCCCACCGAGTTGGGCTCCTAGCCGAAGACGATCGTGAGCGGGGCGTCGAACGCATTGGCCACGGTGAGCGCCACCTGCAGGGCGGCTTTCGAGCCCGGCGATCCGTCGTAACCCAGGGCGATGTCGCCGGCCATCAGTCGGTCGCCGTTGTCATGTCCGGCGTAAGCGGCGGGGCCGGCGAGTCGGTCTCGGCCACCTCCCGATCCTGCCGAAAGAAGTCCGGATGGCGAACCATCCAGATCACCATGAGGGGCACCCCGACGAGCAAAGGCCCACACCGAGAACGAGCGGCGGACCAAGGCCCTTCTTCACGGAGAAGTGCTGGTGCAGGAAGGTGAAGTTGAAGTGAATGAATGGCAGCCACGCCAAATTTCCTGTGGAGGAGTTGATGGGGTTGGAGTCGTAGACGACGGCGAACACGAAGAGGACGGTCAAGATGGCGCCGCCCAGGAACGGCGCGAGGCCGACGCTGCGAGCATATTCGCAGATGCAATCTCTGCTGACAAGCAATTTCGTTTGCACAATGGGCACAGCGGCCGCTGATTCGCATGGCGGCTCCGATCGTCCGATCGGAGCGGACACCGAGGGTGGTGGGAAGGACCCGAGAACGATGAACGACACCAATCAGCCCACACGTGCACGCGACAGTGGCGCCGACGACGAGCGCCTGTCGGCCCGGGCCCGGGAGCTCTACGCCAAAGAGCACGCCAGCCTGCTCGAGGCGACGCCGGAGTCTCGACGGCCGGCGCCGTCCACGTCGCCAACACCAACCGCTTCCGGTCGCCGTTCGACGACGACGTGGTTGCCGACGACGAGCGGTTCGCGGCCGCCTGCGCCGATGCCATCGAGGGCGCCATCGTGGCCGAGGGTCCCGAAACCGTCGCCGCGGTCTTCCTCGAGCCCCTGCAGAACACGGGGGGCTGCTTCGTGCCTCCTCCCGGCTACTTCGCCCGGGTGCGCGACATCTGCGACCGCCACGGCGTGCTGCTCGTCTCCGACGAGGTGATCTGCGCGTTCGGGCGCCTGGGCACGTGGTTCGGTGCCGAGCGTTACGACTACCAGCCCGACATGCTGACGTTCGCCAAGGGGGTGACGTCGGGCTACGCGCCGCTGGCCGGCGTGATCTGCCGTGACTTCCTGGCCGAGCCGTTCCTGCACGGAGACGCCAGCTTCGCTCACGGGATCACCTTCGGCGGGCACCCCGTCTCGTGCGCCGTGGCGCTGGCCAACCTGACCGTGCTCGAGGACGAAGGTGTCATCGAGCACGCTGCGATCTTCGGGCCACGCCTGGGTGCCCGCCTTGAGACGCTGCGCGACCTGCCCGTGGTCGGGGACGTACGGGGAGACGGCTTCTTCTGGGCGATCGAGCTGGTGAAGGATCCCGACCACCCCGAGGTTCGCTTCAGCCCCGAGGAACGCACCAGCCTGATCCGGGGGCATGTGGCCCCGAGGCTCTTCGACGAGGGCCTCGTGTGCCGGGCCGACGACAGAGTGGATCCCGTCGTGCAGTTGTCGCCCGTCCTCGTGTGCGGGGACAGCGAGCTCGACGAGATGGAGGCGACGCTGCGATCCGTCCTCACAGAAGCGGGCAAACACCTGTCACTGGCGTAACCGAGCGAGTGGCGCCGCACGGAGCCCCGCGGCGGGCGTCGCTACACTGGCGCCCGTCGAGCGCGCCCGTCGAGCGCGGCCGTCGAGCGCGGCTGTCGAGCGCACTCGAGCCATGTGTCGGTCACCGTGTCAGGAGCCCCGTGAACCCCTCCGAGATCGAATCCATCTGTCAGCTCAAGTACGCCTACTTCCGGCTGCTGGACCTGAAGCGCTTCGTCGAGCTCGGGGAACTGCTCACCGAGGACGCCACCACCGCATACCAGTCCGGTGAGCTACGCCAGAGCGGTCGGGAGGCGATCGTGGCGTTCCTCGAGGAGTCGCTCGGGGATCCGGGCATCGTGACCATGCACAACGGGCACCACCCCGAGATCGACGTCGGTCACGACGGTACCGCCGCGGGTCGGTGGTATCTCGAAGACCGCGTGATCGTCCCCGCCCATGACTTCGAGCTCCACGGCACCGCCCTGTACGAGGACCGGTACGCGAAGGTCGGCGGGGCGTGGAGGATCGCGCACACCGGGTACGACAGGATCTACGAGGAACACATCCGGTACTCGACTGGAGAAGTGCGGTCCATCCGCGCCGGAGGACAGACCACGACCTTCTGAGCTCGTCAGGGGACGAGGACGACCTTCCCGGTCACCGTCCGGTCGAGGAGGGCGGCCATGACCGGCGCGGCGTCTTCGAGGCGACGTTCGGTGGGCTCGATCGGGTGCAACCGGCCGCTCTCGACCATCTCGATGAGCTCGTCGAGCATCGCCCGGTGCCCGCTGGGGTCACCCATGGCCCACGCTCCCCAGTCGACGCCCACCACGGTGCGGTTGTGGAGAAGCACGTGATTGAGCGGGATCGACGCGATCGGGCCCGAAGCGAACCCGACGACGCAGAACCGCCCGAACGACTTCGTGGCACGCAGAGCCGGCTCACTGTGGCGGCCGCCGACGGGGTCGACGACCACGTCCACCCCGCCGTCGGTCAATTCGCGCACCCGGGACTTGAGGTCCTCGCTCTCGTACTCGACGGTGGCATGGGCACCCATACGGCGGGCCGCCTCCAGCTTCTCCGAGCTCGACGCCGCCGCCACGACGCGCGCTCCCAGCTCGAGGGCGACGTCGACAGCGGCCAAGCCGATCCCACCACCGGCCCCCAGCACGAGCACCCACTCACCCTCGTTGACCGTGGTGCGGCGCGCCAGCGCGAACCATGCCGTGCAGTAACTCTGGATGAAGGCCGCCGCTTGGCTGAACCCGAGCGCGTCGGGCACCGGGTGGAGCGCCGACGCAGCCACCGTGACCTGTTCGGCGAAGGCGCCGAAGCCGGTCATGGCCATCACACGATCACCTACCTTTATCTGCGTGACGCCGTCACCCACGGCACTCACGACACCGGCGATCTCCCCTCCCGGTACGTAGGGGACGGCCGGCTTCATCTGGTAACGGCCCTGACAGATGAGCCCGTCGACGTAATTCACACCCGCGGCCCGCACGTCGACGACCACTTGTCCCGGTCCGGGGTCCGGGGTGGCGCGCTCCTCGACCACGACGTTGTCGAGAGGGCCCAACTCCTTGCACATCACGACGCGCACCACCGGACACTACGACACCCGCTCGCAGGCCACTGCGCCCGGAGGACGCGCCGAGCCCGACCCGGCGCAATTCTTGCATCTGAGATGCAAGTTTCTTAGGATTGGCGGGTGGTGTCGGTCGTCGAGCACAGGGTCGAGCGCACCAGCGCGGACGGGCGCATGGCGCGGGGCGAGCGAACCCGTCGGGCCCTGGCCGAAGCGCTGATCGCCCTGCTCGAGGAGGGCGACGTCCAGCCCACGGCACGACGCATCGCCGACCGGGCCGGGGTGTCGCTCCGGCTCGTCTTCCACCATTTCGACGACCTCGAATCGATCCTGTACCACGCCGTCCGAATCCAGGAAGAACGCCACTGGCGACACATACGCCCCGTGGAGTCGACGCTCCCGGTCGACGAACGGGTGGTCCGCATCGTTCGCCAGCGCGACACGGTGTTCCAGGCCACGGCACCGGTGCGCCGATCCGCTGAACGCCTCACCGCCAGCTCCCCGACCGTGGTGGCCGAGCTCACGCGGGGACGCGACTGGCTCCGGAGCCAGCTCCGGACCGCCTTCGCCCCCGAGCTCGAGGCCAGGCGCCCCGCTCGAGCCCGACTGCTGCTCGACGCGCTCGAGGTGGCGACGTCGTGGGAGTCCTGGGAGCAGCTCGAGCGGCTCGGTCGGACGCCTGCGACGCGCCGGCGGACCATGGAGGCCCTGACCCGGGCCGCGCTGTCCCTGAAGCCCCCGGGAGGAACGCCATGAACATCCTTCGAACGCCCGACGAATGTTTCGACACGCTCGCCGAGTTCGCCTTCGCTCCGCATTACGTCGAGATTCCGTGCGGCGAGGGGAGCGACCGCCTACGGGTGCACTACCTCGACGAGGGCCCCGCATCGGGGTCGGAGAAGATCCTCCTCATGCACGGGGAGCCGTCATGGTCGTATCTGTACCGGAAGATGATCGGTCCGCTCACCGGTGCCGGCTTCCGCGTCATCGCCCCGGACCTCGTCGGCTTCGGTCGATCGGACAAACCCTCCCGCCGCGATGACTACACCTATGCGCGTCACGTCGAATGGATGCGAGCCGCCCTGTTCGACGAACTCGATCTGTCCGATGTCACCATCGTGGGCCAGGACTGGGGGGGCCTCATCGGTCTGCGTCTCGTGGCCGAGCATCCCGAGCGATTCCGCCGGGTGGTGGCAGCCAACACCGGCCTCCCCACCGGTGACCTCGACATGGGCGAGGCCTTCCTTGCCTGGCAGAAATTCTCTCAGGAGGTGCCCTCTCTGCCCGTGGGGGCCATCGTGGGCGGAGGCTGTGTGTCGAACCCGCCCCCCGACGTCATTGCCGCCTACAACGCACCGTTCCCCGACGAGTCGTACAAAGAGGGGGCGCGGCAATTCCCCATACTCGTACCGACCCGGCCCGACGACCCCGCCGCGGGTGCCAACCGGAAAGCGTGGGAGGTTCTGCGCGAGTTCGACAAGCCCTTCCTGTGCGCCTTCAGCGACCGCGATCCGATCACCCACGGCGCCGACCGGCTCTTCTGCGACGTGGTGCCCGGGACACGTGGTCAGAACCACACCACCATCACCGATGCCGGCCACTTCCTCCAAGAGGACAAAGGCGAGGACCTCGCCGCGGCGGTGATCGACTTCGTCGGCGCGAACACCGCGCCCTGAAGACACCTCTCCGTCCACAGCTTCGCTCGACAACCGGCACGCCTACCCAACCAACCGATTGGACCATCCATGGGCCGCAAGATCCTCTTCGTCACCACCGACCAACAGCGCTATGACGCCCTCGGGTGCACCGGCAACACCATCGCCCGCACGCCGGTCGTCGACCGGCTGGCTGAAGAGGGCATCGTGTACCGCCGGGCCCACAACCAGAACACGGTGTGCACTCCGGCGAGATCGACGATGATCACCGGGCAGTACGTGCGGACCCACGGCGTTGTCGCCAACGGCGTCCCCCTCCCGGTCGACGCGCCGTCGGTCGCCGAGCACCTCCACGACACCGTGGGTTACCGCACCGCGTTGGTGGGCAAGGCGCATTTCCAGCCCGCCTTCGACCCCGACCGCAAATGGACGGAGAACCGCATGGCCAAGGAGGGCTCGACCGGGCCCTACCGAGGGTTCGACCACGTCGAGCTGGCGATGCACGGATATCTACGGAGCTGGCACTACGACACCTGGCTCGAGGCCAACGGCCCCCAGTGGCTCGACGCCTTCTACCCCCTCATCAACTTCGCCAGCATGGGCCTCAACGACGAGGGCGGTGGCGACACCGACGCCCCCGAGGTCAAGCACAATCCCATGCCGCGCGGGATGTACCACACGGACTGGGTCGCCGACCGCACCATCGCCTGGCTGGACTCACTGGACCCGGCCGAGGACTGGTTCTGCTGGATGAGCTTCCCCGACCCCCATCATCCTTGGGACCCTCCGGTCGACGAGGTGCGCCGGCGCATCGACTGGCACGACCTGGACCTGCCGCCCGGACACCCGAGGTCGACGGAGAAGGCGGTCGAGATCCTGGCGCAGAAGCCCCATCACTGGATCGACTGGTACGAGGGACGCTTCCAGAACATGGAGGGGGGCCCCATGAAATTCGTGCCGGGGAAGATGACCCACGACCAGGTGCGAGAGGTGAGCGCGCTCATCCATGTGGAGAACGAGCTCATCGACGAGGCGCTCGGCCGCGTGATGGCGCGCATCGAGGAGCGGGGCTGGGGTCCCAACACCGACGTCGTGTTCACTACGGACCATGGCGAACTCCAGGGTGACTTCGGGCTTTTGTTCAAAGGGCCTTATCACGTCGACGCCTTGATGCGGGTCCCGCTGGTGTGGCGCCCCGCACCGAGTGCCGGCGTGTCGCCGTCCCAGGTCGCCGAGCCCGTCGGCCACGTCGACCTCGCTCCGACCTTCTGCGAGATCGCCGGGGCGGCCATCCCGGACTGGGCACAGGGCCGCCCGTTGCCCGTTGCGCCCGGCTCGGACCGGCAGTGGGCCATCACCGAGTGGGACAGCCAATTCCCCCACATCGGCATGCATCTGCGCTCGATCTTCCGCGACGGGTGGCTCTGCACCGCCTACGAGCCGGGACCCCTCTACGAGGGGACCGAGGGTGAGCTCTACGCGCTGGACGAGGACCCCCTGCAGTGGCGCAACCTGTGGGACGACCCCGCCTACCGCACGCGGCGCGCCGAGCTCGTCACCGACCTCTACGACAACCTTCCCCCCGAGCGCGAGACCAAGCTCGCCGTCGAAGCCCCCGTCTGAGCGCGCCGCGGGCGCGGCTCTCACGACGGTGGCGGCGCCGACACCGTCTCGTTGTAGCTGTGCAACACGGGGCCGAAGTCGCCCCACCCGATGCGGGTGATCGATGCCGTGGCGAGGTAGAGCCGCCACACCATGTCGTCCCCGGCCCCGAGTGCCCAGGCCACAGCGGCCTTGATGGGCGAGACGTGGCTCACGACCACCACATGGGCCCCGGCCCTGGCCCCCGCCCCGTCGCGCCCGAAGAGCTCGGCACACGCATCTCGGACCCGGGCGCCGACCTCGGCCAGCGACTCGCCGCCGGGGGGCCGGAACAGGGGGTCGGCCCTCCACCGCGACCACAGCTCGGGGGGGACAGCGCGCAGCGCCCGGCCCTCGAGCTCGCCGTAGTCCACCTCGATCCAGCGTTCGTCGACCTCGACGGGCACGTCCAGTCCCAGGGCCTCGGCGGTGTCCCGAGCACGGCCGAGCGGGCTGGCCACGAGCCGGCTGACGGGGCCGAGCCTGGCCCCGAGGACGGCGGCGCCGGCACGTCCCCGGGGGGTCAACGGCGACTCGCTTCGCCCGAGGAGCTGCCGGGCGACGTTCCCCTCGCTCTCACCGTGGCGAACGAGGACGAGCACGGTGACGTCAGGACACCAGGATCCGGCCGCACTGCTCGCAGGTGATCACGGCGTCGGGAGGTGCCTTGCGCACGCGGTCGAGCTCCATCGAGGACAACGCCAGGTGGCATCCGCCGCACGATCCACCCACGAGCCGAGCCGCTCCGGTGCCGCCGAGTTTGGACCGTAACTGCTCGTAGCGGGCCAGGAGGTCGTTCCGCACTCCCGACGCGGCGGCGACACGGGCCTGGTTCTCTTCAGCGAGTTCCGCGTCCAGTGCCTGCTCGGTGGTGGCGATGACCACCCGTAGCCGATCGGCGTCAGCATCGAGGGCGCTGCGCGTCACATCCCCGGCCGACAGCTCCTTGTCGAGAGGTTCGAGGGCTTCCATGATCTCGATCTCACGGTCCTCGAGCTCACTGATGTGGCGGGCGAGGTGCTTCACTTCCTCGTTCATGGCCTGGAGCTCGCGCGAGGCGACGACCTGGCCGCTGAAGAGCCGCTTCTCGAGCGTGTCTCGTCGTGTGCGGGACGCGTCGATCTGGTGCTCGAGCGCACCTTGGCGATCGCCGAGCTCATCGCGCTGCAGGCGCAGCTCCTTGGTACGAGTCTCGAGCGAACCGAGTTGCCTGTCGACATTCGCCAGCTCGGATCGTTCCGGCAGTGTGGCCCGACGGTGGCGGAGCTGGTCGATCACGGTGTCGTGGTCTTGCACGTCGAGAAGCCGAGCCAGAGGCCGGACCGGAGCCGCCGGCTCGTCGAGGCCCGACTCCTGGGCATCATCTCCTGTCGTCATCCCCTGCCTGTCATCTCGCGTCGTCTCCACCATTGTGCCGGGGCCCGCCGCCCTTGCCGACCGCACCTGACGCGGACCGGGACCCGGCCTCGGTCGACCACGGCCCGCTCCCGGCCCGGGACTCGGGTTGAGCCCGGGCTCGGCGCAGCGCGCCGACGAGGGCTTCGTCGGAAACCGCCTCGGCCTCCTCCCACCCGAACCATCGTGCCTCGGGGCTCTCGCCGGGGGGAGGGCGCGGGTCCTCGTCGGGTGCGATCAGGAGGTACCGCAGGTCAAGGTGGGTATGGCCGTTGGCGGCATCGTGCACGTCGACGTGGATGAGGCGCGGTCCTGCATCGGGATGGGAGAGCACCAAGCCGGTCTCCTCCTGGGACTCGCGCAGGGCCGCGGCCCACGGCTCCTCCCCCGGTTCGAGGTGCCCGCCGGGCTGCAACCACCGATGCAGGCGCTTGTGCATATGGAGGACGGTCCCGCGGCGTCCCACGACCACAGCCGAGCCGGTCACGTGCTCGGGCCCGGCCCGCTCGTCGAATGGGCTCGCCAGCGCATCGAGGTCCACCATGATGCGGGCCTGGGCCTGGGCCTCGCGCCCGTCACCGGGCACATGAGCATCGAGTGCGGACCGGATCCTGGGAGCGAGCCCGGCAGGCCAGCCGCCGCCTTCGACCGGTCGCCGGACGGCTTGCGGCACGCTGCATGGATAGCACACCGCGCCACGGGCCCCGACGCCAGGGCGCCCGGTCGCAGCTCGAGCCGGTCGACGCCCGGGGTGACCACCGACGGCGCGCCGAAGGCTCCAAGATGGGGGGATGAGACAAAGCATCCGTCTCGGACGTATCGGTGGCGTTCCCGTCGGCGTGCACTGGAGCGTGGCGTTCATCTTCGGGCTCGTGACCTGGGAGCTCGCCACCTCGGCGTTTCCCGATGCCTACGGCACGGGGGCACACCCCGCATACTGGGTTGCCGCCGGCGTCGCGGCGGCATTGTTCTTCATGTCCCTGCTCGCCCACGAGGGCTCTCACGCCGTGGCGGCACGGCGGCACGGCGTCGGGGTTCGCTCGATCACGTTGTGGCTCTTCGGCGGCGTCGCCCAGCTCGAAGGCGAAGCGCCGAACCCGGGAGCGGACTTCACCATCGCCGCGGTCGGCCCCGGCATGAGCATCGCCCTGGCCGGCGCGTTCGCGGCGACACAACTCCTGCTCGAGCGGGCCGGGGCCCACGGCCTGGTCGTCGGTGTGTGCTCGTGGCTGTGGCAGATCAATCTCCTCCTCGCCGGGTTCAACCTGATCCCCGCCGCTCCGCTCGACGGCGGCCGCATCCTGCGGGCCGGGCTCTGGAAAGCCACGGGAAACCGCACCCGCGCCTCGGTGCTCGCGGCGCGGGCCGGTGTGGGTTTCGGCGTGGTCCTGATCGGCCTGGGGTTGGTCGAGTTCGCGAAGGGAAGCCCCATCGGTTTGTGGTCCCTGTTCCTCGGGTGGTTCCTCTTCGCGGCGGCACGGGCCGAAGGCGATGGCGCCCGGCGCCTGGGAGGGATCGACGGGTTGGCGGTGGGCTCGGTGATGGCTCCCCACCCCCCCGTCGTCCCGTCCGCCATGAGCGTGGAGGTGTTGCTGGCGGGGCCCGTGCTGTGGCGGAACGGACACGAGGCCGCCGCCGTGGTGGGTTCGACCGGTTGGCTGGAGGGCGTGGTGACCCTCGAGCGCATCGCGGCGGTGCCCGTCGGCGAGCAGATGGCCACCCGGGTCGGTGACGTCGCCGAGCGGATCGAGACGATCCCGGTGGGACGTCCCGAGGAACCGATGTCGGTCCTGCTGGGTCGGATGTACGCCGCGGGGGGACGCCCGGCGGTGGTGCTCGACCCGGTCAACCGGCTGGCGGGCATCGTCACCCTCGACGACGTGGACCGGGCCGAGCGTCGGGGACGGTGGCCCGCTGCTGCTGCCGGCTGGGTCCCGAACGCCTGACACCTCGGGGCCGGGCGGTATCGTCTCGGCGGTGTCGCCGAGCATGGCAGGTATGGCGTTCGACACAACCACCGTGAATCGGGACCGTGGTGCCGGTGTGATGGCGGTACCGGTGTGATGGCGGTACCGGTGTGATGGCGGTACCGGTGTGATGGCGGTACCGGTGTGATGGCGGTACCGGTGTGATGGCGGTACCCGGTGTGACCGATGGCACCGATCTGGCCCGAGAGGTCCTTGCCGCCCGGCGGCGAGTGATCGAGTTCGTGGGTCGATGCTCCGACGAGCAATGGACAGCACGCCCCCTTGCCGACGGTGATCCCCGCACCCTCGGTGTGATCGTGGACCACGTAGCCGACGCCTACGAATACTTGGGATCGTTCGTGACCAGGCTCACGCGCCACGAGCACGTTGAGGTATCGCCCGAGATCGTAGACGACCTCAATGCCCGACACGCCTCGGCCGTGACGGCACCGACACGGGAAGCCGCCCTCGCACGCCTCGTCCGCGGCGGTGACGCCTTCGTGGCGCTCATCGAGCCGTTGAGCGCATCGGAGATGGAGACGGGCGAGGGGAGCGTCACCATCGCCAGGTTCGCCGAGATCGCCGCACGCCATGCCGACGGCCATCGCACCGAACTCGAGGCCGCCCTCGGGCTCACCTAGAGGCGTCGCACCCGAAGGTCGTGGCGGGACACGCAAGACGATCCATCCTCACTACCATGCACGCCATGTCTGAGACAGCGGTGCGCTACGGGATGATCGCGGCGGGTTTCACGGACCGGCTCGTGCACGTCGACCCCGAACAGTGGTCGGCACCTACGCCGTGTCCGGACTGGTCGGTCCGAGATCTGGTCGTCCACGTGATCGACACCCAACGCCGGGTGATGACACGATTCGACGACGTCTCACCCGTCGAAACAGACCCGAACGGTGACCTGCTCACGCAGTGGCAGGCCTCCAGTGGAGCGCTGGCGGATGCCGTAGGCGACGACACCCGGGCCTCGACGATCGTCGGGGGGATGTTCGGGGAGCAACCGTTCGAGTCACTGGTCGGTCGCATGGTGTGCACCGACCTCCTCCTCCACACCTGGGACCTGGCCCGGGCCACCGGTCAGGACGAGCGGCTGGACCCCGACGCCGTGTCGCAGGCGGGAGCATTCCTCGCTTCGATCGACGACGCCATCCGTGTGCCGGGCGGGTTCGCCGAGAAGATCACGCCTCCACCCCAGGCAGACGTCCAGACCCGTCTTCTCAATTTCGCCGGTCGGGCCGTCTGACTGCCGACGTTGGCGGCGTGCTCCGGGGACTGAGCACCCGGGCTCGCTGGGCGTGACGGGCGGGGGCCACACCACAACGAGCCCGGGTGCTCGGGGGCGTCGGGTCAGGCGGGCGCCGGTGTCGTGCTCGAACTGCTGGTACTGCTCGAACTTCCTGATCCGGTCGAACTTCCTGATCCGGTCGAACTCCCTGAGCTGCTCGAGCCACTCGGCGGCCCTCCATGGCCGGCTCCGGGCGTACCGCCTGGCCCACAGCCTCCGGCCATGCCCGACGATGCGCTCCCCGCCACCAGCTTGTCGATGGTGGGGGTGGCGTCGGACGTGACCGTGCTGAAGGCGACGGTGTCACCGACGGCGAGCGCGCTGAGCCCCGCCGTGCCGTTCTTCTCGATATCACTCGAGCTCGAGACTGCGTACGTCGTGGTTCCCGTGCTCGTCTTGATGGACACACTCGAGGTCCCGACGGCGGTGACCGTCCCGTGCAGGGGGAGGGGCGCTGCGCCCGGCGGTGCTCCGGGACTCTGCGGGGCGTTGGCGGGCGCAGTGGTCGAGCTCGCGTTCGATCCGGCTGTCGCGGTATTCCCTGTGGTGGTGGTGGTCGCCGCCCCGGCGCTGCTCGCGGTGGCGGCGACGGCTCCGGCGATCCCACCCACCCCCAACAGGGCGAGCCCACTCATCATGGTCTTGTTCAATCGTCGCCGGCCCCCGCGTCCTAGGTCAGCGAGTCCGGGATCGCCTGGCGCGGGGACACCGGGTGCCGGATCGTCGTGTTCCGGATCAAGTGGTTGCATGTGTGGCTCCTTTCCGAGCCCGCCCGATTGGGGGGCAACATTGAGCCTGCTCCCACCCCCTTCGCGCACCCGTAGCGCAACCTGTGTGCCACCTAGGAGTTGGGCTGCCCCGGCCCTCGATGCACAGCGTCACCACACCGAGCTCACAGGTCTGGTTGGTGACCCCTCAGGGCCAGCTACGCCAGCGTTCGATGTCGATGGCCAGGACCGGTCCCGGCGGAGGGCTGTCTCGGTATTGCTCGTATTTCGCCGCGAGGAGATCGATGGCTCGCGAGCGCGCCACGTCGTAGTCGTCGACCATACGGGCGACCCCGTCCACTCGCACCCACCACAATGTCGTCCAGTCCTCCTCGTAGTGGTCGACCAGGAGTGCGGCCGCGCTGTTGGACCGGATGTTCTGCACACGCCGAAGATCGAAAGTGGACTTGGGCTTGGCGTCGATGGCCGAGTAGATCGTGTCGGCGTCGAGCACGAAGCAACACGGGACGAGATGGGCACCGTTTGCGGCTGTCACCGTCGCCAGATGTCCCACTCTCGCCGAGGCCAGTCGGCGTCGGGCCGTGCGGGCGTCCACGAACCGACTGTAGCGACCTACCCGTCGAGCAGGTCGTGGGCGCCGTTGTCGGCGCAGGGGTGCCGGAGCTTCGCCATGGCCTTGGCCTCGATCTGGCGGATCCGCTCCCGGGTGAGGTTGAAGTGTCTGCCGATCTCCTCCAGGGTCCTCGGCGCATGCTGGTCGAGCCCGAATCGCAACCGGATGATCGTCACTTCGCGTTCGTCGAGGGGAGCGAGGAGACGGGCGATCTCATCGCCGAGCAGAGAATTGGCGGCGTAGTCAAAAGGCGAAATTGCATTGGCATCCGGGACAAGGTCACCGAAGTCACTGTCGCGCTCGTCACCGAGCGGCTCTGACAACGAAAGGGGCTCGGCCCTCCATCGCAGTGCTTCGGCAAGTTTTTCGCGCGACAGACCTGTTTCGGATGCCAACTCATCGAGCGTCGGCCCGCGGTCGAGCCTGAGCTCGAGTGCTGTCCGGGCCCATCGGATGCGGGTGAGCAAGTCCCCCGCATGGGCCGGCAACCGGATGGTCCGGCCGGTGTTGGCTATGCCCCGACTGATGGCCTGCCGGATCCACCAGGTGGCATAGGTCGAGAACTTGAAGCCTTTGTTCCAATCGAACTTGCCAACGGCGTGGATCAGGCCCAGGTTTCCTTCCTGGACCAGATCGAGGAGCGGGAGACCGGACGCTTGGTAACGCTTGGCGATCGACACGACCAACCGAAGGTTTGCCTGGACGAAGGTTTGATGCGCCAGTTCCCCCTGCTGAACCGCTCGACGAAGTTCGCGTTTCTTCGCGGCGCTGAGCGCAGGGGTGGATGATTCGATTGCCGACGCCTCGCGACCGGCGTCGATCAGCTTGGCCAGCCGAATCTCCTCGAGCTTGGTCAACAGGGCGTACTGTCCGATACCCCTCAGGTAGAGCTTGACGATGTCCGACTCGTCACGTTCGGCCCTCTGCTCCGCAATCACCCCAACGCCTCCTCGGCACGGCGCGATCGGAACCCACCAATACGTACCAGGGTGGGCAATGAGCGGCGGGCACGTCGGGATACCAAACTCACGTCCGCCGTCATTGATCCCGTAGTGCCACAGTACCAGGTGGACTTCCGATGACGTTTGTCGTGCGTCATGACCTCGTTTCGCCATCAGCGGCGCCAGGCCTCCAACTGCAAGACAGGTCAACATCCTCTCCGCTCCGTTGCGGCGTCCGCTCGGCGGTCACGCACGAGCCCGTGACCCGATAGCATTGAAGTGAGTCGACCCGGTCCCAACAGCCACACGGCCGTTCCCGAGCGATGCGTTGAGCTCGTGAATGGAGAGACAATGGCCACTGGAACCGTCCAGCGGTACGACACTTCCTACGGTCTTGGTTCTCGCGCCACCGACGGATCCAGGTCGGTGGATCGTGCCTAGGGGCCGAGAGCCCCGATCCCGGGACCAGGACCGCGACCGCGACAGCGATCGCGAGCGCAAAGACTCCCGTGGCCCGCGCCGCGGTAGCAGCGACGAGGACGCACTACGACTTCGGGAAGAAGGCCGCACCTTCGCTTCTGTCGCCCGTTCGTTGAACCTGAAGCGTTCCAACGATGCTCTGGCTGCATTCCTGCGGGCTGTCCGTCAACGACCCGACGCCGAGAGAGCCGAGTTGATCGGTCGAGAGCGAGTCCGCCTGGACCTGCTCGAAGCTCGGATCCGCGATCGCGACAAGGACGACCCGACACGCCTCGACCGTCGACTGGGCGCACTGGAAAAGCTGCGGGGCTCGCTCTCCTGAGCTGTCGCTGAGCCGGGATCTGCGGTCAGACGACCATCACGTTGCGAGCCTCTTCACCCTTGCGACCGGTCGTCGTCTCGAAACGGACCTGTTGGCCCGGCTGGAGCGCCGTCGGGCCGTGCCCTTGGATGCTGCTCACGTGGACGAACACGTCACCGGCACCGTCTGGCCTCGACAGGAACCCGTAGCCCTTCTTGGCGTCGAAGAACCTCACCGTGCCGACGGGTGCCCTCTTGGGCCGCCGGCCCACGACCTTCTGCGCCGCAGGGCGAGCTCCATGGGTCCGTGAGACTCGGCGTGTCGGGGCACTCTTGGTCCCCCGTCGCGTGCCATTGGGAGCGGACAGGGGCTCCCTCGCGGTGACCGGCGCCATTCGCTCGTGCACGACAGGGGCGGCGGGGCTTGCGTTGTGAGCACGCTTGGCGGCGACGAGACCCTTGGGGTGCACGACGGTCTCGAAACCGAGGGACCGCTGCAGGAGGCGGTTGGCCGACAGCTGCTCCTCGGCCACGAGCGACACCACGATGCCGGTCTTTCCGGCCCGACCCGTACGCCCGGACCGATGCAGGTAGTCGGTGTGATCCGCGGGCGGGTCGAAATGCACCACGCAGGGCAGGTCCTCCACGTGAATGCCGCGGGCTGCCACGTCGGTCGCCACCAACGCTCCGGCCCGGCCGGCGGCGAAGGCGGCCAGCGCCCGTTCGCGCTGGGCCTGGGTCTTGCCGCCGTGGATGGCAAGGGCCTTGACGCCTCCGGTGTTCAGCTGCACCGTGACACGGTCGGCGCCACGTCGCGTGCGGCAGAAGACGAGGGCCCGGCCGTGCTCGCCGACGAGGGCAACGGTGACGGGAACTCGTTCTTGTCGGGGGACACTCCAAAACAGATGAGAGATATCGGATTCCCCCGGCTCGTCGCTGGCCACGTGGTGACGGGCGGGGTTGGTCTGATATCGGCTCACCAGAGCTTCGATCTCAGGCCCGAGCGTCGCGGAGAACAACATCACCTGACGGTCGGCCGCGGTGAGATCGAGGAGGCGGCGCACCGCAGGGAGGAACCCCATGTCAGCCATTCGGTCCGCCTCGTCGACGACGACGGTGTGGACGGCACTCAGATTGATGGCACGTTGAGCGACGAGATCCTCGAGCCGACCCGGGCAGGCCACGACGGTGTCGACGCCCCGAGCCAGGGCCTGGCGGGTGGGTCCGTACCCCGTCCCGCCGTAGACGGCGATCACGCGCCCTCGTCCCTGCCCCGACAACATGGCCAGCTCCCGCTGCACCTGGGCGGCGAGCTCGCGGGTCGGAACGAGGACCAGCGCGCCGGGCTGCCCGGGCTTCGATCCGTTGGTCCGGCTCACGACCGCCAAGCCGAAAGCCAACGTCTTCCCCGATCCGGTGGGGGCGCGCCCACAAACGTCGCGGCCCGCGAGCGCGTCGGGAAGGGTCGCCGCTTGGATGGGGAACGGGCTGGTCAGGCCTCGGGCGTGCAGACGGGCAACCAGTTCGGGGCGCACCCCGAGATCAGCAAACGAGACGGTCACGTGACTCCAGACGAGTGAGATAGGCCAACTCGACTGGATCGAATCCGCCCCGCCGCCACTGGCGACGACCGGTCGACGAATGCCGACCTCGTCGTTCACACTAGCAGACCATCGCCCTGACCAGGACCGACGAGACAACGTGCCGTCTGTCGGATGCTCGTCGCGTCCTAGTGTCACCTCTTCTTCTTGGGACTGGCCACCCCTGTTGAGGAATTGTGGGTGGACCGCTAGCCGCCCGGTGCGGTTATCCCCGGAGGCGAGGGCACCGACGTGGCGGTGCCGGGCCCGGCCCCTCGGGCGGGATAGGCGCGCACATACGAAGGTTCGTCCAGTCCGGGCAGGGGCGGTCCATCGGGCACGGCGGCGCCGGTGACGATCGACACGGGAATCTGGCCTGCCCAGATGGACTTCCCCATGTCCTCGGGTTCATCGATCGGCCCCCCGGTCCGGACCTTTGCCGACCATTCTGTGATCGGGAGCCGGACCATGAGCACCGCGCGAAGCTCCTCCGGGGACGGTGGGCGCGCGTCGGCGCTGCGACCGGGAGCGATGTGGTCGAGCAGCGCGATCGATGCCCTGTACTTCTCATCGTCGTCGTCAACTCGGGTGGCTACACCGAAGAGCATGGCGCAGCGGTAGTTCATCGAATGGTGGAAAGCAGAGCGAGCCAATACCAGCGCATCGAGCAGGGTTACGGTGACACACACCTCGGCGCCGTCCGCCAGGACGCGCACCATGCGATTGCCGGTGGCGCCATGGAGGTAGAGCATTTCTCCTATCCGTGCATAGGCCATGGGCATGACGAAGGACGAGCCGTCCACACTGAAGCCGACGTGACACAACAAGCCTTCATCGAGAATGGCGTCGAGCACCGCCTTGTCGTAGGTGCCCCGCTCCTTCTTGCGGCGCAATGTGGTGCGGTCCGTGGGATTCACCGTTCCGGTGGGGGGTCGATCGCAAGATTCGGGCACCTCCCCAGCATGCCTGATGCCCGGTGAGCCCGGTCATGGATGACGCGGCCTCGTCGGGAGGGGCAGACCGATGAAGACACTCCGCATCGCGATCCGAGGGCCGAGGTCGTCAAGGTCGTCGGGGCCGTCGGGGCCGATGGAGATTCCCGGTCGCGTATCGCCGCGGCGGAGGCGCTCCGGCTGGAAACATGGGTGGGTGCACCCCGATGACCGGCCCCATCCGGGCCCGCACCGCTCCTGGCGGTCGATCGTCCCGAAATGGCTCCGCCACGGCCTGCTCGTCTTCCTCGTACTCCTCGTCGTCGAATACCTGGTGATCCCCGAGCTCGTGGGTGCCAGCAAGAACCTGCATCTCCTGAGCAGGGTCAACATCGGGTGGCTCATCGCCGGGATCGCACTCGAAGGCGGCGCGATCGTGTGCTACGCGCTCCTCACCCGGACGTTGCTGCCCGGTGGTGGTCCCGGGCTCTTCACCCTCGTCCGGATTGTCCTGGCCACGACTGCGGTTGCGCACGTGATCCCGGGCGGTGCCGCCGGTGGAGCGGGCGTCGGGTACCGCCTGCTCACCTCCAACAGTGTCGAGGGGTCCGATGCCGGTTTCGCCATGGCCACCGAGGCCATCGGTTCCGCCCTGGTGCTGAACGTCATGTTGTGGCTCGCCCTGCTGATCTCCATTCCCCTGGCCGGTCTCCATCCCATCTATGTCGTCGCGGCTCTGGTCGGATTGCTCGCCCTGCTCGGTGCCGCCGCCCTTGCGTACACGCTCACCCGAGGTGGAGATCTCGCCGTACGCGTCGTGCGGTCGGTCGGCCGGCGTATTCCGCGGGTGGGGGCGGACCGCTTGGAGCGTCTCGTCCGCCAGGTCGGTGACTCGGTCGTGCACCTCGCCCAGGACCGTGCCATTCTCAAACAGGCCCTGTTGTGGGCGGGACTCAACTGGCTCTTCGACGCAGCCTCGTTGTGGTCGTTTGTCTCTGCGTTCGGCCACCTCGTCGATCCGATCGAGCTCTTCGCCGCCTATGGCATCGCGAACGTGCTGGGCGCCATTCCCATCACCCCCGGGGGCCTCGGCGTCATCGAGGCGTCCGCCGCCACGCTGCTCGTCTCGTTCGGCGTGACCCGCAACATCGCCACGCTGGCCGTGCTCGGCTGGCGGCTCGTGAATTTCTGGCTCCCGATCCCGATCGGCGGCGTGGCGTACATTTCGTTGCGAGTCCCGCGCGGAGCCGGCCTCCGGGCTCAGCGTCAGGCACTCGTCGACATGGCGGCCGAGGCGAAGCGCCCCGGTCAGGAGCCAGAGCCCGATCCGACGGCAAAGGATGCCACGCCATGAGACAAGCAGGTCGGGCAGCATCACGACACCGGTGATCACATTGCACCTCATCGTTCACCGGCGACCGCGCTCGGCACTTCAGACACCGCCAATGAAAGGGCCCGGGAGCCCACGCCGGAGCCGAAGGTGATGTCACTCGTGGCGCGCTCGGGCTTCGGGGTCTTCCACCACCACGTGGGGCGCGGGCTCGTCTCCATCGTCCTGCTCTCGTTGGCGAGCGCGGCCTCGTACGGGATGGCGGCCGTGCTCCAGCACCAAGCGGCGATCAGAGAGCCGCCCGAACTCTCCCTGCGGGCCGGGCTTCTGGTGAGCCTGGCCCACCGCCCGTTGTGGCTCGTGGGAAACGTCCTCGACGGTGTTGGGTACCTCTTTCAGTTCCTCGCCCTGCGCCGAGGGTCGTTAGCCCTGGTCGAGCCTCTCCTTGTCTTGAGCCTGGTGTTCGCGCTCCCCGTGGGAGCATGGCTCGAGCATCACCGAGCGTCCGCAGCCGACGTCACGTCGACCGTGGTCATCGCGGCGGGGTTGGCGTTGTTCCTCGGGGTGGCGAAACCCGGCATCGGCCATCCCCATGCCTCGAACGTGGCATGGGCGATCCTCACCGGTGTTATCGCCACATCGTGCGGAGCCATGGTCCTCGGTGCTCGGGGGGGAAGGCGGCGACGGGCCGCTGTGCTCCTGGCGGCGGGATCCGGGATGGCGTTCGGATACGTGGCCGCCGTCACCGAGCGCACCGGCCATATCTTGGACGCGGGTGCCGTCCACACCCTGACGACGTGGGCGCCCTACGCCCTACTGGCGGGGGGCGTGGGAGCGTTGCTCCTCACCCAGAGCGCCTTTCACGCCGGCGCGCTCCGCCTGTCACTGCCCACCCTGACCGTTGCGCAACCCCTGGTGGCCGTGGCCATCGGCCTCGGCTTCTTCGGGGAACACGTCGACTCCCGGGGCGTCGCACCGGTGGTGGAAGTCCTCGGCCTCGCCATGGTGACAGCGGGTGTCTTTCTGCTTGCCCGGTCCCCACTCATCGCCCAGGAGCCTTGACCGACCGGCTCGTCCCGGCGTGGCATACGCCGAGCCTGCTACGCGGATGCCGCTCGCCGCAGACCTTCGGTGAGGAACCGGCGACAGAACGCAGCCGGATCGGGTGATTCCCGAACGGCGGAACGCCGACGCATGGCCCCGAACGAGACGTTCCAGAAGCCCGGGTCACCCGGTCGTTCCGCACTCCAGGGGCCCACATAGACATAGGGCTCGGCCTCGAACCCGTCACCGGGCGAAAAGCCCAGGTTCACCGGCTCAGCCGGAGGCACCGTCACCGTGGTGGCCGCGTCGAAGTGCTCGGGCCAGAGTTGGATCGTGGTGGCCTCGGCGTCGTCGGGTAGTGAGACGAGCACGTCGTCGAGGACGCGCCACGCCAAGGCGAACCAGTCCGCGATCGCGGTCACGGTGGCGGGTTCCAGGTCGAGCGGCGTGTCGAGGTCCCCGAGGAGGGGCGTGTCGGCTCCGACGCTGAAGGGCTCGTCCAGACGTACGTCGACGAAGCTGCCCAGGAGTCGGAGCGTGGATCCGTTGAGAGTCAGCAACGTCGTGGTGGCGCCGACCTCACGTACCAGCGAGGCCCCCGAGACGCGGACCGTCTCGATGCCGTCACCGAAAGCCGGCGTGGCGATGCCTCCCGGCGAGGCACGGAGACCGAATCGGCCGCTGACCACGAAGCGCCGGCGACCCAAGACGTGGGCGGCGATGGTGTGCAGAGCCTCCCGGGTGTCGACCGCCCGAATTCACCTCCGCCATGGCCCCGCCTCCCCCACCACGGTGGCAGCGCCGGCGGAGAGTTCGAGTCGACGCCCGGTCACAGATGCGATGGTGCCGGCGGTTTGTCGGCGAGCTCGTAGTCGACCTCGTCCACATAGCACCAGTACCAGTCTTCGCCGGGCTCAAAGGACCGCACCACGGGATGCCTCCCGGCGAGAAAATGCTTGGTGGCGTGGCGGCCGGGTGAGCTGTCGCAACAACCCACGTGGCCGCAGGTCTGACAGACACGGAGATGCACCCAGTCCCTGCGGCCGGCGGCGAGACAGTCCTCGCACCCCCCGGAGGAACGCTCGGGATCGGCGATCTGGTCGATGTGGGTGCACCGCAGTTGGCTCATGGCGTCGCTCCGTTGATCCGGGGGTGACCGATACCGAGGCGACCTGGCCAGTCACTCCCGGGAAACCGGTGCCACGTCGATGGTAAACGCCTGATCTCGTCGGCGTGCCGTCGAGCCCGTCCGCTCGCCAGGTGTCTTACCCCGTGGCGGGGAACGATCCCTGCTGCCAACCCACCGTCCCCGGAGACCCCGCACCCGGGGTCGGGGCCGTGGCCATCGACGGCGCGATGCACGAGGTCGCATCGGGCTCGAAGCCGAACCATGTCGCCGACGTCGAGAACCAGACGTACCAGCACGTCCCCGATTTCGACGCTGCCGCCAAGGTCACGCTTCCGAATCCGAGGGCGCCATCGGGCCCGCCGCTCGCTGTTTGGTCTGCCACCGCCCCACTGACCATCGTGGCGGAACTCGAGGGACCCGTCGTCACGCCGAACTGCGCCAGGTCCGAGGCCGACAGCCCTCCGTTGCTGATGGCACCGTCGCGCACGTTCTGCATGGCGGTCGAGAGCGATGACTGGGCTTGGACGTCATAGGCCCGGTCCACGGTGGGGCTCAGGACCTGGGACCCGGACCCCGCTCCCGACCCCCCCGCAAAGGCCTCGAGGGCCCCGACACTCAAGAGCGCGACGACCAGCAGCGAGATGACGATGCCGAGAAGACCGAAACCGGCCTCGTCCGGGGGTCCAACAGGAGTGAGACCAATACGAGCCACCTCGTTCTCATCGGCACGAGGGCGCGTCCGGGTTTAGCCCCGCTGTCTCTCCGGCCGGGCTTGGCCGCCTGATGCCTGGGCCGGGTACTCGCTGCGGGGACGGTCGGACGCGGAAGGGGCAAGCGCTCGGGCGGCGTTAGGCCAACGCGTCGGCGATCCAGGCACCGATGGCGGCCGTCTCGACGAGGAACCCGTCGTGGCCCACCGTCGACTCCACCACCCGGACCTCGGGTCGGTTCGGGAGGAGCCGGGCCATCTCGTATTGGAGCCCGATCGGGTAGAGGCGATCCGAAGAGATCCCGATCACGCTCGTCTCGGCCTTCACACCCGACAGGGCGGGGGTGATGCCGCCTCGACCACGACCCAGGTCGTGATGATTCATGGCCTCGCTCAACACGATGTACGAATTGGCGTCGAAGCGGCGGAGCAACGTGTCACCGTGGTGCTCGAGGTAGGACTCCACGCTGTAGCGACCACCTTTCAAGGGCTGCTCGACACCTTGGGCCTCTCGGCCGAAGCGCAGGTCGAGCTCCGCGGCCGTCCGATAGCTCACCTGCCCCATCCCCCGGGCGATGGCAAGTCCCTGGGCCGGACCCAGGGCGCGGTCGTAGTAGTCACCCCCCGCGAACGCCAGGTCCGCTCGGATGGTGCGCACTTGGAGTGAACAGAGCCCGATCTGTTCCGCAGTGGCGGCCGCACCCACGGCGATCACCACCGCGCGCTCGACGCGTTCGGGTGATCCCACGCACCATTCGAGCACCCGCATGCCACCCATCGAGCCGCCTACCACCGCCGCCCACCGCGAGATTCCGAGGTGGTCCGCCAACAACGCTTCGACGCGGACCTGGTCGCGGACGGTGATGATGGGGAAACGTGACCCGTAGCGTTTCCCGTCGGGGGCCACCGATGCGGGCCCGGTGGTTCCTTGGCAGCCCCCGAGCACGTTCGGGCACACGACGAAGAACCGTTCGGTGTCGATGGGCGCGCCCGGCCCGATGATGTCGGGCCACCACCCGGGGCTCGGGTGTCCCGGGCCGGCAGGCCCGTGGGCGTGGGAGTCACCGGTCAGGGCGTGGAGGACGAGCACGGCATTCCCGCCGGAAGGATCGAGCTCGCCCCAGGTCTCGTAGGCGATCTCGACCGGGCCCAGGCGGCCGCCCGCCTCGAGGCCCAGCCCCTCGCCCCCGACCACGCGAGCGAAGCGCCGGTCCCCTATCTCGTCGCCGACACTCCAGGCGCCGGTCGTGGTGATCGGTTCACCCGACCTTGGCGGCACGGAACCCGGCTTCGAGGTCGGCCAGGATGTCATCGAGGGTCTCGAGTCCGACACAGAGGCGCACGAGGTCAGGAGTGACCCCGGTGGACACCTGCTCCGCTTCGGTGAGCTGTGAGTGCGTGGTCGACGCGGGGTGGATGGCCAGGCTCCGGACGTCTCCGACGTTGGCGAGGTGGCTGAACAGCTCCAACCCCTCGATGAACTTGCGACCGGCCTCGGCCCCTCCGGCGATGCCGAATCCCAAGATCGCACCGGCGCCGTTGGGAAGGTACCGCTTCTGCCGTTCGTGCCATGGGCTCGACTCGAGGCCCGGGTACGACACCCAGGAAACCTCGTCTCGGCGCTCGAGCCACTCGGCCACGTGCTGCGCGTTGACGACGTGACGCTCCATACGGAGGCTCAAGGTCTCGAGTCCCTGGAGAAACAGGAAGGAATTGAGCGGAGCGATGGAAGGCCCCATGTCGCGCAGGTACTGCAGTCGGGCCTTCAAGACGTAGCGGGCCGGGAACAGGGCCTCGGGGAGCTGAGCGAAGACCAGCCCGTGATAGCTGGGATCGGGCTCGGTGAATCCCGGGAAGCGCCCGCTGCCTTCGTAGTCGAATGTTCCGCCGTCCACGATGATCCCGCCGATCGAGGTCCCATGGCCGCCGATGAACTTCGTGGCCGAGTGGACGACGATGTCGGCTCCGTGGCGCAACGGTTGGGCCAGGTATGGCGTCGCCACCGTGTTGTCGACGACGAGCGGGATGCCGTGCGCGTGGGCGATACCCGACACACCCTCGAAATCGAGCACGTCCCCTTTGGGGTTGCCGATGGTCTCGGCAAAGAAGGCCTTGGTGTTGTCCCGAACGGCACGCTGCCATGCATCGAGGTCATCGGGATCCTCGACGAAGCTCACCTCGATGCCGAGCTTCGGCAGCGTGTAGTGGAGGAGGTTGTAGGTCCCTCCGTACAGCGAGGCGGAGGACACGATGTGCCCGCCGTTCTCGGCCAGGTTCAACAGACTGACGGTCTCAGCCGCTTGTCCGCTCGCGACCGCCAGCGCTGCGACTCCCCCTTCGAGGGCCGCCACGCGCTCTTCGAACACCGCCTGGGTGGGGTTCATGATCCGGGTGTAGATGTTGCCCAGCTCTTCCAGCCCGAAGAGGGCGGCGGCGTGCGCCGTATCCCGGAACGTGTAGCTCGTCGTCTGATAGATCGGGACGGCCCGCGCTCCGGTGGCCGGATCCGGAACGGCGCCGGCATGGATCTGTCGAGTTTCAAATCCCCATTGCGACATGGTGGCCTCCTCGTCCGCGTCGGCACCGCCCGGCGGCGCCTCGGCGAAGTCTATGCAGGTGCTCTCTGGGTGATCCCGTGCCGTCGCGTCCCCCGGGCCGGTGTGCGGCAGGTCGGCGTCGACCGGCTGCGGCTCGTGCCCAGGCTCACTGCGCCGTGCGAACCATGCGCTCCAAGCCTGGTAGCCGCCCACCAGGTCGGCAGCCCGCGCGTAGCCCAGATCGGCGAGCGATGCCGCAGCCAGGCTCGAGGCGTAGCCCGCCGAGCACACCACCACCACCGGTTGGTGGAGATCGCGGACCTCGGGCAGGCGATGGTCACCGCTCGGGTCCAGGCGCCATTCGAGCACGTTCCGTTCCACCACCACAGCGCCCGGCAGCGCGCCTTCGTGGCGTCTCTGCTCAGCGGGTCTGATGTCGATGACGAGGCCGCCCTCGGCAACGAGCCCTGCGAGCTCGTGCGGGCCCACGCGCCGGATGCGTCTCCGGGCGCGTTCGACGAGGTCGTCGACGGAGATGCTCACGCGACCGCCTCGCCCAACTGGTAGCGGACGGTCGCTCCCGCCTCCAACACGCCTTCGGACATCCGGTAATAGGTCATGGAGCTCAAGCGCGGAGCGTAGACGTGAACGCTGATGGCCGGGGTGGCGCTCAGGTTGACGATGTCATGTACGTGATGTCCCCCGAAGCTGATGCACTGGCCCGACTCCAGCGTGCTGCTCCGGAGCCCCACTCCACCCGAAGCCTGCGTCACGATGCTCGTCTCCAGCAGCTCGCCGGCCACCACCGCGACGGCGCCCGCCGATCCGCCGTGATCGTGCAGCTCGATGGCGCCTCCCGGTTCCCACGCGATGACCCAAGCCTCGAAGGCGTCCGACGCCGCCATCAAGTCCCACCGGCGGGGACCCTGGCGCGTCATCCCCGGCCACGCCGGGGCTCGCGCCGCCAACTCCCGCGCCATGGCCACCAAGCCCGTGGCCCCACGATGCCCGTCGCGGTCGACCCCGCCGCCGGGATGACCGGCCTGGTGGTGCAAGGACATGGCGACCTCCCGGAGGCGTCCTGCCCTGTCGCCTGGGGGTAAGGCGACAGGCGGGCTCACGGGGATCGCCATGGCTGAGACTCTAGAGGGTAAAGCTGAGTAAGTCAATCGGCTTTATGCGGTTACTCGATCGGAGTGGCGGTCCGAACCCGACGTCAACACCGCCCCAGGTCACGGGCGCGACGAGGCTCAGGGCGGCAGGGAAAGAAAGACAGAGACGGCGCGGGCGCTTCCGTTGCGAGTTCACCGCCGGTAACGAACGAGCCCTCGCGCACGGGTAACCCGTTTGGTGCGGCCAAGGACGCCCGCTTGTGGCCGCGTCCGGTGATTGCCGGCGTGGCGGCTTCAGCCGCTACCGAGTTACCGGCCCAAGAACCACGTGGCGGTCCGGGTAGACGCCGACACCACCTGCCGTGTCACGCCCCGGGCAGCGTCCGGAGCGATGGAGATGCCGTGCCCGAGCCGTCGCCCCACGTGGTCGACGTGGCCTGACCAGCTCGACGCCGCCTTGGCCATGTGTTTCGACCGCGGTCCCCCGGGAGCGCCTTCGACCGGAGCCTTGTCCCGTCGCGGGCCACCTCTGTCGAAGATGCCCGCAAGGGCGCGCTGGGGCACGTTCAAGAGCATCAGGAGGAGTACAAGTCCCAGAAGCAGAAGCAAGCCACCCATCATGCCCAGAAGTCCGACACCAGGTCCCGGACCGGTGGAAGCGAGCGTCCCCGTCGAGGCGGCCGGTGCGACGGCGGCCGGCGTCGTCGTCGCACTGCTGGCGCCCGTGGCGGGGGCCACGGTGGTCGCCGTGGTCGGAGCCTTGGTCGTGGCCGTGACCGGTGCCGCGGTGGTGGGCGGAGCCGTTGTCGTCGCGGAGGGAGGGGTCTCGGCGCCGAAGAGGATGTTCACGGCGGTCGAGCCGTCGCCGGCTGAATCGCCGTAGGTCAACGTGCACACGTCACCGATTGCCTGCTGGGCCGGCGTGGGGGGACACGGGTACAGGGCGGCGTCGGCGGTCGGTGACGTCCCCGCCGAGTCGGTGGCGGGGCAGGCCGCGACGGCGGGCGCCGGACCGCAGGGAGGCCCGACGGTGCCCTGCACAACGGGGAACGTCCCCGACAGTCCCCCCGTGGCGCTCGTTGTAACCAGGTGCGAATACGAGGCGGCAGTGCAGCTCACCGAGATTGTAGAACTGACGGGGGCGGGGACATTGACCATCGGTTGCTTCGCGTCGGAGTTGCACTCCAGGACATTCCCGATCGACGAGGCTGTGAAGCCGCTGCCCGTGATCGTGACCGATTGACCGTTGCTGAGGCCAGTATCCGGGGTGACAGTCATGGGAACGTTGGCGTTGCCGGCGGCGAATGCGGATCCGGTACTCGCCACCATGGTCAGCCCCGCGATGATGAGCGCGGCGGCTCCCAGCGCAAAGAGTCTCGAACGTGCCCGTCGGGTCCCACCGGTGCGGGTACGCGAGACGGTGTGCGCCACAGCATTGGTCAACGCATGCCTGGACAAGAGTCACCCCCACTGGGGGGACGAACCCCCTCAATTCCTGTGTCTAAGGATATTTGAGCGCCGGACACAGCACATCATCACTATTGACGACGTGTGGCCCCCGCGCCGACGTATTTCCCGACGCCAACGTCCCTGGTGATCCGACGCGATCGGGCTGCCTTTGTTGATGACCCAGCGGTCACAACGCGCACGCTGAAAAACCTCATCAAAAATGAGGATTCCCGAGGCAGCGGGCTCCCATATTGTTTGTCTTGGGTATCGGCGTGTGTGGATCTTGGCAGCGACGCGCGAGGACGGCGACGTTCCTCTGAGGCGGTCAATGCGGGGGGTGGGTCGTGATTAGCTCAGGTCGGTCGAGAATCGCCGCGGTGCTTTCGAGAGGGCGTGACACCCGGGCCAAAACCCTCATGGTGCTGGCGTCGGTGCTCGTGGTCTCGGGCTCTCTCCTCCTCGGAACGACCCTGCCTGCTTATGCAGCGGCCACGATCACGGTGACTCCGTCGACGGGTCTGGTCAATGGATCGAAGGTGACCATCACCGGGAGCGGATTCACCAAGAACTCGATCGGCAACATTGTCGAGTGCAACAGCGATCCGAACCAGCCCACGGTGATGGACGGCGGAGTCGTCAACTCCACCATCTCGGTCAGTTGCACCGCCCCGTCGTTCACTGCGCTCGTGACCACCAACGCCAAGGGCGCGATCTCGACGGTATTCACCGTCGTCGCCGGGACCGTCGGGCCTCCCTGTGGCCCGACCGCGGCCGTCACCTGTCCGGCCACCGACTCGCTCGGGAACAGCCCGACGGCGGACGCCGCGCTCTACCCCTGTCCACCGACGCCTGCGCAACAAGCGAAAGGTGACGTGTGCACGCTGACCTACGGCGACGAGGCCAACGACAGCGCAGGGGAGAATATTTCCTTCGCAGGCAGCACTACCACGACCACGACCGGAACTTCGACGTCGACGACGGGAGCCACGACCACCACCACCGGTGCGACCACCACGACGACGGGAGCCACGACCACCACCACCGGTGCGACCACCACGACGACGGGAGCCACGACCACCACCACCGGGGCCACGACCACGACGGAGGCGCCCACCACCACGACCTCGGAGGCTACCACCACGACGACCACCGAGGCGCCGACCACCACGACGGAGGCGCCCACCACGACGACCTCGGCGGGGGGGACGACCACGACCACGGCCCCACCCACCACGATCACGGGGGCCTACGAGCTGTACTGCCCGGGCACCCCGGTGGGCAGCATCGCCCTCAACGACGCCGTGACCTCGGCCACGCTGTCGCCGGCCGCGCCCACCTCGGGCCAGTCCTTCAGCGTCACCGGCTACCAGACGGTGGTGAACCTGCCGGCGTCGTTGGCATCAGCGGCCGCCGCGGTGTCCCCGGGACAGCCCCTGGCCGGCTCGGCCACGGCCCAGATCGACGCCAGTGGGGCCACCCCGGCCAAGACCCCCCAGCAGCTCACCTTCAGCGTGCCCTTCCCGAGCCCCATCCCGGCGTCGGGGGTCAGCCTGTCGCTGCCCGCCACCCCGGCGACGATCCCGGGCTTCACGGCCACGAGCTCGTCCATCACCATCCAAGAGGACGCCTCGGCCAGCCTGAGCCTCACCGTGGCCGGCAGTGCCCTGGCGCTCACGTGCACGGCCTATCCCAATGACGACATCGCGGCCTCGGGCATCACCACCGCCACGCCGACGGGCAGCCCCATCGCCCCGGTCATCGCCGTGGCCGGCGGGGGGTCGACCTCGACCACCTCGGTGGCCCCGGTCACCACCACCACCAAGGCGGGGACCACCACCCCCACCACCTCCGGTGGCAGTGGCGCCAAGCCCGTCACGGCGGCGTCGAGCTCCCTGGCCTTCACCGGCACCGGGCCCGGCATCGGGATGCTGAGCGTCATCGGTGGTGTCCTTGATCCTGATGGGCCTGGGCCTGCTCATCTTGGTCGATGCACCCCGGCGGGCCATGGCCCAGTTCGCGGTCAGCGGCCCTGCGACATGGCGTCGACTGCGTTCCCGCGCCCAGGGCGACGGGTCGGCAGCTGGGAACCGTCACCTCATGGAGACGGGGACGGGGATCGCCAAGCGCACCGGTCGGTGGTTCCTCGGGCGCTGACGCACCCGTTGCGTCCAAGCTGAGCTCGTCACCCGCGTCGTTCGGAATCGACCACGCGAGCCCGAGCTCGGCGAGGAATGGGGCGAGGCATGGGCCCGGACGACCTTGGGGTCGGCGGCACTCATCGGCGACGACCACAGCGACTCAGTGCTCGAAGGACACCGGGCTTTGAGGATGTGTCCGACTCTTAGACGAACACCTTCGTCCATCCCTCGCCGACGCGGGTCATGAACACCGTCGTGAGCTTCATGGAGCGATGGAGCCACACCCCGTCGACCCGTGCATATGCATCGTCTTCGTATCCGGCCATCCAATAGGAAGACCCGTCCGGACGCCGGCACGGGCTCAGCAGGTCCCACCTGCCCGTGGCCTCTGCTCCGTCGACGTCGATGCGCGGGTTCATGAAGAAGTGCCGCGAAAACGTCAATGTGGTCTCGCGCAGCCGCTCTGCTATGGCTGGACGCCCCTGAGCGGTGCCGAGGCCCGGCCCGCCGTCCCACACTCCGTCGGGAGTGAACAGGGCTGCGACAGCGTCGGCGACCTGCGTCAGTACGGGGGCGTCGACGACCGCCCCCCGAGAGAAGCGCCGATCCACCAGCTCGCCGTACTTCGTCTTGAGGGACTGGATGGCGAGAATGCTCTCGCACGCCTCGACCCGGCGTTGGAGTGCGACGACATCGGCGGCCAGCTCCTCAACCGTGGTCACGTCGACGATCCGCCTTCGGTCTCCTGGCTCACCATCGGCCCATTATGGGCGACGGGTCACGGTCGCGCCTCGCCCTCCGGTTGTGCGTCGCTTCAAACCGTCAGGGCAGAGGGTGGCGGGATCGTCCCCGCTCCCGTCATGGTGCACTGCGCCCGCAGCGCCGGGTCGGCCGCCTTCGGAAGGGTGGGAGGATCGAGAAACGCCGGCGGCGAGTCGAGATCGATCATGTCGAGAAGATCCGAGGCACTCGCATCGCGCCGCGTGAGCGCGGGCAGGTTCCATTTCGTCTCGACCAGCTTCAAGATGGACGTGTGGTCGGACACGATGTGCGAGACGTAGTCCCGCTTCGCAAACGGGCTCACCAGCCCCATGGGTACCCGGAACCCGTAGCGGTCGTAGCCCCCGGGCTGGTCGGGCGGGACAGTGATGTCGGGTGGAACGTCATCGGGGGGCACGGCCAGGGGTGGCGGCACGTGATCGAAATACCCGCCGTGCTCGTCATAGGTCCAGATGAACAGGACCTTGCGCCAAAGCCGGGAGGCCATCAGCGCGTTGACGACCTGGGCGAGGAACACCTCTCCGTACTGGATGTCCTGTGGGTTCTCCTCGGAGTCCTCGTCGAAGTTGGGGTCGATCAGAGAGAAGGCGGGAAGCGTGCCCTTGCGGGCGTCGACGAAGAATTGGTCGACTCCCGCAAGATTCGATCGAAGTGACCGCTCCTGGGCCAGGGGGAGGTACGTGGCGAGCGTCGGGAGCGAGGCGTGGTAGTCACGCCAGGTGATCCCGTGCCTGGACAACTCCTGGAAGATGACACCACGCGGCGGAAGGGTGCTCGGGAGCGAGTCTTCGACGATGCCGAGCGCCGTTCCCGAAATGAGGAATCGTCGGTTCGGGAACGTCTGAGCCATCACCGATGAGAAGTAGCGGTCGTTGATGGGAAAGGTCTGGGCCAGCCCGTAGGTGAAGGGGAGGTCGGTGGCGTCGTAGTACCCCATCGTGACGGGGCCCCCGGCGTGGTTGGCGAACCCCTGACAGGTGCCGTCGTCATAGGCGAGATGACCGGCGTCCCAGCTGTTCGACGGCGCGTTCACGAGCTGGCACGGGGTGGGCATGTGGAAGGCGTGGAGCGTCTGGTCCTCGTAGGGATTGGTGGCCGTCGGGTTGCCGTTGCTGTCCAAGGCGAAGCCGTCGCCTCGCCCGAGCATTCCCAGGATGTTGTCGAACGAATGGTTCTCGAGCATGAGCACCACGATGTGCTCGATGTCCGGGATCGTGTCGGTCCCAGCCGCCATCCTCGGAAATGGACGCGACCCGGGGAGACCCGCCCGTGGTGCGACGACACTGCGAGCCTGGCGTGGCGCACTGCACGCATCCAGTCCCAGCGCCGCAGCTCCGGCCAGGGCGCCACCGAGGAACCCCCGTCGGTGCATCGTTCTTTCGGTGTCGGTGATACGACCCGGCCTCACGGCTGGTCACCGTATCCTCGGACGACCAGGAGGGCGCGGCCGGACCACCCTGGGAATGACGAGGTCAACTACCGTCGTTACGTGCCCGAGCCATCGTCGGATCTCGTCGTCCCGGTACCCGGGGGCGTGATCAGGGGGTCACGGGTGGGACACGGACCACCGGTGCTGATCCTGCATGGCGGGCCCGGGCTGTCGGACTACACGTCGTCACTCGCCGCGGAGCTGGCCGAGGACTTCACGGTGTACCGGTATCAACAGCGTGGGCTTCGACCGTCGACAACGTCCGGTCCGTTCACCGTCGAGACCCACGTCTCCGATGTGGTCGCCGTCCTGGGCGCCATCGAAAGCGAACAGATCTTCCTGGTCGGCCATTCTTGGGGTGGTCATCTCGCCATGCACGTCGCGGTGACCCACCCCGAGCGCCTGCTCGGCCTCGTCGTCGTGGATCCGCTGGGTGCGGTCGGCGACGGGGGGGAGTCGGACATGGCACAGATCATGGGCGAGCGCACCGCGCCCGAGGCCGCGGCGCGCGCCGCGGAGCTCGACGATCGAGCGATGCGCGGTGAAGGGACGCCCGGCGATGCCATGGAGGCACTGGCGATCGTCTGGCTGGCCTATTTCGCCACGCCGTCGGAGGCCCCGCCCATGCCGATCATGGACATGTTCGCTCCCCTGTTATTCGGGCACGTGGGAGTCGATCCACGACCATCTGGCCCGTGAAACGTTGGCCGCCCGCCTCGGGCGCGTCCCCATTCCGACCACCTTCGTGTTGGGGGCAGAGAGCCCGATCCCGCCTCGACACGGTGTGGCGTCAGCCGCCCTCATCCCGGGTGCCGTGACCGAGATCCTTCCCGGGTGCGGCCACTTCCCGTGGTTGGAGCGACCCGGGGTGATCCGGGCCGCACTGCTCTCGGTCCACGGACGTGCATCGGGTCAGACCTGAGACCGTCCGGTGTCCGGGTCACCGAGCACAAGGTGCAGCTGCCGGCATAGGGTGAGTGCGGTGGACCGTGCCGAGACATTGCGCGAAGCACTGAGAAAGCAGGAGTACACGCGCCGCGCCTTCCAACAGGCGAAGACCAAAGAGGTCCCGCCTGATCGGTCACCGGAACAGTGGGCCGAACAGCTGGAAAAGCTCCGACGGGAAGCCGACGAAGCCGAGGCTGCCATGACTCGCCTGCGCCCCGAGCGTCGGGCATCCGGCTGACACCTCAGAGAATGAGTACCAGCCGCCGATTCCGCCGGCACTCTCCAATTGACGCAGGACCCACGGATGCGACCCCATGGGGTGCTCGAGCTGAACAACATCACGAGGCGGTCCGTACACCGCTCGCGGAGCGACTTCGATTTGTAGCAGCGGGCCCACAGGTCCGATCGGAGGTCTCTCAGTGACGCCGGAATCGCCCACGGACAGGCGACTCGGGCAGCGCGGCTCGGGGTCCGCGGTCACCCACAGTCCGGCCCCATCCGGGTCCGCTCCGTCCCTATCGACCTCCCGAGCGCAGGGGTCGCGGTTGGCCACGGCGGCGGAGGCGCCACATAAGCCGCCGGGGGGCATCGACCAGGGCGAGCATCACGGCGCCGCCCACGACGAGAGCTATACCGACCAGCAAGGTCCATCCGATGCACCGAGTGTACGCCCACGCCCGTTGCGAGGTCATGCGATGATGGCGACGCATGCACCTTCCCACTCCACACCGGTCGCGACGTTCCAGCTGCTTTCCATCCCGGTAGGCACCATCTCGGTCTTTCGACGTCGTCTACGAAGAACTCAGGCAAGCTGAACCGTGGGGCGTCTGGACGGAAAGGTAGCGATCGTGACCGGTGGCGCCGGTGGAATCGGTGGGGCGACGGCGCGTGTCCTGGCGAGGGAGGGTGCGTGTGTCGCTGTCGTCGACATCGACGGCGCCCGAGCAGAGCAGGTTGTGCAAGCCATCGCCGCAGCAGGGGGCGATGCTTTCGGAGTGTCGGCCGATCTCGCCGAGGAGACCTCAGCGGCCGCCGCGATCAACGCGGCCGTGACCCGCTATGGGCGACTCGACGTGCTCCACAACAACGCCGCCCTGACAGAATCCGACTTCCTGACCCGTGACACCCAGGTCACCGACCTGTCGCTCGAGGTCTGGGAGAGGACGATGGCCGTCAACCTGCGCAGCCAGATGTTGATGTGCAAGCACGCCATCCCCGAGATGGTTCGCAACGAAGGTGGCTCGATCATCAACATGTCCTCGGGAGCATCGCTCAAAGGCGACCGCACCCGCACCGCATACGGCGTCTCCAAGGCGGGAGTCAACACATTGACGATGTACGTGGCGGCTTCCCACGGCAAACAGGGTGTGCGTGTCAACACCATCGTTCCCGGTCTGATCGTCACCGATGCGGTCCGGGCCCATCTGTCTGACCGCATGCTGGCGGGACTCGGCCGGGCGACGCTCACGCCCTATGTCGGCGAGCCCGAAGACGTCGCGAATCTCGTCCTCTTCCTGGCCTCGGACGAGTCTCGCTACATCACCGGACAGATGATCACCATCGACGGAGGCATGTCCGCCCACGTGGGATCCACTGGCCAGGATGAACGGTGAGCTCGTCGTGGATACTCAGGTAGGCCCGAGGACGTAGGAGCCGGTCTGGGGATGGTGATACCAGCCGCTCGAGGCTTGGGTGCCGCCGTCGACATGGATGGTCTGGCCCGTGACATAGCTCGACAGCGAGCCAGCCAGGAAGACGGCCGCTCCGCCCATCTCGTCGACGTGGCCGGGACGACCCATCGGCACGGTGAGGCGGAACCCCTTTTCGGCCCCGGGGGGCGCCACCGACGCCATGCCTTCGGTCAAGGTGATGTCGGGGGCCAGCGCGTTCACCCGGATGCCGTAGGGGGCGAGCTCCAGGGCCGCGGTTTTCGTGAAGTTGATGACGCCTGCTTTGGCAGCCGAGTACGCGGCGTAGCCCGGGGCGGCGCGGACACCTTCGATCGAGGTGACGCTGATGATGCTGCCGCCCGTTCCGCGCTCTACCATCGCCCGCGCCACGCGCTGGGTGCACAGCATCACGTGCTTGAGGTTGGCCCGGTACAGGGCGTCCCACCCATTCTCTGAGGTCTCGAGGATCGGGGACAAGAACACGCCCCCGGCGTTGTTCACCAGGATGTCCACCGGTCCGAGCTCCTCGGTCGTTCGGGCGAGGGCGGCGTCGACCTCGACAGCGTTGCGCACGTCGGTCGGAAGACCGAGCCCTCCGACCTCCTGGGCGGCAGACACGGCCGTCTCAGGGTCACGCTCCCAGATCGCCACCGAAGCCCCGAAGGCGGCGAAGGCGCGGGCGATACCCCGGCCGATCCCCGCCCCGCCGCCGGTCACCACAGCCACCTTGTCGGTGAGCAGCACTGATGATGGCTCCATGGACACGACACCACCCGCCTTATAAGTTCGATCCGACAGCGCCAACTGATCGCTGTACCGCCCGAGAGTAGGAACGCCATGCCCAGAATAGAACCGATCCCGTTGGACCAGCTCGCCGACGAACCGAGAAGGATCGTCGAAGAAGGAGTGGCAGACGGCACCTACGCCACACCGGTCCCATTGCAGATCTTCGCCTACAAGACGGCGCAGATCCTGATGACCAATGCGGCACGCAGCGTCATGGGGAAACAGAGCCTCCTGGGGGGACGGATCGTCGAGCTCATCCGGATACGCAGCGCCCAGTTGGGCGAGTGTCAGCCCTGCATGCAGTCCCGCAAGCACGACTCCATCACCGATGAGGATGTCGCCTGCCTGGTTGCCCCCGGACACTCTCAGCTCACGGAACAGGAACGCTTGGCCGTAGAGTTCCTGGACCTCCTCTCGGCCGACCACCATGCCATCGACGACGAGGTCTACCGAGAGCTCGGAAAAGTCTTCACCGCCGCCCAGATCGTCGAGCTCGGGTTCACCTGTGCCAGCACCATGGGCCTCCATCGTTTCATCCACACCCTCGACGTATTCGGGACGAGTCCTCCGGTCATCGCCTACCGCCCCGACCAGGTCGACAACGCCTACTCAGACGTGTCGGAGCAGACGCCGGCATGAGTGAGACGGTCTTCGTCACCGGCGCTACCGGGCTGGCCGGTGCCAACATCTGCCGGCTCCTGATCGAGCGGGGCGACCATGTCCGTGCCCTGGCACGCGCGTCGGCGGACACCGGGCCCCTCGTCACCCTCGGCGTCGAGATCGTGCGCGGCGACGTCACCGATGCCAACGATGTTCTTGGCGCGGCAACCGGTGCAGACTCGGCGATTCACTGTGCGGCACTCCTGGGCGGGGCCAGTCAGCACTTGCCGGACTTCGAGGCCGTGAACGTCCAGGGCACGAAACACGTCCTCGACGCGGCCCAGGCACTCGGCCTACGTCGGGTGGTCGCCGTCAGCACCGGCACATTCTTCGACACCACCGGAGGCCTCGAACGCGAGGACGCGCCCGTGATGAAGGAGCCGAGCTCCGATCCCTACACACTGACCAAGATGGCTGCATTCCAAGATGCCATGACGCGGGCCGCCGCCGGTCAAGACGTGGTGACGACCCACCCGGGCGCGATCTTCGGTCCCTCCCCGGTTGCGAGCAACGCTCTGGGTCGGACCAGTTTCAACCGGGTGCTCATGTCGGCACTTCGTCAGCGCATCACCCGCTATCTGACGTTTCCGGTGAGTTGGGTCTTCGCCGACGACATCGCACGGGGTTGCCTCCTTGCTCTCGATCGTGGCGTGTCGGGTGAGCGCTACATGCTCGACGGGCACCCCGAGGATGTGGTCAGTACGGCCGAAGCCTGCAACCGGATCTGTGCCCTGGCGGGAGTCGACCACCGGGTCGAGGATGTCGAACCTTCGGACGACCCCGAATTGCTCGCGGTCTTCGGCCCCACGCTGATGGCGATCGCCTTCAAGCTGGCGTCGGTCAGCACGCCGCGTCGCGACCTGACGGACTCAAAGACCTACAAGAGGCTCGGATACAACCCCATCAGCCTGGACGAAGGCCTCCGGCGCACCGCGCAATGGATGCTTCAGATCGGCAAGGTCGACGGTCGCGACCAGTGAGGAAGCCGGGTTCGGGCTCGCAAATCACAAGCGACGGACAACGTTCGCCCCGACGCCCAGGGCCGTCCGGCACGAGATGCCACAATGCTGGTCTATGCAGTACGCAAGGGTGTTCACCTTCCATATCGTCCCCGACGAGCTTGATGCGTTGAACAAGGCTCTGGACGGTACGGCGCGCAGGCTGGCACGACATGCGGGGTTCCGGGGACTGACCTGCCTTGAACGAGTCGGCCAGCGTCACGAGATCATCGTGTTCTCCATGTGGGAGGGAGAATGTCTCGAAGAGACCGAGGAAGAGGCGGAACGGACGCGTCGGAAAATCGCCGAGACCAGCGACCTTGGTGTGCGGACAGAGGACTACCGCGTGTTGCGCCATATCCCCAGCCCCACGACGGAGGAAATCGTCACAACGTCGGTCGGTTAGGTCTTTCTGTTGGGCACCACGTCGGTCGGGGCATCGTGTGACACTCCCCCACCCCTCACGGACTCAGGTCGAGACCGTTCATCGATTCCGGATTGCGGGTTCGCCGTAGACGTGACGGTTGAGATCGACCGGCGAACACTCTGAGCCTCCCGGGCTTATCCGTCCTCGTCGTCGGCGAGGTCCTCGAAGGAGGCCAATACGGTCGCATCATTGGCGACCATCTCGGACGCCGACACGTAGACCGCCCACTTCCCCTTCGCAAGGGGCTGAGCCACCAGCACATGGCCCGGGCCCCGGGCCCGAAGCTCCCGCAACCCGCTCTCGGGGGCGGCGTCCGGGTATCTCCTCGAGGACCGATCGATGTCATCGGGCACAGAGGCATTCTACGGGCTGAACGCGACATGGCGACCGGGGGTTTCACACCCGCCGACCCCGAAGCGAGCTGGCCGGACTCACCTCCTCCGGACCGGTCCAGGCGTGGAGGCCGAGCCGAGGTCGGCTTGTCGGTTCTTGTGCTCGCCCGCGGCCTCCTTGAGCCGTTGCTCCGCGTCGGCACGAGTGCGAAGAGTCACCTCGAGCTCCTGATCTGCCCTTGCCCTCAGGCGGTCCGCGTCACGGAGTTCCTTCGCCGCGGCGCGGTGACGGGCCGACGCGTCACCCTGACGTCGCCGAGCTTCCTCCACCGACAGGTTGGCCGACTCCAACGCTCCCTTCGCCTCCGACAGGGATCGGGCGGCCACATCGAGCGCCTTGGCCGCAGCCTGGCGCTCCTCGTCAGTGGATTCGTGTCGGGACGACGCTCTCTTGGGCTTCGGTGACTGAGCAGAATGCCGCCCCGTCGCGTTCGTCGCTCCAAAGCCGATGAAGACCAGCGGGCTGCTCAGTCTCCCGGTTCTCAGTATTTCGGCCGACTCGTCATCTGCCACCGCTGCTTCGAGTGTCTCCTCGAGTTGTCGTTGCACGTGGGAGCCCATCGAGTGACCCGCGTCGACGGCAGATCGCGAGGCCGAACCGACGAGTTGTCGGATGAGTTCCCGACGGCGCTCCGCCACCCGACGCATTTCCTCACGCGCGCCGCGACCCTGGGCGTCCCGGTGCTCAGATCCGAGCGCGACCAGTTGCTCAACAGTGGCGGCGTATTTGCGGACGAGCATGTTGGCGAGCCAGGCGGCGACCGTCGGTTTGGGAAGTCTCCGCACTTCGCCTGCAAGGTCGCGGTCCCCCGTTGCAGCGATCTCCTTGGCCCGAGTGTTCCGCATCTCGGTGAACCTTTCGGGGGGCAGGCCGTAGAGTTCCTGAGCGACATCATCGATCTTCACCCCGACATCGTCTCACCGCTCGGCGTCTCGCGCGAGCGTAGGGTCCTCCCCCGTCGGAACCTTCGGTCTACGGAATACCTCTCCCTACAGACCGGCGAGGCTCCCATGGGCAGGATCGGCGGCGGCGTTCAGGTACGTGAGGCCATATGCCTTTTCGATCGACCGCAGGATGCCGGCGTCATCGATCGGCGTAGGGTCCGGTGCACTTCCATAGAGGGCTTGACTGATCACGATTCCGGCCACGTGTCCGCCGGCGCCACCTGCGATGCCAGACGTATCGGAGTCCTGCCCTTCGTCCCACAACACGAGGATGACCCCACCCTCTCGATACCACTGGGAGGCCTGAATCGTCGGAATCTGTTGCGCCAGCCAGGTGTCGCCGGTCCCGAGCGGTCCGTCGTGCATGTCGTCGAGCATGTTCGGCGACACCCACACGAAATCAGGTGGATTCGGGGAGTCGAGGTCGCCCACCATGCTCGTCAGCGGCTCCACATGGGTGCTCAATTCACCCGCCAGGCTGGGAAAGTACACGAAGGGGTTGTGGTGCTGGGCGTAGAGCTGGTTCCCGTACCCGTCAGCTCCTCCGGTGTCGCCCCCGGTGTACCCGGCCACCGGCATGCTCTCCATGTAACCCGCCCAACTGATCCCCGCCTGATCCAGCTGGTTGGGAAGGCTCGTGCCGCCTTGGCAACCAGGGCCCGGGGAGCAATCACTGCTCACGCCCCAGGTTGAGCCGGACAACACGTCGAGGTAGTTGGGCAGGCTGGGGTGACTCACGGCGAACGCTTGTTGGAGCACGACGTAGTGGCTGGCCAACGTGCCGTTCAGGAACGGGAGCGCTCCGTTTCCGATCACGCTGCTGTAGGTCTCGTTCTCCATCATGATCACCATGACGTGCGGTCGGGAGGGGGGAACGGGCGCGGGACCGGGCGCCCGAACGAGCGCCCGGTTGTGGGGCGCGGCCGCCCGCAACGGGGTAGTCGTGCGGGCAGGGGCGCTCCGCCGCGGCGGGGAGGTCGTTGTGGAGGCAGGGAGTGCAGGGTTCGAGGTCACCGGCGCGGCCGTCACCGCAGGCACCGACGACGTCGATGACGCCCGCGTTGGAATCGAGAGCTGGGACTGCGCCGGCTCAAAGGTCTCGCGTTTCTCCCCAGCCGAGGAGGCAACGTACAGCGAGCCGATCACGACGGCACAAAAGAGCAGAAAGACCATGACGGCGGTACGTCCGGTACGTTGGCGGCGGGCGTGACGTGGTTGGGCCTGACGTGGTCGGGCGTGACGTGGCCCCGGGCGGGTTGGCAAGGTCCCTGTTGTTGGGCGTCGTCGGGCATGGTGCCCGCTCTTGCCTCTCACCATCTCCGCCACCATTCCACGCCGGCGTCCATCCGCCAAACTCCCGGGTCGAAGACCCGTGCGAGGGGGTCCAAGGTGGGCGGCGCGCTGTGGCCCGCTGCAAATCCGTTCGATAGGGACATTGGGAGTACGATTCCCCGACTCGACAATCCGTACTCCGATTTTCGTACGTCGAATCTTCACAATCCGTCGTCCGGACAGCTGATCGGATCACCGAATCACCCTTGTCGACCGTCGAAGACCGTGATCGTCCGTAGGCGTCCTCCGTAGTCTCTGAGGTCGCGAAGCCCCGCTGGTTCACCCCGGGGCCAATCGCGGCCGGGCTACGTGCAGGGGCCTTTCAACGAGAGATTGCCGTCTTGGATATCGTCCGGCTTGGTCCGAATCGTCTTGAACCCGCATTTGCACTTGTACCGTTTCACCGGCACACGTTGGCCCTGCTCGTCCTCCGACAGAAAGTGGTGGTACCCGAGCTTGATTTCTCGTCGAATGTCCTTGACTGGAAGAAGTCTCCCCATGCCTCCGCTCACGGGACGAACGAACGCCTGATAGACGTGATTGTGTTCGGTATTCGCCACCACTGGCTCGGTCGACGCATGTCACCAGATAGTCAGTCATTCGGAGTCCTGAGTTGGGGGCACTCCCGTGCGTCAAAGTTTAGTCGGGCGCGCCTAGAAACATCGGCTCAACCTTGGGCCACCTTTCGATCACGGATGGCAACAACGCGCTCATGAAACCCGACGCGCCGAGGAGCGGCCGGCGACAACCATTCTCCATGGTTCTTGTCGCAGTGGTACTCCCACGGGCCCATCGCAGTCGTAGGCCACTCGCGAAGCCCACTTGTCCCGAACCCCGGAACTCCGACGTCAGGGCCCGGCGAGCGCGTGGAAGGCAACCGCGGCGGCTGTTGCTACGTTCAGCGAGTCGACCCCGTCCGCCATCGGGATCGGAACCACCACGTCGGACGCGGCCAGGGCCGTATCGGTCAGGCCCGGCCCCTCTGCGCCGAGGAGCAGGGCCACCCCGACGGGGTGACCTGAGCCGGACATCCAGGCTTTCAGCTCGGCGAGACTGGCGACAGGGACCGCGCTGTCGACAGCCGGACGCGGTGCCAACGCGGCGATGACAAATGCGGCAGCCTTCAAATGGTTGAGCCCGGTCGGCCACGGCATCAGACGGGCGAACGGCATGTGCAGGACATGTCCAACCGACACCCGGATAGACCGGCGGTAGAGCGGGTCGGCGCACGTCGGGTCGAGAAGGACGCCGGCCACGCCGAAGGCGGCGGCGTTGCGGAACAGGGCCCCGATGTTCTCATGGTCGTTGAGACCTTCGAGGACGGCGACGAGCGGCGGAGCTCCCTCCGGACGGGATGCCTCAACGGCGTCCGCCAGTAGCCGTTCTGTGCCGGTAGGCGACGGTCGGTTGGCGACCGCCACCACACCCCGGTGGAAGGTGAAGCCGACCGTGGCGGCCACGACGGAACGAGACCCCACGAATACCGGCGCCCCCTGGGCTCGTGTGGCCGCCACCAGGTCACCGGCCGCCGTCACCTGGTGATCGTCGACGAGCAGCGAACGCATCCTGTACTCAGACGTGAGCAGCCTGTCGACGGCAAGCCTCCCCTCGACCACGAAGACGGACCGATCGGCGTCCAGCCGGACGCGTCGAGCCGGGTCGTTGAGGTCCCGGTAGAGGTCGAGTTGCGTGTCGTCCCGGTCGTCCACCCTGACCAGCCGGCCCGGGTTTACGGCAGGGGGGTGTTCGGGGGCGTCCGACACCCCTTCAGCCTCGCGTACACGTAGGGACGACGCGGTGAACGTTGGGCCGTGACGTTTGCCGAACCGACCCATCAGCGGACCAAACCGCATGGTGGATTGTGAGCCTCGGTTCGCACTCACCGTCCAAGGCGCTCAAATGCCAGGGGAAGCGCGATACTTGGAGGAATGCAGAGGAGCAGGCATTGAGGCCGTCAGGCGAAGAGGAGTACCAGCGGTATGAGGGAATGCCGGCCTCTCTTTCACCCCAGTGCGATCCCGGTGGCGTGGACCTCCGCTGGCTTCGGCGTCCCCTCATCTGGTTCCGCTGGCGAGCCGCCGTTCGCCGTCGAGGACCCTTCGCGCCGGACTTCGACGAGTTCCGCCGCAACCGGCAAGCCGGCGCGAAGTAGCTCACTTCGCAATCCCGTTAGGCAGCGTCCAATTCGCGCCCGACCCGGTCCGATCCGGCTCCGTGTCACGCCAACCGGAGGTATCCCCGACTCCGGGCCCGTACCCGCCGATAGGGGGCACCCAGCCGACTCCTATGTGCCGGTGCGCTCGCGGTGCTCGCACCCTGGCCAGCAGCAGGGCCGGCGCTGGCCTTCCTCCAACTCCTCCTGGGTCCGGCGAATGCGGCGTTCTCGGGTCATCTCCTGCTTGGCATCCTCGACCCAGCAGATGAACTCGTTGCGGGCCAGAGGCGTGATGTCGTTCCAGGCATCGAGTGCCGTGGGGTTGGCGATCAGCGCCATGCGCAGGTCTCGTGGGAGCTTGTGCACCACCCCACCGGGCACTCGCGGGCTGCTCACAGGGCCACGGTAGCGGGTCAGGGCGCTGACACTGGTCGTGACGTGTTATCCAACTAGTGCGGGCGAAACGTGCCGGTGCCGGTCCGGAATGGGTTCTCCGGTCGAGGATCCCACCCACATCGGAGATCTCGTAGCCCCTTGAACTTCGATCGAGGCCGGCCCCTGACGTGTTGTCTTTGCGTCGACGCGTCCACGGAGCGCCGCTCAGCGCCGACGGCTCAGACTTGTCTCATCGGTGGAGTGACGTTGGCCGCATTGGGCTGCACGCGTAGGCTCTGGAAATGACTGACGTCCAAGACAGGTACCGGCAAGTGGCGCACGGCTTCGACGCCACGGTCAGGGCAGCGATTCCTGACAAGTGGGAGGCCCAGTCCCCATGCGAGAAGTGGAGGGCCCGCGACGTGGTGGCCCACGTCGTCGAAGGCCATCGGGGTGTGATCGCTCTGGTCAGGGGCGGGGAGTCGAAGCCCGTGGGCGCCGACGAGGACCCGAGGCGAACCTGGGAGGAGGCCTTTCGGGCGATCGATGAAATCACCGGGGACCCCGAGGCTGTGGCCATGGAGATCGATGGGCCTGTCGGCAGGATGCCCGCCGGGCAGGTCATCGGCCAGTTCGTGACCATGGATCTGCTCGTCCACACTTGGGACCTGGCCCGGGCGGTCGGTGCGGACGAACACCTCGACGAGGACTCGGTCCGCGACGCCTATGAGGCCCTCAAGCCGATGGACACCATGATCCGCCAACCCAACGTCTTCGGGCCCAAGCTGGAACCACCCCCCGGTGCGGACCTGCAGACGGAGTTCCTCTACTTCCTGGGTCGCCGGGCGTAGGGAGAGCACCGCCCCGGATCGGCCTTACGCCTGCGGAGGCCCACGGGCCCGCACGCGGTCAACGGGGACGGCGACCAGAGCGGTTTCTCCGTCGTCGAGAACGGGCCCGACCAGGCGATGGCCGACGCGGTAACGGCGACTCAATCTTGGCCGGCTACGTGAGCCCGGCCCCCGCCCAGAACTAGCAGCAGTGCGACCTCTGGCGTTGCGCAAGCGAGCCCCGTGCGGTTGTGCCTGAGCACCCAGATTGAGAGGTGACGTCCATGGACACCCAGAACCCAGGGACTGCGCAAGCGCAGGCGGTCGGCGCCGCGGCCGAACGACCGGCCCGATCACAGGCCGCGTGGCGTGCCAGGTCTCGCTGGCTCGTGCACCTTGGGCTCCTGGCCTTCCTCGCGGCGGCACTGGGGACCCTGCAACTCCTCCACATCCGGAACGCCATCCATGCCGACGTGGGGCTGGCTTTCGCCGGCCTCGTCGTCGTCCACCTGTTATAGCGTCGCCACCGGATTGCTCGGATGCTCGCGCAGCTCATGCGTTTTCGCCGATTGGTACCACGCCTCGGTCGGCCCGGGCGGCCCTCTTCGAAACCTCGGGGGGTGGTAGTACGAGGTAGACAGGTGCGGCCAACCACCTCGACGGCTCCCGTTTGAGCAATCAAACTGCAGGAGCTGTCGTTGGTCGACGCGTTCTCGGAGGTCCGGGGTGACATGAGTCAGGTGTGGCGTGTCGCCTGGTACCGGTTCCGGGCCACGCTGGGCCATCGCTGGGGCGGCTACCTGGCCATCGTGCTCCTGACCGGGCTGGTGGGCGGGCTCGCCATGGGCGCGATCGCCGCCGCCCGCACCACCGCCTCCTCGTTCACCACGTTCTGGGCGAGCACGAGCCCCTCGGACCTGGCCGGCGTCGACGGCGTGCTCAACCCCCTCCTCGGCACCGCGTCGGGCTACGACCCGGCGCTCATCAAGAAAATCACCCGTCTCCCCCATGTCAAAGGGGTGGAGAGCCAGTCCGGAATCGACTTCCTGCCTCTGCAGGCGGATGGCGCGCCACTGAACGCCCCCAACTTCGCTGCGCCGGCGGCGGGCAACGGCTACGGCAGCGTCGACGGTCTGTACTTCAACCAGGACAAGGTGGCGGTGACCGAAGGGCAGATGGCCGACCCCCGCGACCTTGACCAGCTCATGTTGAGCGCCCAGGGTGCCTCCGCCCTTGGCGTGCACGTCGGCAGCGTGCTCCCCGTGGGCATCTACACCAACACCCAAACCGAGCTCCCCGCCTTCGGCACCTCCAAGGTGAAGCCCGTCCGGATCGTGGACGAAAAGGTGGTGGGCATCGCCGTCTTCAACACCACCATCGTGGAGGACAACGTGGACGTCAGCGGTGCGCCCAACAACCTCTTCACTCCGGCCCTGACGCGCCAGCTGCTCAACTGCTGCGTCAACTACACCGAGAGCGGCGTACAGGTCGAGGGCGGGGCGCGCAACATCGGTGCCGTCACCAGTGAGATTGCCAAAGCGCTTCCCCCCGGCTTCCCCCCCTTCGTCGACAGCGAGTCACAAGTGGTGGCCAAGGTGCAGCGCGCCATCAAGCCCGAGGCCATCGCTCTGGGAGCGTTCGGGGTGATCGTGGCCCTGGCCGCCCTCCTCATCGTCAGTCAGGTCATCGGGCGCCAGCTCCGTCTGGGGACAGAGGAGCGGGCCGTGCTGCGCGCCTTGGGGGCCGGCCCGGTGCAGGCGTCGGGCGACGGGCTCATCGGGGTCATGGCGGCGGTGCTCGTGGGTACCGTGCTGGCCGTGGTGGTGGCCGTCTCGCTATCGCCTCTCGCTCCGCTCGGCCCGGTGCGCCCCGTCTATCCCGACAAGGGCGTCCACTTCGACTGGACCGTGCTCGGCCTGGGTGCCGTGGTGCTGGTGGTGGTGTTGGGCGCGGTGGCCGCCTTGATGGCGTGGCGGACCGCCCCCCAACGCATCCAACGCCGCCGCATGACGCTCGATCACCCCAGCCGCGTGGTGAGCGCGGCGGCGGCCATGGGCCCACCGGCCCCCGTGCTCACGGGCGTGCGTTTCGCCCTCGAGCCCGGCACCGGTGCCCAGGCTGTACCGGTGCGCTCGGCCATGTTGGGCGCCACGCTGGCGGTGGTGGCGGTGGTGGCCACGGTCATCTTCGGTGCCAGCCTCGACTCGCTGGTCTCTCACCCCGCTTTGTACGGCTGGAACTGGGACGTCGCGCTGGTCTCGTCGGGAGGCGACATCCCGCAGCAGCAGGTGACCACCCTGCTCGACCACGACCACTCCGTGGCGCAGTGGTCGCCGATCTACACCGCGGACCTGTCCGTGGACGCCCAGAACATCCCGGTCTTGGGGGAGAACGTGGCACAAGGCGCCGTACAACCGCCCGTACTGACAGGCCACGGCCTGGAGGCCGCCAACCAGGTCGTCCTGGGCGCCGTCACCCTGGCGCGGCTGCACGCCCACGTCGGGAGCTGGGTCACCGTCAGCAGCGGCGGACCGACATCGGCGCGGTTGCGCGTGGTGGGGACGGCGACCATGCCCACCCTGGGCAGCAACGGCGGCCTACACCTGGAGATGGGCACCGGGGCCCTCCTCTCCTCTCAGCTCATTCCCACCATCGACCGCAATCCCTTTAACGACCCGCTCCCCGGCCCCAACGCCGTGCTCGTGCGCCTGCAACCCGGCGCCGATCGCACCGTGGCCATGCGGACGCTCGACACCATCGCCCGGGACACCACCAACACCGCCAACTTCGGCGTGGCGGTGGAGAAGACGCTGCGGCCGGCCGAGATCGTGAACTACCGGTCGCTCGGAGGAATCCCCGCCTTCCTGGGTGCGGGCCTCGCCGCGGGATCGGTGGCGGCACTGACGCTCACCCTGGTGGCGTCGGTGCGTCGGCGCCGGCGGGACCTCGCCCTGCTGAAGACGCTCGGGTTCACGCGGCGCCAGCTGGCGTCCACGGTGGCGTGGCAGTCGACCATCGCCGTGGCCATCGGCACCGCTGTGGGCGTGCCGCTCGGGATCGCACTGGGCCGTTGGCTGTGGGACCTTTTCGCCCGCGACATCCACGCCGTGCCCGCCCCCAGCGTCCCGCCCTTGTCGGTGACCCTCATTGCCGTGGCCGCGCTGGTGCTCGCCAACGTGGTCGCTGCCGTACCCGGTCGGGTGGCGGCGCGCACACAGACGGCTGTGTTGCTGCGCTCCGAGTGATCCAGGGGCCCGCCTCCACGCCAGGCCGCGCGCCTCTTCGATGTGTGGCGTTGCCGGTATTGAAACGACTCCCGGTGTAGCGTTCCCGTCCAGCGGGGAAGGGAGAGCCGGTGCGTGAACGGCACGTTGTGTGGATCCTGGCGCTGCTGATCGGCGCGACGCTGCTTGCTTCCTGCAGCAGTGGGGGGAAGACGACCTCAACGACGGCGAGCAGTTCCGGCCAGTCGACCACGCTGGGCGTGGGGGTCACGGCCAAGACGATCAAGGTGGGCGTCTCCCTCGTCGACTTCAGCTGCATCGAGCAGTTCGTCAACCAGATCCGGGTCAACCAGAACGTGATCTACAACGATTTCATCAAGTACGTGAACGATCACGGTGGGGTGGCCGGACGCACCGTCGTCCCCGACTACCAGTACTTCTGCCCCATCCAGAACGCGCAGGCGTTAGCGCTATGTACGAAATTCACCGAGGACGACCACGTGTTCGCCGTGATCGGCAACTTCGTCGACTTCTCGGGTGATGCCCAGACCTGCCTGGCCAAGGACCACAACACCGTTCTCATCACCTTCCAGTTGTCGCAGGCGATCATGAACCTGTCGCCGCCCGGCCTCATCATCCTGCCGGGCCCGACCCCGGAACGGGTCGATTCGGTCTTGCTCAACTTGATGCAGAAGCAGCACACCCTGAAGGACAAGAAGATCGCCGTCCTCGGCGAGCTCACCAGCCAGAACGTCGTCAACGACAGCGTGGTGCCCGGACTGAAGCGTCTGGGTGTCCCCATGGGGAGCACGGCGATTCTCGACGTCACCGGATCTGACACCTCGGCCGCCCAGACCCAGCTGGACAGCTTCATCGAGCGCTGGAAGTCCGAGGATGTGAACGCGCTGTTCGTATCCGGCACTCAGGTGACCTCGCAGCAGTTCATCGAGAAGGTGCGAGCCGAGATGCCCAATGTGATGCTCGTCACCGACAACGACGCCACCGTCACCCTCGGCTACGGGCAGCAAGAGAGGCAGATAGGTCGGAAGCCGAACCCCTACGAGGGCATCATCACCGCCGGCGGCCCCACCTCGGCGGAATACGACGCCAGTCCCAACTGGAAGTTCTGTGCCTCGATCTACAAGGAGGAGACGGGCAAGGTCGCACCCAATGCCGAGACCATCATCCCCGGACCCAACGGCAAGACCCTCGACACCTACGGGAACATCAACGACGCCTGCCAGCTCCTCACCCTGTTCCAGGAGATCGGGGACCGGGTCGGCAAGAACCTCAACGTTGCGAACTGGGTCCACGCCGTGAACACCTACGGTTCGATACGCGACTACGGCGGCGGGCAGTACGCGTCCTTGCACACGGGCAAATACGACGACGACGACACCTTCCGCCTGGAGACGTTCAATTCGTCACTCGGGCCGAAGGGTGACTGGCAGCCCCTCACGCCCCTGGAGGACGTTCCCAAGCAATGACCCGCGTCTAACTCGCTCTGGCGCGGCGTCATCGCGTCGATCGCTGACGATCCACCATCGCCGTAGCACCCACCGCAAGCGGTGGTGCCTCGCTACTATCGGCCCGTGGAAGGGGGAACCCTGGGCACCGACGCGGGCGAAGGGCAGGGTTCGGCGGCGTCGCTGGCCTCCGCGGTGCTGACCGCCGAGGCCGTCCGTCAGGCCGAACAGGAGACTGCCCACGAGCAGATCGTCTTCCCCGACGACCTTCTCCCCGGGGTCAACGCCGCCCCCATGACGCTGCGCCAGGGCCTGCGCGTCGGCGGCTGGTTCATGTTCCTGATCCTCACCGCCATCGTCTCGCTCGACGAGCTCGAGGGCGCCGCCATCAACGTCCTCGCTCCGGAGATCCAGCGGACCTTCCACATGAGCGAGGGTGCCATCGTGTTCATCGGCACCGCATCGGCCGCCTTCTTCGTCTTGGGCGCCGTGCCCATGGGATGGCTGGCCGACCGCATGAAGCGGGTCCCCATCGTGGGTGTCTCCGCCATGTTGTTCGGCGGTTTCGTCTTCCTGTCGGGCTTCGCCGTCAATTCCTTCATGCTGTTCTGGACCCGGTTCTTCACCGGCATCGCCAAGGCCAGCACCATCCCCGTGCACGGGTCATTGGTCGCCGACGCCTACCCGATCTCGATCCGCGCCCGCATGTCCGCCGCCATGCAGGGCGCCTCCCACGCCATCGCCCTGATCAGCCCGGTCCTGGTGGCGGCTGTCGCCGAGATCGCGGGGGGTCCCCAGGGGTGGCGCTGGGCGTGGTACCTGCTCGGCATGCCGGTGTCGCTCGTGGCGATCGGGGCCTTCTTCATGAAGGAGCCGCCCCGGGGCCAGTTCGAGAAGGACCACGTGCTGCACGAGGTGATCGAGGAGGAACGCCCGGCTCCCATCTCCATGGAGGCTGCCTTCACGCGGCTCAAGCGCATCGCAACCATCCGCACCGTCCTGGTCGCCTTCTGCGCCCTCGGCTTCGGCCTGTTCAGCCAGGGAACGCTGTCGTCTCTGTATCTCGACCGGAATCTGCACATCACCGATGTGCTCCACCGCGGCATCATCCTGAGCCTGAGTGGGATCGGCGCCCTGCCCTTGCTTCCCGTGGTGGGCAAGTACTTCGACCGGGTGTACCGCAAGGATCCGGCCAAGGCGCTGGCGGTGGTGGGAATACTGATCCTGCCGTCGGCGATCTTCACGCCGCTGCAGTTCTCGATTCACAGCCAAGTGTGGTTCGTCGTTCTCGGCATTCCCCAGGCGGTCCTCACGACGGCCGCCTTCGCCATGGTCGGGCCCGTCCTCTACGCCGTGGTCCCCTACCGGTTGCGCGGCATGGGCAACTCGCTCACCACCATGTACATCTTCTTCATCGGTGGCTTCTTGGGCGGCATCATCGCCGGCTTCTTCACCAACGCCATCGGGATCCGCGACACGGTCATCGTCTTGGGCGTACCGACGAGCGTCATCGGCGGGCTCCTCCTCATGAACGGCGCCCGCTTCATCCGCCATGATCTCTCTCTGGTCGTATCGGAGCTGCTCGAGGAGCAAGAGGAATACCACAAGCGCCACGAGGGTGGCGTCCGGGTGCCTGCTCTCCAGCTGGCCGACATCGACTTCTCCTACGGCCCGGTCCAGGTGCTCTTCGACGTCAACATCGAGGTGCAAAAGGGGGAGACCCTCGCCTTGCTCGGAACCAACGGCGCAGGCAAGTCCACCATCCTGCGCGTGATCAGCGGGCTCGAGGTCCCGGAACGGGGGGTGGTGCGGCTCAACGGCCAGAACATCACCTACGTCACCCCCGAAGCCCGGGCCCGGCTCGGGATCATCCAGCTGCCCGGCGGCAAGGGGGTGTTCCCCGGCCTGTCGGTCCACCAGAACCTGGCCATCAGCGCCCGGCTCCTGGAGAAGACCGGGTTCGATGCCCAAGAGCGCCTGCGATACGTGTTCGATCTCCTGCCCGAGCTCGACGCCCTGCACGACCAGACCGCGGCCCGGCTGTCGGGTGGCCAGCAACAGATGCTGGCCCTGGCGCGTGTCCTGCTCTACCAGCCCGAGATCCTCTTGATCGACGAGCTGTCATTGGGCCTTGCGCCCGTCGTCGTCGAACGACTCCTCGTGGTGGTCGAGCGTCTCAAGAGCCAGGGCCAGACCATGGTGATCGTCGAGCAGTCCCTGAACGTCGCGCTCTCCATCGCGGATCGCGCCATCTTCCTGGACAAGGGCTCGGTCCGCTTCGAGGGCCCCGCCGCTGATCTGCTCGAACGCAACGACCTCGTGCGGGCGGTGTTCTTCGGGTCCGAAGGCGGCTGACCTTCGTGCTGGGCGCGATCTTCACCTCCAACCTTCTGTTCATCGGCGTGGTGCAGGGGATGATCGTCGGGCTCATCGCCATGGGCATCGTGCTCGTGTACCGCTCGAGCCGCGTCATCAACTTCGCCGTGGGTGGCCTCGGCGTTCCGGCCACGGCGTTGCTGGCGATCATGGTCGGGATACACCACTGGCCGTACTGGTTGGGGCTCGCCGCGGCGCTCGCCATCGGGGCGCTGTCGGGCACGGTGGTCGAACTGGCCGTGATCCGGCGACTGTTTCGCGCCCCGCGGGTCATCGTCCTGGTGGCGACCATCGGTGTGGCCGAGCTCGCCCAGGCGGTCACCCTGGCGCTTCCCAACTATCGAACCGGCACGCTGACGACCACCTTCCCGACACCGTTCAACGGGCAGTGGCAGCTCGGTGGCGGCGTCACCATGAGCGCAGCGCAGCTTCTCGCGCTCATCGCCGTGCCCGTCACCACCGTCGGACTGTGGTGGCTGCTCAACCACACAAAGTTCGGTGAGTCCGTGCGAGCCTCGGTCGCCAATCCCGATCTCGCCCGCTTGACGGGGGTCAACCCCAAGATGGTGTCGACCGGGGTCTGGACCATCGCCGGCTTCCTCTCGGCGCTGGCGATCATTCTCATCGCCACCGACTCCACATCCGCCGACCTCGTGTCCATCGGGCCCGACACGTTGTTGCGGGGACTGGTGGCCGCCATGGTCGGGCGCATGCTCTCCTTTCCGATCGCCTTCATCGCTGCCATCGGGATCCAGATCCTGGACCAGGTCCTGAGCTTCAACTACCCCTCACAGACCGGCCTTATCCAGTTCATTCTCTTCGTGGCCGTGGTCCTGCTCGTGGGACGGGTAAGCCGCCGCGCCGAACCCGACACGGCCGGCTTCCGCTTCGCCCCGAGGGTCTCCATGGTGTCTGAGCGCCTGCGGGAGATCTGGTGGGTGCGGCGCCTTCCTCAATTGGGAGCGTCCCTCGCCTTCGTGGCCGCGATCGCGCTGCCGTTCTTCTTCGCAGAGTCGTCGCAGCAGTTCATCTACGCCGAGATCCTGGCGTTCGCGTTGTGCGCCACCTCGGTCACGGTGCTGACGGGATGGGGCGGGCAGCTGTCTCTCGGGCAAATGGCCTTCGCCGGTATCGGCGCCCTCAGCGCGGCGGCGTTCGAGCGGGGCGTGGGCGTCGACCTCGGGTGGGGAAATTTCCATTTCCTCAAGGGGTCCTTGCCAGCCCTGCCCTTCGGTGTGGCGTTGCTCCTGGGCGCGGTTGTGGCCTGCTTGGTGGCGACGTTGATCGGGATCGGTGCCTTGCGAGTGCGGGGCCTGCTCCTGGCCGCGAGCACATTGGCCTTCGCCATCGCCGCCCAGGCATATGTGTTCCCGCTCCAGATCTTCTCGCTCGGTCAGGAGACCGTGCAGATGCCCCGAGGCAACATCGGCCCCTTCGACGTCTCGGTGAACAATCGCGGCTACTACTACGGCACGCTGATCGTGCTGGCGGTGGTACTCGTCCTTCTCGGCCGTCTCCGACGCAGCGGGGTCGGGCGCACCATCATCGGCGTGCGCGAGAACGAGGGCGCGGCGTCGGCGCTCACGGTGTCTCCTGCCAAAGCCAAGCTCACCGCCTACGCCACGGGTGGATTCATCGCCGGGCTGGGCGGGGCCATCTTAGGCGGGTTGGTCGTGACGATCGGCTACACCGAGCGCTTCTTCACCGTCGAAGACTCCCTGTCCCTGGTCGCCATGGCCGTGATCGGCGGTCTGGGAGGGCGAGCCGGGGCAGTGATCGGGGCGTTGTGGGTCGTCGGGCTGCCCGCCTTCTGGCCCGACAACAATCTCGTGCCCCTCCTCACCTCGAGCATCGGGCTCCTGATCATCCTGTTGTACATCCCCGGTGGGTTCACCCAGATCGGCTACTGGTTCCGCGACGAGGGGCTGCGCTTCCTCGAGAAACGTCTGCCGCCGCAGCCTGCCAAGGCTTCGGTGGAGCCACCTTCTTCTCTCAGCCGTGCGCTCCCGGCGGGCGAGGTGCAGACGAACGCCGACGGGTCGGTGCTGCGGGCCGTCGATCTGACGGTGGCGTATGCCGGCCTGGTGGCGGTCGATGACGTCAGCTTCCGGGCCATGCCGGGCGACGTGGTGGGTCTCATCGGCACCAACGGCGCCGGGAAGTCGACGCTCCTGAACGCCATCGGGGGCTTCGTCCCGTCCCGAGGCCGGATCGACCTGTTCGGCCACGACATCAGCCGCCTCAAGCCCCATCGCCGGGCCCGACTGGGGCTGGGACGCACCTTCCAGGCGGCCACCTTGTTCCCCGATCTCACCGTGCGCGAAGTCGTGGAACTGGCGCTCGAAGCAAGAGGGGCGACGTCGTTCTGGGGCACCTTGCTCTACGTTCCCGCGTCGGCCCGCGCCGAGCGGCAGAGACATTCCGAGGCCGCCGAGCTGGTCGACTTCCTCGGCCTGGGGCGATACGCCGACCGCTTCGTCGCCGAGCTGTCCACGGGGACACGCCGCATCGTCGAGCTGGCCGCTCTCCTGGCAGCGGCTCCGTCGGTCATCTGCCTGGACGAGCCCACCGCGGGTGTGGCCCAGCGCGAGACCGAAGCCTTCGGGCCTCTCATCAAACGGGTCCAGACCGAGCTGCACGCCACGCTGGTCATCGTCGAGCACGACCTGCCGCTCATCCTGGCCATCAGCGACCGCGTGTACTGCCTCGAAGCCGGTGCGGTGATCGCCGAGGGAACGCCGACCGAGGTGCGGTCCGATCCCCGGGTGATCGCGTCCTACCTGGGAACCGACGAGCGGGCTATCGCCCGCAGCAGCACCGTGTCAGAACCGTGAGCGGTCGTTCCTCTGTCACAGCTCGTTGGCTCGGGCTCGATGTCAGCGGGTTGCGGTCTGTCGCCGTGGCTTCCAACCCACTCGAACGGTAGGCTCGGCCCACACCCCTCGTGCCATTCAGACCCTCGGGAAAGAAGGAGGCGCCGTGAGCGTGCTCATCGACTCCGATACCCACCTCTTCGAGCCGTCCCGAATGTGGAAGGAGTATGTCGACCCCGCCGATCGCGACGTTGCGCTCCACATGGCAACAGATGACCTCGGCTACACCTGGCTGATGTTCGGCGACCGTCGCTTGAGCCTGGGAGGCCCACATCGCCCGGGTGACGTCGACGGTATCGGCGTTTTCCGACAGCGGTTGATAGATGGCTTGCCCGCCGAGTTCGACTTGGAGGAGTTCACCGCGAGCTATTCCGACCCCACTGCCCGCCTGGATCAGCTCGATCGAGCCGGTTTCGATGCCTCGATCATGTTTCCCAACTACGGGATCAGTTGGGAGCGGCCTCTCCAGGATGATTTGCGCGCCACCCTAGCCAACATGACCGCATGGAACCGCTGGATCGTCGAGGTTGCCACCCAAGGAGGGGGACGGCTCTTCCCCGTAGCCCACTTGAGCCTCCGAGACTTGACGTGGCTGGAAGCGCAACTGCGGACGCTGGGCGACGGTGGCATCCGTTTGGCATTGATCCCACCATCGTTGGTAGATGGACGGCCCTTATCCGACCCTGGGCTCGATCGCGCCTGGGCCGCATTCGTGGACCACGGCATCACTCCGGTCTTCCACGTTGCCAACCAGCCTCGGCCCTTCGACGAGGCGTGGTACGGAGAGGACATGGAGGGGGGCATCACACCGCTGAGCGTCGTGTTCATCTGGACGGCAGCAGCGCTTTCTTTGACCGATCTGATCTTGAATGGCGTCCTGGAGCGCCACCCCGATCTGCGGATTGGCATCATGGAACTCTCGGCGACGTGGGTGCCGCAACATCTGCAAATGATGGACGGTGGGTATCGCCACACTGCCCGCTTCAACGGGGAGTCCACCGGGCTCTCGCTCATGCCAAGCGATTACTTCCGACGCCAGGTGCGTGTGGCAGCCTTCTCCTACGAACAGCCGCACCGGCTGATGAGAGCCTCAGGTGACATCTTCATGGCGTGCAGCGACTACCCGCACACCGAGGGGACGAATACCGCCCTCGAGGACTACGGCTCTGTCGGGCTCCAACCGGAGGAGGGCACTGCCGGTTTCTTCGGAGGCAACGCTGCTTTTCTCTTGCGGGAGTCGTCGCCCAACTGAGGGTCGCTGCCGGCGCCCGAATGACGGGCCTTGCAAGTTGATCTCGACGCCCTCGACCGGTCGGCTCGATTCGCGACCGCACGCACGCGGCACGTATCGATTGGCCACTTCGCTACACAACTCGTCCCGATTCCCGACTTTCGTGCGCGCAGTCCCGAGTCCGAGCATGGCAGACATCACTGCCATCTCGGCAGTCACCTGTGACACTCGACGCGGGGACGGCCGCCGTCGTGCCTCGTGTCGCCGCAACAACCTTGTCAATATTCGGGATATTCGACCGGAGTGCGCGTGAGTAAGGTTCACCCGAGCGGGAGGACGCCTGCCATCGCCAGGCGTCCTGAGAGCGGGGAGATCATGCAACGACGGTATTTGGTCATAGGAGCAGTGACCCTCTTGGCAACGATGATCGCCGGGCTCGCATCGCCGGCCAACGCACGGCCGTCCCGGTTCACCGGCTCGGCACCTGGATCCGTCACGTGCGCCTTGTCGGCCAGTGTGAGCTTCTCGCCCCGCCTCAAGGTGTCGGGCGGTGGCACCGGTCCATCCGTTGTGGCGGGAAAGCTGTCGCGCTGCGTCGCTAGCTCGAGCGCAGTCAAGATCACCACGGGGGCCATGACCGGATCATTCGCCACGAGTCCGTTCAGTTGCTCGACGTTGTCGAGTGTCTCAGCGTACGCCAGGCTCAACATCGCGTGGAAGGGTCAAGTCAATGGTGCGGTCGGCGGGACCACCTACGCAGGCAAAGCGAACCTGACAAATAGCACCGTGAGCTACAGCGGCGGAAAGGTGGGCGCCTATGGCTTATCGATGCCAGGCATCCTCAACACTTCGAACGTTACCGGGTCGTTCTCGGGACTTTCGACAACAACCGCACCCAGCCTAACCAGTTTGCCCAAGTTGCGTTTCGCGTGTCGCCATGGCGGTGTCAGGAGAATCGCCTTGAACGGAACCATCATCGTTGGCACGACGACAGTGATTGTCTCCCCCACGGATCTCGTGACGGGAAGTCCATCGCAAGGTCAGTTCGTGGTCATCAATCAAACACCCGGAGGTCTCGGGGGCGTCGGCATGGTCTATGGCCCCGCGACGCCGCCTCGAGGCGTCGGAAGTCTCCAACTGAACGTGACTGGTACGGCTGATCACTGGAGTGTGTACAACTACGACCACATCGGTACTCCGCTGGCCGACATCACAGCACTCGGTTACTCCACCTACACCGACAACAACACGACCGCCCCCATCCTGCAGATGGAGATCAACCCTGGAAACACGACAGGCATCGACACAGGGGTGACCTACTCGACGCTGAACTTTGAGCCCTATCTGCAAAGTGGGGGCGTGACCCCCAACTCCTGGCAAAGCTGGAACGTCCTCACTGGCAATGTATGGGGCACCCACCTCACCGGCGCACCCAACAGCTCCCCACTGACGTGGAGCAACTTCCTGGCCACGTATCCCCACGCCACCATAAAGGGTGGCTTAGGTATCAACGTGGGAAGCAACTGGGCAGCGATGACCGGTGAGGTGGATTCGCTCGTGATCGGTACGGGGCAGTCGACCTTGTACGAGTTTGAACCTGTCGGTCCCGTCGCTCCTCCGTCCGTTCGGATCACAACGTCTTCGTTATCGCCAGCCGTAGTCAAGACGCTGTACTCGGTCACGTTGACGGCCAGTGGCGGCAATCCGCCCTACCGGTGGTCTGAGTCAGGTCTGCCAACCGGCCTCTATCTCAAGAGCCGCACCGGATTGATCGTCGGTAGGTTGCCCAATAGTGACATAGGAAAGACATTCACCGTCACGGTACGGGTCGTTGACCACAAGATCCCGAAGATCTCGCAGAACACCGCCGTCAAGATGTTTACCCTTACGGTGTATTGAGGGACAGAGTCGAACCATTCCAAATGACCAACCAGTGTGACGGTGGGGACTGACACGCCCCCCCCTTTCATCGACCACCCCGTCTCGGGCGACGATCAGGAGATGATGCCGATAGACGGCCCGGGCGTTCATGTTCCGGCATCTCGTGGTCAGCCCCGCCACCGACCCCCGGCGAAGTAATCGTGCACGTCGAAGAACTCGATGTCCGGTAGATCGACCACACCAATTACCGGCAAAACCGGACGAACTCTCGTCTCCCAGAAGGTCTCGAACGCTTCTCGGGACTCCCACACGTCTATGCAACGAATGCCGTTGTCCGTCTTCGCCACCCAGTGGAAAAGCTGATTCCGAGCTGCGGGTCCGCCCGGTAGGAGCCCCAGACTCTCCGCGGCCAGGTCGTACTGTTCGAGCGTGCTCCCCCGGAACTCAAGCACGATTCCGACGGCCACTACAACCTCCAGCCGTATGTGATGATCGACTGCAATCCAGTATCGCGCTCCCCGTGTACGACTACTGACGCCGGGCTGGACCGATGGCTTCTCGGCATGCCGCTCCTGTGCCCCGAATCAGCCCTCGCCGCCGTCGGCACCGCTGTCATCATCTGGGTCCGACAAGCCCTGCATTTCGACGGCGCGACGGAGTAGCACCTTCAAGATGTCGGCGGTGAGCGCCCCGATCTGAGCCGGTGTCCGGTCGAAGTCAACCATGAGCGCCTGGGTGGCGTGGGCCGAAAGGTGCAGGGCGAAGGCCAGCGTCAAGTCCTCGGGGGGATCCCCGACGCCCCCGGCGGAGCGCCAAGCCAGGGTGGCCATGTAGTGCATCCCGCGCAGGCGATAGGCGCGGCAGAGCTCGGCCACTTCGGCGAGGGCCGCCGACCCGGACCGCGGTGGGGCATAGATGTCCCAGAAGGCGGTGCCGAAGACCTCGGCCATGCGGGTGTGGATAGTCACCGCCAGAGCCTCGAGCCAGCCGTCAACATCGGCGACCTGCTGAGGCAAGTTGTCGATCCAGGAGGCGAGGTCGTCGACTTCTCTCGGCGAGCCCACGTCGGGGTAGCGGCCGCACGCCTCGAACATGTCCCGGACTGTCTCGGCGATCAACCGGTCGTGGCTCGCATAGTGGCGGAAGATGGTGCGGGGGCTCACGCCAGATAGTTGGGCAATCTCGTCGACGGTGGCATCGAAGCCTCGTCGGGCGACGACCTCCATGGCGGCTCGCCTGATGCGCGCACGAGTGAGGTCTCGTTGCTCCTCAGCCAGCGACGACGAGCGTGTCCCCACTGCTTCGCCGCCGGCGTCCGATTTCTGAATGTCGCCCGCCCTCTCCCACCCACCTTCCAAGTCAGCAGACATAGCGCCTCGGCCTCCGGAATCGACCCTAATCCAATGATCTGCAGACATCCGGGAGGCCACCAGGGGAAGAAGTCCCATGCGGCTGAGGCTCTTGGCACTCACGGGAAGAGGGGCACACGCTGCCCTTGGCCACACCCAACTGCCGGTGATGCGCCGGTGTTCCGCACCTCCGCTCAGTCTCTGGCCGAGCCTGGGACGCACCGGTAATGGGTGGTCCTGGATCGGGTGCGGGGCCGGTGCGATCGGTCAAGCAGGGTGTCCCAGTCCCAGCAGTTGCGCGCCGTCGATCTGGACGTCGTTGCGTCGCCCTGGGTTGGAGGTTCTGCATCAGACCCAGCACGAATCAGTCCGCAATCACTCAACGCCGTGGATACTGAGCGCGCTGTCCCAGACGGCTGGGAGCAGATCGGCACGTACTGGATGGGTCGGGAGGAACTGGGCCCACCACCCCGAGCGAGAGTTCACCGCCTGCGCGCTCGTGGTCAGACGGCGGTCAGCTGAAGGTGAACCTGGGAGGGCACCCACCCCAGACCTGTACACAATCTGGCAGTGTGCAAGGCTCTCTTGCCGTGGGCACCTTGAAGCGTATTGCGCCAATCTTCCCGGTCCATGACCTCGACGCCGCAATGGCGCACTATCAACAACTGGGCTTCGCTACGAGGGCATACGAAGGTGGCGGGTACGGCTATGCGACCCGTGATGGGATCGAGATTCACCTGGGTGTGGTGTCCGCCCAGGACGGTGGGTCCAACTCGGCGTACCTCTGGGTTGAGGACGCAGACACGCTAGCGGCAGCATGGCGCTCCGCAGGCTTGGAAGTCCATTCGCCCGAAGACACCGAATGGGGTCAGCACGAGGGAGCTGTTATCGACCCAGACGGCAACGTCATCCGCTTCGGGTCACCAGTGCGGGGGAAGTCCGGGGACGGTCGGTAGCAGTACAGCTCCGGCAGCCCAAACGGGGCTGGGCACTGCCGGCCAAGGGGCGCATATCACCCGTCCCGGTCGCCCCGCCTGCTCGCCAAGACCTCCTGAACATGCCGGGTGCAGTGCGACCTCTGAGGAGGCCTTGACAGACCCACCCATCCGCAATCGCTCCGGGGGCGGATTCAAGCAGTGGCCGCGACAAGTCGGTTGAATCGTTCCGCTGGAGTCTCCCATGCCAGGGTCTTGCGCGGACGCTCGTTGAGCAAGGCGGCGATGGCGTCGAGGTCTTCCTGGGAGTGGACCGACAGGTCAGTGCCCTTGGGCAGGAACTGACGGACGAGGCCGTTCCAGTTCTCGTTGCTCCCGCGCTGCCATGGCGAATGCTGCCATGGCGAATGGGGGTCGCAGAAGTAGACCGGGACCCCGGTGGCAACCTTGAACGCGGCGTGCGTCGCCATCTCGATCCCCTGATCCCAGGTGAGGGACTTGGCCAGGTGGTCGGGTAGGTCCACGATGTTGTCCGCCACGGCCGAGGCGACGTGCTCGGCGGTGCGGTTGTCGAGCTTGATCAGCATGCCCATGCGGGTGGTGCGCTCCACCAACGTGGCGACGGCGCTGGCGCCGCTCTCCCCAATGATCAAGTCACCCTCCCAGTGGCCGGGCACGGCCCGGTCCTCGACCTCGGGGGGGCGTTCGGAGATGTTGACCATCCCGAGGATTGACGCACGTCCAAAGGAGGCTCGAGAGCGAGGACGACGCCGAGCCCGGCCCGAGCGCAGGCACGCGGCGAGCTCCTTGCGCAGCTCGCCTTTGGCCTGGATGAACACCGCCTGGTAGATGGCCTCGTGTGACACCCACCACTCTGGCTGGTCGGGGTGTTCCTTGCGCAAGCGGTGGGCGATCTGCTCGGGCGACCACTTCTTGGTACGCAACAGTCCCTGGACCTCCTCCCACAGCCAGGCGCGCTCCTCGGTCCAGGGGTCCTTGGGCCGACGAGCAACTCGTGCCGCTCGTTCTTCGGCCTCTGCGCCCCGGTAGCGCCCACGCCCACCGTTGGCCGCGATCTCACGCCAGACAGTCGAGCGGTGCCGGCCGATGCGGGAGCCGATGGCTTCGTCGGAGGCTCCAACCTCGATGCCGACCCTGATCTCCTCGCGCTCAGAGGCGCTCAGCGAGCCGGGGCGCCGTTTGCGTTCGCGTGTCATGGCCCAACGCTCGTCGCCCAGGCCCGTCCTGAAGGTGGATACCTTCACCCCGTCGACAACCCGCTTGGGTCCGCCCCGGGGAACGCGCCGCCGCACGAAGCCCCACCGCCGCACGTAACCCCTCACCGTCGAATGAGGAACCCCGGTCAGCGCCTCGGCACTCCTATAGCTCGCTCCGGCGAGCACCGCCTCGACCGCCGCGTCGAGGTCCGACTGACTAGAGCGGCGCTTCCGTCCTCGGGTTTCCATCTGACACCTCCACGTCGGGAGATGTCGCGGTCACCGCTTGAGCCCAAGGGCGCGCGAATACAGCTCGGGTTGCCCGAGGGCCGAGGCGACATGGATCGGCACGTTGCGGATGGGCCCGCATCGATACACAAATAGGGCGGTATCCCGATTATGGGCGATTCGTGGGCCTAGTGGCTGTGCCACTCAGGAGGCGGAGGGGCTTCCCACAGATAGCCTTGCTGGCGAGCAATAGCCGCACCTTCATTCTTGCACTACACAAAGCGAACCACATTCCAATCCGTTCTTTTCCAACAGATCGGCCTCGCCAAAAGGGAGATGGGTCGGCGATCTTCTCCTGGCAAGCATTGCATCTCAGCCTGAATCCCGAATGGTCCCAAGGTCGTACGGGGCGCAGCGTTACCTCAAGTGAATACGCCACACATTGATGTGGGCGCCACCTGGCCATCAATGACGGCACGGGGTATACCAGTGGTCGGTCACGAGACCTTGCGCTTCAAAGTGCAGGTCTCGGTTTGAGATGCCTGATACTCCATTCCATTAGCATCTTGTTACAATTAGGTCATGATTGCAGCCGATATCTTTAGGCCTGCGCAGTGGACTGATTTTTTTCTTCTGGTCGGAACAGGCGCAGTCACGCTCACCGGCTTAGTTTTTGTGGCGATGTCACTCAACCTCAAAGGAATCGCTATCGACGCGACACATCGTTATCGAGCCATAAACACACTTACAGGCTGACAGGCACTGGTTTTCATGCGCTGTGCGCTTGTACTCATGGGAGCTCAAAACCATCAGTCAATAGGCGCAGAACTGTTAGTAGTCTCCGGTATTTCGGCTGCCATTTTTGTCAGGGGCTACACTAAAGCCATTAGGATGAGCAATGGTCTAAGACTCTCTCGCATCGTTGGTGGAAGCCTCACACACTTGGCCGAGATGATCGGTGCGGCACTATTTCTTGTTGGGTACCTGCCCGGTCTTTATATTGCAGCGGTAGCTATTGTAACCAACACTTGTTATATGATTACAGCGGCGTGGTTGCTAGTCATCGGCGCTTTCGATCAAGAAACAGCAACTTAGAAACTAACGGGGCTCGATGGGCCCGAACGGGGACGCCGACGATACCCGGATTGGGATGGAGGTCGATGAGTGCTGCGGGCTACTCTACCGATGGGTGCGGTCTGACCCGCCACCCGAGATTGCGCAACCTCGCGAATTATGAGCGGATGACCCCCGAGCGACGGGCCGCTCCATGGGACGCGCTCGCGGCGGCCAGGCTGGGATAGGGGTCACCGGTACCCCCGAATCTGCGCTGTCTGAGGGCGGCTCGACCATAAGCCTGATCTCGACCGGGACGGCACATACAAGGCGGTGGCCGGTCGGGCTTCGGTGTACTTCTGGCCCGTGACTCCACCCAGAGCTGCGCACAGGCAAGCCGCCAGCCCGGGTGATGAGTGTGTCCCACCCGCCTTCCGGAACCCAAGCATCGGAAAGGCCATACTGGTGGGATCGCCTGGTCAGAAAGGCCGCCCATGTCTGATCGTCAACCCCATGTCCCGTTCGTGGAACGCTCCGTCGCAGAAGAGCGCCAGCACCGCAAGCAGCGCTTAGCGGCCGCGTTTCGGATTTTCGGACGATTCGGATTCGATGAAGGCGTCGCTGGTCACATCACTGCTCGCGACCCAGAACACGCCGATCAATTCTGGGTGAATCCGTTCGGGATGAGCTTCAAGCAGATTCGGGCACGAGATCTGATCTTGGTGGACCACAATGGCCAGGTGGTGGAGGGCACCTGGCAGGTCAACGCGGCGGCGTTTGCAATTCACTCACAGGTCCACGCTGCCAGGCCCGATGTCGTGGCTGCGGCGCATTCGCATTCGCTGCATGGCAAAGCGTTCGCCGCCCTGCACCGTCGGTTACGGCCACTGACCCAAGATGCCTGCATCTTCTTTGAGGATCACGGCCTGTACGGCGAGTACGGCGGCGTCGCCAACGACGTTGAGGAAGGGAAACGCATCGCGGCAGCGGTTGGTGAGCACAAGGCGGCGGTGCTGGTGAACCACGGCCTCATCACGGTCGGTCAATCCGTAGATGAAGCGGTATTTTGGTTCGTGACGATGGAGCGCACCTGTCAAGCGGAGCTGCTGGCGATGGCTGCCGGGGACCCGAAGCCGATCCTGGATGAGACGGCCCGGCATGTCCATTCCCAGATTGGCTCGTCGATGGCGGGATGGTTCAGTGCCCAACCGCTGTTCGACTGGATCGTGGCCGAGCAGCCCGACTGCCTCGAATAGGTCGGCGACACCTGACGACGAGCCGATGTGGCGGGTTCTGCTCGGAGCGCGAGGAGGGCTCGGTATCCGCGATAGACACGCTTAGAGAAAGGCTCCAACCTGCTCACCCAGTCCAGCCCTGTGGGATTAACTCGTTCAGTCCCGGATGTTGAGCCCACCAGCCGGATGTGCCCAGTCCACGGTGGCATTCGGATTGAGCGGAACCTCCCAGACGAGGCCGAGACACATCTCGTCGGACGAGCCGTCACCCCACGTAATGAAGTGGGGGGGCAACTGACGCAGCGCCGGCAGGGTCTGGGCGAGAGTCGGGTTATATGTGCAGCTCACCTGCACGGACTCGCCAGCGGTCACCTTGACCCAGTTCTTCAGGTTGTAGGCGCGCTGATAGTGAAAATTGTAGTCAGGGACATTCATAATCGTCTGTGCCTGGGACGTACCCGGGTTCAGGGTGAGCCTCTCTGATACACCAGTGAGATGCATGTGTGCCATATCCCGCACGATGTAGCCAGCCTGACCGATCTGCCAGGTACAGGAAGTCGAGTCCCCCACGGGCGGGTTCGCGGGGTTTTCACCGCAGACCGTCTCCATGCCCTCATCGAAGGCTCCCATGTAGTAGCCAAAACGTTGGTCGAGATTCGAGATCTCATTCGCTCGGTTACACAGCGGACCCGAAATCCCGGCTGGGCAGGGGATGTTGGGGACGGCCACGACGGGTTGGATCGTGGTCGGTCGCAGCTTGACGGACGCGGGCACTGTCTCGAGCTGCACGCTCGGACTTACGGGTTTGTCGCCTACGAGCAGGTTGTAGTGGACCTGCATGATGATCAAGCTGCCCTTGGCCAGCGGTGTACCGGTGGTGAGCGGCAGGATGTCCTTGCCATGTCCGGGTGCCCACGCGCTGAGCCACGGCATGTCGAGGAACTGGCCTAGGCCGCGTCCGAGAACCGGTGGCTCGCCGAAGCAGGTCCAGCCCGTGCCCCCGTTGTTGGCCGTCTCGGCCGCACTCACCAGAGCGGGCGGAACCAAGAAGAGGATCGCATGGTGAACCTCGACCGTCGATGGCCCCTTCCCGGGAAAGAACTGACTGGCGACGATGAACGAATTCTGCTGCACATGGGGGTTCAGGAGCGTGCAGTGGTAGTCGTCGGTACCCCCGTTCTGAGCGTGTGGCGTATAGGGGGTGGGCGATGTCATCGACAGCGTGGTCACGGCGGCATTGTCGATCAGCTGGGCTGAGTGGGCTGTCGGCGATGACGAACAGGCGGCCAGAAGGGACGCTGCAGCGATGCCTGCAAGGACAAACGCCCCGATCCGCCACTGCCGACCCTTGGCGATCCGAGCAGGCATCTCGTGACATCTCCTTTCGATGACGATTGCTCTCAGGAGGAGGTCACAGAGCGTAACCGATCCACAACCTTGGCATCCGGCGGCCCTTCTCGCCGCTTGGCGGGTCGGCCGCCCCGATGTGCCGCCTCCAGGATTTGTCGAACGTTTGAGTGTTGAAGCCGCTCGTGGGACGCCGAGAACTCGACGAACGTCCTCGACGGGCTCTCGGGGGTATGTCCCCATCTGAGAAGCTCGCCGAGGCTGTTGCGTCGACTGTGAACTCAAGCCCGCTATCGCCGCGGGCCCGTGACCGCCGCGGACGAGGAACTAGTGCCGACGTGAGTGCGCGTAGCAGAAGGCGGGTCGGGAAGCAGGCCATCCGCAATCACTCAGCGCCGCGAATACTACGCGGGTTGCCTCCGAAGCGAGGCGGGATGGATCGGCACGTTGCGCTATTCAACCCTGGTGAGAGCGGCTAACCAAGAGCGGGCGCCCTCGGGACCCAAGGTGATCTCCAGCACAGTGTCGTCGATGGAGTCGATCCGCCATCCAACCGCAAAACAGTCCTCGAGCTCGTCTTGGCGAACGCGTCTCGGGCCCCAGTCGCCCGGTTGCTTATCGCTGAAGCAGAGTAGAAAGTAGCGGCCGCTCGGCACGACAACGGCACTGAGGCTGGTTACGAATCGCGCCCGGTCATCGTCGTCGAAGACGTGGAAAAGCCCACAGTCGAGCACGGTGTCGAACTGCGCGCCAAAGGCAGGCAGGTCGAGTGCATCCCACACTTCGAAACGAGCATCAAGGGAGCGTCGCGCCGCCTTCTCCCGGGCCAGACGGATGGCGGTTGGGGCAGCATCGATCCCGATCGCCTGGAGTCCTCTGCCTGCAGCCAAGAGGGCGTGCTCGCCAGTTCCGCAACCGACGTCGAGCACTCGGCCGCGGACCTCACCAGCGTCGACCAGACGCACGAAAGCGGGTTGGGGTCGGCCGATGTCCCACGGCGGCGTACCCTCCTGATAGGAAGCGTCGAAAGGTGGATGATCCCTCCGTGTTCCTGGCAGGTCTCGGGGTTCCGCTGTCTCCGGCACCTTTGTGAGGACAGGATCGACGACCGAGTCCTGACGCGCCTCGCTTCCTTTCATGTCATCAGCCATGATCCTTTGTACACCCCTGAGCGTGACGACCGAAGAGCTGGCCAAAGACGATGGCCTCTGACGGCTCACCAGCAGAAGTGGCGCTGGTCGTCTTTGTCGGCCTCACACCTTATATTGTCCGCAGGAGCGCGATTTGTTCCTCAGGGCCAGACCGCTCGGGATTGCCCCGGGAGTCGTGCGCAACGCACCGAGGTCCTGACTGACCGGACCGGCGCTTCCCGTTGGGTCCAGGTCGGAAGGGCACTCGCCGAGCAGACTCACCGGGGGTTGTACCCAGTGGATGTCGTTCGGTGATCACAAGAATGAGAGGGGCGAGCAGAGCTAGCGTCCTCGGCGTGAGGCCGTTTCAGGCGGTCGGCGAGCACAGGGGGTGTGGCCATGCGGGCGGTGATCGTCTACGAGTCGATGTTTGGCAACACGCATACGATCGCCAATGCCATTGGCAGGGGCATTGAGCCGGTGGACAACGTGGTCGTGGTCCCGGTGGTTGAGGCGAGCCGCGAGCGGTTGGGCGACGCCGACCTGCTCGTGGTGGGCGGTCCCACCCATTTTCACGGCATGAGTCGCACCCGTACCCGCAGGTGGGCGGCCGCCACTGCGCAAAAGCCCAAGAACGATCTGGTGCTCGATCGCGACACCCAAGACCCAGGTGTTCGTGACTGGCTCAGGTCGCTGGGCCATGGCCACACAAAGGTTGCTGCCTTCGACACCCGCTTCAAGGGTCCAGCAGTTCTCAGAGGGAGGGCGTCGAGGCCAATCAGCCGAGAGCTTCGGAAGCACGGGTTCGAGATGGTGATCAAGCCCGAGAGCTTCTTCGTCACCTTGAAGAATCACCTCGAACCGGGCGAGGAGGCCCGAGCCCAAGAATGGGGCAAACGGCTGGCAGCACGCGTTGTATCGAACGGCGTCACCAATGGGGACGGTTCGAGACGACCGCCCACCTCCACGGAGACGTGATGGCCGAGGTGATGATCCCCACCCCTGGTGAGCTGCCGTCCTACCTGGCGACGCCTGCGGGCGAGGGGCCCTGGCCAGGTGTCGTCGTCATCCACGACGCCATGGGGATGAGCGAGGACCTACGGAACCAGGTTGACTGGCTTGCAGGCGAAGGGTACCTCGCCGTAGCACCCGACCTCTTCTCTGGGAGAGGGAATGTGGCCTGCATGATCTCGGTCATGCGCGACGTGCGCGCCGGACGGGGACGGTCGTTCGACGACATCGAGGCGGCGCGCGTCTGGCTGGAGAGCCGCGATGACTGCACGGGCAAGATCGGCGTGATCGGCTACTGCATGGGAGGGGGGTTCGCATTGCTGCTCGCCGCCGATCGCGGGTTCACGGTGTCGAGCGTCAACTACGGCACCGCTCCAAAGGATGCCTACACGGCCGGCTTCCTGAGACAGGCTTGCCCGATTGTCGGAAGCTACGGCGGCAAGGACCGCACACTGCGAGGGGCCGCCGATCGCCTCGACCGGGCATTGACGGCAGCTGGGGTTGAACACGATGTCAAGGAGTACCCCGAGGCCGGACACTCCTTTCTCAACGACCACGAAGGAGCTGGAGACAAGAATCCATTCCCGTTCTCCGTCTTGGAACCGGTCTTCGGAATACTGTCGCCAGGATCGGGCTACCACGAGGGATCTGCCCGAGATGCGCGGCGGCGCATCCTCGCGTTCTTCGACGCCCACTTGAAGTCATAGGGGGCGAGACTGCCCGGCACGCCCGGGACCACGGCGCCTCAAAGAGGCCTGCATGACCGGCCTGGTGGTGAGCGGTATCACCCTGACCAGGATGTGTTCTGGCGGCTCGAGCGCCATCATCTACCTCTGCGGCGGTCTGGCCGACCCGTTCGGGATAAGCGACGTCGTCAATGTGTGCGCGTGATCCTCGACCGAGGGCTGGACTCCGAGGTGACGTCCGTGAACTCCGAACTGGATTGGAGGCCGATCGGGTTCCCCGACTATGCGCTATCTGAGCCCGTCCCGACGCTGAGCATGACCTCGACCGGGAACGGCACTCCAGTTACGGTCCGGATCGAGTTGTCAGTCAGCAAACAAGACCTCGTCGGCGACTGCAGCAGAAACGACTACGCACACGTCGTGGTAGGTGGCCGCCGACGTGGGCAGGGACCAGTGAGCTGGGCGAGTGAAGCACCCAGCGGATGGGTGTCTCTCGTTACTTCTTGATTATGACGTTGTGAACTTCCCTCACCACGTCGATCTCGACACCGGGGACATTCGGCTTCACATTGTTGTCGAACCAGTTCTGGAAGTCGTCCCGGCTCTCCCATACCTCAGATACGTGAAACACGCCGTCTCCCACGAAGGCCACGTGGGCGACGAATCCCGGCGCGGACAGAACGCGGGGCGTTAGCTGCTCTGACACTTTGTCGTACATGTCCGTCGTCATTCCTGAAGCAGACAACCTCACCAATACCGACATCTTCGCTCCCCTCGGGTTCGTGTTTCGCGTGCTGCGAACAGCACCCTACTTACATCTCCCCCTTCGCGCGCCGGGTCTGTGGGCATTAATGCCGTTCGGGGCACGACAGAACAGGCACATCGTTCGGGACGGTGGAAGCAGGGTGCTATCTGTCGCGAGCATCGGAGAGGTGCGCGCAACTGCCGGTGGTGCTCGGGCCGGGTTGAGGCCCCACCAGGGCCTGGGCGACCGATAATCCTCCGGGCCGCGGCTCCAGCTCTGGTCAGCTCCGGGCCGGGGTACGAAAGATGTGCGCGTCCCGCCCGGGCCAGATGGATACATGATGGGCACGGGATCCCCGAATACTGCGCGCCCTAGCCCAATCGCCAGCGCGACCCGCGGGCCGATCGGCATCAGAACATTGAGAGCGGGAGTCAGGTCTTGACTGCGAACAGCTTCCAAGACCCGGGCACCCCTTTCAGTTCGTGCTCGCCCCGCTGGCCGAATTCGATCCCCGACCCGACGACGAGGTCCTTGACCGTTCCGGAGACGAGCACCTCACCCGGACTGGCGAGCGCCCCCACCCGGGCGGCGATATGGACCGCCAACCCCCCGAGGTCTTCGCCCCGGACCTCGCATTCGCCGGTGTGCAACCCCACCCGCAGTTCGATCCCGAGCTCTTCTGTGGCCTCGGAGATTTCCTGGGCACAGCGGATCGCCCGAGCCGGACCGTCGAAGGAGGCCACGAACCCGTCCCCAGTGGTGTTGATCTCATTCCCACGAAAGCGCCGAAGTTGTTCCCGTATAGCGCGGTCATGAGCGTCGAGGAGCGAGCGCCAACGTTGATCCCCGAGGGAAGCCGCCCGGGTCGTGGAGCCGACGATATCGGTGAATAGCACGGTAGTAAGAATGCGGTCGATCTCGCCAAGAGATCGCTCGCCCGTTAGGAACTCGGCGATCTCAGCGATTCCAGCTGCCGGAATTCCGCCGCCTAAATCAGCGCCTGGCAGTTCGATGAACTCGGCCCCTCGGATGTGTTCCGCGATGTACCGCCCGTGAGCGATTGGTAGAAATGGAAGGTTCTGGACATGGAGAACCAAGGTGGGAACCTGAATGCTTTGCAAAACCTGGCGAACATCGCCATGTCGCAAGAAGTAGTCGTAAAGAGCAGCCGCCTGCTTGGGTGTCGCTGACGCCCTTTGTGTCATCGCCATCACACGAAGCGTTTCTTCGTCGTCTCCGACACTCGGAACCATGATGCGAGCAAAGTCTTCGGTGCCCCATGCTGTGCGCATCAGTTCGACCAAGGCATCAACGGTTGCTGAGGACTCTCCGATGGGATAATCGTCAGCCGCTAGGTATCGAGCAGTGGTGTTGAGAAGAACGAGCGCCGAGACTCGTTCAGGATGCATCCCGGCGTAGAGCATGGCGATCTGGCCCGTCTCGCGATTGGAGACGATCGCTGCCCGTGTTGATTGGGAGGCATCCAAAACAGCGCCAATATCCTCGGTAAACACTTCCCAGCTTGGAATGGTCCCATCGGGCGCTGGACCCGACGCTCCTAAACCCCTGCGATCAAGGACGATCACCCGGCCGAATGTACAAAGCCGATCGAGGGTCTCAGCGTAGGACGGTATCTGCCAGAAGAGATCAACGTGACTGCCAAGGGGATACATCCAAAGGACGTCGTGAGGGCCGTTCCCGACGACTTGATAAGCCACCTCAGAGTCGCCCACGGCGACGTACTTCGTCTCGGGCCGCTTCACGGACGTCAGTCTGGCTCACGGATCAGGCCTCGTGCTTGCTCCCAGCTAACCGGTCGGGTTTCCCGGATGGCGGGCCGCTCAACAGGGCGGGCGATCACCCCAGCCGACCGGTCACCCGTTACCGGATGTCCCTTTCATGGCCTCGGACCGCTCGCACATGCCGGTTAGTTCGCCCCCTCACAACAGGGTGCGCGGTACGTCAGCCCGTCATCGCGGGGGAGACGACTCATGGACACAAACCGGATCATCGGAACGAGGCGGGGTCAGGTCACCGGCATAATGGACTACGTGAGAAAGCAGTACTACTTCCGGCCAAATGACAATGGCTTCGACGCATGGGATGTCGACCACCTGATTGGGCTCTCGGCCAATCTCCCGGTGGAAGAGGTTCCCCTTACGTCGATTCGCGAACTCGACACGGTCCACTGGTTTGGTGCGGACGGCTCGCCCTCGACGGTGCGAATCCTCGTGCGCCACATGGAGTTAGTGAACGAGGCTGATCTTTCCTATCCAGTGATCCTCGGCACCGAAGGCCAGGTTATGGATGGGATGCACCGAGTGGCGCGCTGCCTTCTCGAAGGGCGACCCTCGGTCGCCGCGGTTCAGTTCGTTGAGCAGCCTGAACCGGACCACCAAAACGTTCAGCCCGGTGACCTTCCATACAACTGACGTATCCACCGGCGGGTGAGCGCAGCACGTTTTCGGCGTCCCGTCAGGCGGGACCAATGATGCCGGTCGGTATCGGCGCGGTTCGGGATTATGGGCGGTAAGCCCTCGGCTCTGGGGTGACCGGGTTCGGCACGTTGCGCCCAGGCCAGATGGATACGTAACACGCACGGGATCCCCGCCACGGTGGCCTATCGGGCCAGGCAAACAGCGCCAACTACCCTTGGGGAATCCCCTCCCACCAAGATCTTCAGGAGTTGTTCCCTGTCGCCGTTGCTCGCGCCTTACGCGATGCTGATGCTGTTCTCGGTGAGCGTTTCATCATGTACGACCCTGATCACGACACCGAGTTGTTCCTGGCAACAATCGCCCCTGATGTCACAAGGGTGCCGGGGTTCCTGTGGAGACCGGACGGGACCGGATTGGGGTTCTCATGGCATAGCGACATGACCTGGCCGGACATTGTCGTGAGCGCGGCCGAGAGCGTTCAGGAAGCCATCATCGAGGACAACGACCACTGGGGAATGGCGTTTCCACCTTGTCCTCTCCACCCCAACCACCCGCTTGACCCGGTCGTCGTCAAGGGCATTGCATGCTGGACGTGTCCTCACGGTTCCATCGACCCGATCGAGATTGGTTGCCTCGGCCCGGTCGGAATCACCCGGACTCGGCGCCTCTAGTGCGGCTCCGGGTAATGCACGGTATCCCCTGCGATCCGGGGTGGCAGGTAACCGCACTCGATCCCCGAGTACCGGATGCCCAGGCCCTGATCGGTTCCCGGTTAACAACCCGCCTGACTTCAGCGCGTATGCGCTGCCTTCTCATGACGCTTTCGGACAGCCGCTTACGATCGCGAGCGCCCACGAGCCACCAACCCTGATTAGCAATCAGTCGAAGATCGTTTGTTCGTCGTCAAATGCCAGCGCTTATCAGCAGTAAGCCTCTTGCCGGAGGAAGCCCTGGAGCGCCTGGACGTACGAGCTCCCTGTCAGGCCGAAGGAGTAAGTAGTAGGGGGAGATCCTGGCGGCGGGCTCAAGGTTCCAGCCGCCGCCATCTGGTCGAGGGTGGAGAATGCCTCGGACTGTTGCCCGACCTCGCACTCATCGGCTGCCCAGGCGGACAGCACGCCGAGAGGGTCATCGGGATGACTCTCATATAGGTTCCACCACTTCTGAGCGTCGCTCGAGATCTGAGCCGGGAACTGCTTCGTAACGTCCACGTATTGGTCAGATTCGAACTCGAGAATCTGGATTGGTTCACCCGAACACGCCACACAGTCGAAACGGCCTGAGAAGTCACGATTGGCTCCTTCGATGACGACGTCATCTCCGACCTTCTCCACCGTTGCCGTCCCACCCATATCGCGATCCACCGCCGCTGCGTAGCTACCATTTTCGAGCGAGTAGTACACCCGCTCTACCGTGCAGCACGTCATCGCACCCGCGTAGCCGGTGACGTACACGATTGGCAGGCCCGACGAGGGGATCTCAACGCACACGGGGACAACGGCTTCCCAGCCGTCGGAGAACTCGCTCTGCTGGGAGTCGTTCACAGGAGAGGGGGCGCTCAAGGTGTCATCGAGCAGGGTCCGGCCCCCATCTTTGAGGTCGATCGTGGCCCCACGCACGTAAGAGTTCCCCGGCGCAGGCCCTCTGGAGGTCCATGAGACGGTGACGGTGGCGGTCGCGTCGGTGGCCGACTCGGAGCCCGAGGGCTGGTTGTAGGTGGTGCCGTACATGCCCGCTGAGCAGGCTACTGAGCCCGCCGAAGTAGGGGTCGCACTCTTTGTCGTGGTCGTGGTCGATGGGGCGATCAGAGAGGTGGTGGGAGGCGACGGTCGTAAGGTCGTAGCTGAGGGTCGACCGGTCGTGTGGGTACTCGCGCCACAGCCCCCAAGCACGACTAGTGCCACGACGATGACGCCAACGGTCGCCGAACGAACCCACGCGCTCACGCTCTGAGTGTGCGCCCGGGACAAGCGGATTGCTAGGGGCAAAGGTCTTGCACATGAAGTCGAGGTGCTTGGCAATGGACCAGGTCTACCCAACCATCAGTTCTCGCGACCCTGGCGGGGACCCGACCGGAGACGCTCCCGGAGCATCCACGTACGTCGACACCAACAGCTCCTGACGAGAATCCGACAGATCGAGCCAGCTGCCCAGATACATATCGGCGGGTCGTGTCGCACGTCCTCGGGACGGCGGCATCACGGTGTTATCTGTCGCGCGCACCAAGAAGGTGCGGTCAACTGCCGGAACCGGGTCCGCCTCTCCGCCGCGTCCCGTGCGTGGCTGCTCCAGGCGGGATCACCCGGAGTCGGGCGGGCGACGCTCCGCCTGCCAGTGCCGAGTCAGACCGAAGGTGACGGACTCGCCTCCGAACTGACCCACGCGCAATCGCTTAGCGCCGCGAATACTGCGCGGGTTGCCTCCGGCCTGGTTACCCGACCCCGACGCAGTGCTCATGCCAGAGATGGCTACCAGGTGTTACCGGGATCCCCGAATACCGTCCTTCTTATCCTGCCAACAGTGCGACCATCGGGCCCGCCGGGAGATCGGCTTAGTGGCGCCTCCAAAGCTCGAAGATGCGCTTCAGAAAGTAGGTGCAGGCGACGTCCTCGCTGTCAAAGTGCCGCCAACGAGGATCTCTTCCAGGTCGTCAACCCTCATTGGCGATACAGGACGCCTTCGACCTCTATGACCAGGTGCTCCACCATCTCTTGCTCATCCCCCGGGAGGTGCCGACTGGCACGGAGAGAGCGGAGAGCTTCCATCACTTGCGCCCACTCCTCGGTCAAGCCAGACACCCTCGGCCAGCCTGAGAGGATCAGTCTGAGCGCCACAAGGTCCCGACGCTCGCACCAGCGGTCGACCAGCTCCCTGATCCGCTCGTCGATAGGAAAGTCACCAGGAGCCACGCCACATCATGACTGATGCGTGGTAAAGCGGACCGCCCACCTCTGCCGTGCCGCCTTGTTACCACGGCATTCGGGCGCGAGGTGGGTTAGCCTTCGGGCCAGCCACAACTCGACTGCCTGGGCAGGGGGGCCCGGCGCATCAGTGGACCGACGACGGGGACGGGGGACCATGACCGATCTCATCGAGCACGCCGACACCGAGCCTGCCGACAGCGCGGACAGGGTGACCGAAGGGGCGCGGGGAGGGCCCGTCGCGCCCAAGCGACGCGGCCTCGCCAGCGCCATGCACCGGCCGCGCGCCGTCATCGTGGCCATCTGCGCTGTGGTCGTCGCCGGCGCGCTGGGCGCGGTGGCGATGGCGACCACGTCGGGGTCGGGCAAGGTCAACACCGCGACGAACTCGCTTATCTCGACGGTGTCAGTGGCCTCGCCCAGGTACACGCCCCAGGCGGCCGTGGGGGCGACTGACGACTATCACTGCAGTTTGGTCAACCCGCACATCACGAAGAACTCGTACGTCATCTCGAGCCAGTTCCGCCCGGGCAGTCCCGAGGTCCACCACGCCGTGCTCTCCCTGGTGCCCCCGTCCATGACGGCCCAGGCCGTCGCGGCCAACGCCGCCACCGGTGGCAAGGGGTGGACGTGCTTTGGCGCGCCGTCGCTGCCCGGCGCGTCGCTCGCCGCCTTCTTGAGCACTCCCTTCCTGAGCGTGTGGGCGCCGGGACACGGCGCCGACGTGCTCCCCAAGGGCACGGGGATCTCGCTTCCCAAGGGGAGCCTGGTCATCGAGCAGGTGCACTACAACCTGCTGGTAGGCGACAAGCCGGTCACGAACGGGCTCATGCTCCACACCGTGCCGGTGTCCACGCCGCTGCTGCCGATGCAGTCCCAATACCTATTGGCCCCGCCGAACATCCCGTGCCCGGCCGGCGTTACCGGGCCGTATTGCAGCTACCAGGGGTCGCTCAACTACCTGGACCAACGCTTCGGCTCCGGCGGCGTGGAGATGACCAAACTCATCGACCAGGCATGTGGTGAAAACCCAGACAACCCGCCGCCCGGTGACACCGCCACATGCACGTGGCGGATCGGATCGGACGGCTACATCGTCAGGATCCAGCCCCACATGCACCTGTTGGGGGTCGGGTTCACGATGGTGCTCAATCCGGGGACGCCGCAGGCCAAGACCATCCTCAACGTCCCGAACTACAACTTCGACTACCAGAAGGCGTACAACTTGGCGCCTATCCCCGTGAGTCGCGGCGACCGGATACAGATCAACTGCACCTACAACCCCATGCTGGCGCAGGAGTTGCCTATCCTCCGCAAGGCGCCGCCGCACTTCGTCACGTTCGGCGACGGATCATCAGACGAGATGTGCGTGGGGGTCACGTGGCAGACGTCGTCCGTGCCCAACTCTCACGACTCGCTCTGAGCGACCCCGCAGCCGAGTGGCTGATCCGTCTCGGGCGGATCAGACTGCTGCTGAGTCCGTCCCACGACCAGTACGGGATGGCCATCCCGTCGGGCACGTCGTCGGCGGAGCGGCAATAGCGCGCCATCGTCGTGGTTCGAGTGTCGGCTGATCCAGCAGGGCGAGAGGATCGGACTGACCGTTACCCAGTGCGGTCAAACCGGACTACCCGGCTGAATGAAGCAACGCGTTCGAATACCCGGGCCAGGGGTCCGAACTCCCATCCAAGTTCGACATGACTGCCGCCTTCGGCGAAGAACAAGAGATCAACTGGCCCATCGCCGACGACTTGGTACGCGAGGTAGGTATCATTCGCTACTTCCGTGTACTGGGTCTCGGGCGGCTCGATTACAACGCCTCCCTGGACCGACCTACGATCCTTGGCCGCTCGTGCCTCAGGCATCCTTGCACGCCGAGAGTCTGCCGAGGCGTCCACCCCGCCCGCCTGTCGACGACTCCAGAGCCGCTCGGGATCACTCGGAGCCCAGTACGTGCGGTAACCGGTCCTGCTCGCAACTGCCGGGTCTGGGTCGCCCGAGAGGGCCAGCGTGGAGGTTGTCCCGACCGTCGTGGATTTTGAGGGTGGTCCTCCGCTCCGGGTCCTGCCGTGAGGCAGGCTCGGAGTGTTCACCCACCGAACCGAAACGGAGGAACCACCAACCATGTCAGCATCACACACGAAGAAAGCCTCTGGCGCGAACCTGCGCCTGGTGCCCGGCCTCGGGCTGATCGACTTCGAGGGCGCCGAGCTGCCCGAGACGCTCGCCGACAAGGTCGAAGGCGAGCTGGAGGTCTTCGCCAACCACATGCGCCACGGCTTGCTCTCGGCGGCCGTCAACGTCGGCCTCGACGTCTTCAGCCAGCTGCTGGCGGCTGAGGTCACCGAGGTTGCCGGCGAGAAGGGCAAGCACAACCCGACCCGGCGGGCGCGCCGCCACGGCAGCGAGCCCGCCAAGGCGCCCCTCGGCGGGCGGATGGTCGCCGTCGACAAGCCCCGGGTGCGCGCCAGCGACGGCAGCGGGGAGATCAGCCTCGAGACCTGGTCGGCGGTAGCCTCGCGTGACCTGCTCGAGCGCCACACGCTGATCTCGATGCTCGCCGGCGTGTCCACCCGCACCTACGGCAGCGTCCTCGAGCCGGTCGGCCCCGAGGTCGAAGAGGCCTCGTCTTCGACCTCCAAGTCGGCGGTGTCGCGCCGCTTCGTCGAGGCCACCCGGGCTCGTCTGGCCGAGTTCCGCTCGCGCCCCCTCGGCGACCGCCGCTGGCTGGTCGTCTACATCGACGGGTTCGGCTTCGGCGACGAAACCCTGGTGGGAGCGCTCGGTGTCGACGACCAAGGCAACAAGATGCCGCTCTCTGTCGTGCACGGCACCACCGAGAACAAGGCCGCGTGCAAGCGGCTCCTCGACGGCCTCGAAGAACGCGGCTTCGACCCGAGCCACGGCGTGCTCTTCGTCATCGACGGCGGCAAGGCCATCTACCACGCCATCGCCGACAAGTGGAGCGACGTCGCGCTGATCCAGAGGTGCCGAGCCCACAAGACGCGAAATTTGACCGACCTGTTGCCCGAGAGCCATCACGCCTGGGTGCGCGCCGAGCTCAACCGCGCCTGGGCGATGGCCGACGCCGGCGAAGCCGAGCGGGCCCTGCACAACCTGGCCTCCAAGATCGAGCGGACCCATCCCGACGCGGCCGCTTCGCTTCGCGAAGGGCTCACCGACACGATCACCATCAACCGCCTGGGCGTCACCGGCATGCTCGCCAAGACGCTGGGGACGACCAACCCGATGGAGTCCACCATCGACATCGTCAAGGCCCACGCGAGGAACGTGAAACGCTGGCGGGCCGGCGACATGCGACTGCGCTGGGCCGCCGCCGGCATGCTGGCCGCCGAGGGTCAATACAGACGGATCAAGGGCTACCGACAGCTCGACCGACTAGCGGTCGCCATCAGCGACGAGATCCAGCGCCGCGCCGTCCAACTCGCCGAAGCAAGCTGAGCGTCACAACCAACACCTATCATGACCACCGAGGCTCACCCGAGAATCCACGGTGACTAGGACATCCTCCCAGCGTGCCAAACGCCGGACAGCGCGGGATCACCTGCTACCGGACGCACGACAGATCCCGTCGGACCGTCCGCGGCGTCCGGTGTAAGTGTAGACGGGAGCGACGCCTAACCAGGTCGAACCGCCCGGAAATGTTCAGGCCGGCTCGCCGATACCGGGCGGGTCGCTACCAAACTGGGGTGCCCTTACACGGTACGTACAGCCCGGGCCACTGAAATACACAATTCGACCGGGATCGCCAATTATCGGAGAACCACGTACACGCTCAGCCGGCTCGACAGCCAGATTGATACAAATCGCGAGTTAGCACGGCGAGCTCGACTTCGCTCATGCTCTTCACGCTTTCGACGCCAACGAGGAAGCAGCCTGAGATTCCAGTGTCCTCTTGATGACGCCAATCCCGCGCTCCATGAGTTGAGCGGTACTCGTGGCGAGTTCGTCAGGAAGCAGATCTGTGATCCAGACGAAGCGAGCACGGCGCTCGCTCTCCGCAAAGACCTGGGCCGATGCGTTGCTGTGTGTGAAACCCAAAGGGCTGTCGGTGACCGAGTAGGCGAGTCGAAACGCGTTGTCATCAATACCGATGAGAATCTCTCGAGCCTCTGCACCGTTGAAGAACGTCACGGTACGGACGCCGGGTTCGTCGAGACGGCAGTCCACCACGAAGCCAGGTACGAGACGCTCGTGCAGGGCGCCAAAGTCTCGGAGAGCCGCCCACACTTCGTCGGGGTGTGCGTCGATTACGACCTCCTTCATGATCGAAGCCATCTACATTGTCTCCTCTATCGGATCTAAGGCGTGCAAGGATGGGATCATCGTCAACTCCCTGGTGTCGTATGAAAGACCGGCCAACAGACTTCTGTCCGATGCCGCGACTCGTCCTCCGTGTCGGCCGAGCCCACCAGGTAGTACTCCCGGATAGGCCCGTCGACGCCGAGCTCGCGCTCGGCTACGAACGTCCAAGAGCACCGTAGGTTCGGTCGAGCTCACTGAACGACCCTTCGTGCACCGTTATGGCCAGCTCGGAGGCTGGGATGTCAACCAATCTCGAACGCTCCGACGGCTTGAGCTCCTCGCTAACAGGTAGGAACGCCACAACCTCCCCCAGTTCGATTTCGAAGAACTCGTTGGGATACAACGCACCAGCCGGGCCAGTCGGCTCAATGTTCGACGTCGTGAGCACGCTATAGAGTTCCTCGAACGCCTCCAACCACCAACTCTCGAGGTCATCCATGGCCACTGGTTCCGAGATTGCCAACACTTGCGTCCGGGGAATCGACCGGTACTCGACAGAGATCGGCATGGTTGATCGCTCGAGAAGCGCCCGCAATGACGCCACCGTCGTCTGTGTCTGCTCAAGCTGGGACTCCATCCTCCTCAGATGAGCCACGATCACCTCATTGCGCGAGGCCACGTCCGGTGCCCCGAGGACCGTCCTGACGTCCTCAAGCGGCATGCCTAGGTCGCGGAGCCGACGGATGACCTGCGCCGTTGTCACCTGTGAGGCGTCGTAGAACCGGTACCCGGTGACAGGATCGATCTTCTCCGGCTCCAACAATCCCACCTCGTGGTAATGGCGCAGAGCCTTGACGCTCAGATAGGTCATCCGCGAGAAGTCCCCGATAGGAAGCAACACATCCATGCACCTGAGCTTGCTCCCTCCCCCTACAGGAGAGTCAAGTCCCGCTGCCAATCGGTTCCGTGACGCTTGAAGGTGCCTCCCACCGCTTCGCCGACCCGGCTCCCTGAAGGCTCACCTCGACTCCTTTCGTGCCCGTTAGATCCATATCACTCTCGGACGGAGCATGAGGGCTTGGCGTCAGACCGCTCCCTGCCGGCTACCGGGGGGCTTCGAGATGACCCCGATGGGCCAGCCATCCGCAATCGCGCGGCGACGTCGGTACCGGCTGGGTGCCCTGAAGGGGCGGGCCTTGCCAGATCGACACACTGCGCTCGGGGCCCCTTCGATACAGACTGCGCGTTGCTGGGCGGGTTCAGGCGTCACACAACGCTTAACTGAACTTGGTTCGCGCCCGCTCCTACAGCACACCGTCGACGTAGAGGTCGACCTTCTCGTTGTAGAACGCGGCCAGGCCGGCAATTTTCTGGCTCTCAGGCAGCGGGGCCCGGTAGATCCAAACGAAGTCGTCGTAGTGATGACGATTGACGTCGAGTTGCCAGTAGGTCGCTGATGCGAGTCAGCGATTGTTTCGCCGTCGATGACAACATGAACGACAACGGCGTTCCTACCGAGCACCGTGAGGCGCTGTGCGCCTTTCTCGCGGCTGCTGCCGATGCGGCCTCTTCGGCGGCCGAGGACCTCGGTGAATGAGCCAGTACGTTTTCGGGCGGTTTGTCTCCGGGGTCAATACGCACCCACGCGGCACGTTACGAGCGGTCGCCAGGCCGGAGCCAAGGCCATCCGGTCAGTGGGACAATCGGGACATGGAGATGCGATGCGCTGAGTGCGGGTGCCTGGTCGATGCCGGGCGGGTTCTGGAACGTTGCGGGAACCCACAATGCTGCTGTTGGGACCTCCCAGATAAGCCATGAAAGGAGGCTGCTGATTCGGTCGGGCTCGTTGCACCATCGGGCCGCACAACACTCTACGGATGCGGTGTGTCGACGCCTGTCCACTCTGCCCGGCAAAGCACTACGAGGACTGGGAGTTCGACGACCCCATGGGGAAGTCGATCGCCCAGATCCGCCCCATCCGAGACGAGATCGGCCGGAGGGTGAACGACCTGCTCGATCGTTTGGAGATCCAACCGGGGTAGTACCGGCTGACCCGCGAGGAGACATTCGGCCCTGGTCAGAGCTCCCTTGACGCTGGATGCTGTCAGTGTGAGTGCCGTACTTGCCTATGTAGCAGCCGGGGTCGTGGCGCTGTGGGGCGTGGCGCATGTCGTTCCCACGGCGAAGGTCGTCGCAGGCTACAGCGACACCTCGCGTGACAACCGGCTGGTCATCACCCAAGAGTGGATCGCGGAGGCGATGACCATGTGGCTCATCGCCGCCATCGTGGTGGTTACCACCGTCCTGGGCGGCTCGCAGCCCAACCTGGTGGATTGGATCTACCGGGTCTCCGCCGCCGCGCTTTTCGCGATTGCAACGCTGACCGCTGTGACGGGTGCCCGCACCGCCGTCATCTTCTTCAAGGTCTGCCCGGCCTTGCTCAGCGCTACCGCTGTACTGCTCCTGGTGGCGAGCTGGACATGAGGGGAGCCATCCTCGTCGTTTGGGACCTCGCCCCCAGGGCGCTCGATAATGCCGCCGAGAGGTGCACATTCCGTCCCGATGAAGCGATGGGCATTGCCGGGTTGCGTAAACTCCCGACGAGGACGCTGTGACCTCGATCTGCGCGGTATCACGGAGAGCCGCGAATACTGCGCTATCGGCCCTTAGGTTCGGGTTACCGGCATCGGCACATATCCCATGTAGGGCCGTGATCGCCGACTCAATGGGCCTCGACCTCCGGCGGCCGCTCAGTTCTCGGTCTCGGCTGCGCCCGCGGCGCCAGCGATATCGGGCTGTGCCCGGTTCTGCTCGTCCACGGCGCGTTGGAGGAGAGTCTTCAGGACATCGGCGCTCAGCGCAGCTACCTGGGCAGGGGTTTGGTCACGTTCGACCATTAGCGTCTTGGTCGTGAACGGCGACAGTTGCACGGTGAACGCCGATGCCAGTGAGTCGGGAGCCTGCCCCTTCCCTCCAGCGGCCTGCCAGGCGATCGTGGTGAAGTACTGTATCGCGTGGCGTCGGAAATCGACCTGGGCGTCAATGATCTCCGAGATCATCGCAGGGAGGGCGGCCCCAGGGGCGTGAAGCAGGTCCCAGATCACCTCGCCGAAGATCCGGACGCCTCTCGTGTGCAGCGCCAGCGTCAGCCCCTCCAGCCAGCCGTCGAGGTCGTCACTCGGTAGCGGCAGGCCGTCGATCGGCCGGTTCCCCGCCTCGAACATGTCCTGCAACGTGGCAGCGATCAGGGCGCTCTGGCTCTTGTAGTGGCGGAAGATGGTCCGTGGGCTCACGCCCGATAACTCAGCAATCTCGAGGACGGTGGCTTCGAACCCGTGGTGGGCGACCACCTGCATGGCTGCCTGTCGGATCCGCGACCGGGTGAGCTGGCTCTGCTCCTCGGCCAGGGAAGGTTGAGGGGCTCGCGACGTGTCGGACAGCACCCTCTCAGCCCCGCCAGCCAGTACCACTGAGGTAGTTATGCACATCGAAGAACTGGACCTCGAGGGATGCCGGATTCACCCCGATCTCTTTGATGATGGCGCCTTGCGTCTCGGCGAACTTGTCGAATAGCTCGCGTGAGGCCCACACGTTGACCATCCGGATGCCCGTGTCCGTCTTGGCAACCCAGTGAAAGAGTCCGCCGGATGGGAGAGGACCCCCCTGCAAGAACCCGGCGATTTCTGTGGCCAGGTCGTACTGTTCGACGGTGACACCTGGTACGTCGATCTGAACTGCAACCGCCATCAGAACTCCCGCCGGAATGGCCAAGGCACTACCGGACCATCCCAGACTGCTCCGCCCGGGAGCGCAGGCCTAGGGCAATGCGCCTCTGGTGTTCCTGCGCTGGTCCCGATCGACGAGCCAAGTCGTCGCCGCGATACTGGCTTCGAGTTGACTAGTGGGGTGTGGAGGTTCCGGTGGCGGTCGCCGTACAAATGGATTTCCGTCACGCTCAAACAGTACCAAGACGTTGTCGAGGATCTCGGTTACCTGCCCGGCGGCCCGTCAGCCTTCGAGGCCTGCTGTCGCCCACGACAGCTCTTGGGCGACATCCCTGGGACGAACGACCATGGTCATGTCCCGGCCGGCAAGGTGTCGGACCGGCCACCCACGTCTGGTGGCGTGCTCAGCATCCGAAGAATGGCCACGGCCAAACCAAAGATATGAGCACCTCACACGCTCGGCCCAGTGTTCGGGTACTGGAACGACGTGGTCGAAATAGTCGATGGGAAGCTCGCCCAGTTCATTCTCTACGAGAGAGCGTCGCACCGGATTGGGGATCAGCTTTTCCATGGGATCTTCGCTCCACCATTCGGACCATTTCGGGAGCATGGCGTCGACGGCGATACCGGCCAAGCGGGAACGCAGCCAGGAGGGAGCGAGCTCGGCGAATCCCGAAAGCGGGGGGAGAGAGGCCTCGACAAAGGTGATGTGCTTCACCCTTCCCAAGAGGGCAAGGGCCATCGCCGGGAGAAGGGGAGCAGCACCGCCATGACCGACGAGAACAAGCGGAGCGGGCATCTCGGTGCAGGCCATCACCACGGTCTGGACGCATGCTTCCCAGTAGGGGGGCCCGGCGTCGGCGAAACCAACGAGGGATGGAATGAGCACGTCGAACCCCCAACCTTCGAGAGCTTCCCCAACCCAGCGCCACACACTCGGCCCAACGAGGGGGCTGTGAACGAGAACGAACGCGGGCTTCGGATGAGCCCTGGTGGTGGGCCGCGCAGTTACTCCGGTCGTCACGCCGACCGTCCCGGCGCCCCTACGCTGATCTATCGTGACCCACAACTGTTCAGCCAATGAACACCGACTCTGGGTAAACAATCGGGAGCTCGCTACGCGAGGTCATCTTTGCATGGCTGGTTGATCCCCGACTGTCAAGGCGATCGATGATCGGATTGGACAGTGGCCTCTTCACCCGGTGTCCGAGGGACTGGGAACGAACCAAGGGCCCCGAACGTCGAAGGGCTTGATGCGGTGGATGTCTGTCGGAGTGGCGATCGTTTGCTGCGTGGGCTTGGCAGCATGTTCAGGGGCGTCCCGATCCACGGCCAACCCGACCTCCAGCTCCACCTCGACTTCCTCGGCACTCCCGGCCGGATGGAAGACCGTTGCCTACAACGGCGTGGGTATCGACGTTCCGAGCGCCTGGCTCGTGGAACGATGGCGTCTCACCTGCGGGGTGGCGACACCGACGGTCTTCATCGGTCCTGCCCAGCCGTTGGCAACGAGCTGTGTGGCCGACCCACCCCAAGCGGCATTGGTTGTCCTGGGAGCGCTTCCGATGCGCGGGTTGAAGTCGGCACCGACCGAGCTGAACGGGATCACGGCCGACCTTGTAACCCAGTACGAGGTCTACCACGGCAGCCTCGGAGCGACGATTACCGACATTTGGGTGTCGCTGCCCACGGCCAACGTGACCATCTCCGTGTCGGTCGGGGAATCCTCGGTCGTGCCCGGCGGTGCCCCCGGTCGCGCAGAGCAGATCGTGCAGACCATTGACCAAGTGCCATGACCTCAGGGTTGCCGCTCGAGTGACGGTGTAGAAGCGAGCGAGGTCGTGCCGCCATGAATCGGATTTGCAGCGATAGGGTCGAGTCGTGGATGAGCCAGCTCACCTGCGCACCACGAGGGCTACCTACGACACCGTCGCGGTCGACTACTGCCGCTTGCTTCCCGACCTTCGGGCAGAGACCCCTCTGGACCAGACGATGCTGGAGACGTTCGCCGCGCTGACCAAGGCAGCAGACCTCGGGCCGGTCGCCGATCTCGGCTGTGGTACCGGCCGCATCACGGCCCACCTGGACTCCCTGGGCTTGGACGTCTTCGGCATTGACCTGTCCTCGGTCATGGTCGACTTCGCCCGCCGCATCCACCAGCACCTGCATTTCGATGTGGGCTCAATCACCTCCCTGGACCTACCCGACGCCGCTGCGGGCGGGGTCTTGGCCTGGTACTCGACCATCCACACTCCACCGCGGGACTTGCCTGGCGTCTTTGCCGAGTTCTCCCGAGTACTGGCGCCCGGCGGGTACCTGTTGGTCGGCTTCCACGTCGGAGACGGAAATCGGCCCAGGACGGTGACCTATCGTGAAGGAGCATCCGTCGATGCCTACGACCTCGAGCCCGAGAGAGTCGCCGACCTGGCGCGCCAGGCGGGTTTGGTCGTGCACACGCAGCTCGTGCGAGCAGCACAGCGGCGGGAGGGGCAGGCGCAAGCCAGTCTCATCGCCGCCAAGCCCGTCGACACGGATAAGCTGCCGCCCTGAACGGACCGAGGGACGCTATGGCCGACGAAGAGGCAGGCCGTTACGTCGTGCGGCTCGCCTGCCGCCACGAAACCCTTGAGGTCGTGCCGACGCACGAGACCCCGACGCCGGTGGGCGAGTCGTTCAAGTGCCGCGAGTGCGGACGTAGGCAACCAATCGTCGAATCCTTCCAGGTCGAACCGTAGCCAGCATCGGAGGGTAGCCATGTCCGACACCGTCGAACCGCTGATCCTCGACCTCTTGGAGTGGATCGGCCCGAACGCCCGGCCCTATACCGAGGTACTCGAAGCGTGGCGGACATCATGTCCTCGTTTGCCGGTATGGGAAGACGCTCACGACCGAGGCTTTGTGGTCAGGCATCATGAGAATGGACGTGGTCGACTTATTTCGGTTTCTCCAGCGGGCCGGGAGCACCTACGAGAACACCGATCACCGTCGCAACTCGGAGCGACGTAACCGCTAGCTGGGGCCAGCCAAGAAGAGCCGCTCTGGCATCAGTGCCGGTCGAGGCCCGATCAGAGACGAATCGGGTCACGGCGCGGCGACTCGCAAGGTTAGAAGGAGAGGAGCTCTGCCTTCTGCTACCAGCTCAAATAGCCTCGGCAGCGTCGAGGTCGAGGACGTGGCGGGAATGACGCTCTGCCATCGTCAGGAACATCTGGTCACCGCGCGCCGTGCGCTCGACGAGCATCGAGGCGCCGACGGCCATGATCAGTCCAGACCAGGCACCTCTCCGGTATTCCTGCCAGCACTGATCAAAGGCGTAGTCAGTGACGCCGGCGGCGGTGAGTTCAGTGTGGTAGCCGCGCACGAGATCGGCCTCAACGGATCTCCGTTCATCCGCGACCAGTCCGGAGCCGATGAAGTAGGCCACGTCATTCATGCCAGGGCCGTCCGTGCACAACTGCCAGTCGACGACGGCCACTGGTACTCCGCCCTGTGCGGCATCGAAGAGCAGGTTGTCGAGCCGGTAGTCGCCGTGGACGACGGTCAAGGGTCCAGGATCGGCCAGCAGATAGGCCTCGATCTCCGAGAACAAGACCGTGCCGGCCCGGATGACGTCAGCAGTGACATCCGTCGCGTATCGATCACGGAAGCCTTCCCACAGCCCCGGCAGGAGGGCCGCAAGGAACTGGTGGTTGGCGGCTTTGTCGCCGTGGAGCCACTCGATATCGGCAAGGGTTCGATCGCCCCAGTGCGATGCGTGTAGCTTGACCAGCTCCTGGAGTGCTATCTGCGCCTGCCCAGCTGAGCAGCCGCGGAGCTGGTCACCCTGTTGGGCGGGGGCGAGGTCCTCGAGCAACAGGACGAAGCTGGCCGAGTCAACATCGATGTCGGCGTAGTACGCCTGTGGCGTACGGATCGGAAGCTCGGGAGCGAGTTGCTGGTAAAAGCGCACCTCGTTTTCGTAGCTGCGAAGTGCCTTAGCGGTGGCGCGGCTCGTCTCGTCGGCAGCGGGAAGTTTCGCCACGATCGTACTTGGGGCGTCAGTCGCTCGGTCGTAGTGGAGATCGAGCCGAACGCACTCACACATCTGACCCGTTCCGATGGGGTGGAACGTCGCGTTGACCACGCGGGTGCCATCGAGAACTCGCGAGGCTGTCAGCACGGTGGTGAGCCAGGGCGGGGTGAGATCGTCGGGGGTGTCGGCGATGGGGATGGTGTCACCGGTCATGACGGGAGCATCCCGTCCACCACGGTGTCAGGGAAGTAGCGATAATGGTGAGAGCCGGTGACCTCATAGACCGCGGTGCCGTGCCGGCCGTCGTCGGTACGCACGCCCATCTGGTTGAGGCCACCTCGGTGGAAGGGCTCGTAGGGACGATCGAAGGTGCCTTCCGCATCGACCACGATCCGTCGTCCACCTTCGAGTGTGAAGACGCATTGGCCGCGCAGCCCGGTGACCGACTCGCCGTGCTCACCGAATGCGCTCGGCGCGCCGTCGGCCCCCACCCACTCCATGGCGTGGGTGAAATCGACGAGTGGCACCGGTTCCGAACCGTCGGTTCCGGCCCAGCAGCCGTCAGTGAAGACCCGGGCGCCGTTGGCCAGTTCCCAGTGCCATACGCCGAGGAACCCGTCGGGCAGCTGGATCTGGAACCACAGCCACAGAGGGCAGCGCCCGTGGTTGCGGATGCCCCACGAGTGGTCGCGTTGGCCCCACCAATCATCTACCTGGCGAGTGACCCCGCCCACGGTGTACGTGCCATGGTATTTGCCCGACTGGAGCATATGGCTCTGATCCCAGATGATCTCGTCGCCAACACGCATAGTGCCGCGTCGCAAACCGTAGGGCTTGGTCCGGGCGTGGAAGGTGAGATCCATGCCGATCTCGCAGCGCTCCGGATCAGCCCACAGCTGCAACTCCTCGAAAGGGCGCACCACTCGAACGCGCGCTGCACCCACGTCAGTGGTGTGCGGGTCCCCGTTGTAGGGGCGTGAGTGGTGGCCGATGAGCTGGACGCCCTCGACCCGGCCCATCTGGAGCGAGTCCATCGATGCCTGCTGCGGGTAATGCGCCAGCGTGAGGAACAGGATGTCGCCAAGGGCGTCCGGCCGGTGGATTCCGAAGAAGTAGCTTTCGCGCCAGTGGGGGTGGTGGAGCAGGACGTTCGGCAATGGTTCGGGGATCTGGTGGACGAAGTGCTCGTCCATGGCGGTCAGATGTTGGGCCATGTCAGCGGATTCCTCGCGGGCAGTATGCCGTTTGTGAGCGCCTCGGTTCTGAGGTGTCCCGAGCCAAAATCGCGGTCCCAGAGTGATTGCGAAATCCGGTCGATCTCGATCCGACGCTCCTACCCAAAGGCTCCAAACAGGCCCTTCGCACGCATCGCATCCCAGAACTCGGGATCGTACGCGTGGACCGGGTCGGCACGCACCTCCCCGTCGAGAATCTCCGCGTCCTCCCCGACAAGAATTCGCCAGTGATTCTGGCGGACGCCACCGAGGATGACCGTCGCCGCCTCTGCAGCCGTCGTGGGAGCAGCGTCACGGAAGGCCTCGCCGATCACCTGGATGCCCTTGCGCAGATCGTCGTCGGACACTCCATCAAGGGACATGCCTCGGGCGGCGAGTTGATTGCGCAGCTTGGAGAGGTCGGTGCTATCCATCGACTCAGGCTCACGGCCGTGGGCCTTACCCGAATTGATGACGATTGACGTGCCGATGTGACCGGGCATGACTACTGAAGCGCGGAGGTGTGGTGCATTTACCCGGAAGTCCGCAATGAGTGCCTCGGTGAACCCGCGCACTGCGAATTTCGCTGCGCTGTAGGCGGTATGCGGGGTATTCGGGCCGATCATCGCCCACAGTCCGTTCAAGCTGCTCGTATTGATGACGTGTCCTTCCTCGGCAGCCATCAGCATGGGGAGGAAGGTGCGGGTGCTGTTGTAGACGCCACCCCAGTCGACCCCGAAGGTCCGCTCCCACTCCGCGGGATCATCGGTGATCATGCTACCGCCGCCGCCGATGCCAGCATTATTGAAGAGCAGGTTGATGTGGTCGGTGGCCAGCTCGGTCGAAACCGCGTCACGGAAGGCGACCATCCGAGACTGATCCGAGACGTCGGCGACGAAAGTCATCACTCGGGTACCCGAGGGCGCTCGCTCGAGGGCGAGCGCTTTCGTCTCGGTCATGGCGTCTGCGGAAACGTCGCATGTTGCGACATGGCATCCGTCGGTGGCGAGCTGGCGGACCAGCTCCCGGCCCATGCCCGTACCGCCACCAGTGACAACGGCGATGCGCCCCGCGAACCGCTCCATGGACGTACCCCTTTATGAGAGCTGCCCGTACCCTAGACGAGTCGGGTAAGACAAGCTCGGGTGAGAGCGTCCCGGCCCCGGTGGCGACCCTTGTAGGTGCCGACCGCGCGCGCCGGAGCCGTAGTGGGCGCCATGGCTCGTGTCAGCTAGAGATCGCTGGCCTTGAAGGAGCCTCGTCAGCGCGGATGGTCAGAGTTCTCCAGGATCATCGTGAGGCCTCCGACCGCTCCTCGCAGAAACCGATGAGTTCTCGCGCTCGCGCCTGGAACTTAGCCGGCGTACTGGGCCGTCCATTCTCCCGCGACCTGCCCGGTAATGACGTTGAGCCGGTTCCAAGTGTTGATGAGCGCGATGTTCAGAACGAGGGCAACGAGCGCCGGTTCGTCGAAGTGCTTCGCGGCCATATCCCACACGTCGTCGGGGACGGCGTCGGGTCGGTCGGCTAGGCGGGTGCCGGCCTCGGCGAGCGCCAGGGCCGCACGTTGGGCGTCATCGAAGTAGGGCGAGTCGCGCCACGCGGCCAGCGTGTGAAGCTGCTGGTCGGTGATGCGGTGCTTCTTGGCGGCGCGGCTGTGCATGTCGAGGCAGACGGCGCAGCCGTTGATCTGGCTGGCACGGGTTTCGACCAGGTCGACGGTCGACTGCGGCACGCCGGCCTTAGCGGCTACTTCGTTGGCGACCTCGGCCAGAGACAGCAGGGCGTCCATGGCTCCGGGGGCGCTCTGGGCGGGGTTCTGAATCCTGGGTTGCATCGGTTTTCCTCCTTTGGGGTTTCCACCCATTACGACCGCTAAGCGGGCCGAATTGTGACGGCTGATCAGATCAGCATGATCCGAGCCCAAACGACCCTTGACAGACGTAGGAGCTTCGGATGGTCCGGCACCGCTACCATGGCCGCAGGCCCACGTCTCGTGGGCCTATTCGAGGAGGCCGACCATGCCGGTGGCCGCATACATACTGATCCAGACGGAGGTCGGCAAGACGCATGTCGCCACGCAAGTCTCTGCGATCGAGGGTGTCATCTCGGCCGAGGACGTGACGGGCCCCTTCGACGTGATCGTCCGTGCCAATGCCGAGTCGATGGACGACCTCGGCCGCATGGTCGTCAGTCATATCCAGTTCATCGAGGGCATCACGCGCACGGTCACCTGTCCCGTGGTGAACCTCTGACCTTCGCGGAAAGGCCACGTAGGGCCGGGGGTGGCCGTGCCATAGGTGTGGCATAGCGGCACGCGGGGAGAAGCGATAGTGCCGATACGGCGACATCCGGTACTGCGAATGCCGCAACAGCTCATCCATCGCCGAGGTGCGATCGCACGCTATTCGCGGCGCCAGGCCCGCTCGGTACGGTGGTGGGGGTGGGACTGAGAAACCGCCGACTGGCGTTGGACTACCGGGGGAAGGTCGCCGTCGTGACCGGGGCCTCCGCCGGCCTCGGTCGTCGTCTCGCGCTGGACCTGGCCTCAGCCGGGGCCGTGGTGGTCGGGGTGGCGCGGCGTGAGGAGCGGCTCCAGGCCCTCGTCGAGGAGATGCGGAAGCACAGTCCGGAGTCGTGCTACCGGGTCTGCGACCTCTCCGATGCCGCCTCGTTCGTCGGCCTGTTGGAACAGGTGGAGGACGAACACAGCCGGATCGACATCCTGGCCAACATCGCCGGCGTCGGCGGGATCATTCGCAGCGAACCGGCGACCGCAGCGTCACTTCGATCCATCATGGAGGTGAATTTCATCGCTCCCGTCGCCGGCATGGTGACCGTCCTACCAGGGATGCGGGAACGCAGGTTCGGTGCAATCGCCAACATGAGCTCGGACGACGGGCGCGCTCCAGGTCCGGGAGCAGCCGACTACTCAGCGAGCAAGGCCGCCCTGTCTGCAGCGACGGAGAGTCTGTCCTACGATGCGAGGCCGGACGGCGTGTTCCTCCACACGGTGTACCCGGGATGGGTGCCGACTGAAATGGGACTGACGGCGGTGCGCGACGGTGGACTCTCGATGCCACCGCGCGCGGTCCGGCGCACCGAGGAGCAGGTCTCGTCGCTTGTACTCCGCCGGATGTTTGACCCACGGCTGGAGATCAATGTGGCCTCGCTGCCCCTCGTTGCTCCGATCTTGCGGACTGTGGTTCCCCGCTCCTATCAGCGGATGCGCGCCACCCGGTGAGCAACCGGGTGCTTTGGAGTTTGGGGCGCCACAGGCAGAGATCCACGATGGGAGATCCGGGAAGTGATGGGGTGAGGGAGCGGGACCTCCGCTCCGGCCGACGGGTTCGAGCGTTTCTTGCCGGGCCCGCGGCCCGTTCGAGCTGCAGGAGCCTGTCGTGGCCCGATCTTCCTCCCCACCGACGCGACGTCGGTCCTCACCTTCCCGTGCTCAAGCGAGTGCAGACACACTCGCGGTTGCCAAACCAAGGCACAGGAAGGGAGGACCGAACGTGTCCGAGAAAGAATATGTCGGAGTCGACCTGCATCGCCGCCGGTCGGTGATCGTGCGAGTAAATGAGAAGGGCGAGAAGCTCTCTGCCGTCCGTGTCGACAACGACCCGGAATTGGTGGCCACCGCCATCGCCCAGGCCGGCGAGCACCCCGAGGTGGTGCTCGAAGCGACCTATGGGTGGTATTGGCTGGCCGATCTGCTCGAAGAGCTCGGAGCCACCGTCCACCTGGCCAGCCCCTCGGGGCTGAACTGGGGCCAACGACGGGTGAAGAACGACGAGCGCGACGCCCTCGACCTGGTGAAGAAGCTGCGCCTGGGCGAGCTGCCCGAAGCGTGGATCGCGCCGCCCGAGGTGCGAGAGCTCAGAGAGCTCGTGCGCTACCGGGCCAAGCTGGTGCGCCTGCGCTCGGGACTGAAGGCCCAGGTGCACTCGGTCATGGCCAAGCACGGGGTCTTACCCGCCCGGGTCGACATGTTCGGTCCCGGAGGCCGGGCCCAGCTCGACGCGCTGCGACTTCCCGACGGCTACACCAACCGCATCGGGTCCCTACGCGACCTGATCGACCTCTACGACCGGGAGGTGATGATCCTCGAGCGCGAGATCTACAACGTGCTCAAAGACGACCCCGGCTACAACGCCGTCCAGCAGATCCCCGGGGTGGGGAGGGTCTTCGCGGCGATCTTCGTGGCCGAGATCGGCGACGTGGGCCGCTTCTCCTCGGCCGAGAAGCTCTGTTCGTGGGCCGGTCTCACCCCCAAACATCGCGAGTCCGACGTCAAGGTGGTCCGGGGCCGGATCACCAAGCAAGGATCGAGACTCCTTCGCTGGGCGGCCATCGAGGCCACGGCCAAGAACCGCGGCGGCACGAAGCTCCAAGCCGACTTCCGTCGCATCGCCGAGCGTCGCGGCGGCCCCAAGGCCCATACCGCTGTCGCCCGCAAACTTCTCACGCTGGTCTACTACGCACTCAGAGACGGAGAGATCCGTTGTCTCAAGCCCAACAAGGCGGCGTGAGAAAGCTCGGACGCGACCGCACGCGTGCTCGTGAAACGGCATGGCTCCCCTTGTGGCGAAGCCGAGAAAGTGCTTGAGCCCGTCGGTCGTGGCCGGACCCCACCATGCTCGTGGTTTCACTCGGCGGAGGGATGCCCGGCAGCCGAGCTCAGGCTGCCCCTCTCACGATCTGAGGGACAGATGGTGCGGGTTGTTCGTCTTCATCGCCGATCTGGAGGCAACTGACACGGACTAACCACCAATCGTCGTCGACGATTCTGCGCCACTCCTCACCGGCGTCAAGGCCGACGCCCTTCGGGTCGCATCCGCGAGCCCTGACGCCGGCTCGTCGCTGGCGCGCGCCTGCAAACACGACGTCGGCTCGCGATGAGAGCTCCTTTGCATGAAATGAACCCCTGCCTCCTCTTGACACGGCCCCGCTCCGTCAGGGATGCCGATATATCGCCCTGGGCTTTGGGCGGACCCGCCCTGTATCGACTTCTTGTCCCAGTCACGGCCGAGTCGGTAAGCAACGACCAGACGCGTGTGGTCGAAGCTCGACTGGGATCCACCACTGATCAGTCCCCCCGGGGCGGAGCCCGGCCAGCCCTCCTGGAGCAGCTCGATCGGATCGCGGAGGTCGAGCATGCCGAGGTAACCCCCGCCGCGCTCGATGGCATCGTGCACGGCGTAGCCCAACACCTCCTGGCATTGTCGGGGCAGCCGGCAGGCGAGCTCCGGCGGCACGGCCAGGTAGTTGTTCTCCTCGGTGCGCAACCAACCCAACGTGTAGGAAGGGTGCACACCGCGACGTGGCTCTGAGCCGCGGTGGGCACCCCCGCCATGGAACGTCGATCCGAGATACACGATCGCCGATCCGGCCGGCATGTCCGCGACGACCGCTTCTTCGTTGGTCGGGTAGCGCCCGGCCTCCCACTGGTGGCTTCCCGGAAACACTCGAGTCGCACCATTGGCAGCGGTGAAGTCGACCAGGGCGATCACCGAGGCCAGCTGCAGCTCGGGCTTGGGCTCGGGCACCAGGTTCCACACGATCTCGTCCTGATGCCAGAACTGATCTCCGGCGCCCGGCAGACGCTCCAGCAGGTGAGCCAGATTGAGCTGGTAACGGGCACACGACGGTCCGAGGATGGTGTAAAGCGGGTACTCCAATTTCCCCGGTGGTTGTGGTTGGTGTCGTGAATCTGCACGAACGTGCCCCCTGCCGCATCGCAGCGAACGTCGCGCCGATGAAAGACCGAACCGGGAGCCATAACACGAGCCATGACAACCCCAAACGCGACTTCTGACGGGTTCCCTAGTGACTCTCGGAGCGGTACTTTTGGACGTCGATCGGCATGCGGCCTCGAACCCCGGCCGGCCAGCTCTGGTGCGCCGGGTCCCACCCGAGTTCGCGCTTGGCCTTCGCATTCGACGCACCGCGGAGCTCGGTCATCAACTCAACGCCGGCCTCTCCGGCGAACAGCCGCCCGATGAAACGAGGCACGCGCATGGGCTGCTTCGCCCCGAGCTCCTGTGCCAGCGCCGGCAGCCAATCGGCGACCGGCGCGGGGTCATCGTCAACCACGTTGTAAATACCGCGGCTGCCGCGCTCGACCGCGGCGACCGTCGCGTCCGCGGTGTCAGCGAGGCGGACCTAGAGAACTACGCCCGTAATCACGACCAAGTGGCAGCTGTGAGCGGCCCGACACGACTTAGAAGCCCTCGTCGTGACGGGCAGAGATCAGACCACCGGTCTGGCGCCCCGAGCAACCCCCGGCATCATTCTCGGACGGCATCTGGGCCAGTGGCGGTCTCCATCGAAGGGCAGATTGCTAACGTCAGCACTATCCCGACTTTTCCGACAGACTATGGCCGTGCCCGACCTCCCGAAAACGTAGCGACTCACGAGGGGGAACAGATGAAAAGCTCGAACCAAGCGCTTGACAGCAAGGTGCGAGTCTTCCAAGTGGCCACCGGAAATGTCGGCAGCGAGATGATCAAGCGGATCCAGCGCCATCCGGACCTGGAGCTGATCGGCCTGCACTGCTACTCACCGGACAAAGTCGGCAAGGACGCCGGCGAGATCGTTGGCATGGACCCGATCGGTGTGGTGGCAACGGGCTCCATTGACGCCATCATCGCCTCGAAGCCCGACTGCGTCACCTTCCACGGCGTATTTCCAGACGTCGACCTTTACGAACGGGTGCTCGAAGCCGGGATCAACATCGTCACCACAGCCGACTGGATTACTGGCCACCATCGGAATGCCAACCATCCTCACCGATCCGGCCGGCAGGAGTCAGAGGTGATTGAGGCAGCTTGTCTTCGGGGCAATTCGACGTTCTACGGCACCGGCATGAACCCGGGTTTGGCTCAGATTTTGACCATCGCCCACTCGACCGATGTCGCCGAGATCGAGCATGTGCTCTCGGTTGAGTCGGTCGACGTTTCTTGTCACCACTCGGTCGACACTTGGGTGGAAGTTGGTTTCGGTCGGTCGGTCGACGACCCGGCTGTCCCGGGCATGCTGGAGAAATATACCCGGGTCTTCGAGGACGCTGTCCGCCTCATGGCCGACTGCTTCCGCCTCGACTTGGACGAGGTTCGCTTCGAGTGCGAGTTAGGTGCGTGCACCAAGGACGTCGATCTCGGCTGGTATCACCTGCCAAAGGGCTCGTTGGGAGGCTGCTACCTCAAGTACCTCGGGATTGCCGACGGCGTGCCGCGCGTTGAGATGCACCTCGAGTGGCAGATGACGCCTTACACCACTCCTCACTGGGACATCCAGGGCTGCTACATCACCAAGATCGAGGGCGATCCGTGTATCTACAGCAAGCACATGATCTTCCCGAAGCCGGGGACCGACTTTTCATCGCCCAAAGCCTTTGCCTCCGTTGGCATGACCGTCACGGGCATGCCGGCCCTGAATGCGATCCGAGCGGTGGTCGAAGCGCCACCGGGCTGCATCACCAGTGCCGATCTCCCGTTACGCACCTTTGCCGGCCGATTCATGTCGAAGACGGGAGTCCAATCATGAGTAACAGCCGGTACCCGTTCCCCGCTGCCCCCGACGGCTGGTTCAGCGTCGCTGCTTCGGACGACGTTGGCGTCGGTGAGGTCAAGCCCCTGCACTACCTGGGCCGGGATCTCGTCGCGTTCCGAGGCGAGGACGGCGTCGTCAGGATCTTCGACGCACATTGTCCACACCTCGGCGCCCACCTCGGCTTCGGAGGGCGGGTGTGCGGCGACGGCATCGTCTGTCCCTTCCATGGCTGGCGCTTCGACGGTGACGGAAGTGTCGTCGAGGTGCCCCACCTCGACCGGCGACCACCCCGCGTGAAGGCCCGGGTGTGGGACTCCTGCGAACGCAATGGCCGAATCTTCGTGTGGCACCACGCGGGAGGCGCATCTCCCCAGTACGACGTGACCAGTTACCGCGACAACGGGGAACGCTGGACGCCGTGGAGAGTGAACACCTACCGCGTGCGAATCGGCCTCCAGGACCTAACCGAGAACATCCTCGACCGTTCGCATTTCTGGACAGTGCACGACATGGACCCGCCTGACAATGACCGGTTCGATGTGAATTTCGATGGGCCGTCGATGGTCATCGACCAATACATCAAGGTCACGGCCGTGTCGGAGCGCGGATTCGAGGTGTTTGCCCGATCGACAACCTGCGGCCCAGGCATCGTGGCCGTCGAGGTCCGAGAGGGGCCGATCGACATGCTCACCTACATCACCCAGACGCCGGTGGACGACGAGATCACCGAGATCACCCTCCACTTCTCCATGATCGCCCTGGATGATGAAGCGGCAACCGCATCCATTGCGAAGCTGAACGACGAGGTCACTAACGCCCAGTTCGCACAGGACGTACCGATCTGGGAGAACAAGATCTACCGGGAGCGACCGCCACTCACCGCTGTGGATGGACCGGTCGCTCAGTACCGCCGCTGGTTCCGGCAGTTCTATTCCGGCTGGGCGTCGCCGATGGACAACTCGCGACCAACCTGCGCCGACACGGAATCTGCAGTGTCCGAACAGATTGCGCCGGTTTAACTAAAACACGGATCGAGCTGGAACGGACGGGGCGGGCGCTGGAAGGGAGCCATTGAGGATTGTCCCCATCTCTGTGGTCGGGTCACCAAAGGACTCAACGGCGAACCGCTTCATCCTTCAGAAACGTTAACTTATCCACCACGGAGTGGGCCCAGTATGGTTCGAGACGCGACATCGTTGCTGCCGGAGTCGACAACCATGGCGGTCTTAGTCAACACAGCATTGCTGGTGGGTTAGACGGGTTCTCGGCGCGTGGCTGATGATGACCAGGGACGTTTGAGAAACCCTGGCTCGACTCCTCTGAGTATTTCGCGATCCCGTAAGCATCGGATATCGAGCTGCGCCACCCTGAATGCCGTTATGCGTGCCATAAGGCCGTTGGACACGGATCGGTTGTGCACACGGTAACGCTCAGGGTCAGGCTGAAAATCAGATGACCAGTTTTGGGAGGTCTTTTCCAGCCATCACACCTGGGCCGAGGGCGCGATAAGTCATCGGGGTACGGGTACGAGGCGTAGGGGTAGTTGCTCGTGGCGTCTGACCATGAGGCTGTTGGCCCACCGCGGCGGGTGCACACCATCAAGGGTGATCGCCTTGGTGCTCTCGAGCAGCACGGTTAGCACGGTGCGCGCCTCGATGCGAGCTAGCGGTGCTCCGACACAGTGGTGAATCCCGCGGCCGAATGCCACATGACGGCGAGGGACATCGCGCTCGAGATCGATTTCGTCCGGTCGCTCGAATATGGAGGCGTCGCGGCTGGCAGCTCCCCACAGCAACAGGACGGTTGAATCAGCCGGGATGTCGACCAGACCGAGATTCGTATCCTTGGTTGTGACCCGCATGTGGTAGCGGAAAGGCGGTTCGAGGCGTAGCACCTCCTCGACGAACATCGGAATCCGGCTCAGGTGCTGGCGAAGGTGCTCTTGAAGATCGGGGTTTTCAGCAAGGAGTCGTACGGCATTGCCGAGCAGGCCCGTGGTGGACTCACCCCCTGCGCTCAACAGCGTGTGCAGGACGGCGAGGGCCTCGGCGTCGTTGAACACCTCGTCGCGCACGCCGCGGGCGACGGCGCCGAGAAGGTTTTCATCTGGACTCTTGATGGCCCACGAGAGTTGATCGGCGAGCCACGTCTGAATCTCCCCGACACGGGCGATGATCTCCATCAACTCATCGAGCGACAGCGTCGAACCGAGCATCGCCGTAGAGTCGAAGGCTGCTCTGAGGAGCAGCTCGATGTTGCTCTCGCGAAACCCGATCAGGCGGCTGATCATCGTGATCGGGACGAGGTTGGCGACTTCGCGCATGAACTCAGTGGTCCCGTTGGCGATTGCTCGCGCCGTGCATTCATTTGCGATTTCCGCGATTTCGGGCTCGAGTTCCGCCATGCGTTTGGCGACGAGCTCGGGAAAGACGGTGCTCCGGTGCAAGGCGTGCATCGGCGGATCGGCGGTGGCGAGTGCCTGGGCACCAGCGTCGCCGAAAGGAAGACGGCAAGGTAGACCGGCATCGTCGCGGTAAAGGAGGAAATTGATGTTCGACGAGAAGTCCGCGACACGACTGGCCGCCTCGGCCACGAGCTCGAAAGTGCTGACGGCGAACAACCCAGTTTCGGCGATCTCCCATACTGGTGCGCGCGAATGAAGTTCTCGGTAGAAGGGATAGGGATTGTCGATGACTCTCGGATCGAGCAACATCGTTTCGGCAATCCCGTGGGTCATCAGATACCTCCTCGGCTTATCCCCGAGCGATCGCCGCCGAGCGGTCTGCTCCTGTGCCAACAATCGGTGGACTCGATTGTCACCCCGTGATGGGGGAGAACCTCTCCTTCAGAGCATCACTCTAGGTGACCCTCCGAGTTGTCCGCCTCTGACGAGGACGCGAGGCGGCCTTTGGGGCGGGAGATCCCCGCGAAGACTGGGCTCCCCGACGAGTCCACGATCGCTCGAGACGTGGGATTCCACTATCTTGAGCCCGTCAAGCCGCCTATCCGGGGGACAGCCATGGGAGTTGCCGAGGATGCCGAGCCGGTCGTGCGTGACATGCTCGACGCGTTCCACAAGCACGATGCCGAAGCCCTGCGCCCGTTCTTCACTGACGATGTCGTTTACCACAACATTCCCATGGACCCTGCGGTGGGCATCGAAGCGACCATCGCCTTCATCGACGGCTTCTTCGGCATGTTCCCGAATACTGTGATCGAGACGAATCATCTGGCTGTAAGTGACAACATCGTGCTTACCGAGAGGATCGACACGTTCACCGTAGGAGACCTCGTGGCTGCGCTACCGGTGATGGGAGCATTCGAGATCCGTGAAGGCCGGATCTGCGCCTGGCGTGATTACTTCGACCTAGATCAGGTCACAAAGCTGCTCTCGGGGGACTCCGACACGCTCTGAATCTGCTGGAGTGGCCTGGACGTCATAGTTCCACAGCCCAGAGAGCAGGGTTACCGGGAGCTTCGGCTACCCACGATGCTCAGCGCAGCGACGTGACAGGACGGCCCGGAGGCGAGATCCTCGGTCCGTCGGCTCACCCTCAGGGCTACCCCAGTCAGGGTTCGAGGACGATCTTGCCTAGCGTGTGACGCTGCTCGAGATCTCGGTAGGCCTCGCGCACTTTGGTCAGGGGATAGGTCTTGGCGATGGGGATCTCAAGACGTCCCTGGGTGATCAAGCCGGCCAGCTCGCCCAGCACGTCGGTGTTGGCGGCAGCGGCGCTCCCGTCGGTCTTGGCCCCGTATTCCTGGGCCGCCGTCCGGTCGATGATGGTGTCGATGCGGTCGGGCGCCACTCCCAAGCCGACGGCCATTTCGACGTACCCGCCTCCGAAGGTGTCGATGAAGGCATCGATGTGCCCACCGCTGGCTTTCCTGATGCGCTCGGTCACCCCGTCGCCGTAGACCACCGGGATCACGCCGTGACCGGCGAGCCAATGATGATGCCCCTCGCTGGCCAGGCCGATCACAGTGGCACCGGCGTCAACGGCCAGCTGCACGGCGAGCGAACCGACGCCGCCCGCCGCCCCTGACACCACCACCGTGTCACCCTTGACCAGGCTCACGGCCCGCACGGTGGCGTAGGCGGTCGTCCCCACCACGAACAGCGAGCCGGCCACGTCCCACGGCACGTTGCTCGGGCGAGCCACCAGCTTGTCGACATCGGCCACCACCAACTCAGCGTGGCTGCTTCTGGTCTCGACGTAACCGAGGACCTCATCCCCCACAACGAACCGGGTCACGTCGGGCCCGACCTCGGCCACGACTCCGGCCAAGTCACTTCCCTCGCCCGAGGGGAACGTCGCCGGCCACATGGAGTGGAGCAACCCTTTGCGAATCGAGGCCTCGCCTGGATTGATGCCAGCCGCCATGACCCTTACGAGGACCTGGCCCGGCCCAGGGACCGGGCGAGGCACGTCCACGACATTCAAGACGTCGACGTCGCCGTACTCGTCGAATCTCACCGCCAGTGGCACAGGCCGCTCCCTTCTCTGATGACGAGGAGACCAACCTCGCCGGGGACCAGTTCATTCCCAGCTATCGAGCGGACAACCCGTCGTGAAAACGGGCACGCTGGAAAATCTACTTTTCGTCGAGGTCTGTAGGTAGGAGATGCCACGTTTCCGGGGGCGTCTCGGAAAGTGCCTTCGCCTGATCCTCGTAGGCGAGGTCGGTAGCGGTCATCCGCTCCCTGTGCTGGCGCAGATGTTCGTCCCACGACGCCACCACGAAGATCTCTTCGAATTCATTTGCAAGCTCACCGTTACGGAACAGTCCCCACTGAGTGGCGCCGGTCCGCAGCCGCGACTCACGAACACGAAGCATTGCGCGCATGAAGTCGGGCTCACGTTCGTTCGGGATCGAGTAGGTCGTGCGAACTACCACCGGTCCGGCGTCTACATCCGTCTCCAGCCTCACATCCGGATCGGGTCGAACCACGGTGCGGCGGTCCATGCCCGAAACATCGACGAACGGCCAGAAGCGAACCGACGCCGAACCGAGGATCATCAGTCCGGCGGCAACGAGGAACGTGAACGTAAGTCCGAAGGCGTCGTCGACCGCCCCCCAGGCGACCGCCCCGAGACCTTGCGCACCAAACAGCACCATCTGGTAGACGGACAGGCCTCGTGCTCGCACCCAGCGCGGCAGGAACAGCTGGAGCAGCGTGTTGACCGTCGCCAGCATCCCTACCCATGCCATCCCGGCGGGGATCAGCACGATGACGACCACAACGGTCGAGCGCACCAAGATCGCCACCAGTGCGGCGCCGAATACCGCTCCGACCAGTTCGATGAGCGCACGAGGCGAAAGCCGGGCGCGCACCTTCGAGAGCACGGTGGCCCCGACGATGGCCCCTCCTCCGAGGGCGGCGAGGAGCAGCCCGTACCCGCCTGAGCCGAGTCCGAGGCGGCGGCTCGCGATGAGGGGCAGCAGCGCCCACAGTGCGCTGGCCGGGACAAGAAAGAGCGCGGCCCGAAGCAAAATCCGGCGGACGACCGGCGCGTAGCGGACGTATCGGCCGCCGGCCCGAAGTGCCGACACGAATCGCTCGGGGATCTGCGCAGTGGTATCCGGGCTCGGCCGCCAGAGAGCGACCACGATCCCGTAGACAAGGAACGTTACGGCATCGAGGACAAAGACCGCCCCTACCCCGATGTATTCGATCAGGATTCCGGCGATGGCAGGACCGATCGCCCTGGCGATGTTGACATTGATGGAGCTGAGCTGAGCGGCTGCGGGGAGACGATCGCGCGGGACAAGCTCGGGCACGAGTGACTGGTAGGCGGGGGTAGTCAAGACCGAACCGGTGCCGATCACGAAAGTGAACAGGAGAAGAAGCGCCGGCGACATGCGACCGGCGATCGTGAGCGCGGCGAGTGCCGAGGTGGCGACAACAAGGCTCCCTTGAACTGCCATGAGCAGTCGGCGCCGATCGAGGGTATCTGCAAGCACACCACCCACGATCCCGAACATCACGTCTGGGAGCATGTCGGCAGTCTGGACAAGCGAGACCAGGATCGCGGCATGAGCGGCGTGGACGAGAAACCACTGGGCGCCGACGGTCTGCATCCACGTGCCGAGGTTGCTTACGAGCGAGGCGAGCCACAGCCAGCGGAAGACGGTGATGCGCAGGGGTGCCCACGTCGACGAAGTTGCGTGTCTCTCAGCCATCGCGCCCGAGCCCTCAGATCATGGCCGGCACCTTCCGCCTCAGGCTAGCCTCGATCATTCGTCCCGGTCGCTGATTCGGTGATCGGCGCGTCCGCGTAAGAACCCTCCTGACTTGGAAGAATGCGTGTCGCTGAACACCGCTTCCATTCCAAACAGGAGGGCTCCTTGAAAGTGCACCGTAGTCGCTCGGTCCGTCGGGTGAAGGTGACCTCTGACGGGGAGAATTTGGTGTCGCACGCCGGCACCGCGCTGCTGGCAGAACTCGCCGATCGCACAGGACTGACCAAGGCCATGTCGGTGGCAATGGATGACTGCGGGATCTCGTGGCACACCCATGACCCCGGGGTGGTCCTCACCCATCTGGCCGTGGCGATCGCGGATGGAGCGGACTGTCTCGCCGATCTGGCCGCGCTGCGCGAGCAAGCCGAGCTGTTCGGCCCTGTGGCGTCGGTCCCCACCGCCTGGCGAGCCGTGCAGGCGACCACGTCGGTTGAACTGCGAGAGATCCCAAAGGCGGTGGCGACCGCCCGAGCCAAGGTGTGGGCGGCGACTCCACCTGGTGAGTCGATCACCATCGACTTCGACGCCACGCTCGTCACCGCCCACTCCGACAAGCAAGACGCGGCGCCCACCTACAAGCGAGGCTTCGGGTTCCATCCCCTCGGGGCGTGGTGCGACACGACCGGCGAGCCGTTGGCCGCCATGCTGCGCCCCGGGAACGCCGGAGCCAACGACGCCGATGACCATCTCGATCTGTTGGACCTGGCCCTGGCCGCGCTTCCCTTCAACTACCGGTCCGGTCATGATCCGGGCGACTCGCCCGAAGACGCCGTCCACCCGATCCTGATCCGGGCCGACTCAGCCGGCGCCACCCACGGCTTCGTGCGCGGGATCGTGGAGGCCAACTGCGACTTCTCCATCGGATATCCCATTGACGGCCGGGTTCGAGATGCCCTGCTCTTGACCCAAGAAGAGGACTGGGAACAAGCCGTGGAACTCGACGGCGACATCCGCCAGGGTGCCTGGGTCAACGAACTGACCCCGCTGGTGGACACATCGGCCTGGTCTGAGGACACCCGGCTGATCTGTCGCCGTGAACGCCCTCATCCCGGCGCTCAACTCACCTTGTTCGACACCTCCGAAAGGTTCCGCCACACCTGCTTCATCACCAACACCGCCGGCGACGACATCGCCGCCCTCGAGCTCCGCCACCGAGGTCATGCCCGCGTCGAGGACCGGGTCAGAACCTGGAAGGACTGCGGGCTCGCCAACCTGCCCTTCGACAGCGTCGTCCGCAACGAGACCTGGGTGGCGCTCACCCTCATCGCCGGCGCGCTGCTGGCGTGGACCCAGATGCTGTGCTTCGACGGAACGCTGGCCAAAGCCGAGCCCAAGACCCTGCGCTACCGGATCCTGCACGTCGCTGCCCTGCTCGTCCGCCGAGGACACGGTCTGGTCCTGCGCCTCGACGAGACCTGGCCCTGGGCGGACGCCCTCGCCGACGCTTTCACTCGCCTGCGCGGCGCCATCCCCTGAGCAACCGGGTCCCGGCGCCCGACCCGAAAGCCACCGAGCGGGGCGCGACAAACCGAACTCAAAGCAACAACTCCGGCCCCGTCACGCCCCGATCCCGTCCAACAGCATCCCGCGGACGACTCGACCAAACGAAAGGTGCTCAGGCTGTCCAACAACGGCCGGACGAATGATCGAGGCTAAAGGCTAAGGCACCTCCTGCTCTTGTGCTCGCGGGTGCGGCTCAGCCGACATTCGGGTGCCCGACCAGCGGGTGCGGCCTATCAGGATCGGCTCAGCTCGCCGCCCGATCGCCGCCCGGCCGATAGAACTGGGGCGCCAGAGGCCAAGTGGCGCGATGCTGATGGAACCACTGGCTCAAATCGGCTAAGGGAGACCAATGACACGAGAAAGGCACGAGCCTGTTGCGGTTCTTGGCATCGGAACCATGGGCCATGGGATGGCAGCCTCGGCTCTGCGCGCCCGGATCCCGACGACAGTTTGGAACCGCAATCAAGAGGCCACCCGAGACCTCGCCAAGCTAGGCGCGGAAGTAGCCCAAACCGCTGCGGACGCAGCGAGGTCGGCGGCGATCGTCATCACGATGGTGACAGATGCCGACGCCGTCATTTCCATTGCGCGCGACGAGGGCGTGCTCACTGCGCTTGCTCCGGGCGCGATTCTGGTACAGATGAGTACCATCGGCGTGGCAGGGATCGAGCGCGTGGCAGCGATGGTAGCGGCGGAGCGTCCCGACGTGATCTTGCTCGACGCGCCGGTGTCGGGAAGTAAGGACCCGGCCGAAAACGGCCAACTGACCATCTTCGCGTCAGGGCCCGACGAGGCCAGGCCGCGGCTTACCCCTCTGTTCGACGCCCTGGGCCAGCGCACGATCTGGGCCGGCAGCGCCGGGACTGGCACTCGTCTCAAGCTCGTAGCCAACACATGGCTCGCCTTTTCCACGGAGGCGGTGGCCGCCTCCGTGGCGCTCGCCCATGGCCTTGGGCTCGAGACCGAAAGGGTCGTGGACGCCCTCGAGGGCAACCCACTCATGTCTCCTTGGCAGGAAGCTAAGCTGCATCGGATCGCCAAGGGTGATTTCTCGGCTCAATTCGCACTATCACTCGCTCTGAAGGATGTACGCCTCGCCCAGCAGGCAGCTGACGACCGGCTCGGGACCCTCGGGCGCTTGGCTGATGAATGGCAGCAGGCGGTCGATCTCGGCTTTGGCCACCAAGACGTGACCGTGGTGACGCGCACACTCGAACAGGGTTGGAGAGAAATATGACCCCGATTGGATTAACGATGATGCGCCTGCAGGCGGGCCCAAGGGTTGGGGGCAAAAACGTCACCCTCGCCGACAACGCCTGCTTCGACTCTCCATCAAAGGCCAGCTCGAGCTCGGTGTTGATCGCGGCCTCCTGCGAATAGGTCTGTCTCCGACACCAGATGGAGCAGCCGACATGACCAGCTACCTCCCCGCCGAGGACCGCTACGGGTTCATGACCTATCGTCGTTGTGGGCGCAGCGGCCTCCTCCTGCCCGCGGTATCGCTCGGACTTTGGAAAAACTTCGGCGACGACCGTCCCATCGACACCCAGCGAGCCATCCTGCACCGCGCCTTCGACTTGGGGATAACCCATTTCGACCTGGCCAACAACTACGGGCCCCCGTAAGGCAGCGCCGAGACCAACTTCGCGCGCATCCTCCACGACGACTTCCGCCCAGCACCGCGACGAGTTGGTCATCTCGACCAAGGCCGGGTGGGATATGTGGCCGGGCCCCTACGGCGACCTCGGCTACCGCAAATACCTCCTCGCCAGCCTGGACCAAAGCCTGCGCCGCCTTGGCCTCGACTACGTCGATATCTTCTACCACCCATCATTACCACCCCCAGACTCACGCCACGTCTACAGTCGGGAATGCCGGGATATCCCATCCCACGACGGCTAGTAGGAGGCTGCCCCCCGTCCTCTTCTGAGAGGATCGACGTGCGCGAGATGTGCCACAGCTCGCCGGGCGCTACAGCCCGACCACCGGCAAATAGCGGCCCAGAGCGATACTGCTCGCACCGGCTCCGTGCCCTCCTCCGACACCCCGAGGAGGACCCGGCAATACAGCACGGTCGCGCGCCGTGGGCTAGTGCCGCTACGTGCCAGGTCGGACGTCGGTCGGCTTGGGTATCCGGTTGACGAGCTCGACCACTTCATGGGGGTGGACCACTGCGGGCAGGAGCAACTTCAGCAGGTCCATCAGGTGGAAGGTCTCCACCTCCAGGATGGATCTGGCACTGGCGGCGATGTGGCGGATGTCGAACCTCGTGGGTGAGACCGAAATGACCGGTTTGTCCAGGCGCAGGAGCCCGTAGACGGCCTCCATGGCCGTGCGGACGGAGGTCTCTACGGTGAAGACGCAGTCGTCGTCCACCTCGACGAACTGGCCGAGGAAGCCGAGGTTGAGGCATCCGTCGGGGATGACCCTCGGCCGGTCCCCGATGGCCCGGGGCATGAACTGGCTCGTGATGTAGGGCATGCCAGCAAGTGACACCTTGGCGTGGGCCAGGAACTCTTCGGCGCGGTCGCCGTACCCGACGTGATAGAGGAACTCGGTGAGGATCTCGTTCCCGGTGCACTCCACCATGGGCTTCTTGACGTAGTCGCCGACGTTGTTCCCTCGCAGCCCGTAGGCCCAGAAGACGTCCGCGTTGTCGGGCTGGTTGGGGAAGAAGGGCTTGGAGTGGATGATGAACCCCAGATCCCAGCCGGAATCCTTCACCGTGACGCCGCCGCCGGTCCCTCGCTTGTCGCCACTGACCTTCTCGATGTAGTCGACGAAGTCCGCGTAATCGACGAGGGTGACAAAGAACGAGATCCACCGGGTCTTCTCTGGCCAGCTGATGAACTTCTCCGGATGCCCGAACTTCGGGTCGAGCGCCGCCAGCTTCTCCCACAGGGTGAACACGCCGCGGTCGTGGCGGTCGAGGTTCCACGGCACGGCGGTGCCATTGTCGCCGTAGGTCATGTTCTGGGTCAGCGACCCATTGGTGAGGAACACGAGGTTATCGGCCGTGAGGTTGATCTCGGAACGGCCTTCCGCCGACTTGATGGTGAGGCCCGTGATGGTGGTCTTCCCGCCCTCTGATTCGAGGACCATGTCGACCACCCGGGTCCCCAGGGCGAAGCGGACCCCCAGCCCTTGGAGCCAGACGATGAGCGGGCGGATGATGGAGTCGAACTCGTTGTACTCGGTGTGCAAGATGCCTTCCAAGCGCGGCATCACCTCGGTGAGGTGCATGAACCGCAGCTCGTAGCGTCGCATCTCCATGACGCTGTGGTAGTCGTCGAACGACAGGATCCGGGAGAACATCAGCCAGAAGATCGAGTCGAAGAAGCTTGGTGGGAACCAGTCGCGGATGGACATGTCCTGCAGATCGGCTTCGGGCGTGACGAGCAGGCGGAGGAACTGCACTGCGCAGTCCTTCGGAAGCATCGGTTGCGACTCGTAGTCAGCCTTGTGTCCCTGCTTCTCGATGATCCGCCAATGTGACGAGATCGGCTCGCGGCAATTGACCTCTCGCGTCTCGTCCAGGACGGTGCGTCCAGGCCGCTTCAGGGAGGGCACCTTGCTGCAGAGGTACCAGAGGCACTCCATGTGCGCCTCGAGCTCCCGCTCGCCGCGGCAGACATACCCTGTCGACGCATCGCCGGTCCCGTCCATCGACCCGCCCAGGACTGGTAGGTCCTCATAGACCGTGATGTTGCCCGCTGGCATATGGGCATCGGTTGTCAGGAACGCTGCCGCAGCCAGGCCACCGATCCCACCGCCGATGATGTGTGCGCTCTTTCGTTCGATTTCGTCCGGAATGGCGGCGTTCACCTGATCGTAGAAGAGCATTTTGTCACCTCACGTGGCCGATCTCCCTTCCAGCAGTGAACTCGCCATCTCCGGCATTGACTAGGGCAGATAGCCTCTAAGTACGTGTTTGGTATCTCTCATCGCGTGGCCCAGGGTCTCGGACCGGGCGGGCGCGAGAGTCGGTTCAACATCAATCCGATCATCGCCCACTTGACGAACGCCTCGTGAGTTTCGGGCAACCGTTCGTAGTCGCGAGTGAGGCGGCGCCATCGCATGAGCCAGGCGAAGGTGCGCTCGACCACCCACCGACGAGGGAGGACGGAGAATCCGTGCTGCTCGGGAGGTTTCCTCACGACCTCGACGGCGATCTTCCAGTAGCGCTTGGCCTTTCCGACCAGACGACCGGCGTATCCGCCGTCGGCGAAGACATGGCGAAGGCTGGGCACGAGCTTGTGGGCGAGCTTCAAGATGTCGGCACCACCGTCGCGGTCTTGGACAGAGGCCGCCGTCACCATGACGACGAGGAGCAGACCGAGCGTGTCGGTGACGATGTGGCGCTTGCGCCCTTCCACCTTCTTGCCGGCGTCATAGCCCCGTGTCGCCTTGGAAACGGTGTCGGCCCCCCGCAACGACTGGGAATCGATCACTCCCCCCGTCGGGGTTGGGTTCCTGGGCTTTCGGCCCTTCTTCTCCTTGGCAGCTCGCACCTCTTCGCGCAAGGTGTCGTGGATGAGATCGAGCGTTCCATCGTCGCGCCATTGGGCGAAGTAGCCGTAGACGGTCCGCCAGTGAGGAAAGTCGGCCGGCAGCATCCGCCACGCACACCCGCTGCGAGTGAGATAGAGGATGGCATTGACGATCTCGCGCTTGGCGTGGACCCGAGGGCGACCGCCGGGCGCCACGGGTTCGGTCTCGGGTAGGAGAGGCTCGATGATGGCCCATTGGTGATTCGTCAGGTCGGTCGGATAGCGACGTGTGGGTGCCATGTACACCACTCCAACGCAGCAGCGGACAAATCGCGAGCATCTTGACACGACAAACGCGCTGGTCACGCGCGTGTTTGGAAAGATCTCACTGAGCACGGCGGGTTGAGCACTCGAAAGCGCCCTCGCGACCGCTCAGCTAACGCGGGCCTCTGCCGGAGAGTTATCAAACACGTTCTAACTCTCCGCCGGAAAGGACCTGGCTGTGCGTCTAGTCCATCCTGGAAGTGCCGCTTGCGCGTAGGGTCCGCAAGACACCCGTGCGACGGAAACCGCACGATATTCGCGACAGCTGTTCCGACTGGATCCAGAAAGAACTGCCTGGTCGACGCCGGACCTAAACAGACGCTGGAGAGTTTGAATGAGGAAACGAACCTATCTGAGCGACGGGACACGAAAGTGGCCTCTGACCAGAGGAAACGTTGTGTTTTCGACAACGAGTGGAGGTAATGGGACGTTACTTGAACCATTCTGACCAGGGAGAATGTCTCCGGAACCTCCTTGAAATGGTGCCATCGGGTCTGAAACGACCAAAACTCGAACCCGAAGACGGGTCTGTCGAAGACTTGAACCGGTCAAGGTGGAGAAGCTGCTCCAGGGCTATGCAGATGGTATGCCCGTCGATGATCTGGCTGAGAAGTTCAACGTTGATCAGAGCACGGTCCAGAGGCCCGCCCGCCGACATGGTCTACCCCGACGGTCACCCCGATTAGGTCCTAACCAGACCGAGGAAGCAGCTCGGCTCTACCTCGCTGGTCAGTCTCTAGCCAAGCTTTCCAATCATTTCGGTGTGGCGACTGACACCGTGGCGCTTGCCTTGCGCCGAGCCGGGATCACGTTGCGACCACGGTGAGGGTGGTCCAAATAGCTCGCCTTCAGACTTCCCAAGAAGGGTCAGTTTCCTCCTATCGGGGATGGCTAATGAACGGTTAGGTCGAGGTAACGGGGCAATCGCTTGGTGGGCGCCTTTTGACTCGGAGCGATATCGGGTGGTCTGGGACCGTCTCGGGGGACCTGCCCAGGGCGATGTAACGGCACGTACCGCTCGGCTCGGATGGATACACAGCGCGACCGGGATCCCCGACTATGCGCTATCTGACTGTGTCCTCGACCCTGAGAATGACCCCGACCGGGAACGGCACTTATGCGCGACCCCGCTGTCAACGCTGTCGGACGCCTGCGTACGATCTGGGCATCATGAGATACCTATCCGAACGCAGATTGCCGACCAGACACCCCTCGGACGAGGCCCCCAGCCGGCGATCCGCGCCGGACTTCTGATTTTGTTCGCCGGGATCAGCCGGTTACCTTCCGAGCTGCGGGGTAAGTCCGTCCACGTGCATCTCGTAGTACTCGTTCTTCGCCCATGGTCCGACCGCGCCTTCAACCACCTCGCGTACAGCGTCGACTGATTCGCCTTCCCAGATGCAGATGCCGAGTCCGTGATCGTTGGTAGCTGCATGGATTGGCAACGCAACGTGGGGAGGAAGCCCACCTTCCATCGCCTTGGCCTCGGCGTTCTGGAAGCCTTCGGAGTCGTGAATTCGGTGGATGACCGTGACAAACATGGGGTTACCGTCCGTTCTCCTGGGGGTAGCCCTTTGCCACCCAAAGGAAAGGCGTTCGTTCCCGACCCCTGCCTGGTTCTTTCTGAACGAACCAGGCTTTAGCTCATGTCGTCCAGGCGATGTTGGTCCGCGGCTCGTAGCAGCACGAGACACCGGTCACAATCGACTCGTCCAGATGAGCGGCGAGCTCCGGAACCGTGGTCGAGAGATCGGTGATGGCGTGTCGGATCGTCCTGGTGACGTTGAGGCGCGCCTTTTCGGCCGGTGAGCCGGACCGCCGCGGCCTGCCGCCCAGTCCCGTAGCCCGCTTGAGCTCCGCGATCAGAGCGTCCCGCTCGGCACTTCGCTCCGCCTGCCTCGGGGCATCTCCGTGGACCACGGCGTTGTCCAGGTCGTCGTCCAGCTCAGCGAGACGCCGGCGGTACTTTCTGAGCGCTTCGCGATCGAGTAGGGATCCAGTGTCGCCGGATGGAATCGGCTCCTCGCTCGATGCTCCGATGAGCGTTAAGGCGGGTACGAACTCATGCGGCCGAGAAACGAGCTCGCGCAGGTGCCAGAGCCCTTTCAAGTCCGGCACGTGGACGTTCGTGCCCTTGAAGTCGATGCGCCAGACGCCACCCTCTGGCCGAAGCGTGGCGCGCTGCGTGGGCTCAACTTGCGACGTCTTCCTCAGGAGCTCGACCATCTGCTGTACCGTGGCGACCTCGCGCATTTCCTCCGCCAGCGGGAGGCCCTCGCGCAAAAGCTTCGACGCAGTGGTCAAGTCCCCCTGCTTGTCGGCCACGCGCGCCACTGCGAGTAGCGCCGACGGCATGGTGCCGTGTACACGGCCATCGCGCAGAGTCGTCATCAAGGTTGGGACTGCAACCGCACCGACTTCCCGCCGGAGGTGCAGCGCCCGCTCCCAGAAGGCGCGGGACGTATCGAGCTCGCGACGCGCCTCCCAAATCTCACCCATGACGTTGCATCCGACCATTTCCCCGATGCCGTAACCGCCCGTGCTCGCCAGATCGATCTCCTCCGTCATGAGCGCGATGGCGGCGTCCTCGTCCCCGACTGCCAGCCGTGCATAGGCCGCGTTCCACAAGCAGTAACCGCGGCCCCACGTCCCTGGATACAAAGACGAGATCTCGAGCCCGGCTTGGGTGCGAACGACGCCGGACTTCGGATCGCCGTTGAAGACGTCGCACTCTCCACGTAAGCAGTGCAGCATGCCGAGGATCAGCGGAGGTTCGCTGACGCCGACGAGGGCGTCCAGTGCGACGTCGATGAGCTTGGCCGCGGCATGCCAGTCGTCGGTGTCATGGGCGACGAGAAAACCTTCACAAAAGAGGCCCCTCGCCCGGAGCTCGGCCGGCGCATCCACGGCTGCTACGCGCGCCCGCTCGAGCCAGCCGATGCCTTCTCGAAGCTTTCCCTGTGTCCACCAGAAGAAGTTGAGGCTTGCGGCGAGCTCGAGCGCCGCCTGAGGACTGGTTCTGAGGAGGCACTCGAGCGCGATACGAGTATTGTCCTCGATGCGACGGAGCACCTCGAGGTGTGGCCCCTCCGGCCCGGTGACCGTCGCAGCGGATTCTCTCAGCTTGCGATTAAACCCTGAGGACTGCGTCAGGCGCTCTTTTTGATCACTGCGTAGCGCTTGAGCGGTCCGGTTCGTGTGCCTCGGGGTCGTCCCGGACCGGGCGTGTCGGATTTCGGTGGACTGGCGGGCGTGCCCAGTGTTGCACGAAGTCGACGAAACCCTCGTCGAACCCGCGCCGGAGTGAGTTGCGCCGCATCAAGACGTCGTTCCCACGGGAGTCGGAGATCCTCGACGAGCTGGCTCGCTAATCGGAGCTGCGTATAGGCGGCGATCACGATCCACGTCCAGCGATCGGCCTGCTCGGGCATCTGTAGCGACGGTGTCGTCCACCCCAGGGTGTTCTTCACGAAGCGATATGTGTGCTCGATGTCAAAGCGGCGCAGGTAGGTGCGGAAGCACAGTTCGAGATCGGGCGCACCGGGTCCTGACCACCACAGCCACAGCGTCTTCTTGGTGCGTCCGATGGGGTTCGGGAGATGTTCGACGTCAACGCGGATCACGCTGCCGCGCACGATTGGGATCTCGGGTCCCGCCCATCGTCCCCGGCCAGGGAGTTTGGGATGCCGGTGGTGCCAGGCGCGTACTCGCACCGTCCCGTAGCGAGGATCGTGCAGCTGGGTCTGGGAGTCGGGCCTGGGGCTTCTGGGGTCCGAGAGCTTGAAGCGTCGCCCGTGGCGCGGAGGTCGGCCTTTGGTCGGCCCCGGGCGGGGGCCGGGATCGTCGTAGAAGACGCGGTCCGACTTGATGCGCACCAGGACCTGGGCATCCACATCTCTGAGCCCCGCACCGAGGGCGACGGGGTCGTAGCCGGCATCGAAGACGAACAGCGGCGCGGCGCCCTTCTGAGGACCGAGGGCCTCACACAGACGGCGGACCTGACCGATGGTGGCGTCCGTGGCGTCGGTGGTGGGCGCGATGCGCAAGGCGTCGACGGGCGCTGTCCAGCTGTCGGGGCTGAACGAGAGCTGGGAGATCCACTGGTAGCTCCAGCCCGCCACGATGGGCTGGCCCGCCGAATGCTTCGACGCCGAGTAGTAGAAGCCCCGCTCGGGACTGCATTCGGCATCACAGCGGTCCCACACCGAGGCGTCCACGGCGAAGACCTGGGGCCAGGTCGCCGGCCGGGTCTCCACCAAGAGCCCACGCAGACGCTCTTCATCGATCTCGCCCCGGGCCAGGGCCTTGTAGAGCGAGCCATGCGAGCGGCGGAAGGTGGGCTCCAGGCTGAGCGCGGGCACCGAGCGCAGTGGACCCGGAGCGCACAGCGCGGCGTCACAGAGCTCGAACAGGGTGTCTCCCCATCCGGTCATACATCGATAGAGCTCGGTTCGTAGGGCGTGGAGCTGGTGCCGTTCCTGGTCATGGGGGGGCTGGCGCATTTCCAGACAGTATTACTACTGTCTGGACATGGATCGGGGATACTTGTCCCGGGAGGACGACATGGCCAAGGCGGCGAGCACAACGCGACTGGCGGGCTACGAGCGCCGCTATCGGCAGCTCGCGGCTCAGCTAGCGGAGGTCGGGTTCATCTCCTCGGGCACCGTGACCCGCCGTTACACGCGCTGTGCCACGGCGGGCTGCAAGTGCCACGGCGACCCACCTCAGCCGCACGGCCCGTATTACCAGTGGACCACCAAGGTCGACGGCAAGACTGTGACCCGGCGTCTCAGCGTGCAAGAGGCAAAGCTCTACCAGGAGTGGATCACCAATGACCGGCGCTTGCGCCGGCTCATCCAGCAGATGCGTCAGGTGGCGGCGAAGGCCGGAGAGCTGAAGATCAAAGAGGCCGCTGGGACATAGGGCCAAGGTTTAATCGCAAGCTCAGAGCAACGCCGAGGTAGTAGCGGGCATGGCGTTCACGGATGACGTCAAGCTCGCCCACTACGACGAGCTGCTCGGCCGCGTACTGGCGGATGGTCTCGAGCAGCTGATACAGGCCGCCGTCTCCTTGCTTCAACAGGAGTGATTTCTCAACGAGCCGGGCAGTGAGGTCCGCGACCTTTGCCGAAGTCTGACCGTCGCTCGCGCAGACCTCCTTGATCGCCGCCAGGTCGAACTCACCGGCGAACACTGCCATCCGCCGCAGGAGGTGTCGCTCTTCCTCGCTGAGCAGGGCATCGCTCCACTCCACCGTGGCGCGCAGCGACCGCTGCGCACCGTCGGCCCGTCGTGCCGCTTGTGGGAGCAAGTCGAACAGATCGTCGAGGTGAAGGGAAATGTCTTCCAAGTCGAGTCCGACTACTCGTGCCGCCGCAAGCTCGATGGCGAGCGGGAGGCCATCGACTCGGCGGCAGATCTCTCCGAGGAGACGACCGGCGTGATCGGTGTCGAGCGATGCCTGGGTCCTGGTGCCGGCTCGCTCTCGGAACAGGCGCACCGCAGGGTTCGCGTCGATCTCCACACGGCTTGCGTCTGGGCCCACCACCGCCAGTGGTGCGAGTCGATAGCTTAACTCGTCCAAAACCCACAGCGGCTCTCGACTCGTCGCGAGCACACGAAGGCGTGGGAGCCGAGCGGTGAGGCCCTCGACGAGGTCGGCCACGGCGGACACCACGTGCTCGCAGTTGTCGAGCACGAGCAAGACATCACGTTCGGCCAGCCATTGGGTGAGCGAATCCTCGTAGGTTTGACCGCCTGACCTCGGCATCCCGACCTGTGCGGCCACCTCACCTGCGACGTGCTCTGCCGACCGCAAGGAGGCGAGCCAGACAACGAACACACCATCGGGAAACTGGGGCGCCGCCTCGGCCGCGACAGCCAGCGCCAGCGCCGTCTTTCCAACGCCCCCCGGGCCGGTCACCGTGGTCAACGGTGTCAACGCGACACGCTCGATCACCTCGACGATCTCGAAGTCCCTCCCTACCAGTCGACGAGCGCGCAACGCCGTTGCGCGATGGCCCTCCGGCTGGGTGCCATCCTGTCCGTCGCTGGTCCCACCAGTCGCGCTGGTCGTCATCCTCGCAGCCTCTCAAGGCTGTCGGGCCTTCGCAAGGGTGCCTGGCGCTAGCCGGGTTGCCACGTCGTGCAACGTCGAGACCCAACTCGGCTGCCACACAAATCGTCCTCCGATCGGGCAGAGCGGAACTCAGTTCGAACTGTCCGAGAATGCCGGGTATGGGGCACCTGCATCGGGGCGAACCGGCGCATCCTGGGTAGCGCAGATCACCCGGACTCGGGCGGGTGACGCTCCGTCTTCCAGTGGCGAGCCAGTCCGAAGGTGACGGACTTCGCCTCCGACCTGACCCATCCGCTATCAATCAGCGACGCGAATACTGCGCGGGCTGCCTCAGGCCCGGCTACCCGAGTCCGGTGCAACTGTCTGACGCAGATGAAGACTGAGGGGGCCGCATACCCCCGATTACAGGATGCCCGAGCCCCGGTCGGCTCCGGGCCCGGCGCCCGCTCGGGACCGGCACGTTGCGCGCCGGGCCACACGAATACACCGGCCGCCGTTATCGCTCATTTCTGTTGCCCGCGAGCGCCCTGAGCGCGGTCGGGACTGGCCATAGCCCCCCGAGGCCGCCTTCAGTCGCCTCGGCCGGGCATTGCGGTCCTCGCCTACCCTGGTGCCTTCCAAGCGGGAGGGTGATTCTTGAGCACTGAGGGCGCGACGATCCTGTTCACCGACATGGTGGGGTCGACGGCGTTGGCGTCGGCCTTGGCCCCCGATGCCGCCGATGAGCTGCGCCGGGAGCACTTCTCGATTCTGCGCCAGGCCATCGCCGAGGCCGGCGGCACCGAGGTGAAGAACCTCGGCGACGGCGTCATGGTCGCGTTTAGCTCCACCACCGCCGCCCTGTCGTGTGCCGTGGCCATGCAACAAGGCGTCGAACGGGACAATCGGGACCGGGAGCACTCGGTGGGGTTGCGGGTGGGCTTGAGTGCCGGAGAAGTAACCAGGGAGGACGACGACTACTTCGGGGAGCCGGTCATCGAGGCGGCCCGGCTGTGCGCCACCTGCGAGAGCGGGCAGATCCTGGCCACAGACGTGGTTCGGGCCATGGCCGGTCGGCGCAACCGCCACGAGTGCCGCTCCCTTGGTGAACTGACCCTGAAGGGACTGCCCGATCCGGTCGAGACGGTTCAAGTGCTGTGGGAACCCCTCGGCAGGGCGGACACCACAACGTCCATCCCGCTTCCCGGTCGTCTGGCTGTACGCCCGGCCGTTGGTGTCGTCGGACGGGAGACCGAGATACAGACCCTGACCGTCGCCGCCAAGCGCGTCGCCGCAGGCGAAGGCCGCGAGGTCCTCCTGGTCTCTGGCGAGGCCGGTCTGGGCAAAACCACCCTCGTCGCGGAGGCCGCCCGGGCCGCCTTCGACTCCGGAGCTTGCGTGTTATTCGCGCACTGTGAGGAGGACCTCGCCATCCCCTACCAGCTCTTCGCTGAGGCACTCAAGCACTATGTCACTCACGCTTCTGAGGACCAGCTCCGCGCCCACGTTGAGGAACACGGGTCGGAACTGTCCCGGCTGGTGCCCGCACTGGCCAGCAGAATCCCAGACCTCCCACCGTCGAAGGCCACCGACTCCGATTCGGAGCGGTTCCTCCTCTTCGCCGCCGTGGTCGGTCTGCTGGCCACGGTCTCGACACACCAACCCGTCGTTCTCGTCCTCGATGATCTCCAGTGGGCGGACAAAGGGAGCCTGCTTCTGCTCCGTCACCTGGCCGCATCGGACGTGGCCATGCGACTGCTCGTCGTCGGGACCTATCGGGACAGCGAACTGTCCAACGCCCATGCGCTTGTCGAGACCCTCGCCACCTTGCGCCGTCTGGATGGCGCCTCTCGCATCGACCTGGTCGGTCTCGATGACACCGGGGTGATCGCCTTGATGGAGGCCGCGGCCGGGCACCGTCTTGATGACGAAGCCGTGGGGCTCGCCCACGCCATCTACCGGGAGACCGACGGCAATCCCTTCTTCGTGAGCGAGGTGCTGCGCAACCTCACCGAGACCGGTGCCATCCGCCAGAACGCGGAAGGCCGATGGGTGGCAGAGGGTTCCATCGATGCCATCGCCCTTCCCGATTCCGTGCGCGAGGTGATCGGGGCCCGCGTGCTGCGGCTGGGGAAGGAAGCGGGACGGGTGTTGTCGGTCGCGTCGGTCATCGGGCGGGACTTCGATCTCGACCTGCTAGCCCGAGCCACGACAACCACGGAAGATGACCTCCTCGACATTCTCGACACCGCCGCGGCAGTCGCACTGGTGCGAGAACTGGCCGACACCCCCGGGCACTACAACTTCACGCACGCCCTTATCCAGCACACCTTGTACGAGGACCTGGGTCCGACGCGCCGGGCTCGAGCACACCGGCAGGTGGCCGAGGCCTTGGAGGATCTATGCGGGGATCGCCCCGGGAACAGAGTGGGTGAACTGGCGCGCCATTGGTTCAGTGCCACCCAACCCATCGACCTGGTCAAAGCCATCAACTACTCGCGCCAAGCGGGGGACGCCGCCCTGGCTGCGTTGGCTCCAGCCGACGCGCTGCGGTACTACGCCCAGGCCCTCGACCTGTACCCACAAGCCACGGACCCCGATCCAATCCTGGGACTCGATCTGGCCATCGGACTGGGCACCGCCCAGCGCCAGACGGGGGACCCCGATTTTCGCGAAACCCTTCTCGGCGCTGCTCGCCGGGCGGCCGACCTGGGTGACACCGAACGCCTGGTCGCCGCCGCCCTGGCCAACGACCGCGGGGTGGGTGTCGGCGCTGGTGCCATCGACGCCGACAGGGTCGAAGTCCTGGAGCAGGCCGTCGATCGGCTTTCGGCGGACAGCCCCAATCGGGCGCTCGCACTAGCCACCTTGTGTTCGGAACTCGGCTTTGGGAGCCCACTTGAACGCCGCCAGGCTCTTGCGGATGAGGCGCTGCGCACCGCCCAGTCCTCTGGTGACGACTCCATCATCGTGCGAGTCCTCAACCACATATACGCCCCGCTCGCTGTGCCGTCCTTGCTAGAGCAGACGTTGGCCTGGTCGGCCGACGCTTTGGTTCGTGCCCAGCGCGTCGGTGACCCGGTCCAGCTCTTCTGGACGACCGAGTGGCGAGCAATGAACGTCGCCCGCAACGGCGACATCGGCGAGTTGGACCGGTATCTTGAGATTTGCGAGTCGCTCGTAGAGCAGCTTGACCAGCCGACATTGAACTATTTCGAAACCCTAACGCGGGCCGTGCGAGCGCAGATCGCCGGAGACACCGATCAGGCCGAACATTTGGCCACCGAGGCTCACCAGATCGGCACCGACAGCGGCGAGCCCGACGCCGAAGCCATCTTCGGCGGACAGTTCATGATTGTGAGCTTGCAACGCGGAACCATGGGCGATCTGGTCCCACTCATCGAGCAGGCAACGACCGACAATCCCAGGCTTCCCGTATTCAAGGCGGCCTTGGCCGAGGCCCACGCGGAAGCGGACCGCACTGCTGACGCACGCCGCCTGCTAGAGGCGTTTGCGGCCGGAGACTTCGATCTACCCTTGGACCAAGCTTGGACCACCGGAATGGTTTGCTACGCGGACGCGGCCATCGAATGCCGGGACCCAAAGTACGCCGGTCCGCTGTTCGATCGCCTCGTTCCGTGGGCCGATCAGCTGGCCATGATTGGCAGTGTTGCGGCACATGGCCCAGTCAGCCACTATCTCGGTGGCCTCGCCACGATCCTCAGCCGCTACGATGAGGCGGACGCCTACTTCGCGCAAGCCGCCGCGTTCAGCGAACGCGTGGGCGCGATGTTCTTCGCCGCCAGGACGGACCTCTATTGGGGGAAGATGCTCGTCGAACGCTGTGCTCCAGGCGATACGGAAAAGGCCCGCGACCTTCTTACCAAGGCGCACATCTCTGCAGCGGCCCACGGGTACGGGAACGTGGAACGACGTGCCGCGGCAGTGCTCGCGATTGCTTGACAAATGGCGAGGAGCCGCCGGACCGAGCTATATCGCCGCGCTTTCCTTGCTTATCCTCCCGATGCTGACCATGAAATAATGCCGGTGTGCGTGTGGCCTCTGAGGAGGTCATAACCCGCTGGACTGTCCGCAATCGCGGCGGCCCGCGAATACTGCTCAGGGTTGCGTCAGCCCCACCCGCTAACAACCAGCATCTTGAGGTCTGGGCATCAGCCCCGGTCTCGGCTAACTCCCTTGAAGCACTTGACATCTCCTTGGAGTTCAAATAGCTTGAGTTCAAGTCACTTGGACTTCAATGAAATGGAGGCGGCCATGACGGGTCCCATCGATGCGGTGGTAGCGATCCACAATGCGTTCCGACAAGACATGAGTCTGATCGACGCGGCAGCGCTCGACTCCGCCCGGGGCAAGCCGGGTCTGGCGGCCACAGTCGAGCGCTTCAAATTCTTCAACGAGGTGCTGGAGTGGCACGCCCATGGAGAGGAGTTGGCGATCTTCCCAGCGCTGGAAGCCGTGGCACCCTCGGTGGCCGAGGCATACGTGAAGGATCACCGGGCGCTTGATGCCGCCTTCGACGCCCTGAGCAAGGCCGTCTCGGTGCGTGACCCCTTGGAGACCGCTCGCGCTACCAAGGCCTTCAAGTTCTATCTCGACGTTCACCTGGACAAGGAGGACGCCCACCTGTACCGCCTCATCAAAGGGCGCCTGTCGGTGCCTGACCAGGGCCAGGCAGTTGGGGTCATGGCCAGCACCGTCCCCCAGGACCGTTTCCCCGAGTTGGTGGCGTGGATGTTCCCGCTGATGGGCAACGACGACCGCGAGAACATGACCCGCATCTGGCAGATGGTGATGCCCCCTGAGGCATTCGCCGGGGCCACGCAGCTCGTCGAGGAGGCCATCGGCGACGACTGGTCTGAGCTGACACGGCGCATCCCCGAGTTGGAAGGTGCCCACTGAACCCGCCGAAGTCACCGAGCGGTCCATCGAGGGGCGGCAGTCGCCGTCCCTCGATGGGCGTCGAACCTCTCATCCGCGTCGGTGATGACTTCGAGAACGAGTACCCCGGCGCCAGCGCGCTCGCCACCGAGTGCTATGCGAATCTCTGGCGGGCGGCTGACCTGCTCATGGAGCTGCACAACCGCCAGACACTCGAGGAATACCAGCTCTCGCCGAGCGCCCGTCAGATCCTCGCCGTCGTCGAGGGTGCCGGCGAGCCCTTGGAACCGACCGTGATCGCCGAGAGGCTCCTGGTGACAACAGGGTCGGTGACATCACTGCTCGACAACCTCGAGAAACGAGGCCTCATTCGTCGTCTACCTCATCCTGAGGATCGCCGCAAGCTCCTTATCGACATCACACCGGCAGCCCAAGGCATCGTCGACAAGCTGCTCCCATCGATGCATGCGCGAGAACGTGATGTGATGGCTGGTGCCCTTTCCACAAGCGAGCAACGCCAGCTCCTCGGATTCATCGCCAAGCTTCAACAAGCCGCCATGCAGGCTCGCTCGGCTCCGTTCCCGCGTGGCGCGACTCGCCGTCGACGAGGTCGTCCGCAGCGCCATTGACCCGTCTACCCCTAAAGGAATCCACTAATGATGACTAACCAGACACTCGAGACAACTCCGCTGCACTGGCGCGGAATCAATCATCTAGCGCTCATCACGACGGACATGGACGCCACGGTGCGCTTCTACCACGGCGTCTTGGGAGCCCGACTCGTGGCCACGATCGGCAAGCCCGAATTCCGTCACTACTTTTTCGAGTTCGGACCGCAGTGTACTGTCGCATTCTTCGAGTATGCCGGCGCGGACCTTGAGCCCTTCATCAAGGCAGCGGGCGTTCCCGACCCGCGCGCTGCCCAATTCGACCATCTTGCACTCAATCTTCCCGACGAAGATGCGCTCCACGATCTTCGGCGCCGTTTGAAGGCTGCCGGAGACGAGGTCACCGACGTCATCGACCACGGCTCCGTTCGCTCCATCTACTTCACCGATCCCAATGGGATCGCGCTGGAAGCCTCGTGGTGGGTTCTCGATCCAACCGGACGCCCCTCCGACTACGGGGATGACCGCTTCTTCGCCGACGCCAACCCCGTCCCCGCCTTTCAGGAGCTGCTCAAGGCCGCGGATGGCCTCACGACGGTCTCGAGCACTCCACCTTCTTGACTGGACTGGTCGGCTGACCTTGGACCTCACAGGACAGCCCAGCACTGCCCGAACAAGCAGCCGATATCACCCCTCGACGCGCTTCCACTATCAGCGAATCGACCGATCGGAAATGCCGGTTCTGTACGCCCTGACGGTGGCAGCCCGACCACCTTCAGGCCGATCGAGATCACCCGTTATCGGAGCGTCTGGTCTTGCCCCCAAACCGAGCAAGAATGCCGGTTATGCGTGCCGTGAAGGCCATAACTCGCGGTCTACGCCCGCCCGATAACACGCGACCGAGCTACGGGCGAGGCTGGGCTGATTGCCACAGATGGTTCTAGTAACGCACCCAAGGTGTACCTAGTCGGACGGTACTCAAACCGAGTGGACCCTAGAGGACACTATTCAAACCCCCCTTCACCAGGGGAAATGGCGAATCAGAGCGGTGTCACATGGCCTGATTTGATCAATCCGCGGGTCCGAACAGCCATCGGCGAGCTCTACGACTATGTCTTCGGTGAGTCCCGGGACGGCGCAACTATCAGGTGCCGTCGTGTTCCGCCTGACGGCTCGGGACAGGTCCAGCGCCGGCTCCGACCTGAGGAAATCGAGGAGCTCATCGCCGCCTACCTGGCCGGATCGACCGCGCTCACCTTGGCCGGCAAGTACTCGATTCACCGGACCACTGTCCTGGCCCTCCTCGAACGCCACCAGGTGTCCAGGCGAGGGCGGGTGCTGACCCCTGACCACATCGAACGAGCGGTTTCTTCTTACGCCTCGGGACGCTCCTGTGCCTCGATCGCCAAGGAGCTCCAGGTCAATCCCGAGACGGTCCGCCAGGCACTTTTGAAGACCGGCGTGGTAATGCGCAGGCCAGGGCGGCCACGAGCCATGGAGTCTTGAGCCACGTCGTTCGGCGCTACAGCGGCGTCTTTGGGGCCCCTGGAAGCACTCCCCTACCCGCCCTACTCCCGTTCGGTTGCGTCCAAGCCAGGGACTTGACGCAAACACGCTTCGATTGTGGTCGTCGCGCGAGACGCATCCTGCTCGGGGATGTTGGCGGCGACCCAGACAACCGACTCCCGGCGGCTCGGGGTCAAACGCCCAAGCCGCCGGGATTGCGATCCGCCCTGCTACTTGGTGTTGCTGTTGTGCACCTCCGCGAACTTGGGCTCAGGCGTGTCAGGAGGGAGGTGCGGCTTGACGACCTCGTTGAACCATGCGTCGTGCTGATCGATCGAATCCCAGATCTCGATCACCGTGATACCGCCGTTTTCCACGATGGCGTAGTGGGCAACAAAGCCGTCAGCCTTACTCTGAGAAGGCATCGCTCCAGCGGCGACTTGGTCGTACGCCTCGGCGGGCATGCCGGGCGCGTGATGCTGCTTTAGGACTGTCATAGAAGCCTTTCGCTCGGGGCTCGGAAGCCCGGACCTCGACATGCTGCCATAGGTCGCGACGTCCTGCCCTGGTGGTGCCGTGGGCGAGCGGTCACGTTTTAGCGGTGACCCGCCCGCAAACGACGGGGCCGAGCAATCCTGGGCGCTCCGGGCGGAGACAGCTCATCCTGCCCAGCGCAGGACCCGGCACTCAGTTCGGGTGCCCGGTGGCTCCTGAGCGGGCATGATGCACTCCCACCAAGGAGTACCTTCGTGTTCGGTGGATGCATCCGATAGCGGGAGGGCCGATGCCGAGCGGCGATGAGGTCCGAGACGTTCAGCGAGCGACGTGGGCCGGTCTTTCTGCGGGCTGGGAGAAGTGGGACTCGGTCATCATGGATCAGCTGGGCCCGGTCGGCACAGCGATTATCGAGCGTCTCGACATCGCCGATGATCAGCAGCATCTCGACATCGCCGCGGGCACGGGTGAGCCGGGGCTGACCGTCGCCAAACTCGCACCGAGGGGACACGTCGTTCTGACTGACCTTGCGGCTGAGATGCTCGACATCGCAACGCGACGAGCCAACGCGCAAGGGATCACCAATGTTGAGACCAAGGTGTGCAGCGCCGACGACCTGCCATTCGGTGACGCGACATTCGACAGTATCTCGGTACGGTTCGGATACATGTTCTTTCCCGACGTCGCCAAAGCGACCGCCGAGTTCGCGCGTGTGCTCAAGCCGGGCGGACGTCTCTGCTCGTCGGTATGGGTCAAGCCCGAGGAAAACCCGTGGACGACGATCGCCATGCAGGCAATCGCGACGGAGGCAGTGCTTACGCAACCCGACCCGGACGGGCCGAATATGTTCCGGTGCGCTGCCCCGGGATATGTCAGTGCCCTGTACGAGGCCGCGGGGCTGCGCGACGTTGTCGAATGGGACGTCAACGTCGAACTCGTGACGCGATCGCCCGAGCAGTACTGGGAGATGATCAGCGAGCACGTCTCGCTCGCAGTTGCGGCGCTTCAGCAGGTCGACGAACTGGCGCGCGCGGATCGCGAAAGCCGTCATCGCCAAGGTCAGCACTTACGAAGAAGACGGCAAGGTAAGGATTCCCGGCGTGGCCCGCTGCATCGTCGGCACGAAGTAGGGACGCCCGAACTGCCGATCTGACCGAACGCAACGTGCCGTGGGCGAGCGGTAGGAGCCGGGGTGGATGCACCCCTTCAGCAGGCGGGTCGCCACATCGTCGTGACGATCGGACCTTCACCGGGGTAGGAGAACTCCCCGACGTGTGGGTGCCGAGAACCTCATCCGACGGTGTCACGCAGCCAGTTTGTACTCGTGGATCAGACCACCGAGCCGGTCCGATCTTCGCAGTTGCGTGGCATCGGGACACGACGTTGGCAGCGACACCTGAGACATCGAGAGCGGTGACGCCTGGTCGAGGGACCGGTGCGGCCGATGGTTGTTGTAGTGATCGATGAACTCGGCGAGGACGGCTTCGACGTGGTGTCGGGTGAAGATCAGCATCCTGTCGAGGCACTCTCGACGGACAGTACCCACGAAGCGTTCGGCGAACGCGTTGGCCCGCGGGGCCCGGACCGGCGTGCGGATGATCTGAATCCGCTCAGACCGGAAGACCTCGTCGAAGCCGGTTGTGAACTTGGCGTCACGATCCCGCACCAGGAATCTGACGGGGCAGGATCGCTCGGAGAGCACCATGGTCAGGTTGCGGGCCTGTTGGACCACCCAAGCTCCTGCGGGATTGGCCGTAACCCCTGTCATGTAGACCCTTCGGGTGTCGAGCTCGATGAAGAAGAGCACGTAGAAGCGACGAAGCAGCACCGTGTCGACCGTGAAGAAGTCACAGGCCAGCATCGATGACGCCTGACTCTTGAGGAACTCGGTCCACGTTGGGCCGGTGTGACCAGGTGAGGGGTCGATGCCATGGCGACGAAGGATGGCCCAGACGCTCGATGGGGCAAGCTCGATTGCCATCACGGCGAGCTCACCGTGGATCCGCCGATACCCCCAGGTGGGGTTCTCCCTCGCCAACCGGAGGACGATCTTGACGGTGCCAGCGGGAACGCTCGGTCGACCCGGGCGGTGGGGATAGGTCCACCGGCGCCGGACCAGGTCCTGATGCCAGCGGAGCAGTGTCTCGGGCTGGATGAAGAATCGTCCCAGGCGCCGCCGGCCAAGGAGCCGACTCAGTCCGGCGAGCAGCGCCCGGTCGCTGGGTCGCAGAGCGGGGCGGGCCACCTGGCGGCGCAGCACCGCCACCTCGTGACGGAGCATGACGACTTCGACAGCAAGTTCTCCATGGTCACGCCCGAAGAGCCGGAGCAACTGGAGCAAGACGAACGCCAGGTAGAGGAAGGACAGCGCCATGGCTCAGCTTCGTGGCTGGTCCCTTTTCGGACGAAAGTCCAGCTGAACGAGTCCGGATGGGATTCTCGGCACCCACAGGTTCGGACCCTCAAGCAGGGTGGCCAGCTTGTCGATCATCTCCGCATGCGCCGAGTGGTCGTGGGCGGAATCGGAATCGCAGCCCTGGCGTGGGCGCTCGGTTCCTCCAACTGGCGCGGCTACTGGTCGCAGTTCTGGAGCACGGCTCGCACTCAGACCGGGGCGCCCGATGCGGTTTCCAGTGACCACAGTTCCATGACCGACGCTTCGGTAAGCATCGAACGAGAGTCAGTGTTGCTTCCATAGTCGAAGGCTCCGGGAGGGCCGGAAGGTGGCAGTGTGGACCAGGACAAGGCCCAGGACGTCCATAAGGCGTCCACCCAAGACGGCGATCCAGTTTCGACGCTGGGTGTGGGTACGAAGGTCTGTGTGCGGAACCGATTCCTCGGGGAATGGACCACCGGCTTCAAGGTGGCAGAGGTACTCGGTGACGGCTACCGCATACGGCGGCTCTCAGATGATCACGTCTTCCCCAACGTATTCGCGTTCGAAGATGTCCTTCTAGAGCGACGCAAGCATCCGCTACGGGGGATACCCGGGTTGTACCGGGATCGTCGTCACTGAGTCTGCCCGATGACGCTATCCCTGACGACTCCGTAGCGACTTGTGTCAGCGTTGGCGGGCGGCAGAGCGCCGGAACGCGACCTACACCGTCAGGCATGAGGGCGGCGGGGCACTGACCGCGCTCTGCAGGGTGTAGCCAATGTCCAACGCCGCCTGTGCCCCGCCGATCCCCTTTAGGCGGTCCCGATGAACGAGGGGGCACACTCACCCCTTTGGAGCGAACCCAAGAGAAACGCGCCTACTCCTCAGGACTGTCTACGGGGCTCTCTCGGTGACAGTGACAGGCGCATCGCGGGATCGGATGCCTCCGGCACGCCTCGTGGTTCCCGGCGCGGCAAGCCGATGACACGTAAGCGTTTAGGTCGGGGGTATTCCGGACTGTCATGGTGCTCACGGTACGCTCATACAGCGGCGCCAGGCGGTCCAGGGTCCAAACTTCCCCGAGGGCTCCGGCTGGGGACAGTGGGGGCTTCAGAAGTCAGACGACGTGCTCGGGATCCCGCCAAGTCCCGGCACTCCGGCACCGCACCGTGTGATGAGCCAAACTGCGACATGCCGACACTGCCCTGGGTTGAAACCGATACCGCCTGGGATGAGGACGTGCTGGTGATGGCAACCCGACTCGACCTGGCATCCCTCGGCCCCGTGTTGGGCTTCTTTCGAGCGTCAATGGCTATTCGCAGGCAAGCAAGGACGTGCCCAGGCGCGCTTGGTATCTCGCTCGTGGCACACCCGATGCAGAAGCGGTTTCTGACGCTCTCGGCGTGGACCAGCCGAGAGGCCCTCGATAGGTTCGTGGCCGCTCCACCACACCGTGACGCCATGAAACGGTACAGGCCAAAGATGAACCACCCCGTGTTCGTCACCTGGTCCATGCCTGCCTCCCGATTGCCTCCGACATGGTCCGAAGCGACCGAGCGCTTGGAGCACGACCCTCACCGGACCGTGAAATGAGTCAATGTGGAGCGCACCTCCCACGAGGCCAGGGCCAGTCCGAGGAACACAGCCTTGCAGTTGCCCGCTGGTGGACCTGGACGCATGCCAAGGTGACAGTCATATGTGACAGCATGTCCCGGAGATACGGATGGCGTTCGGCGATGAACGACCCGTTGACCGAGCATTGACCAGGAGTTGACCTTCTGGCGAGACATGTCCATCATCATGCCGACGCCGCTCAAAGAGGGCTGGAACCTGTGGCACCGGACAAGCGAAGCCGCAACCTTGACGTCGCCCTTTCGAGGCATGAGCGGAGCAGCGTAAAATGCATCACAAACCGCACCACGACGACACCCCTACATTGACCGAGCACCCGCCCTTTCCCACCTACAGGGCGTGGTCCGAGCGGGAACGTCGGTGGATCGGCCTGAGGTTCGTCGAGTACCAGGCGTGGCTCACTCGTCCTGATCTCGATCCCGCCGAGTTCGCCTCCGTTGAGATGGCGTCGTAGCGCTCTTGGCCGTGGCCTGGCGCTACCAGCACATGAAGCCCCTCACAACTCCCGCTCGTCGATTACCGCCCGGTGGAACGCTTGGAGCCGTCTGCCCGCCTCGACCACAACCGGGGACATGTTGGCTGCGGCAAGGTGGTCAAGATGACCCCCACTCACGACTACGGCGAGGTCGATCAGCGCGTCTTCCAGCCAGGTGAGTCAATCGTTCACGTCCATAGAACTCACCGACGACTCGGTGCCAGGTAGGAGTGCCCCTGGGCGTGGGCTCGCCACATCTGATACGCCTGTTTGCCAGCTAGATAACCCGAAGGGAATGGCCCTGTCTCAATCACGCCGTTTCCACAGGAGCAGACGATCTTGTAATACCAGGTGCCGTCGATGAATCCAATCGGTTCCTCACGGGCGATCTCATGCACAACTTTGGGAATCTTGTTCGTGTTCACGACAACCTCACCTTTGTGGCCGGATGCATCACGTGTCTAGCTCCCAGGGATGTGCAGCTCTGGAGTGTGGCGGTTGGAAAATGAGTGGTCTCGTGGCCATCAGCCCGTCGCACGCGGGAGGTGTTGTCGGGGTGAGAACAAGGACCCCAAGACCTCAACCACCTCCCCGTTCCGGCGTGATTGACCACCGTTCTTGCCCTTGATCACGAAGTGATCACCGATGGCTGCCTCCATGGTTCGCCTCCAACAGTCGTGGCAGAAGAGCCACGTTCGTTCGAATCTATTTGTCTTCCGCCGGTACGATCTGATTGAACCGCTGCACTTCTCTCGCCTCAATCCCACTAATCGGGCGGCCGGTCAACATCCGGCGACTGAGTAGCGGGAGCGGATGTGAAGTTAGAGGCAACCTTTGGAGAAGGCGCGTCGGGATCGAGTGCTAGGAGTGCTTCGATGTGACGATGCCGCCGATCTCGGAAACTCCCCACTCTCGATCACTGAAAGTCCCCAGGTGATCGCCGGGGTGGGTTGTCGCTGATTCTACTTGGCAGTCGTTGGCCTCACCCCCTTGCGGAGGTTCTCCGAGCGGGCCCGGTGGGTCCGCATGCGGTAGCTGTCGCCGTCGATGTTGAACACCACCGAGCGATGAAGCAGCCGGTCGAGCATGGCTGCGGCGACCATGGGGTCGTCGAAGATCTTTCCCCATGAGGCGATGCCCAGGTTGGTGGTCAACACGGTCGAGCTCTTCAGGTATCTGGTCGTGATGACCTGGAACAGCGAGGCGGCGGCCTCATTCGCCAGCGGCAGGTAGCCGACTTCGTCGATGACCAAGAGCCGCGGCCCGGCGAAGAACCGCATGGTGGTCGCCCACCGTCCTTCGAGCGCAGCCCGGTGACATCGGGCCACGAGATCTGCCGCGGTGGTGTAGTAGGTGCGGTAACCGGCGTCGATCGACGCCCGGGCCAAGGCGACGGCCAGCATGGTCTTGCCCACACCGGGTGGGCCGATAAACAAGACGTTGGTTGCGTCCTCCAAGAACCGCAACGTGGCGAGCTCGTTCACGGTCTTTCTGTCCACCGACGGCTGGGCGTCGAAGTCGAAGTCCTCGAGTCGCCAGGCCGAGGGGAGTGAAGCGAAGCGTTCAAGGCTGGCGCGCCGACGGATCTCGGTGGACGCCACCTCCACCCCGAGGAGGCGTTCCAAGAAGGCGGTGTGACCCAGCTTGTTCGCCTTGGCGTGGTCGAGCTCGCCCGGCAGCGCCTCAGCGGCGGCGGTGAGACGCAGGTAGGCGAGATGACTGCGCAGGGTCTGATAGATCGAGTCCTCGCTCACGCCGTCACCTCCACGAGCGCCGCGTAAGTCGCCAGGTCGACGACGACGTCGCGGCCGTCGGTGCCCAACAGGCGCGCTGCCTCGGCCAGAGCCTCGGGCCCCGGCGGTCGGTTGGCCTTTCTGTCACAGGGCCGCGCCGTGGTGAACGCACTCAGCACGGCGGCTTCGAGTGCGGCGCTGTGCTCGGGGAGGCGAGCCAGGGTCCCCGACCCCGGCGGCGCCAGGACGTGGCGACCGAGCAGGGCGCCCGAGGAGCTGTGGATCTCGAGGGTCTGGGTGGACAGCCGATGGCGCACCTCGAACACCGAGCCCGTGAGTCCTGGCGGCACCGAATAGCGGTTGCCTCGAAACGCCACCGTGGCGTTGTCGGCCACGGTGCGCTCCACACAGATGGTGGCGGGATAGGGCGCCCACGGCAGGGCCATGAGCGGTTCGGCGTCGGCCAGGACACCGACCGTGGTGCGTGTCCCGTCGGAGCTGCGTCGTGGTCGGGCATCCCCGGTGCTGGCCAGGAAGCGGTCCAGTGAGATCTGGGCCGACTCAGGGTCCTTGGCGCTCAGGGTGCGCCACCATCGTCCCGAGCAGAAACGCACCGAGGACTCGACCGACCCCTTGCGGTTGCCCCGTCGGGGTGGACACGGTTCGACGATGGCTCCGTAGTGCTTGGCCACCGGGGCGAAGCTCGCCTGGACGTCGCTTGTCCCCGGTTTGATCACCGAGGCCAGGCGGTCGGTGCGCCACACGTGAGCCGTTCCCCCGAGACGACGCATCACCTTGTCCATGGCCTCGATGAGATGCGGCTGGTCCATGTGTTCGGCCAGCACACCGCGGATGCGCCCCGAATGCGGCAACGTGCCGAGGAGCACATACGCGGTCCCGTCCCACGGTGCGTTGCGCCGCTCGAACCAGTCCCACTGGATCTCCTCGCCGGCGGGATGGTCGATCTCGATGGTGTCTCTGCCCTTCACGCCTCGACATGCCTCGCAGTGCGGGCGCAGACCACGAGCTCGGATCTGGCGCACGAAGCTGGGGTAGCTGAGCGCGTAGCCGAGGGGGACTACCTCGTCATAGAGGGCACTGGCCCACACGTGGCAGTCGTCGGCAAAGCGAAGCCGGATGTAGTCCTCGACCACCGCCAGCGGGTCAGGTGCCGATTTCCGGCTCACCCCCGGCTGGCGGGCGCCGCTCAGATAGCCCCGGATGGTCTTGCGGTCGCGTCCCAGGTGTCGGGCGATGGCCGAAATCGACCAGCCCCGCTCTCGTAGTGCATGTGCTTCCACGTCTTCCCCTTGTGTGAGCATGACGAGCGGGTCCCTTCGGGCTGGTTGGCATAGGAACCGCCAGCCTCGGAGGGGCCCTGCTCGCGTTGGTGGACCCTGAGGCCCAACCCGACGCTCAAGGGTGGGGAATTTCGGTGATCATCTGTGGGGAGATTCAAAAATCGTCGGCAACGACTCGGTCTCAACGGGGGAGTGAGCGTGGTAGTCATGGTCGCTCCTAACGGATTCGCACGTTCGCAAGGGCGCTTCGATAGAACTGGATCCACAGCGGAGCGGCGTCGATCACGTTCTGGCGTATCCAAGCGGGAACGGACCTTGCACCCTCTCCCATGGATTGAATATCCCGCATCAGATTTCCCTCCTTTGATTAGGGACTTGCTGTGGTCAGCCTGGTGACCTTGGTGCGGCCCGCCCCGAAGACCGGCCCCAATGCCAACTGGGACAGCGCGCCGGGCGACGTACCAGCCGAATACTCGATAGCGCTGCACCGCAGGGAGCGTCGGATGGCGAACCCAACCCGCGAAATATTCGTCCTGCATCACCGTGACGCTGGGTCAGGGTCGAGGTGCCCCATTGCATTGTCCGCGACTGCAAAAGACGAGCAGTGGCGCCCCGGTCCAAAAACAGCTTGAGCGCAGTCCTATCACAATCATCGTTTAGCTCACATATCACGTCAGCCACCTAAGCCACAGTGGCAACATATTTCTCGGCGACGCCAGTACTGTCAATGGGGATTGTTCAGTGATGTCGTTGCCGTTCGCTCCAAAAGGCTCGGCATCCATAGCGCTTCTGCAAATGGTGCTCAACGTGCCGTGTATGACCGGCCACGCTTTGTGCCTTCCCGCCGCGAGCTATTGCAGACAAAACGCAGGTCCATCCGCACTCAGGGCCACTATGTGACCTCGCTGCGTCCTCACACTGAGGTTTGGGTAGGAACACAGGCTTGCCAACTCCTCCCCCACCGAAGCTCACCACTCGGCGTGGGGAGAACTGGCCGGACATCCGCAACCACGTACACAGACCACCGAGTGACAGCCAGAAGGCCAGAAGCAGATGGCAGAGAGTCCCATCCCCGAATGCATCAGGGCGCGCCTCACACAGAACGTCCGGCTGAACGGCCATCGCCGCTCGGGTTCCCGTGTCTATGGCGCTGGGCGATGCATTGATGCTCCGGACCTCCGGACCTCTGGTCCACCGGAAGGTTCCGGCGTCCTCGGCGTGGGCAAGGTGAAGACCAGCCGTGGTCGCCAGCCTGCCGACTTCAAGAAGCGTCGCCCGCCGGTGATCCTGACTGTCGTCGGAAATATCTCTCGGTATCGAGTCTGCCATCATGATCAGCCGTGGCCGTGCCCAACCACCATCGGACCAAAATGCGCCACCGTCGCGACCTATGGGTTGTGTCGTGCTCCTGCGACTGGTCCGAGGAGACGGTGTCGAGGTTCAGCGCCTTGATGGCATTACGCCGTCATCAAGAGATGCAAGGACGACCGGACTTCCACGACAGGGTGCGGCAAGGTCAGGGCTGACTCCCGTCGCCCCGGTGCCTGGGCGAGTTCATCAAGGCAGGGGGCGAGTGAGTGGTCCGTGAACACCCGACCGTTATGCTGATCTCCTAATCATCCAGATGGGGCGAGAGACCTTGGCTCGTTGACCCCCAGCCAACCGACCCTCGGGCACGGTGGCAACGCCAGGTTCGATGGGGAGACCACGATGACCGATGTACCATTCCGAGAACCACCACCCGGCGCGAAGCGCCACTATTCGCGCCCCGATCCAGACATGACTGACGATGAGATCGACACGTGGGCCGATCAGTTTGTCGATGCAGTCCTCGGCGATGTCGTCGACCACGAAGGTGATCCGGAATGACGTGCTCGGCCCAACGATCTCGGCGATCTTGTGGACCTCTGACGTTCCTGATCCTTCGGAGCGCGGCGGCATGTCGAACCGGGTATCCTGGTTCGGATAGTCGGTGTGCAGCAGCCGGTTATATCCAGATGACTGATTGGAATACTTGGCTGTGAGCGTTCCCTGATAGAGACGAACGTCGTCAGTCTCCAACAGGTCCTCGGCCATGTCGATGAGTGCCTCGTGGACAACCAGGTGATTCAGAGCTCCGTCGTCGAACGGGAATTCCGGCCACCGAGCATCCCCGGTCCGCCAGGGTGCGGTGCGTTCGTCGTCACCTCCCGAGTCCATCTCATCGGCTGTGGGGAACAGCGACCCAACGGCCTCCTGGACGCTAGTCAGTTCGAGACCCGAAAAGGCGCCTTTGATGACACACCACCCGTCGGTCTTCCACTGAGACCCGAGCTCTGCAGTGAGGAGTCCATTGCTCATGGTTCCAGGCTAAAGCACACGGCGGACGGTCCGCTTTTGCTGGAGTTGTCTTCGGCGACGCCCGCCCGTACTTTCCGAATCCTCGGATCATGACGTTGAACAGGGACGTTCTGGTCGGGATCCTTCTCGGTTACGTTTTCCGCCATGCAAGGTGCACGGGCCCGAGGTGGAACTACATGATCGAGCCAGCCAACCGTGCTTCCACGCGCGTCCACGGGGAAAGGAGCGACCTATCGCACGTGCCAAGAGGATGGCGCTTGGTTCTCATCATCGGCGGATTGTCCATCTTTGGACCGCTGTGCATAGACATGTATCTTCCTGCTCTGCCTCGGATCAGTCGAGACCTTCATGCCAGCACGTCGGCCGTCCAACTCTCGATCACCGGGTGCTTAGTTGGGATCGCGATTGGGCAGCTAGTAATAGGACCGATCAGCGATCGCCAGGGTCGACGGAGTCCGCTGCTCGTGGGAATCGGTATATTCGTGCTCTCGTCACTGGCCTGCACCTTGGTGTCAAATGTGTATCTTCTCGACGGGTTGCGCTTTGTGGAAGGCCTCGGTGGTGCAGCTGGAATTGTGATTGCTCGGGCCATCGTGCGCGACCTCTTTGAGGGAGCGACAGCAGCGCGATTCTTTTCGACACTGATGCTTGTCACCGGCTTGGGGCCTCTCTTGGCTCCCCAAGTCGGGGCCGAGATCCTCCGAGTCACGTCATGGCGGGGAGTCTTTTTGGCTCTTGCGATTATCGCTTCGGTCCTGCTCCTTACCGCGCTCCTGAAGGTTCCTGAAACCCTCCCGCTGGAACGACGACGCGCCGGCGGCCTGAGATCCACCATTCGCTCCCTGTCGACGGTCGGGCGCGACCGCTCCTTTATCGGCTATGCACTTGTAGGCAGCCTTGGGTTCGGTGCCATCTTCGCGTATATTGCAGGTTCCCCCTTCGTCCTTCAAGACATCTACGGCCTGTCTCCTCAGGTATTTGGATTGGCCTTCGCAATGAACGCTGGAGGGCTGGTACTGGGTGCTCAGATCAACGGTCACCTGGTCCGCCGGTTAGGAAGTGGCCCCTTGCTGTCCTTCGGGCTCATCGTCATGGCGTTTGGGGGTCTTGCCTTTCTGGGCGCAGTCTGCACGCATTGGGGTGGGCTCGCTACGGTCCTGCCCTCCCTATTTATCGTCCTGTTCGGTTTGGGATTCTTGAATCCCAACGCCATGGCCCTTGCTATGCACAACCACCCCGACTCCGCAGGAACTGCATCGGCGCTTTTTGGAAGTGCGCAATTCCTACTCGGGGCCGCAGTGGCGCCTCTTGTGGGAGTAGCGGGAAATCACAATGCGATACCCATGGGGATTGTGATGGCGGGGCTTACCGCAGGCGCCGTTGCTGTACGCTTGATGCTTCCCCGCAGCGAGCCCTCAGAAATCGTGTCACCCGACGCTGCACCGGTTCTCTAGTGCCGGAGTCATCGTTCGCTCGCCGACGCGGGGGTTGTCAGGAAGGCGGCCGCGCTCCTGTCGCGTACCATCCAAGTATTCGATCGTGCCGATGAGTAGGCACTTTCCTGGCTCACAACGCAGCCCCGAAGCTCACGCCTTCGCGCTGGAGCGTGATTGACCGACGACGTTTCGAGGCGGAAGGCTTCTTTCCCCGCCTCGATTGTTTGGGCCAGCCGCTGCTCATCTTCCTTGGACAACAGCGGATATCGGCCAATCCCGTTCAAATAGAGTCGGACAGCGTCGCCATCCTCTTTGTCGGCACGCCTGCGCTCCATACCGGGGCCCCTTCGTGGCATGGAGCTGCCGCAACTCGCGGATTCGTGGTTCCGCCTCTCGGACGAGCCGGGCAGTCTCAGCCACTTGACGGGCCCAGCCTAACGAGCTGGCAGAGCACCCGCGTGGGAGTCAAGCTAGAAAGACCCGGGAGGGCTGAATCAACCTGTCATTGCTCGGGAAGTTCTTGGCGCAGCTTGTCCAAGGCGGCCAGTCGGTTCGCCAGCTTGTCGGGCTCATTCTCGTCGCGTTGTCGGATCCGGGCCTCCAGTTCGTCCAACCTCTCGAGCTCTCGCCGCCGCAGACCGTCCCGCTCGGCACCGTCGCGCTTCGCCAGCGCCCGCAAAAAGGCTTGTCGGGCGTCGTTGGCCCGCTTCAGGCCCAACGATCGAGCCACCCGGGCATAGGAGCGGCCTTCCTCACGCAGTGTTAACGCCTCCTCATCGGTGTTGCGCCTCGGTTCTCGGCGCGAGAACGAACTCTCCCGATGTCGTACTTCATCACCAGGGTGTCTCTCCCCGGAGCGTTCTTGGCGCCTAGGCAGATCGCACCGACTTTGCCTGAGGTCCCTTCGGGCCCTGCTCGACGTCGAACTCCACGTGCTGTCCCTCAGAGAGCTCTGGGGAACCCGTGCCCCCGATGGCGCTGACGTGGACAAACACATCGTCGCCGCCACCGTCAGGAGTAATGAACCCGAAACCCCGCTCGGTAAAGAACTTCTTTACTGTGCCCGTCGACATGGCATCCTCGTTCCCAATTGGGTATCCGACATGCTCAAACCCGAGCCGACTCTAACCGGCGACTGGCACTTCGTTACAGAAGCCCGCACCCGCCGCGGAGTTCTCGGAAAGAATGATGCTTGGAAACAGACACCAAGCCCCAAGAGACGGGGCGTTTGCATGTTCGATCGCGAACTCACTTGGTGGTCTTCTTCACGGGCTTCGTGGCCTTGACGGCCTTCGCCGGTGCCGGGGCTTTCCTACCGGATGGTGCCCGCACCTTGCCGATAACTGCGACCGCTCCGGGGCCAGGCACAACCGTCGGCTCTCGCCGCTCGACCATCTGATGCGCAGGAGTTGTCCAATGATTGCGGTCACCACGCCATCGCGCGGGGCCTGACCGACCTTGGTGGATGCGACACGAACTCGATCACCGACAACGGGCATGGGTCATCTCTCCGGGGCGAGGTAGCTGGCGTGAGGGTCAATAGGCGTGGAGCGCAGGGAGCGCGGGTGCAGCACACTGTGGGCATGGCCTGCCCCCTCGACCGGAGCGCCTTTCCGGTCACCTCCCGGTACGTGTATCTCAACCATGCGGGCGTGAACGCGCTGTCAGCTCCCGTGGCCGACGCCATGAGCCGCTGGGCAAAGAGAGCCGCTGATCAGGGGTCCTTGGCAGTGGCCGACGACGAAGCGCAGGCGGAGACGGTCCGAGAGGCGGCGGCCCGCCTCATGGGCGTGTCCGTCGCGGAGGTCGCCTTCGTCAAGAACACGACGGAGGGCCTCGGGTTCGTCGCCAACGGCTTGGACTGGGAACCGGGCGATCGTGTGATCGTGCCCGGTCGCGAGTTCCCGTCCGTCTTCTACCCGTGGAAAGCGCTGGAGAGCCGGGGCGTGATCCTTGACGTGGTCGCCCCCCGTGGCCACGGTCGCGCTCTTCCGTTGGAAGCCTTCGTCGAAGTCATCTCGTCCGGCAGGCCACCGAAGCTGGTTGCGCTGAGCTGGGTTCAGTTCGGGCGGGGATGGCGTACTGATCTCGCGGCCCTTGCCGAGGTAGCCCACGAGGCAGGCGCGCTGCTGTGCGCGGATGTGATCCAAGGTCTGGGCGTGCTGCCCGCCCGTCTCGGTGACTGGGGCGTTGACTTCGCGGCCGCCGACGCGCACAAGTGGCTGCTCGGCCCACCCGGGATCGGCGTGCTTTACGTGAGACGCTCCTGTTTAGAAGCGCTCCGTCCGCTCGAGCCGGGCTGGGCGTCGGTCGCACACCGCGAGCAGTGGGACAACCTCGACCTCGTCTGGGACGAGACTGCCCGTCGTCTCGAAGGAGGGACGGCCAACGTCGGCGGGATCTACGGGCTCGGGGCCGCGTTGGAAATGCTGGAGGGGGCAGACATCGGGGCCATCTGGCAACACGTGAACGGTCTGTGCGAGCGCCTCTGCGACGGCTTGAGGGACACGGGGGCCGACCTCCTAAGCGACCGGAGTGCCGAAGGAGGTTCCGGCATCGTCACGTTCCGCATTCCGCGCATGAGCCCTGACGACGCCGTCCAACGGCTCCTGCAGGCAGGCATCGTCTGTTCTCCCCGGGGCGGCGGGTTGCGCGTCTCGCCCCACGGTTACAACACGAGCGACGAGATCGACATCCTGCTCGACGCCGTTCGCGCCATGGTCGATGGCTGAGGACCTCGTACGTATGGGGGTCGAAACTTCGTCCGAGCCTGTTCACCAGGAATTCCGTTGCCGCGTCGTCGGGGGCAAGAATCGACAGTGTCACTACCTTTCTTGTCCATCGCGTCCCACAGTGTGACCAGCGCATCTGAGGGGGACCAGGCGATGGGTGGATCGAGGGATCGTTTGGGCATGGCCAGAACATCCATCTCGGTGGGCAAGGTCCCCGTCGACCTTCTTGCACGCCTGCTCGGCGACGTGGGGCCTATGCCTGGCGAGGTCCTTCTCGGCCCGGCCGTGGGCGAGGACGCCTGCGCCCTCGACCTGCCCGGCGGTGTCCTGGTCGTCGCCACGGATCCCATCACCCTCACCGGGCGCGACATCGGCCGCCACGCCGTGATCGTCAACGCCAACGACGTGGCGGTGATGGGGGTGCGCCCCCGCTGGTTCTTGGCGACGATCCTGGTTCCACCGGGCTCGACCGAGGCGGGGATAGAGGAGCTGTTCTCGGGGGTCCGCAGGGCGCTGAGCGAGGTTGGGGCCACCTTGGTCGGTGGTCATACTGAGGTCACCGGCGCTGTTGCCCGGCCGATCGTGGTGGGCCAGATGCTCGGCCTGGCTGAGAACGGACGGTTCATCTCGACTGCTGGTGTCCAACCCGGCGACGTCATCGTGCAAATCGGGGCGGCCCCGGTCGAAGGTGCGGCTGTCCTCGCCGTCGAAGCCGCCTCCCGCCTCCACGCACTGGACCCCGCCGTCGTCGCGGCGGCGGCAGCCGGCGTGGAGGTGCCTGGCATCTCGGTCGTCGACGCCGCCTTGGACGCGGCCGAGCTCGGGGCCACCGCGCTGCACGATCCGACCGAGGGTGGCCTCGCCGCCGCTCTGCACGAGCTGGCCACGGCGGGGGACGTGCGCCTCCGAGTGGACCGCGCTCGCCTGCTCTGGTTCGAGCCGGGGCTGGCGGTGTGCCGTGCCCTGGGTGCCGACCCGTGGGCGACGCTGGCCTCGGGTTCGTTGTTGGCGGCCTTCGGCCCGGCTCACGCCGCTGGCGCCGCCGAGACCCTCGCAGCCAGGGGCCACACGGTGGCCACCATCGGCACAGCAGAGATAGGGCGCGGGGTTAACGACACCTCGGACCGGCCCATTCCCTGGCCCTCCCGTGACGAGGTGAGCCGCCTCCTGGGAGGCTGATGACCACCCGGCTCGTGAGATTTGCCGCCTGACCGCTCGTGACTACTGGTTCCAACAAGCCTGGTTGGGACCAGACTGGTTCGAACAAGGCTGCCGTCAAGACAGCCACCAAGAAGGTCGCCGCCCAGAAGGCGCCGGCCAAGCGGGCACCGGCCCGCAAGTCTGGTGGGCGGCAGACCACCGCCAAGCGGGGACACCGGCTCGCAAGGTCGCAGCACGGAAGACCGCCGCGAAGAAGTCGACGGCCAAACGTGCGTCGGCTCGTAAGGCCCCTGCGCGCAAAGCTGCGGCACGCCGACGCTAGACGCTCAGTAGCAGCGGGATGACACAGACCCCCGGGCCTCACCCCGGGGGTCTGTGCGGCAGGGGGCAGTCCGAGCGCCCAGTGGGCATACGGCAACCTCCCACTCCAACAAGTGTCCTTCGATCCGGCGTTCGGGGGCATCGGTCCGCAACCTGCTCCGGTTGCGCTCGGCGAGCTACGGACCTGTACCGGAGCACAAGTCGGTTGTCGCTTGAGTTCAGCGGTAGTGGAGCCCAGTGAAGCGTTCGAGCTTGTCGAGTTGATGCTCAGCGCGGATCCAGCGGGCGGTGCCCGACCGGGACCGCATGACCAGAGACTCGGTGACCGCTCCGTCGGCTGTGTAGAGGACGCCGCGCAGTAGCGATCCATCGGTGATTCCGGTGGCGGCAACGAAGATGTCGTCACCGCCTACGAGGTCATCGGCGTCGAGCACGCGGCCCGGGGCGGGACCGCCATGGGCCAGGGCCTGGCGCTCGGCATCGTCTCTGGGCCAAAGCCGCGCCTGCATAGCGCCGCCCAGGGCCTTGAGAGCGGCGGCCGCGAGGATCCCTTCAGTGCTGCCTCCGATGCCCATGACCATATCCACGCCCGAGTCCCTACGGGCGACGGCAATGGCGGGCGCGGTGTCTCCGTGGGAGATGAGTTGGACCCGAGCACCTGCGGACCGCAGCTCATCTACCAACTCCGCGTTGCGGGGTCGGTTGAGGACCACGACGGTGACTTCCCTTGGCGACTTCTTGGTTACCTCCGCGACCCGCCCGATGTTCTCCGAAGGCGTCGCGGTGATGTCGATCACCGCCGCGCCCTCCCGCCCGACGGCGAGCTTCTCCATATAGAAGGTGGGCGGGAAGAACATGGTTCCCCGCTCAGACAGCGCGATGACGGAGATGGCGTTCGGCTCCCCGGTCGCCGTCAATTCGGTGCCTTCGAGCGGGTCAACGGCCACGTCGACTTGTGGTCCACGACCGCTGCCCACGGCTTCGCCGTTGAACAGCATGGGGGCCTTGTCTTTCTCTCCCTCGCCGATCACCACCACGCCGTCCATGTCGACGGTCTGAAGCATGAGCCGCATTGCGTCTACGGCGGCCTGGTCGGCCGCAGTCTTGCTGCCCCGGCCGATCCATCGCGCCGCTGCCATCGCAGCAGCCTCTGTGACGCGCACCAGTTCAACGGCCAGGTTCCGGTCCGGAGCCGCGCTACCCATAGGACACCCCCTCGCCGCACTCTACCGACTGACCCGGGGCGCCGCAGATGGCGATCATCGGGGCCGGACCACGATGACGCCACGCTTCTCATGGCGCCCCGCCTATCCCATAGGTGCCGGACAGATTCGCGACCGCCCCCTCTGTGGTCTTGGTGTGAACAACTGTCACAGGTCGTCTTCACAACTGACGGTGTGGCGCGACCGGTGGGTAGTGGGCCTCGTTGGGTCGGACCGCTCGCCAGCTCGCCATCATCGATCCTCGAGGCCGGCACTGCTACGCCCCTGACGTCGCGGGTAGACACCCCGGGAATCACCGATCATCTTTTACACTGAAATCACAGGGAGGCGATCGCGAGCAACGGCGAAGTGAGGGCTCTGACGCCGAAGGCGATCATCGCGGGTGGCCTCAGCCGGTGGGGTTCAGGTACAGGTACAACACGGTGCACCCGCCGCTGGTCGAGGCGTCGATGTCGTGTTCCACTCCGCTCGGGATGTGCACGTAGGAGCCTGGGCCCAGCTCAGAGCCGAGGATCCTGGTCCGCCCGTCGAGAACCCACATGTGGTGGTGATTGGCGTGGTGCGTGTGCCAGCCCAAGCGATGGCCCGCCTCGACGGTGAGGACGCCAGCCATCGAGGTGTCGCTGCTCCACAGCACTCTGTGGGTGACGCCCACCAGCGATCCCAACGGGGCGAGCGGGAGCGCCGCGATCGCCTCCGGCGTGAGCACGACTGGCTGCGACGTTGTGGTCGAGTCCACGATGCTCATTGTGGTTCGGTGGCTGCCGACGCGCCAGGGTCGAATGACCTCGGACCGCTGAGCTCAGCGACGTCTCTCCGGTCGCGCAGAGAGAGCGGATCACAGCTTGTAGCCGATCGCCCGGAGCAACGTTTTGCGGTCTGCTACGTCGGCATCGCCCTCCACCCGAGCCGGCGGCTGCCCATCGATCACGCCCACGATGCCCCGACCCAGCTCGGTCTCGGCGACGAGAATCTCGACCCGGTTGGCGGTGGCGCAGAAGATGCCACACACCTCGGGGACCTGCTTGAGCTGGTTGAGGACGTTTACCGGATAGCCGTTCTGCAGGAATACGAAGAACGAGTGCCCTGCCCTCACGGCCAGGGCGTTCGTCGTGGCCAAGCTGATGAGCTCCTCGTCGTTGCCCGATCGGCGCACCAGGCACGGTCCGGAAGCCTCACAGAACGCCACGCCGAACTGCAGATGTGGGCTGGCACCGGCCAGAGCCTCGTGGATGTCCTCGACCGTCTTGATGAAGTGGGCCTGCCCCACGATGACGTTCATGTCGTCGGGCTTGTCGATCGGGACGACGTGCAGCTCCACAACGACCTCCTCGATGGATCGGCGCCCCTCAGGCGGGACGACAGCGGAAGTCCGACGCTGTCCTCCAAAGCTAGTTCTGCTCTGCCACCGCAGCGATGCTCGACGACGTCGCAATCAGCTCTGGGCACACCGTGGTCGACTTCCACGACCGGCGCACGATGATCCCCAACGCCAGCTCGAGCGCCACCTCCGGTTCCTGCTCTCCGGGCTCGACGCCAGGGTCCTCCGACTCCCCTGGGTACGGTCGGTGATCGAACACATCGAAGGCGCCCGCGCCCCGTTCAACGAATGGCCGCCGGAACCGAGGTCTAGCCCGAGGGGTGCCGAGGTCGAGCGAGCCGTGACCCGCGCAGGTCGCGGCGCAGATCGCCGGCCAGTCTGGCGAGAGCCTCGTGCAGCCGGCCGGGGAGCTGGAGCGGACGTTACAGCAATCCGACATCCACGGCCCCTACGCTCGGCTCAAATGCGCCACCGCGTCGACGTCCGCTTCTATGCCGAGTTGAACGACTTCCTGCCGCCGGTCCGGTGCGGCCGGCTCATCACACTCGAGGTGGCCGCTGGCACCACGGTCAAGGACCTGGCGGAGTCGTGCGGGGTGCCGCACACCGAGATCGACGTGATCCTGGTGAACGGCGAGTCCGTGGACTTCCGCCACCAGGTGGGGGACGGCGACCGCGTGAGCGTGTACCCGGTGTTCGAGGCGCTCGATGTGTCGCCGCTCGTGCGACTGCGTCCGAGACCACTGCGCGAGCCACGGTTCGTGCTCGACGTCCACCTCGGCCGTCTCGCCCGGACCCTCCAGCTCCTCGGCTTCGATGCCGTGTGGCGAAACGACACCACCGACGACGAGCTGGCGGCGATCGGAGAAGGCGAACGACAGCGCACCGATCCCGTGCTCGGCCGCCAGTTCAATGGTCTCGCGCCTGGTGCACGCCACCCAAACGGGTGGATGGGGACGTTGGATGGGTTTGGGCGCGACGTTGCGCGGGGCAAGGCGCACGTGCTCACCGACATACCCGGTGAACGGGTTCTCAGTGAGACAACGCAGAGCGATGCGCGTCCCTTCCTCCCACATCGCCCGCTTATGGGTGGGGTCTACGCCGAAACCATCGAGCTCGGCTGCGGCCGACCCCTCCCCAGTGCCGAACTCGACCCGCCCGCCGGAGAGGACGTCGAGTGTGGCAATGCGCTCTGCGACTCGCACCGGGTGGTTGATGGCCGGGATGGTGTGCATGATGCCGTGACCCAGGCGGATCCGTTTGGTGCGCTGCGAGACGGCGGCGAGGAAGAGCTCCGGTGCGCTCGAATGCGAGTACTCCTCGAGGAAGTGGTGCTCGACGACCCAGGCACATTCGATTCCGATGCGATCTGCCAATTCAATCTGTTCGAGAGCCTCAGCGAACACGCGCGACTCGTCGCCGTCATTCCACGGACGAGGAACTTGGTGTTCAAAGAACATCCCGAACTTCATGAGTGGGCGCTCTCTCTTCTCGCTATCATCACGGACAAGAACAGTAGAGGCGCCCGGCCCGCTGCGCACGCGGTATTCGTGCCGGCGCCGAGGCCTGCGAGGCGGATCGGGGAAGCGTGCGGCGCTCTGTGCGGATGAGCCGAGATGAGGCATGGCAGGTGCTCAACAGAGCGCACACTGGCATTCTCACTACCTTGCGGCGCGACGGTGTGCCGATCACCTTGCCCGTGTGGTTCGTCGTGCTCGATCTGCGCATCTATGTGAGCGGACCCGCGCACACGAAGAAGTTCGCTCGTATCCGTCGAGACCCGCGCGTGTCATTCCTCGTTGAGTCGGGATCACGATGGTCAGAGCTGTGCGGTGTCCACGTAACCGGACGCGCCACGATCGTCGACGACCCGACATTGCTCGAACGGATCCGCTCGGTGATGCACGACAAGTACCACACGTACAGGACGCCCCGCGCCTCGATGCCCGACGAGACACGCGCTCACTACGACACCGATGCCACCACGATCGAGATCGTTCCTGACGAACGCCTCCTCAACTGGGACAACGCCCGGCTCGGAATCGGAAGCTGAACAGGCACTCGGTCGTCGGTAGGCTTCCGAGGAGTGCGTTTGTCAGCGCCTTGTCGGGGCAGACCCGCCCGGGATCGGCGGCCCAGGGTGGGCTTGAGGAGTGCTCGACGGGTTGGTCTCCCGGGCCTGAGTTCTACATCGCCTTACCCGTCGTCGGCCGGTCACATGTCAACGGCCCGGAAGACCTCCGACAAGACCTTTTGCGATCCGCTGCGGGCATTCGGGCGTCACTCGCGGCCCTCCCTGCCGTTGCGCGTAGCGGCGCGTCGCCGGGCGCAGACGTCAGGTTGTGAGCGGATGGCCCGTGAGGACGGCGCTGGTCTGGCGGGCCGCGCGGAGGCCGCTCAAGTAGGCGGCCTCGACCGTGTCGGCCACGGGACTCCATACGGTTGCCGATCCGGCCCAAAACAGGGCGCCGGTGTCGGGCGCGGCGAGCCGCGCCCGCGCCCCCACCGAACCTGGCGGGAGGAACGTATAACCGCCCAGCGCGTACGGCTCGGTGAGCCAATCGACAAAACGGGCCCCTCGCACGATCCGCGTCGGCCGGACACGGGGGAAGACCCGACGGAGGTCTTGGAGCGCGATCTCAACAGCGGCGTCGGGGCCGGCCTCGGATAGTGCGTGTGCTCGGGGGCCGGTGGCGTAGGCGATGAGCACAGGCGGCCCGTCGGTGCCGAAGGAGGTCGGCCAATAGAGGGTGATGGGTCCCGTCCCGCAGATCAACTGGGCCATTCGCCGTGGCCAGAACCGTTCGTCGAAGGAGAGCAGGACCTTGGCCACCGGGCCCGTAGCGATGCGCTTGATGGCGTCGCCCTTGCTCTGAGGCAGGGATGGTTTGAAGGCCACCATCCCAGCTGCCAACACCCCGTGTGGGACGGTACTGATGGCTGCCCGCCCGCTGAAGGTGCGACCGTTCTCGAGGGTGATCTCGACGCCGTCGACCCCCCAGGCAATCATGGCAACCTGGCACCCGAAGCGGATGTCGAGGCCGGTGGCGACGTGCTGGGGCAAGAGGTCGTATCCGTCGATGACCCGGTGGTTGACGCCTTCCTCGAGACGGAGCACCCCGTCGGCCGCCAGACCCTTGACACCCACTTCGTCGACGCCTCCCGGCAGGTGGGCGGTGAGCGTGAGCTGGGCGAGCTCACGGGCTCTGCCCCGGTAGCCCTTTTCGACGATGAACGACGCCGCGCTCATGTCGTCTGCTCGCAGGCGATGCAGCGACCAGAGGATGTCGAAGCTCCGCCACACCCCGGGGTGCAGCAGGTGCAGAGGCAGCCACTTCGTGCCTCCTCCGCCGGTGAACCACGAATGCGAGTACGGGACCGGCTGGACCCGGAGGCCGGCGGCGCGCACGTCGCCCCAGGTGGCAGCGCCGACGCCATGGATGAACTCGGCGCCTGTCTCGATCGGCACCTCGGCGAAGTCCCGAACTGTTTGCACTCGCCCACCAACCTGGTTGGTTGCCTCCAGCACGATCACGCGGGCGCCGCCGGCTGTGAGCGCCCGAGCCGCGGTCACGCCGGCCATGCCCGCCCCCACGACGACGACGTCAGCGGTGCTGTGCTCTCGAGGCTCGAACATTTCAGGCGGCGGAGTCGCTGTGTTCATCGAGCCAGGATCTGATCTTGGGGAAGATCTCCGCCGGCGAGGCCCGACCCGCTACGAGGTCGTCGTGGCCAAAGTCGAGCGAGAACCCTGACGACACGCCGGCCTCGATCCAGGTCTTGTCGGCGCTTCCGATGGCCTGGAAGGCGGCATGGGTGGCCTCGGGGGGGCGCTGCAGATCGTGAGCGGCGGCCATGATCAACAGGGGCAGGTCGATCTCATCGAGGCGGTCGCTCCACACCGTGGTGTGATCGAGACTGCGCATGACATCGTGCTCGATCCAGTCACCGAACTGGTCGGCGAGCACAGTGGCTTCATCCGGGATCCCGCTGTGGAGATACCGGGCGGGTCTGATCGGGTCGAAGTTCTCGGGCCGGAAGCTCGACTCGAGTTGCTTGGATTTCGTGAGCGCCAGGATCGGCCCAGCAAAGTGCGCCCCCGCACGGAACTTGACCCGCCCGTGGCGTCGCATCTGGGGTTGGGTGGTGACGCCCGGGACCATCGCCGTCGGCGGCGTGAGCACCGGCGAGCCGAATGTGATGCCACCGCGGACCTGGCCGGCCGTCCCCGAAATGACAGACGCATACAGCGCCTGACCGCTCATCTCGAGGCCGAGCCAGAAGGCTTCCTTCGCTTCTGACCGATCGCAGGCCGTGGCCACGGCGGCCGGAAGATCCCGCTCGACGAAGTCATCGAAGCTCCACTGTGTATCGGCTCGCGATCCCGTCTGGGGCCAGCTCTTGCCCCGACCCCGCAGGTCGACGGCGTAGAAGTCGTAGCCGGCATTCGCCAGATACCGGGCCAGGCTGGTCTCGGGAGTCAGATCCCAGATGAGTCTGGTGCCCGCGAATCCGTGCCCGGCCACGATCGGGAACGGCTTTCGGTCGCCCCGTGCCGCATATCGGTAGAGCGCGATGCGCCAACCGTCTGTGGTTTCCCCATAGAGCACCTCGTCGTGGCCGGTGTCGAAGTCCAGCTCCCGGTAGAAGCCCTTGACCTTGCGCCCCGCCAGCGCTCCGGCCGCTGCCGCCAGCGCACCGGCTGCGACCACAAGCCTCTTTCCTCTGCTCATTTCGTCCGTTCCTCCATCCGATGGACCAACAATGCGGCGTCCTTGGCCGAATCACGGAACAACCCTCTGCGATACAGATTCGGGGCGATCGCCCGAGCGATGCTTCCGCTGCGCAGCCACCGGGGAATGGTCTGCTCGAACCGATCGTCTTCGACCGCTCTGACCACCAGTGAGGCAACGCGTTCGGGGCTTACCGGGCGGGGAACCGAACGCTGGAAAGGCACACCCCTGGCCTTGGTGAAATCGGTGTCCACCGGACCGGGGTTCACAAGCGACACCGCGACGCCGAAGGGATGCATTTCGGCCGCCAGCGACTCGCTCATCCCCACCACCGCGAACTTGCTGGCCGAATACGCCGCCTCGAACGGTGCGCCCAGCCTCCCAGCCGACGACGCCACATTGACGATGTGCCCCTTGCGACGCGCCACCATGCCGTCGAGCACAGCCAGAGTGGCATAGACCGTGCCGAGGTAATTGACGCGGATCAGGCGCTCAAACGTGTCGGGAGCCTCTTCGAGTACCGATGCATACGCGCCGATGCCCGCATTGTTGATCAAGATGTCGACTGGTCCCAACGTCGCGGCCAGGTGCGCGATGGCTGCCTCGACCTGATCACGATCGGCGACGTCGGCTATGGCGATCCCCGCCCGGGATCCGAGTTCTTGTGCTAGTTCCTCCAACTCACCCGGCGACCGGGACACGAGGCCAACGGTCGCACCGTGCCTATGCAGCGCTCGGGCGGTAGCCCGTCCGATACCGCGTGACGCACCCGTGATGATTGCAACGGTACCGGCAGTCTTCACGACGCTGCCGATGGTGCAGGCGCGACCGCGAGCGCCCGCACCAGGTGCCCGATGACGTCCATGGTAGGCTCGATCTCCCCCGAACCGAGGATGTGAAGCGTCGCTTCCATCAGTGCGCCAACCAGGACTCGGGTGAGAGCCTCGGGATCCAGTCGCGCCAGTTCCCCCCGCTCCATCGCGACCTGCAGGAGGCCCTGGACGAGCCCGAGGGCGTCCTCGTGATCGGCGCGTCCCGCACTGTCGAGCGCGGCCGTGAACCATGCCTCGCGCAGAAACGTCCGAGCACCGGCCATCGACTGGATCGTGGCGAGAAACGCTTCGAAGCACCTCAGGAGGTTGTCGACCGCGGGGTGCTCGGGGTCATAGACCTCCAGCGCATCTTGGGCTAGCTGACCCCACAAGACGTGTTGCAGGTCGCGAGCCAGATCATCCTTGTCGGTGAAGTAGTAGTAGACGGCCCCTTTCGTGACGCCGGCCGCCATCGCCACGTCGTCGACCGAAGCACCCCGATACCCGCGTTCGCCGAACACCTCGACCGCCGCGTCGAGTATCCGCTGCTTGGTGTCCCGCACGACCGGATCTCGCCTCGACACGCGTCCTCCTCGTGAAGCCCCGGTAGGCCTGTTTGCGGCGTTTCCTACGTTGAGTATGGTCATCATATGTTTCGTATGAGAACGCCTACAAGCTGGGTGAACCGAAGATTGGGGTCCCGTCAGCCCTCCCTACTCCCGGTATTCCGGGTGGTCTGAAGGACTGCACTTTCTTTGTCACAGACGACCGGCCACCATCGTCAACTCCCCGGGTAGGTCGATGCCGAGGAGGGCCCATGCCCGGGAGAGGGTGTGACGTTGTCGTTGTGGGCGGAGGGATCGCTCAGGAGAGTCAGTCTCCTGAGCTCCCGCCGCTTCGTGGTTGGGCGACCAGCTGCGCGGGGCCCCAGGGGCGCCGCACGGTTGGGTGCGGGCCAATTGGACCGCGGCATCTTCGGGCTATCTTCCTCACCGTCCGCTACGAGACGGGGCCGGGCTTCGGTAAGAACTGAGCCGTGGGGCAAGGGGTTGTCTGGTGGCTGAGCGGGAATTCCATGGTCGGATAGGAAACGACTGGCGCGAATCCGAGCCGTGGTGGCCTCCGGTGCCATCGCCACCTGCGGGCGCACCGAATGTCGTACTGATCGTCCTGGACGACGTGGGATTCGCCCAGCTCGGCTGCTACGGATCGGACATGACGACCCCGGTGCTCGACGGTCTGGCCGCCGAAGGGATTCGTCTGACCAACTTCCACACCACCGCCCTGTGCTCTCCTACCCGGGTCTGCCTGTTGACGGGTCGGAATCACCACCGCAGCGGCATGGGACGGGTGGCCGATCTGGCCATCGGTTTCCCCGGCTACTGGGGAACGCCACCTCGCGAGAACGGTTACCTCTCGGAAATCCTCCAGGCGAACGGCTACGCCACCTACGCCATCGGGAAGTGGCACCTCAGCCCGGAGGACGAGACCAACATGGCGGGTCCGCGCACCACCTGGCCTCTTGGCCGGGGGTTCGACCGGTGGTACGGCTTCCACGGCGGCGAGACTCACCAGTTCATGCCGGCGCTGTACCACGACAACCACACCGTTCGACCTCCCCGCTCGGCGGAAGAGGGGTACCACCTCAGCGCCGATCTCGCCGACCACGCAATCGAGTTCCTCGGAGACCTGCGCGCCGTCGACGTCGACAAGCCCTACTTCCTCTACTTCTGCACCGGGGCCTGTCACTCTCCGCACCATGCGCCTCGCGAGTGGATCGAGCGGTACCGCGGCCAGTTCGCCCAGGGGTGGGATCAGTGGCGCGAGGAGACCTACGCCCGGCAGCTCGAGCTCGGCGTCATTCCCGAGGGCACGGCCCTGTCGTCGCGCCCGCCGTGGGTGCCCTCCTGGGACAGTCTGAGCGACCGGGAACGGGTCCTGGCCGAGCGGTTCATGGAGTGCTTTGCCGCGTACCTGTCCTACACCGACGAACAGATCGGCCGGCTCTTGACGTTCATTGCCGACCTGGAGGACGTCGACAACACCGTCGTTATGGTGGTGTCGGACAACGGGGCAAGCTCAGAGGGTGGAAAGGAAGGCACCCATCAACGAGGGCCGCCTCTCGAACTTCGACGCCTCGGGAGTCGGCGAGATGTACCGACGCATCGAGGAGATCGGCGGACCCCTGAGCCACAACAACTACCCCTGGGGTTGGACAATGGCAGGCAACACCCCGTTTCGACGCTGGAAGCGGGAGGTTCACGAAGGGGGGATCGCCGATCCCTGCATCGTTCGGCTTCCCTCCGGCGCACGCAGCGCCATTGGCGACGGCGTGCGCCGGCAGTTCGCCCATGCCATCGACGTGCTGCCCACGGTCCTCGACCTGGTCGGGGTGCAGGCACCGGCGACGATCGGCGGCATTGCCCAGTCGCACCTAGACGGCACGAGTTTCGCCTATCTGTTGAGTGCAGAGGGAGCCACGGAACCGGGCCGGCACGTCACCCAGCACTTTGAGATGCTCGGCTCCCGGGCCATCTATCACGACGGCTGGAAAGCGGTGACATTCCACCCCGTCGGTCCCCTCTACGACGATGGGCTCAGCATCAATGCGCCCTTCGAAGAAGACGTATGGGAGCTCTACCACGTGGACGGGGATCTGTCTGAGGTCAAGGACCTCGCCTCGGTGTACCCGGAGAGACTTGCAGAACTGGTCGAGCGATGGTGGGAGGAAGCACGGCGCAATGACGTCTTGCCGCTCGACAACCGGGTGATGGAAGCGATCGCCCACCCGAAGCCCGACCACCGGCGCCCCAGGGACACATTCCGGTACCTCCAGGGCGGTGCGCCCGTGCCTGAGTCGGTGGCAGTCAGGCTCTGCAACCGGTCCCACGTGATCTCGGTCACCGTCGATGTCCCCGAGGCGGTTGTGGCCAACGGAGTGCTGATCGCACTGGGCTGTGCCCTCGGGGGCTGGTCACTTCATGTGCTAGACGGCCAGCCGCGCTATGTGCACAACCTGTACGGAAGGACCCGCCACGCCCTCCACGCCAACAAGACGATGGGCTCAGGGCGCCATACCGTCGAATTCGCCTTCGACGCAGACGGACGTGGAGGTGGTCCGGCGGCGCTGCGTCTTGACGGCACGATGGTAGCCGAGGGGGTGATCGACCGGTTCACGCCCGCCGTCTTCAACGAGGTGGGGATCGGCATCACGTGTGGGTACGAGTGGGGTCCCGCAGTTGGAGACGACTACTCGGCCCCCTTCGCGTTCAATGGGATCATCGTGCAGGCCGAAGTCACCACGACCGGTCCAGCCGTACTCAATCCGGCCTTAGCTTGCGATTAAACCTTGGCCCTATGTCCCAGCGGCCTCTTTGATCTTCAGCTCTCCGGCCTTCGCCGCCACCTGACGCATCTGCTGGATGAGCCGGCGCAAGCGCCGGTCATTGGTGATCCACTCCTGGTAGAGCTTTGCCTCTTGCACGCTGAGACGCCGGGTCTCAGTCTTGCCGTCGACCTTGGTGGTCCACTGGTAATACGGGCCGTGCGGCTGAGGTGGGTCGCCGTGGCACTTGCAGCCCGCCGTGGCACAGCGCGTGTAACGGCGGGTCACGGTGCCCGAGGAGATGAACCCGACCTCCGCTAGCTGAGCCGCGAGCTGCCGATAGCGGCGCTCGTAGCCCGCCAGTCGCGTTGTGCTCGCCGCCTTGGCCATGTCGTCCTCCCGGGACAAGTATCCCCGATCCATGTCCAGACAGTAGTAATACTGTCTGGAAATGCGCCAGCCCCCCCATGACCAGGAACGGCACCAGCTCCACGCCCTACGAACCGAGCTCTATCGATGTATGACCGGATGGGGAGACACCCTGTTCGAGCTCTGTGACGCCGCGCTGTGCGCTCCGGGTCCACTGCGCTCGGTGCCCGCGCTCAGCCTGGAGCCCACCTTCCGCCGCTCGCATGGCTCGCTCTACAAGGCCCTGGCCCGGGGCGAGATCGATGAAGAGCGTCTGCGTGGGCTCTTGGTGGAGACCCGGCCGGCGACCTGGCCCCAGGTCTTCGCCGTGGACGCCTCGGTGTGGGACCGCTGTGATGCCGAATGCAGTCCCGAGCGGGGCTTCTACTACTCGGCGTCGAAGCATTCGGCGGGCCAGCCCATCGTGGCGGGCTGGAGCTACCAGTGGATCTCCCAGCTCTCGTTCAGCCCCGACAGCTGGACAGCGCCCGTCGACGCCTTGCGCATCGCGCCCACCACCGACGCCACGGACGCCACCATCGGTCAGGTCCGCCGTCTGTGTGAGGCCCTCGGTCCTCAGAAGGGCGCCGCGCCGCTGTTCGTCTTCGATGCCGGCTACGACCCCGTCGCCCTCGGTGCGGGGCTCAGAGATGTGGATGCCCAGGTCCTGGTGCGCATCAAGTCGGACCGCGTCTTCTACGACGATCCCGGCCCCCGCCCGGGGCCGACCAAAGGCCGACCTCCGCGCCACGGGCGACGCTTCAAGCTCTCGGACCCCAGAAGCCCCAGGCCCGACTCCCAGACCCAGCTGCACGATCCTCGCTACGGGACGGTGCGAGTACGCGCCTGGCACCACCGGCATCCCAAACTCCCTGGCCGGGGACGATGGGCGGGACCCGAGATCCCAATCGTGCGCGGCAGCGTGATCCGCGTTGACGTCGAACATCTCCCGAACCCCATCGGACGCACCAAGAAGACGCTGTGGCTGTGGTGGTCAGGACCCGGTGCGCCCGATCTCGAACTGTGCTTCCGCACCTACCTGCGCCGCTTTGACATCGAGCACACATATCGCTTCGTGAAGAACACCCTGGGGTGGACGACACCGTCGCTACAGATGCCCGAGCAGGCCGATCGCTGGACGTGGATCGTGATCGCCGCCTATACGCAGCTCCGATTAGCGAGCCAGCTCGTCGAGGATCTCCGACTCCCGTGGGAACGACGTCTTGATGCGGCGCAACTCACTCCGGCGCGGGTTCGACGAGGGTTTCGTCGACTTCGTGCAACACTGGGCACGCCCGCCAGTCCACCGAAATCCGACACGCCCGGTCCGGGACGACCCCGAGGCACACGAACCGGACCGCTCAAGCGCTACGCAGTGATCAAAAAGAGCGCCTGACGCAGTCCTCAGGGTTTAATCGCAAGCTTAGAGATCGCTGCCATACTGGCCAAGCAGTAGGCGATTACCGCGACCGACCAACCGAGCAGGATGGCCCCGTTGTGAACGCCGGGAAGGTGCGCACAGAATGACGGCGGGCAATCCCTGAACGCCGCGCCCGAGTCTGCGATAGGCGTCATCCCGCGGCGCTCGCGATCGTTAGCGGCTGTCGAAAGGGACATCAGGAGGTGGCACACACGTGCCGATCCTTCTCGCCCTGACCTACCGGCAGCCCGCTCGCAAACCACTCCTCAGAGTGACACCGAGCACTTCGGTGTATTGACACCTCGCCCTGGCACGAGAAGGAACGGCAATAGCGTTAACCCGCCTGAGCCACCGGGCGGGGTCAGCGCGTGTCCGGTATTGACGAGGTGAACTTTTGCAGGGCCTCCTCGACGTTCGTGTCTTCGTCGATTCGGGGAAAGTCCTCTCGCGTGTTCAGGTGAGGAAACGAGTCATCAGGTACGTCGACTCCGATGGCCTCGCACAAGGGTCCCCACCCGTTACCGGGTTTCCAGTCCACGAGCCGCTCAGAGGGCACCGAAGCCCGCACCTCGGCGTTGTGACGCTCGTAGGCGGCCCGTGAGGCCTCTTCGTCGGTCCAATCTGGGGTGAACCGAGCCGACGCCACCGCCCGCCACATCTCGAACCACTCGGCCATCTCCGGCGGCACATGTGATTCGTCCATGGCGAAGATCGTCTGGCTGGCGCTTTCCCACCAGGCCTTGCTGTCGCTTCGAGTCGAGAGCACGACCACCGCGTCGGGGTTGGCCTCCAGGATCTCGCGCCAAAACAGGCAGGCGGGAAAGTCGGAGGTGGCGCCGTACCTATCCAGCAGCAGGGCCCACTCCACATTCCCATTCTCGGCCGCTTCCCGCCAGAGCGTCACATGGTCTGGATGGGTGATGACCTCGAGCATGTGGTAGCAGGGTTGCCCGAGCAACTGCTCGATCGCCGTCTTGAGTGACAAGGTGCCCGTCCTTCCGACGCCCGCTCCGACGACCTTCAGCGCCACAATGACCCTCCTCATCGTCGGCATCCGCCGACAAACGTTCGGCCACAGTACCTGCAGCGGTTTGTCAGCGCCTTCGCTCGAGGCCGACCGACCAGTATTCGCGACCCCCAGAACGATTGCGGATGGTTCAGCCGGTCAGGCCCTCTCCCGCGCCCGAGCGACCACCGGCAGGGATGCCGCCTGGCCCACGGGTCTACCTGATTACCTTCGACCTCAGCCAACCCAGTCCCCGGCTGGCTACGCTTCACCCCGCTACGGTTCCTCGGTGTACCCGGCAAGGTGGATGGTCGGCGATGTTGCCAGCGAGAGGATCGCCCTCTGGTCTGACGACGAAGAATGGAGACGATGTGACCCACAGCGCCCATCGTTTGCAAGTCGCGACCCGGCGTACCAGGCTGGCCGGGGCGGTCATGGCCTGCCTGCTCACCGGTGCGTTGATCAACGCGTGCAGCAGCGGTACCAACGTCCCCAACAGCTTGGGCGCCACCACCACCTCCACCACGTCCTCATCGAGCTCCTCGTCCACCGCCAATGGCACCTGGTCCAGCGCCACCAGCTTGGATATGGGGAACTCCCTCGAGTCGGTGTCGTGCGCGTCGGCTACGCACTGCGTGGCCGTGGACGGCATCTCGGCGGGTACCACAGCCGGGAACGCACTAACCTACAACGGGACGTCCTGGTCGGCCCCGGTGGCCGTGGGCGCCGTGGGGAGCCTCGTGTCGGTGTCATGCCCGACGACGAGCTTCTGCGCCGCGGTGGACAATGGTGGCAACGCCTTCACCTATAACGGCTCGGCGTGGACGAAGTTCGCCACCGTCGACACCAACCCGTTCCAATCGGTGTCGTGCGCGTCGTCGTCCTTCTGTGTGGCGGTGGACAACAGCGCCGGCGCTACCACCTGGACCGGATCGACGTGGTCGAGCCCGCAAACGATCGGCTCCGGCAACGGAGGGCCCAACGCGGCGGTGTCGTGCCCTTCCGCGTCCTTCTGTGCTGCCGTCGGCGGCAGCGACGTCTACACGTTCGACGGCTCGTCGTGGTCATCTGCGCAGACGTTGGGCTCGGGCCAAAGTGAACCCGTCGGCCTTTCGTGCCCGTCGGCGTCGTTCTGCATCGCCGTGGGCACTGACGGCAGCGTCTACTCCTACAAGGGGACCTCGTGGACCGCCGGGGCCAAGATCGACGTGGTCAACGGTACCTCGCTCGGCCTTGGCGGCGTGTCGTGCCCGTCGGCGTCGTTCTGCATGGCCTTCGAGGGTGGCGGCAACTGGTACCAGACCTACAACGGGAGCTCGTGGGGGACCCCGGCAATGGCGGATCAGGGTATGGGTATCGTCTTCAACTCGCTTTCGTGTCCGTCGGCGTCGTTCTGCATGGGTATCGACCCCAACCACGCGCTCACTTGGCGTAGTTGAGCGTCCGCCTGTCCTTCACGGCATCTGCCGCCACTCCTGGTGCGGGGCGACCGCTCGCAACGTGCCGTGATGCGCTACCTGGGCCGACGGCGACCCGACCCGCAAACGACGGCCCGGAGCGATCCCGAGCGGCTTGGCCTGGGCGGGTCCGTTGGGTGCCCGCGCAGACTCGCCAGTTGCGCGTCGTCAACCGGACGATCGACGAGCTGGCACTGACGTGCCCATCATCGAGTCGCCCCGAGATCCCGCTCGGCGGCACGTGGACGCCCCATTGCTGACCGGCCATACATCGGCCCGACTACCAGGGCTTTCGCCTATCCTTAACCTCCCGGCGGGGAAAGGCCACAAGAAATGACCGAGCACCAAGCCCAAACCGAGATGCGGTCGGTGCTGTTCACGGATCTCGTCGGATCGACCGAGCTACGGGTCCGTGTGGGTGAGGACCAAGCAGAGAACCTCCGTCGCACCCATGACCGCCTCCTCGCCGACGCCGTGATTTCCCACGGGGGTCAGGTGGTCAAGGGGTTGGGCGATGGCATTCTCGCCACGTTTCAGTCTGCCGCCGACGCGGTGTCTGCAGCCGAGGCCATCCAGCAGGCGGTCGACCTCCATGCCCACCAACAGCCTGAGCAGGCCTTCGCCGTTCGAGTGGGCATCTCCGCGGGTGACGTAACCGTCGAATCCTCCGACGTCTTTGGGGTACCCGTCGTCGAGGCGTCCCGACTGTGTGCGGCGGCCGCCGGTGGGGAGATTCTTGCCGCAGAACTCGTGAGGACATTGTCTCGTGGCCGGGGCAATCACATCTTCGAGCCGATGGGCAATCTCGAGCTCAAGGGTCTGCCCGAGCCCGTGCCGGCCTGTCGGGTTCCTTGGGAACCGCTCGAACTTGCCGACGCGGCGGCGCATCTTGCTGACGTCGCGTTCCCGACATTGCTGTCAAGCACATCGGCGACCGGCTACGTGGGCCGTGACGAGCTGCTAGCTAAACTCGACGTCGCCCGGGCGACGGCAAGAAGTGGAGGATGCCGGATCGTTCTGCTCGGCGGCGAACCCGGGGTGGGCAAGACTCGAACAGCCGCCGAACTGGCTCGCCGTGCTCACGGCGACGGAGCGGTCGTCCTGTATGGGCGCTGCGACGAGGACCTCGGCCTGTCGTACCAGCCTCTCATGGAGGCGTTGGACTGGTATACGGAACACTCATCAGAACCAGTACTTGGCCGGCTTCCCGGCGAGCTGGTACGGCTCCTGCCACAGTTGCCAACACGCGTCCCGGGTCTGGCCCCCCCGGTGGCCTCGGATCCGCGCTCGGAGGAACACCTCTTATTCGAGTCCACCGCGTCGTGGCTCCTGGAGTTGGCTCGCGAGCATGACGTGGTCCTGGTGATCGATGATCTGCACTGGGCGACCAAGCCAACGTTGCTTTTGCTCCTGCACGTGTTGCGGGCCGGGATCGCCGCAGAGACTTCCACCCACCTGCTCGTGGTGGGGACGTACCGGGACACCGACATTGACCGGTCGCATCCCCTTTCAGGCGTGCTCGCCGACCTCCGCCGGTGGCCGGCAGTGGATCGGCTGTCTATCGAAGGACTCAATGCCGAGGAGGTTCAGCGATTCATCAAGGCAGCGGCCGGTCACGATCTCGACGAGAACATCTTGGCGTTGGCTGCGACCGTCTATGACGAGACCGAGGGCAATCCATTCTTCGTGGGCGAAGTCCTGCGCCACCTCGTCGAGATCGGCGCTGTGTACCGCCAGGAGGATCGCTGGGTCCTTCAGGACCCGGGCACCTTCGCTGTGCCCGAGGGCGTGCGCGATGTGATTGGCCGACGATTGTCACGCCTGTCACCGGTGTCGAACGACCTGCTCTCCATGGCGTCGGTCATAGGACGTGATGTCGATGTTGAGCTACTCGCCGTCCTGAGCGACACGAGCGAAGACCGCATGCTGGACGCGCTCGACGAAGCCGTGCGAGCGCGCCTCGTAGACGAGACGGGAGCAGATCGCTACCGCTTCTCGCACGCACTGGTGCGGACCACCCTCTACGACGAACTTTCTGCCACGCGCCGACGCCGGTTGCACAGGCGGGTGGCCGAGGCGCTCGAGAAGTTACAGTCCGACGACGTCGTTGCCCTCGCCTTCCACTACGTCGAAGCTGGCCCGGACGGTGGCCTAATGACCCGGGCAGTCCACTACACGTTGAGCGCCGGCGAACAGGCGCTCGCTGCTCGTGCCCTGGCGGACGCCGAGGCGAGGTTCTGCCAGGTCCTCGAGGTGCTCGACGACGTTGAGCTAGCGGACTGTCCCGAGCGGGTCGCTGCGTTGTGCGGGCTCGGGGAGTGTCAACGAGACCAGGGCAATCCGGCGTTCCGCGCCACACTGCTCGAGGCCTCTCGACTCGCACTGTCGCTGGGGGAGGTGGCGCTGCTCGTGCGGGCGGTGCTCGCCAACTCTCGGGGCATCATGAGCGTGGTCGGCAGCATCGACGAAGAGCGTATCGAGCTCGTCGAGGTCGCCCTCGATGCCGTCGGCAGCGAGCCGAGCGGGGAGCGGGCCCGACTCCTGGCACAACTGGCGTCGGAGGTCTGTTTCGCCGGCGACCACGAACGACGCCTGGCCCTCGCTGACGAGGCCGAATCAATGGCCCGAGGTCTTGGTGACCTCGATCTTCTCGCCTGGGTGTTGGCGCGCACAGGCTTCGCTGTCATGTCCATCGATCGGGCCGCTCGCCTAGTGGCCCGTGGCGCGGAAGCCACCCACCTCGCCGACGCCACTGGCGACCCCGCGTTGCGGGTCCTCACCCGGGTGTGGTGGTCCTCGGACCTGCTAACAGTGGGAGACATCGCCGGAATGCGCCGGGTCACCGACGAACTGGTGGCCATTGGCGAGGACTGCTCCCCCACGATCCGGTGGGATGCCCGCTCGTTCTCCATCCGTCTGCTCCTCCTCGACGGCCGGCTCGACGAGGCACACCGTCTCAATGACGAGTGTCTGGCGCTGGGCCAGGCCATCGGTGAGCCTGACGCCACCATGTGGTGGGCCGCGCTGGTCTCGGGCGAAAGGACCAGTCGCGGGTACCCCGGGGCTACCGCTGACGAGGCCGCCGCGTTTGCCGACCAGTACCCGGGCGCGCCGACCTGGAGGATGGCGCAAGTGCAGGCCCTGGCCTTTGCCGGCGACGCCGAAGGGGTTCGCCGGGTCATCGAGGAATATGGGCTCGAACCTGAGAAGCTCGTGGCTGAGCCCTTTCCGTTGCTGGGGGCCTCTGGATTCGCTGACGCGGCTTACCGACTGGGCGATCGAGAGCTCGCCGCCCGTTGTGCTCGATTGCTCCAACCCCACCGGGGGAAGTGGGCGCACTATCTCCTGGCCACCTCCTTTCCGGTCGAGTTCGCTCTGGGCAGATGTGCGCTCGTCACCGGGGACTTCGACGAAGCGGCGGAGCTCCTCGCCACGGCATGTCACGTGCTCGAAGCGGCTGGAGCGTTTGGACTGCTGCCCCAAGCGCATCTCGCTCTGGCCGAGGCGCTTGTCGGGCGCGCCGGCGATGGGGACCACGAGCGAGTACTCGAGCTGATCAACCTGGGGCGGATGGGAGCCCAGTCGATCTCGGCACCACTATTGGTCGAGCGAGCTGACGAACTCACCGCGCTGGCCGGATCCTGAACACCTCCACGACGGCGTCGACCCATGTCGCTGGAGGGGGGTAGATCCGGTATCTCTGCCATGACATGACGACAGCGTGTTGGTGCGTCAGACTGAATAAGAGGTTCAGTCGTCGATCTCAAGCCATCCGGGATGTGCCGCTTGCGCGTAGGAGTCTGTAACACGCCTTTGCGACGGAAACCGCACGATATTCGCGTGGGCTCTTCCGATTGGATCTAGAAAGAAATTGACTGGTCGACGCGGACCGGGACAGAAGCTGGAGGGTTTGAATAACGAAACGAACCTACCTGAGCGACGGGACAACCAAAGTGGCCTCTGACCAGAGGAAACGTTGTGTTTTCGACAACCAGTGGACCCTAGAGGACACTATTCAAACCCCCTTTCACCAGGGGAAATGGCGAATCAGAGCGGTGTCACATGGCCCGATTTGATCAATCCGCGGGTCCGAACAGCCATCGGCGAGCTCTACGGCCACGTCTTCGGTGAGTCCCGAGACGGCGCCACTATCAGGTGCCGTCGTCGTCCGCCTGACGGCTCGAGACAGATCCAGCGCCGGCTCCCGCCCGAGGAAATCGAGGAGCTCGTCGCCGCCTACCTAGCCGGAGCGACCGCACTCACCTTGGCCGACAAGCACTCGATTCACCGGACCACCGTCTTGGCCCTTCTCAAACGCCACCAAGTGTCCAGGCGAGGGCGCGTGCTGACCCCTGACCACATCGAACGACCAGTTTCTTCTTACGCATCGGGACGCTCCTGTGCCTCGATCGGCGAGGAGCTCCAGGTCAATCCCGAGACGGTCCGCCAGGCCCTGTTGAAAGCCGGCGTGGCAATGCGCAGGCCCGGGCGCCCACGAGCCATGCAGGAGTCCTGAGACGTGTGTCTTGGTCGGTGAGGTCGACGAAGCCTGCGTCCATGTTGACCGCTGGCACGAGACCGGCCTCCGCAGTGCGGGCGGCGTGACGGCCAAAAGCCTCCCAATCGACTTGCCCGTCGCGGAATGGCAGGAGCACCGCTGACATCCCCGTAACTCGACGCCGGGGCCGGATGAGGTCAAACGGGGGTTCGGGCACGATCGGCATCGTAGGCATGGCGCCTCTCCGGTTACCGATCACGGTCCACCGCCGTCGCCTCGATGAACCGTCCACGGTCGAGCGCGGCGAACCGCTCAGTCGACGACGAGCTGCTCCTCGGGCTCCCCGCTCGGCTGGGGGAGCACGATAATAAGCACTTGGAGCTCGGCGTCGGTAGTGGAACGCGCCGTGTGACGCACGCCCGGAGGGACGATCACCATGTCGCCCTTCTCGATGGGCACAACATCATCGTCGAGCTCCATCTCCCCGACACCTTCGGTCACGAAGTAGTACTCGGTAGTCCGAGCGTGGGCATGGCGCTTTGAATCGCTGATCCGCATATAGTGGAACCACAGCGGCTCGGCCTTACCGATATCGACGAAGTCGCGTCGCATCCCGCACGTCGAGCGCCACTCCTCTTGATCACCAAGCTTGCGGACGCTGGCTTGACCCACCTCGTACGCCTTCTTGATCACGGGCATGGCGGTCTCCTGTCGTTTGAGCGCATTAGCTGAACGCGGGGAGCCACCGCTCGGTGGCTTGGATCATCTCACTGGTCATCTGCTCGAGCCGGGTGAAGTCAATGCGGCTCGCCATCGGGTCGGCCAGCATGGCCTGGAACACCAGGTCCTGGTTCCCGCTGAGCGCGGCGTCGACCACCAGCTCCTGGGAACTCGAGATCCGGCGCAGGTACTCGCCCAGGATCGGGGGCGCCGACGCCACGTCACGACCCCGAATGCCGCTACTGTCGGCCCGGCAGACACTCTCGACCACCACGCCTTCGGGCAGGTCCGGGGCCTGGCCGTGATTGGGAATGTTCACGGCCACGTTGCGGGCCCACCCTCCGAGCAGCGAGTCGATCACGCCGGCCACCATCTCGCCCGATGGCAAGTCGCTCACCTCGTCATGCAGGAGCATCTCGTCGAGCTGCTCGGAGAACTTTCGCTCGAAGTAGATGCGGTCGTCGATCGACGTGAGGTGGACGTTCCATCGCTCGGTGAAGTCCGCCTCGTCAAGCAGAAACCCTGGGAAGAACTCCACGATGTGGCGGTCGGCGGCGGCGGGCAGGGCGCCGAACTTGGTGAAGAAGTCGAGCTTCACCCTGCTCATGTCCACCAACTCGCCCTTGGTCCACCGACCGGTGCGCTTGCGCGGCGGAATCCCCAGAGCTTCGGGGAGGTCGAACGGAATCTCCTCGTCGAGGCCCCACGGCGACTCGACAAACTCGTGGAGGAGGACGAAGCCATCTTCTCCTCCGCAATCGAGCGCGGTCATGAGCGGGATATGGTTCACGCCCGTAATGGTGGGATCGAACTCGATGAAGCTCTTGCCGATCATCGTCGAGACAAAGAATGAGATGATGGTGACCTCGTGGCACAACCCGACGGTCTTGACATTTGTCTCGCGCGTGACGGCGCGGCACAGGGTTGTCATCGGGTTGGTCAGCGACAACAGCCATGCATCTGGACAGAGTTCCTCCATATCGCGGGCAATACCAAGCATGACGGGAATATTGCGCAGTCCGCGGATGATGCCACCTGGCCCGACGGTGTCGCCGACGGTCTGGAACAGGCCGTAGCGAGCGGGGATCTCCAGATCGGCACGCATCGATTCGAACCCGCCGGAGGAGATCGACAACACCACGAAGTCAGCTCCGTGGAGCGCCTCGCGTTGATCGGTCGTCGTTCGGCACGTCATGCCAATGCCACGGACCTTGGCGCAATGCTCGACGAAGCGCTGCATGCGGGCGAGATTGTCCGGCTTGATGTCTTCGAGAACGATCTCCGCATCGCGCAGGGAGGGAGTATTGACGAAGTCGACCACGAGTTTCGGCACCCACTGATTGCTGCCCCCACCGACGATCGTGATCTGTGGACCCATCTGCCCTCCCGGCAGAACCTGACGATGGTGTCAGGATAGTCGCGGTAGCCAATCTCAGGAGGCTCGCCTTGCTCGGGGAATATCGACATTTGCGGGTGTTCAGCGATTGGGTCGGAATGACGCGGCGAGGCAGCGGGCCTCCCACGGCGGTTCCCGGGCGTCAGACACGCCACCGTGTGATGAAGGCACTCGGCTTTACTGGGGCCGTAGAGGTGCCCAGGGATGTGCGAGTCGAGACACGGTGGAACGCGAGGGGGTTTCGGGGGAGGAGGCCACTTTGTCGGTTGGGTACTGACCGAGAACCAAACAAATGCTCACCGAAGTTCCCGTGCCTTTCGGTAGACCAGAGTGGAGTGACCCGGGATCCGCGGACACCTGACCGCTTGGCGAGACCATGTCTCGTCTGGCAGAAAGGAGTCCGTCATGTCCGGCAGAGTCCCGCCTCCGTTCCGCCCGAGGTCCGCACCGAGGCAGTCCGTCTCGTCCGTGAGGGCGGGGTGTCACTGAAGGATGCCGCCGCGACCGCCGGATGCTCGGTGCAGACCATGCGTAACTGGGTGCTCCAGGCCGAGCGCGACGACGTTGCCAAGTAGAAGAAGCAAATCTCCGCTACACAGAGGCCCTAGAGATCAACGATTCTCTCCTTCAGCAGATAGTGGTGGCGAAGTGGATGGTGGAACAAAGCCAACCCGAACACGCCGTCGAACTCCTTACCGAGGCGATCGCGAGAGGTGAGCGTATGGTCGCGGGGCTCCTACCCGCGCGCGTCTCTGACCCAGCGGACTCACCACTCTCGATACGTTCCAGTGAATATGTGTTGGCTCGATACCCCGGTGATGGGCACGGGTCGTCACAAACCCAACGGGGGCCGCCACCTGGGCCCGCCGTGTGGAGCTAGTGCACTTCCGGGAGGGGCTGGCGGAAGGCTCTCAGCAGGCCCGCTTTGCTCGCAGCCCGGGATCTGGGACGAAAGTCTCTACCTGGCCACGCACCCGAAGATCACGCTGGTTTATGAGCGGCTCGCTCGGGAGTCCAAGGGATTCGGCCAGCGATGGGGGGCCGAGTGCGAGAGGAGGCGACATGGAGCGGCTGACCGGCCTGGACGCAAGCTTCCTGTACCTGGAGACGCCCAGCCTGCACATGCACGTGTCGATGGCGGCGGTGTTCGACCCCTCCACCGTCCCCGGCGGCTACTCCTTCGAGAAGCTGCGCGATCTGGTCGGATCGCGCCTGGCGCTGGCCCCCGTGTTCCGGCGCCGGCTGGTGGAGGTGCCGCTGCGCCTCGGCCACCCCTATTGGATCGACGACCAGGACTTCGACCTCGATTACCACGTGCGCCGCGCCGCGCTGCCCTCGCCGGGCGGCATCGAAGAGCTGTCCCGGTACGTGGGCGACGTGTGTAGCCGCCAGCTCGATCGCTCCAAGCCGCTGTGGGAGATGGACATCGTGGAGGGGCTCGAGCACGGCAACGTGGGTCTGGTGTCAAAGATCCACCACTCCACCATCGACGGTGTGTCGGGGGCCGAGTTGCTGGCCCAGCTCTTCGACCTCGAGCCCGACCCCCCGGCACGCGAGGTGCCTGAGGGCCCCTCGCGCACCGACACGATGCCCTCGGACCTCTATCTGATCGCCCAGGCACTGGCCGCACGGCTCACCGCCCCCATTGACATCACCCGTCTGGCCTGGCGGACGGGGCGCTCGGTGCTCAACGTGCGGCGCCTCCGGCGCGCCCCCAACGGCGGGAAGGGGGCACTGCCGCTCACGACCCCTCGCACCTCGCTCAACGCGGCCATTACGCCGCACCGCAAGGTGGCGTTCTCCTCCATCTCGCTCGACGACGTCAAGGAGCTGAAAACGGCGCTCGACGCCACCGTGAACGACGTGATCCTGGCCATCTGTACCGGTGCGCTGCGCCGCTATCTCCAAGGGCGCAATGAGCTTCCCGATGACCCGCTGGTAGCTGCTGTGCCGGTGTCGGTGCAGCCCTCCGCGGCCGATCGACGCGGCGCCAACAAGATCTCGGCCATGTTCGTGAGCCTGCCGTGCGGGACCGACGACCCCAAAGAGCGCGTGGAGATCATCCGCTCGGTCACCAAGGGGGCGAAGAGCGAGCACAACGCGCTCGGCGCCGACGTGCTGCTCAACTGGGCCGAGCACGCCACGCCCAACGTCTTCTCGGCGGCGGCTCGTACCTATACCCGGCTGCGCCTGGCCGACCGCCATCGCCCCATTCACTCCCTGTTGATCTCCAACGTGCCGGGGCCCGACTTCCCCCTCTACCTCGGCGGCGCCGAGATGGTGGCCGGGTTCCCCCTCGGTCCTGTGCTGGACGGCGCCGGCCTCAACGTGACGGTCATGAGCTACCGCGGCGTGCTCAATTGGGGACTCATGGCCTGCGCCGAGACCGTCCCGGGCGTGGCGTCCATCGCCGCGGCCATCCCGGAGTCACTCAACGAGTTGCGGGCCGCCGCCGGGCTCGTCCCCTCCACCCCGGCGGGCATCGCGCCGGGACGGCCGAACCGACGCCGGGCCGCGCCGGCGCGACGGACGGGCGCGGTATCGAACGGCGTGTCGCCGGACATCTCTTCTCCTTGAAGTCGGGGGGTCTTGCCCGTCATGCCGTGAACCGCTCCGGGCGGTGAGCGGTCGCCCTACATCACGTTGAGCGTGAGCAGGTTGGCCGCGGCGTCGAGGTCGTCGTCACCCTGTGAGAGCCGAGAACGGCGGATGGTGCCGACGAAGCGCTCAGCGAAAGCGTTGGCCCGCGGGGCTCAGACCAGAGTGCGGATGATCCGGATCCCTTCCGCGTGGAAGATCTCGTCGAAGCTGGTCGTGAACTTGGCTTCTCGGCTCACACCGGGAATCTGACAGGGTGCGTCCGTTCAGCTAGCACCATGGTCAAGTTGCGGACCTGTTGGGTGAACCACTCCCCCACCGGGTTGGCGGTGACGCCCGCGAAATAGATCCGCCGGGTGTCGATCTCGACGAAGAACAGCGCGTAGAGGCGCCACAGGCAGGGTTCACGGTCATGGCCCTGTGGAGCACTATCCTCGCCAGAGCCGAGCTCGGTCTTCCAGCGACGGGTAGTGGGGATCGTGCTCAGATCGCTTGGACGAGGTCCCGACGACCGGCACCGCCGACGCGCCGAATCGGCCCGAGTTTGATAGAGGCTCTATGTGCGCTCGGATTCCTGGGCCGATTCAGCTAACAGCCTCCTGGGCCTGACGGGACTCCGATAGTTGAGTCAGTTCACGGGAACCCCGTCGATAGTGCCGGACGTTCCACCCGACGGCGAAGGACCAACACCCTCGTAGCGGAGCATCACCACCTCGACAGCGAGCTCGCCGTTGTCATGCCGGAGCAGCCGGAACAACTGGAGGACTCGGACGAACGCCAGGTAGGGAAAGGACAGCGACATAGCCCAGTCTCGTCGCCAGTCTCACGCCGACGAAGTCCAGACGAGCCGGCTCGGACCAGGTAATCGGCACCAACAGGATGAGTAAGCTGACACCGATGTCAGGTTCAGAAGCGATCTCCGGAGTCGAGGCAGTCCCGACCGAGCCCGACCCGCCACGTGAACACAGGTCCGAGGCTGCCTCGAGTCCCGTGATCCCGCCAGGGCTGCGTGGCGAGCCCCAGGCACCTCCCGGCACATCGTTCTCCCCGTGGGGTCTGGCCACGCGCCTCTACTCCGGTGCTCGGCACTTGATCAGTGATCCGCGCCTGATTGGCGTGTTGCGAGCGGGTCCCCGGGTGGGGCTGTTCCTCGCCCGGGGCAGACGCAGGACTGCGGGTGCCGGCGAAGACGACAGCGTCGTGCCCGTCAGACCGACTCCGTCATTGGCCCTCCAGGCGTACCTCGACGAGGTCCTGATCGCCCTCTTCCGTCACCCAGACCTCTTGCCGAAGCCTGACGACTACGCACCGGCGGCGGCCGACCTGGCAGGCACCCGAGATCTCTTCTCGGCGCGTGGGTGGCTCGAGCGCCCAGCCGACTACCACCGGAACCCCGAGATCCCCGATGACGTCCGCGCCTGGCACGGGCGTGTCGCCGGTCTTGGCTACGAGCACATCACGTTCACCAGTGGGTGGGAGCCTGATCCCGAGGAACCGGGGCGAAACCGGTGGCTGAGCCACGAGGCCAACCGCACCGTCCACGCGCGGGTGTCTCGAGCCCCGGGTCGAGAGCACGCGTCCTGGCTCATCTGTGCCCATGGCTTCGGCATGGGCACGAGCGCCTCGATGGACCTGCGGGCATTTCGTACCCGGCAGCTGCATCGTCGGGGCATCAACGTCGTCGTCCCGGTGCTTCCGCTCCACGGACCTCGGGCCTCGGGTCGGGTCCGCGGCGAGGACCTCATGACCATTGACCTGGTCGACGCCATACACGGCATGGCCCAGGCCACCTGGGACCTGCGGCGGATCATTCGATGGGTACGAGAGACCCAGGGAGCGGAGACTGTCGGGGTGATCGGCTACTCACTCGGGGCGCTCGTGGCCGCGCTCGTCGCCGCCACCGAGGACGATCTGGCATGCGTGATCGCCGGGGTTCCCGTCGTCGACCTGCTGGACCTCTACCGCCGCCACAGCCCACCCGACATTGCGCGGTTGGCCGACGCCCACGGCGTCCTGGGGCAGGTGGCCGACGACGCCCATCGCGTCGTCTCCCCATTGGCCATGGATTGCAAGGTGCCGCTCGAGCGCCGCTATGTCTTCGGTGGCCTGGCCGACCGGATGTCGACGTTTGGCCAGGCTCGAAAGCTGTGGCTGCACTGGGACCGGCCCCCCCTCGCCACCTACGCGGGTGGCCACGTCGGCTTCTTCTTTTCGGGTGCGGTTCGGCGGTACGTGGACGACGCAATGACGAACTCGTTTCCGTCGGCCTCCGAATACCCGGGTTAGCCACCCACGGTGTCCGTACGCCGAGAATGCGTGAGCACGCACCTCCCAAAGCTCGCGCCCGGGGTGATTTCTCCGCTTGGCCTGGACGGATGGCTTGCTCAGCACCCACACGAAAACGCTCGGCGCCGACGAGCCGTCGTATGCACCACCCGTGGTTCTTCGGCTCTGGCGGTGGCTGGTCAGGGGTCCATCCTGAGAGCGGCTGTCCGCTGCAAGGGAATCGATGGTGAGAACACGGACATCGTCCTCCGTAGTTCGTGCTCCGCCCGACGGGCGACGGGAGTGAGACAGAAATGCAGCGTCTAAGCGGGTTGGACACAGTGCTCCTTGCGGCGGAGGGGCCGGCCAACTACGTCACCCACGGCATGGCAGTGATGGTCCTTGATCCCTCGACCATGGCCGCCGGCGATCGCGTTGTCGCGGTAAGGGACTATGTCCGAGCACGGATCCACTTGGTACCGCCCTTGCAACGGCGCCTGGTGCCGGTGCCACTCGGTCTCGACGTGCCCAGGTGGATCGATGATCCCCGAATCGACCTCGACTATCACATCCAAGCGGTGAGGCTGCCGACACCGGTCACCGCCGTGGCGTTGGCCTCCTTCGTCTCCGACCTCGCCGGACACAAGCTGGATCGGCGCTACCCCCTGTGGCGGATGTACGTGGTCGAAGGGTTCGAGGGTGACCGTCTGTGTATCGTGGCGAAGCTGCACCACTCCCTGATGGACGGCGTTGCCGGCATGCAGTTCATGGCGTCGCTCTTCGCGCTTGAGCCCGATGCTCCCGCACCACCGGCGCCAGGTCCCCAAGTCCCGGAAAGACGACCCGGCGACCTGGCCAAACTTGCCGGTGCTCTTGCGTCCATGATCCGGCGCCCGTTGTTCGGTGCTCGAGCGGTGAAGCAAACGTTGGGCGCTGGTACTCGCGTTGCTCGCCAGCTGGTCGACCATCGTCGCAGGGGTGGAGCGTCCTTGGCCGTCCCGTTCAGCGCCCCCCATCTCCCGTTCGACAGACCCATCACGCCACGACGCGAGACAGCTTTCGCGTCTCTTTCGTTGGACAAGATCAAGGGCGTCGCCCATGCCTTCGAGGTCACCATCAACGACGTGGTCCTCGCCGTGGTGGCAGGCGCCCTGCGACGGTTCCTTGTCTCCGCGGGGGAGCTGCCTGAGAAGTCGCTGGTGGCGGCGGTCCCGGTGTCGGTGCGCGGCGATCAAGGTATGGAGCAAGCCAATCTGGTCAGCGTGATGCTCACCGGCCTGGCGACGAACCTGGAGGAGCCGGCCGATCGCTTGGTCGCCATCCACCAAGAGGCAGTCGAGGCCAAGCTGCTCCAGTCGGCGATGGGTTCCGAGGCACTGCTGGCGTGGCTCGAAGTGCCCGTGCCGGCGCTCTTCTCCCTGGCGACGGACCTCTACTCGTGGCTGCGTGTCTCGGCCTTGCACCCCCCGCTGTGCAATGTCCTCGTCTCCGATGTCCCGGGCCCTCCCGTGCCCCTCTACTTCGCGGGGGGACGTCTCATCTCGATCTTCCCCCTCGGCCCGATCTTCGACGGGGTGGGGCTCAACATCACCGCGGTAAGTTCGGCTGCCACACTGGACATCGGCCTCGTGGCCTGTCCGGACCAACTGCCCGACCTCTGGAACCTGGCCTCCGGGTTGCGACCCGCCCTCGAGGAGCTGGACGCGGCGCGACTCTCTCGGGGCGAAGCGAAGCCCCGGTCCAGGAGTCGCACCGCACCAGGGCCCGGCGCTCTCGGATCGACCCGCTGACCGATGGAACTGCAACAGGAGACGGCCGCGCCATGAGCTTCACTCCCTACGATCGTCCCGTCCGCGCCGCGTTCGTGGGTCTCGGGCGCATCTACGACCTCAATGTGCGTGCGTATGTGGGTAATCCCGATGTCGAGGTGGTGGCGCTTGTTGACCCCAGTGAAGAGCGTCGCGCCCACAGACAAAAGGACTGGCCCGATGCGAAGGTGTTCGTGTCCGCGGCCGAGCTAGCGGTGAGTGGCCTTGAGGTCGACGCTGTCGAAGTGCTGCTGCCCACACCACTTCACACCGACGGAGTGGTCGAGCTGCTCGGCTACGGCTGGCATGTCAACTTGCAGAAGCCGATGTGCGACGACCTGGCAAGCGCACAGCGAATGCTTGACGCGGCCCGAGCCAACGGCCGGCTGTTGCGGGTGATGGAGAACTATCTGTTCTACGAGCCGTTGCGGAAGCTCAAAGAGGTCGTCGACTCGGGCGAGGTCGGCGAGGTGAGCGGTTATCACATGAAGATGGTAGGCAGCGGCCGCGGCGGCTGGGACGTACCGGCGAGCAGCTACGAGTGGCAGTTCCAGCAGATGCAAAGCGGCCGCGGAATCCTCGTCTTCGACGACGGCTGGCACAAGGCGTCCACGGCGATTTGGCTCTTCGGCCCCATCAAAGAAGTGCGAGCGTGGGTGGGCGCCACCGAGGTCGTGCCCGGTGTCGAGATCGATGCGCCCACAACCATCACGTGGGAACACCAAAACGGGATCCGCGGCGTGTGGGATATCACGCTCGGGGTCGACATGTACCTACGTTCCGATTATTACACGAACGACGAACGCTGGGAGATAACCGGACGCAAGGGCTACGCGCGGGTCAACCGCTGCACGGGCCGCGGCATCCAGCAGCCAAGCCTCGAGGTCTACATCGACGGGGAGATGCGCTCCTACCATGCGCTCGATGACGACTGGGCCAGCAGTTTCCGCGATTCTGGACGCCACTGGCTGCGCTGGCTGCACACGGGCGAAGGCCCGATGCTTTGGAGCGGCAATGAAGCCGTCAACGTGTTGCGGTTTACCCTGGCCGCCTACGCGAGCAGCACAGCCGGCGGCACCGGCGTGAACCCGGCTTCGCTGGAGTAGCCCATAGTCCATCGTGCGTGTGTTGTGGGTGGTGGTGGGTTGTTGTTGAGGTGGTGGTAGACAGGTCCTAGAGGTGTTCGATGAGTTCTCATACGGCCGTTGACGGAAGTGAGCGGCCGAAGGCGTGACGAGTGCTTCACCCGGCCGGCTTCAACGGGGTGGGGGTCGGCGTCACCTGTGGCTACCAGTGGGGCCCGGCAGTGGGTGAGGAGTACTCGCCTCTTCCCCTTCAATGGGACCATCGTGCAGGCCGAGCTGATCACCACCGGCCCGGTGGTACTGACCCCGTGCTGGAGGTGGCGGCATCCTGGCCGAGCAGTGACATGACCGGCCGATGATCGTCAGGAAGGGGGGCCGCCCGCCTGCAGGCTGGCCACCAGCTCCTCGCTGGACAGCGAGGACGGTTGGGTGCTGGCCATCAAGTCCCGCAGGATCCCGGCGAAGCGCACCCCTCCTCCACGTGCGAGAAGTGGCTGGCCCCTTCGATGATCTCTACGCGGCTCCCGGGGTATGCCCTCGTGGGCGGCGTGGGTGTGTCTGGACGGGGATGATGCGGTCCTGGTCGCCCGTTATCGCAGGACCTTGAGGGCGAGCCTGGCAAGCCCCCGATCGGCTCGTTCGGGGTGTTCGTCGACACCGATGAGGACGCGGTGTGATGTATCGAGCATCAACCGGCGCAGGATCTTGCCCGGTGGCAGGGGCACCGGCTTCTTGGCGGCGAAGGGCAGCGCGGTGAGTTCGGTGCCGCCCGTGAGGAGCATGTCGCGCACGATCTTGCCGACGAGTCGGCTGGGGCCGACGCCATGTCCCGCGTAGCCAAGCGCGTAGAGGATCCGGTCCCCTTTCATCCAGTTGACACTGGCGATGCAATCGATGGTGCCGCAGACCGGCCCGGCCCAGCCGCGGTCCATGGCGACGTCGCCGAGTTGGGGGAAGGTCCAGCGGAACGTCTCTTCGAGTCGGTCGAAGAGGTGCTGGTTACGGTCGTGCCGTTGATTCGGACCGTCGGGCATGAACGGGGCATCGCGTCCTCCCCAGAGGATCCGGCCGTCGGCGGTGGGCCGACTGAAGTGCACCATGATGCGCTTGTCCTCGATCCCGCAGCGTGTTTCCCAGCCGACACGTTCCCACTGCTCGGGGGTCAGCGGTTCAGTGAGGGTGACGTAGGCATAGATGGTGAAGATGAACCGCCGCAGCTCCGGGATCGAATGGGCGTAGGCGTTGGTGGCGATCACGGCGCGGTCGGCATGCACGGTGCCGAACGGGGTGCGAGCTTCGACGCGTTGACCGCCAACGGTTTCGATCTCGTCGACGGGGGTGAACTCGTAGATCCTCACGCCCCGAGCGCGCGCTGCATCGGCGAGGCCCTGTGCGAGCGCGGCGGGATCGAGAATCAAGGCCTGGCGCTCGAAGTGCCCGATGCGGAACGTGCCGCTGTTCACGTATTCACGAACCTGTTCGGCTTCGAGGAACTCGAAGGGTAAATTCAGGCGCTGGGCGGCTTCGACGTCCTGGCGAATGCGGATGTCCTGCTCGGGTCCCCCCGATACGGTGACGTTGCCCGAGTGCCAGATGTCGGCCTCGATCCCTTCGGCACAGGCGAACTCCTCGATTTCGTTGATCGCCTGATGCATGGCCAGGTAGGTGGCCCGTGCCTGCTCGGCGCCGACCATCCTGTCGAGATGGTGGATGTTGCGACCCACCATCGTCATCGCGAACCCGCCGTTGCGACCGCTGGCGCCATAGCCGACGACCTTCTGCTCGAGGATGACGACGTCGATCGACGGGTCGGCATCTTTGAGGCAGATCGCCGACCACAGTCCCGTATAGCCGCCGCCGATGATCACGACGTCGGTCTGCTCGTCACCGTCGAGGCGGGCGCCCGGTTCGTAGTCGCGGTGTTCGAGCCAGTAGCTGCGCGTCTTCCAGTCGCTCATTGCTGCGGTCACACCTTCGCGTCGGAGACGCCGTGTTCGTCGAGCCAGGTTCTGATTTTGGGGAAGATCTCCGCCAGCGAAGCTCGGCCGGCCACGAGGTCGTCGTGGCCGAAGTCGAGCGAGAAACCCGACGACGTGCCGGCCTCGATCCAGGTCTTGTCGGTGCTGCCAATGGCCTCGAAGGCGGCGCAGGTGGCTTTGGGGGGTCGTTGGAGATCGTGGGCGGCGGCCATGATCAACAGGGGCAGGTTGATCTCGTCGAGGTGGTCACTCCACACCGTGGTGTGGTCGAGGCTGCGCATGACGCCGTGTTCGATCCAGTCGCCGAATTGATCGGCGAGCACGGTCGCCTCGTCGGGGATCCCGTTGTAGAGGTATCGGGCGGGTCCGATCGGGTCGAAGTTCTGGGGCCGAAAGCTCGACTCGAGTTGCTTGGACTTCGTGAGCGCCAGGATCGGCCCGGCAAAGTGTGCCCCGGCACGGAACTTGACTCTCCCGTGGCGTCGCATGTGGGGTTGGGTCGTGACGCCCGGGACCATCGCCGTCGGCGGGGTGAGCACCGGCGAGCCGAAGGTAATGCCAGCGCGGACCTGGTTGGCGGTCCCCGAGATGACCGACGCATACAGCGCCTGCCCACTCATCTCGAGGCCGAGCCAGAACGCCTGTTCCGCGCCCGATCGCTCGCAGGCCTTGGCCACCGCCGCTGGAAGATCCCGTTCGACGAAGTCATCGAAGCTCCACTGCGAGTCTGCTCTTGGGCCGAACTTCGGCCA
>CAWISP010000027.1:0-53706 GCA_963838775.1 uncultured Acidimicrobiales bacterium
GCGAAGGGAATCGAACCCTCGTTCTCGAGCTTGGGTAAAGCTGATGCGTCCGCCGCTGAACTACGCCCGCAAGAGGAAGCATCACACGATCGTGCTGCCCCGTGGTCCTCTCAGACCGGTCCATCCGCCAGGCAGCTGGACGACCAAGCGGATCGTCATCGATCCACTCGGTCCGCAGTGCATCCAGCCGTCCTCGGTCGACCTCCACGTCGATCGCTACTTTCGGCTGTTCCGGAACCACTCCATGCGCGGTCATCGACGTCCGGGAGGACCTCGAGGACCTCACCGAACTGGTCGAGATCTCCGACGGCAGGCGCTCGTGCTCCATCCGGGCGAGTTCATCCTCGGATCGACCCTCGAGCGGGTCGGCCTCCCCGACGACCTGGTCGCCCGTCTGGAGGGCAAGTCCTCGCTCGGGCGTCTGGGGCTCCTCATCCATTCCACGGCCGGCTTCGTGGACGCGGCGGCATCTACCTCATGCTCGAGCTCTCGAACGTGGCCAACCTCCCCAGCTGATGTTCTGCCGCTGAACTACGCCCGCGAGGAGGCATCACACTATCGTGCTGCCCCGTGGTCCTCTCAGATCGGACGATTCGCGAAGAGCTCGATGCCAAGAGAATTGTCATCGACCCGCTCGGGGCCGAGTGCATCCAACCGTCCTCGGTGGACCTCCATGTCGATCGCTACTTTCGGCTGTTTCGCAACCACTCCATGCGCGTGATCGATGTCCGGGAGGACCTCGAGGATCTCACCGAGCTGGTCGAGATCCCTGACGGCGAGCCCCTCATCCTCCACCCCGGCGAGTTCATCCTGGGTTCGACCCTGGAGCGGGTGGGCATCCCCGATGACCTCGTCGCCCGTCTCGAGGGCAAGTCCTCGCTGGGGCGTCTGGGACTCCTCATCCACTCCACGGCCGGGTTCGTCGACGCCGGCTGGGACGGCCACCTCACGCTGGAGCTCTCGAACGTGGCCAACCTCCCGATCACCGTCTATCCCGGCATGAAGATCGGGCAGATCAGCTTCCTGCGCATGACCACGCCCGCCGACAAGCCCTACGGGACAGCGGGCCTGGGTTCGAAGTACCAGGGCCAGCGGGGACCCACCCCGAGCCGGTACTTCGAGAACTTTCGTCCCTGACCCTCCAGGAGGAGACGTTGCCCATCAGGATCATCCTCGGCTTGGGCGCGACCGCGATCGCCTTCGCCATCGCCGGTAGGCGCTTCGCCTATCTCTTCCGCCTGGTCGGGAAGGGCCAGCCCGACCCCAAGCGCTTCACCCATTTCCGACAGCGGGCCTGGGCCGAGCTCTCCGAGGTCGGCGGCCAGCGCAAGCTGCTGCGCTGGACGGTCCCCGGCCTGGCCCACGCCTTCACCTTCTGGGGCTTCACCATCCTGATGTTCACCATCCTCGAGGCCTACGGGGCCCTGTTCGACCGGGACTTCTTCGTGCCCCTGATCGGCCGGGGCCGGGCCCTCGGGTTCATCGAGGACTTCTTCGCTGTGGCCGTGCTGGTCTCGCTGTGCGTGTTCACTGGCATCCGGTACGCCAACTCGCCCAGGCGCAAGGGTCGGCTGTCGCGCTTCTTCGGCTCCCACACCGGGGCGGCATGGCTCGTCCTCGTGATGATCGCCTCGGTGATGCTCACGCTGATCGGCTACCGCGCCGCCCAGGTCAACACCGGCAATTTCCCCTATGGCAAGTCGTGGTGGCCCTTCGCCTCGCACGCGGTGTCACTTCTCTTCAATCATTTCGGGAAGGGCGTGAACTCCGACCTCGAGACGGTGTTCCTCGTCCTCAACATCGCCGTGATCGTGGGCTTCGCCGTCTTCCTGTCCTATTCGAAGCACCTTCACATCGCCCTGGCGCCAATCAACGTGGCGACCTCCCGCCGACCCCGGGCGCTGGGACCGCTCTACAACACGCCCGACATGGACATGGAGAACGTCTCCGAGGACACCGTCTTCGGTGCCGGCCACATCGAGGACCTGTCCTGGAAGCAGCTTCTCGACACCTTGACCTGTACCGAATGCGGGCGTTGTCAGTCGGTGTGCCCGGCATGGAACACCGACAAGCCCCTGTCGCCGAAGCTGCTCATCATGGGGCTGCGCGACAATCTTTTCGAGTCCGCGCCTCGACTTTTCGGGTCCCCGCCACCGTCGGAGGACGGGACCCCCGTGGACGCGGCGGCGTGGGCCGCCGCCCAGAAGGCCGAAGCCCCCACCCTCGTCCCCGGCACCATCGACCCCGACGTGTTGTGGTCGTGTCTCACGTGCGGGGCGTGTGTGGAGGAGTGTCCCGTCGACATCGAGCACGTCGACACCATCGTGGAGATGCGCCGTTACGAGGTCCTGATGGAGTCGCGCTTCCCCACCGAGGCCGGCCTGATGCTGCGCAACATCGAGAACCAGGGCGACCCTTGGGGACTGGGCGGCGCCAAGCGCACCGAATGGACCCAAGCGCTCGACTTCGAGATCCCCGTCATCACCGGCACCATCCCCGACGACATCGAATACCTGTACTGGGTGGGGTGCGCGGGCGCCCTCGACGAGCGGGCCCGCAAGGCCACCCAAGCCACGGCGCGCCTGCTGCACCGGGCCGGGGTGAGCTTCGGCATCCTCGGCCCCCGTGAGTCGTGCACCGGCGACCCGGCTCGCCGTCTCGGCAACGAATACCTCTACCAGGAGATGGGGAAAGCCAACATCGCCACCCTGGACGAGGTAGGGGCGAAGAAGGTCATCGCCTCGTGCCCGCACTGTTTCAATTCACTGTCCCGGGAGTACCCCGACCTGGGGGGGAACTTCCAGGTCATCCACCACTCCCAACTGCTCAGCCATTTGGTAGAGACGGGCAAGCTCACGCCGGGGAACATGGATGCCAAGGTCACCTATCACGACCCCTGTTACCTGGGGCGCCACAACCGCGTCTTCGACGAGCCCCGCTCGGTGCTCGACTCCATCAAGGGTGTCGAGCAGATCGAGATGAAGCGGTGCCGCGAGAAGAGCTTCTGCTGCGGTGCCGGTGGCGCCCGCATGTGGATGGAGGAGAGCCTCGGCAAGCGGGTCAACCTCGAGCGCACCGACGAGGTCCTCGGCACGGGCGCCGACGTGGTGTCGACGGCCTGCCCCTACTGTCTGATCATGCTCGACGACGCCGTGCGGGCCCGGTCGCGCGAAGACGATGTCCGGGTGTTGGACCTCTCCCAGATCGTCGAGGCGTCGCTCGACTAGTTGAGGACTCGATTAGTTGAGGGCCTTGGCGTCGGCCTCGCGCAGGCGCTGGGACATGGCCACCAGGAGCTTGCGCGACAGCGTCGGCATCTCGTCGAGAAGCCCGTTGAAGCGTCGCTGCTCGAGTACGAGCAGCGTCATGGGCGTCTCCGACACGATGCTGGCCGAACGGGGCATGCGGTCGAGGAGCGACAACTCGCCGAACCACTTGCCGGGCCCGAGGGTGGTGATCCTGCGCCCGTTGCGCCGCACCGAGGCGGTGCCGTCCACGACGAAGAAGAACTCACGGCCCACCGTTCCCTCTTCACACAGGACGCGCCCGGCGGGGACGATCACCTCTTCGACGGCCCTGCGGACGGTGCGGAGTTGCGCCCCGGAGCAGGCCGAGAACATCCAGATCTTGCTCAGGTCGAGTTCAGGCTTTCGCGGCATGGCCGGAAGGCTATCTGCGGGTGCGGCCCGGCGCAGAGACCGACGGATGGACCTCGCCGCTACCATTTGCCGGTCGCCGCACACGAGCAACCGGTAAGCGTGCAACCCGGCGACCGAGGGTGGACTGACCGATGACTGCGACGCCGCGACCGACCTCGGAAGGACCGGCGTCCGACGTCTCCGAGCCACGTGGGGGCACCCCCGCGACCAGAGCAACGGGAGTCGAGGCTTCGGGTGCGTCGCTCACGACGTTGCGTGGGGCCGGCGTGCAGGTGGACGTCCGTCAGGCCGGTCGTGTCGTGGCCGCCATCTGCCTCGTGGCTCTGGCCGTGGTCGCCGTCGTGCTCCTGGTGGCCGGCATCCACAAGAACGCGCAGATCAACGACCTGCGCCAACACGGGGTCGACGTCAACGTGACGGTCACGGGCTGCCTGGGCCTGTTGGGGGGCAGCGGCAGCAATCAGGCCGGCTACGCCTGCACGGGCACGTTCACGCTCGGGGGCCACCGCTACAGCGAGGACATCCCCGGCAACGCCCTTCGCAACCCGGGGACGAAGGTGTCGGCGGTGGCCGTTGCGGGCGATCCTCCCCTCCTCGACACGCGCCACACCGTCGCCACCGAGCACGCGTCAGCGAGCGTGTTCATCGTGCCCGTCATCCTGCTCGTCGTCCTGGTGCTGCTCGTCGGAGGCCTCGTGGTCAGGCGCCGGCGCGTGCGTGGGACCGCCCCGCACGGGCACGCCACCGTCACCTCGTAGCCACCGCCACAGGCCGAAATCGACGCGTCGCCGAACCCAGGCCCGATGGCACCGCTTCGACCGTATGGGAGAGGGCGGGCTACCCTTTTCCGATGTCCGGCGGTCACGACTCCGACGATCCGGGCGGAGCTCCGCCCCGGATGAGCCTCGGGCACCGCATCCTCCTGTCGCTCCCGCGCCTGCAGCGCGGCCCGGACAAGGCGCCTCTGGGTGAGCGCATGCGCAACGCGCTGGTCAAGGCGCCGCCGCCCGGCGCCGCACCGGCCAAGAAGGCGGACGGACCCCGTTCGGTGGAGGAGCTCGAGGACGCCGTCAAGTACGCCAACGACAAGGAGCGGCTCACGGGCCTGCTCCTGGCACCGGTGGCGGCGGCGCTCGGGCTCATCGTCATCGGCACCCTCATCAACAACGACCCCTCGCAGTACCTGAAGAGCGGGGCGATCAATCCCCGGCACGTGAGCGTGGCGACCTACCACACGCTTACCTACGTCCTGCTGGCCCTGGCCGTGGTGATGCTCGTGACGGCGTACTTCCGGAAGCGCTTCTTCCTGGGCATCGCCATGGCCCTGTACGGGCTGTCGGTCTTCAACCTCCACTACTGGGGCTTCGGGGTCCCGTTCCTCATGGTGGGCGCCTGGCTGCTCGTGACCGCCTACCGCCTCCAGCGTGACCTGCGGGAGGCGACCGGTGACCTGCCGGGACGAGGCCGGGCCGGACCCGCCCGGGGACCGACGCGCGCCCAGCCCAACAAGCGTTATACGCCCCGTGCGGCACCGCCCAAGCGGTCCCCGCGCAAGCCCGAGAACGAGCAAAAAGCGGGCTGATCACTCCCCGTCCCTGCGGGGGCGGTGGCCGCGTCCCGGGCTCGTCCAGTTCACGCGCTGGTAACACGGGCGTGACAGAGGCGAAATCCTCGACCTGCATTCTTTCGGCGGCAGGGCGAACCCTTCTGTCATGGCTTTGGCGCACCCGGTGCTGTGTGTCGCCACGTTCATGGCTGTGGGCCGCCGAGGTCCAGGAACGCACGAGAGGAGCACTCGAGCCGTGCTAGGCGCCGTAGTTTCCGTTCCGTATCCCAGTTGGCTGAATACGGGCGACAACACTTGGCAGCTGGTGGCCGCCACGTTCGTCGGCCTGATGAGCCTTCCCGGACTGGCGGTCCTCTACGCCTCAATCGTCCAGAAAAAGTGGGCGGTGAACGTACTGGCCATGATGTTCGCCGGGTTCTCGCTGGTCCTCATCGCGTGGGTCCTGTGGTCCTACAAGATGGGCTTCGGTGCCACCTCGATCGGAGGGGGGGTGAGAAACGGGGTACAGACCCAGCTCACCGGCGTGGGCTGGGTGAAGCACTTCTTCGAGAACTTCGTCGGGAAACCGGGCGGGATCACCAACAGTGTCGGTGAACAGGGCCAAGCGGTCTCGGCGGCCAATACCGCGGTGCCCTTCCACTTCCCCACGACCTCGCTGGCGTACTTCCAGTTCGTGTTCGCGGCGATCACCCCGCTGCTGTTCCTGGGGAGTGTCCTGGGCCGGATCAAGTTCGGGGCCTGGTGCCTCCTGGTGCCGCTGTGGTCCACCTTCGTCTACGGCGTGGACGCCTTCCTGCTCTGGGGCGGCGGCTACTTCGCCCAGGAAGGCTCCCTCGACTTCTCGGGTGGTTATGTCATCCATATGTCGGCGGGTGTTTCCGGCTTCGTCGCGGCCTGGGTCTTAGGACCCCGGCTGGCTCGAGATCGACAACACGCCGTCCCCAACAACCTCGTCATGGCTGCCGTGGGAGCCGGCATTCTCTGGCTCGGCTGGAACGGGTTCAACGGTGGAGACCCGTACTACGCCGGGACCGACGCCGCGGCGGCGGTGGTCAACACCAACGTGGCCACGGCGGTCGGCGTGGTGGTCTGGATGGCGATGGACGCCATGTTCACCAAGTCCAGGAAGCCCACCTTCCTGGGTGGTGTGAACGGCATGATCTGCGGCCTGGTCGGGATCACGCCGTGCGCCGGTTTCGTAAACGGCCGAGGCGCGATCTACGTCGGAGCGGTCGCCACCGTCGTGGTATGGGTGGCCTGGAACTACCTGTCCAAGGTCCGTCCCTTCTCCAAGGTGGACGACGCTCTGGGGGTCATCTACACCCACGGCATCGCCGGGTTCGTCGGCGGCATGCTCCTGGGCATATTCGGCGATCCGAACATCCTCGAGTTGGGCTGTGGGCATCTGAACTCCGACGGACAGGTCGTCAACACCTCGGCCGCCACCTACGTCACGCCCACGGCCCACTGCACACCCTTCGGTGTCAGCGGGCTCATGTACACGGGTTCGGCCCACCAGCTCTGGGAACAGTTCCGAGCCGCCCTGTGGGTCATCTTCTGGTCGGCTTTCGTGACCTTCATCCTGATGAAGGTCATCGGGCTGGTGCTCCGAGGGGCGCGCTACAGCGACGAGATCCTCGAGATCGGTGACCTCGCCATCCACGACGAGGAGGCCTTCCCCGATGAGACGTTCGCCCAGCGGACCAGCTCAGCCAGCGCATTCGAGTTGGCCGGCCTCACCGGGTCCAAGTCTCCGCCGTTAGGGTCAGAATCCCCTCCGGCAAGCGAACGTTGACCCGGCCGAGCCCGACGAAAGGGAGCGCACAATGAAGCTGGTCGTGGCAGTCCTCAAGCCCTTCAAACTCGACGAGGTCAAAGAGGCCCTGAAGACGCTGGGCGTCCAGGGCATGACCCTCACCGAGGCGCAGGGTTTCGGCCGCCAAAGGGGCCACACAGAGGTGTACCGAGGTGCGGAATACGAGGTGGACTTCGTCCCCAAGATCCGTGTCGAGGTGCTCGTCGACGACACACAAGCCGACGAGGTGGTCGACGCCATCGTGACCACAGCCGCCACCGGCAAGATCGGCGACGGCAAGGTGTGGGTCATCCCGGTGGAGTCGGTGGTGCGGGTGCGCACCGGGGAGAGAGGTCGCGACGCCCTCTGATCCCTGAAAGGTCTGCCCCTCTGACCGGCTCGGCTCGCCTCCCCCCGGGCGCGCCGGCCGGTCGGGGGATCAGCCGGCCTGGCGGGCCACCGCTTCGGCGGCGGCCCGGATGGCCTCGGGGTCCCCGAGCTGTCGGTCGTCGACGAGCTCGAGGTCAGCGTCGAAACGGAACCACCACGGCACGCCCGTGGGTACCTCGAGGCCGACGATCTCGTCGTCGGAGATGGCCTTCAGGTACTTGACGAGAGCCCGGATCGAGTTGCCGTGGGCGACGACGAGCACGCCCGGGAAGGCGCGCAGGTCCGAGGCGATGGCGTCCTCCCAGTACGGCACCATGCGGACCACCACGTCGGCCAGGCACTCGGTGTCGGGCAGGACCCCGCGCGGGAGGTCCCGGTAGCGGTCGTCGTGGGCGGGGTGGCGCTCGTCGTCGGTGAGCAGGGGCGGTGGCGGGACGTCGTAGCTCCGACGCCACAGCTTGACCTGGGCCTCGCCGAACTCCGCCGCGGTCTCCTTCTTGTCGAGCCCTTGGAGCGCCCCGTAGTGACGCTCGTTCAGGCGCCAGTGGCGCCGCACCGGGAGCCAGCTCCGGCCCAGCTCGTCGAGGGCCAGGTTGGCGGTGCGCACGGCCCGGGTCAGGACCGAGGTGTGCACCACCCGGAGGTCGAGCCCGTTGCGCTGTTCGGCGGCCAGGAGCGCTCCTGCCTGGCGGGCCTCGGCCTCGCCCTTGGGGGTCAGATCGACGTCGGTCCACCCCGTGAACAGGTTCTGGGCGTTCCAGGTGGACTCGCCGTGGCGGATGAGGACCAGGTCAGGCACACCTCGAAGCGTACTCAGGCCACCGTGTGACGACGAAGGGTGTGCGGCTAAGTCCCGGGGGTGTCGGGCGTGTCCGGAGTTTCGGGCGTGTCCGTGGGAACGGGGCCCTTGACCCACAGGATCGTGCCGGACGACGTGGGGACGAGCTCGAGCCCGAAGCCCTCGGCCATCTGGGCGGCCATCTTCCGGGTTCCCATCAGGGTGTCAGGGTGGCCTTCGACGAAGACGATGTCGATCGAGTGGGTGTGCAGGTGCCACACCACCGCCACGACCTCGCGCTCGGCCACCTCGGCGTCCTCCGGTTGGACGGCGGGGCGTTGGACCGGAAATGTGCCAACGCCCCGCCGCACCCCCCGGTGAGCGGCCGTGTCAGGTTGGGAAGTGGGATTTCCCGCTGCCGCTTTCCAGTCACGGTATGGCCGCCGAAGACCGGGGCCTAGCGGGGTTCCACCTGGTGTGCCGTGGTTTCCACCTACGTGGCGACTCGATCGGATGCGCCCCGGCCGACAGGCGGGGGTCGGGTGTCCTCCCGCAAGGGGCGGGTCTCAGAATGAAGAATGCGTCTCGCAGAGAAGTTGACAGGTATCCACTCAAGATCGCTATAATGATAGAGCAGTCAAGTAGACACAGCAGACAAGAATTCCCTGGTGAGAGCCACCGGGACAGCAGAGTATACGGAGGCAATGCAATGCCCAAGGCCGTCGGAATCGACCTCGGCACCACCAACTCGGTCGTGAGCGTCTTGGAGGCCGGCGAGCCGGTCGTCATCCCCAACGCCGAAGGGGGCCGCACCACGCCGTCGGTCGTCGGGTTCTCGAAGTCGGGCGAAGTCCTCGTCGGGGAGGTCGCCAAGCGCCAGGCCATCACCAACCCCGACCGCACCATCCGTTCGGTCAAGCGCCACATGGGCACGTCGTGGTCGATCGACATCGACGGCAAGAAGTACAACGCCCAGGAGATCTCGGCCCGCATCCTCCAGAAGCTGAAGAGAGACGCCGAGTCCTACCTCGGCGACTCCGTCAACCAGGCCGTCATCACCGTGCCCGCCTACTTCGACGACGCCCAGCGCACCGCCACCAAGGAGGCGGGCCAGATCGCCGGCCTCGAGGTATTGCGCATCATCAACGAGCCCACGGCGGCCGCCCTGGCCTACGGGTTGGACAAGGAGAACAAGGAGCAGACCGTTCTCGTGTTCGACCTCGGCGGGGGGACCTTCGACGTCTCGATCCTCGAGATCGGCGAAGGCGTCTTCGAGGTGAAGTCGACCTCCGGCAACACCCACCTCGGTGGTGACGACTGGGACCAGCGCGTCATCGACTGGCTGGTCACCGAGTTCAAGAACACCGAGGGTGTGGACCTGTCCGCCGACAAGATGGCCGTCCAGCGCCTGAAGGAAGCGGCCGAAAAGGCCAAGATCGAGTTGTCGTCGGTGCAGGAGACCCAGATCAACCTGCCCTTCATCACGGCCACCGCCGATGGCCCCAAGCACCTCGACCTCAAGCTCACGCGGGCCAAGTTCAACGAGATCACCGCCGACCTGGTCGACGCGTGCAAGGGCCCCTTCGAGCAGGCCATCACCGACGCCGGGATCTCGAAGTCCGACATCCACCACGTCGTGCTCGTCGGTGGCTCGACGCGCATGCCCTCCATCCAGGACCTCGTCCAGAGCCTGACCGGCAAGGAGCCCCACAAGGGCGTGAACCCCGACGAGGTCGTGGCCATCGGCGCGGCGGTCCAGGCCGGCGTGTTGAAGGGCGAGGTGAAGGACGTCCTGCTCCTCGACGTCACCCCGCTGTCGCTCGGCATCGAGACCAAGGGCAGCGTCATGCACCGCCTCATCGAGCGCAACACGACCATCCCCACCAAGCGCTCCGAGGTGTTCACCACGGCCGAGGACAACCAGCCGTCGGTGGAGATCCACGTGCTCCAGGGCGAGCGCGAGATGGCGATGTACAACAAGACGCTGGGCAAGTTCCAGCTCGTGGACCTGCCCCCCGCCCCCCGCGGCGTTCCCCAGATCGAGGTCACCTTCGACATCGACGCCAACGGGATCGTGCACGTGTCCGCCCGCGACACCGCCACGGGCAAGGAGCAGTCGATGACCATCACCGGTGAGTCCTCGCTCGCCAAGGAGGAGATCGACCGCATGGTGCGCGACGCCGAGGCGCATGCCGAGGACGACAAGCGCCGGCGCGAGGAGGCGGAGATCCGCAACAACGCCGACACGCTCGTCTACCAGACCGAGAAGGTGCTGCGCGAGCAGGGCGAGAAGTTCGAGGGTGACGAGAAGGACAAGGTCGAGAGCGCGCTCAAGGCCGTGAAGGACGCCCTGGGCGGAACCGACGTGGAGAAGATCAAGGACACCACCGAGGCGCTCGTCAACGCCAGCCACGCCTTCACCCAGCGCCTGTACGAGCAGGCCTCGCAGACGAGCGGCGCCGCATCGGCACCGGGTGGCGCTCCCGGCTCCGACGACGGTTCCTCCTCGGACGACGAGGTGGTGGACGCCGAGATCGTCGACGAGCCCGGGGCATGACCCCGGCGTCCGGTCAGCCCGGCGGTGACCGGGGCGCGGGAGGACCGCGCCCAGCAACCCCGGCGCTCCCCGTCCCGAGCCGACCGTCGACCCCCGGGTCGAGCCCGTCGTCGACAACCTCGACGAGGCCGAGCTCATGGACCCCGTGGTCGAAGCCCCCAACGACACCGTCGTCGACGACCTCGACGATCTGCTCTTCACGGCCCGGCGCGAGCGCGACGAGTACCTGGAATTGTCGCGCCGGGTCCAGGCCGACTTCGAGAATTACAAGAAGCGCATGCTGCGCCAGCAGACCGACAACCTCGAGCGCGCCGCTGAGGACCTCGTCGACCAAGGTGCTGCCCGTGCTCGATGCCTTCGACTTGGCCCGCGCCCATCTCGGCGAGGGTGACGACGTCTCGCCCGAGGGCAAGGCCCTCGTGGCCGGCTCGACCCTGCTGGCCGACATCTTGAGCCGCGAGGGGCTCGAGCGCGTCGGCGTGGCCGGCGAGCCCTTCGACCCCACCGTGCACGAGGCGGTGGACCGTGTCAGCGCCGACGACAGTGCAACCGCCGCGGCGACCGCGCCCAGCGGCCCGGTCATCGACGAGGTGCTGCGCGCCGGCTACCGGTGGAAGGGACGGGTGATCCGCCCGGCCATGGTCCGGGTGCGGGGGTAATGGTCGCCCAGCGGGAGTGGCTCGACAAGGACTACTACCAGGTCCTGGGGGTGTCCCCCACGGCCACGGACAAAGAGATCACGCGCGCCTATCGCAAGCTCGCCAAGCAGTTCCATCCCGATGCCAACCCCGGGGCCGAGGACCGCTTCAAGGAGATCTCCGCCGCCCACGACGTCATCGGTGACGCCGCGAAGCGCAAGGAGTACGACGAGGTCCGTCGTCTGGGCCCGGCCAGCTTCGGCGGCTTCGGCGGGCCCGGGCGGGCCCGGGGGACCGGGGAGCACGACCTTCCGGGTCGAGGACCTCGGTGACCTCGGTGACCTGTTCGGGGGCCTGGGCGGTGCCTTCGGCGGCGGGCGACGCGCCCGCAACGCCGGGCCGCGCCGCGGCGCCGATGTCGAGGCCGAGCTCTACCTGTCCTTCGAGGACGCCGTGCGCGGCGTCACCACGTCGGTGAACGTGGCCGGCGAGGCGCGTTGTGAGACGTGTCACGGCACGGGCGCGGCGCCGGGCACGTCCCCGGTGACGTGTCCCACCTGTCACGGCCGGGGCGCTCTCGACGACAACCAGGGCCTGTTCTCGCTCAGCCGCGTGTGCCCGCAGTGCTCGGGGCGCGGCACGATCATCGAAACGCCGTGCAAGACCTGTCGCGGCTCGGGCGTGGTGCGGCGCACCCGCCAGGTGAAGGTGCGCATCCCGGCCGGGGTCGAGGACGGCCAGCGCATCCGCGTCAAGGGACGCGGCGCGCCGGGGCGCGCCAACGGGCCCGCCGGCGACCTGTACGTGACGGTGCGGGTGGGGAACCACCCCCTCTTCGGGCGGCGGGGCCGCAACCTCACCCTCAACGTGCCCGTGACCTTCCCCGAGGCGACGCTGGGATCGACGGTGAAGGTGCCGACGCTCGACGATCCCGTGACCCTGCGCGTCCCGGCCGGGACCTCGTCGGGCAAGACCTTCCGCGTGAAGGGCCGGGGTGTGCCCGGCCACGGGCGGACCTCGGCCGGTGACCTCCTCGTCACCGTGGACGTGGCCGTCCCCAAGAAACTGAACGCCGAGCAACGTGCCGCCGTCGAGGAGTTCGCCCGCGTCTCCCACGACGAGCCGCGCGCCTATCTGGAGGTGAACAGCGATGACGCCACCCAGGACTGACGACCGAGGAACCGAGCCCCGTGGCCGGGCGCGGCACGGCACCGCGCCCGTCGATGTTCGGCGGGGACAGCGCGGCCCGCGCCGTGTACGTGATCTCGGTGGCGGCCGAGCTGGCCGGTGTGCACCCCCAGACGCTGCGCTTCTACGAGCGCAAGGGCCTCGTGGACCCGTCGCGCACCGGGGGCGGCAACCGCCGCTACAGCCAGCTCGACATCGAACGCCTGCGCCGCATCGGGTCGCTCACCGCGTCGGGGCTGAACCTCGAAGGGGTCCGCCACGTCCTCGAGCTCGAGGCCGAGGTGGAGCGCCTCACCGCAGAGCTCGAGCAGGTGCGCGACGAGGCGCGCGACAAGGTCGAACAGACGCATCGCCAGTACCGGCGCGACCTGGTGCCGCTGCGCCAGGCCCTGGTGTTCCGCCGCGCCGGGCACGGGGACGCGCCGCGCCGGACCGGGAGGTAATCAGATGGCCATCGACCAGGAACGCTGGACCCTCAAGGTCCAAGAAGCCATGCGCAGCGCCGTGGAGCGCGCTCATGCCCAGAACAACCCCGAGGTCACCCCGGACCACGTCCTGGCCGCCCTGCTCGGCCAGCCCGACGGGCTGGCGCTGCCGCTGCTCGCCAAGGCGGGGGTGGAGCCCACCTCGCTCACCAACCGTGTGGAGGAGCGCCTCGCCTCCCTCCCCAAGGCCTACGGCGGCAGCGATGTCACCCTGTCGCGCCAGGCGCGGGACCTGCTCGAGACCGCCGACAGCCTGCGCGGGGACATGGGCGACGAGTACGTGTCGGTCGAGCACCTCCTCCTGGCGCTGTCGGATGTCATCGGGGTCAAGCGCGACGAGCTCCTCGGCGCGCTGCGGGCCGTGCGCGGCAGCCACCGCGTCACGTCGCAGAACCCCGAGGAGCAGTACCAGGCGCTCGAGAAGTACGGACGCGACCTCACCGAGGCGGCCCGGCGCGGCAAGCTCGACCCCGTCATCGGGCGCGACGAGGAGATCCGCCGCGTCATCCAGGTCCTGAGCCGGCGCACCAAGAACAACCCCGTGCTCATCGGCGAGCCCGGCGTGGGCAAGACCGCCATCGTGGAGGGCCTCGCCAACCGCATCGTCGAGGGCGACGTGCCCGAGGGCCTGCGCGACAAGCGCGTCGTGGCCCTCGACCTGTCGGCCATGGTGGCCGGGGCCAAGTACCGGGGCGAGTTCGAGGAGCGTCTGAAGGCGGTGCTCAAGGAGATCACCGACTCCGAGGGCGAGATCATCACCTTCATCGACGAGCTCCACACCATCGTGGGCGCGGGCGGGGCCGAAGGGGCCATGGACGCCGGCAACATGATCAAGCCCATGCTGGCGCGCGGCGAGCTGCGCCTGGTGGGGGCGACGACGCTCGACGAGTACCGCAAGCACATCGAAAAGGACGCCGCCCTCGAACGGCGCTTCCAGCCCGTGTTCGTGGGCCAGCCCTCGGTGGAGGACACCATCGCCATCCTGCGCGGCCTCAAGGAGCGCTACGAGGTGCACCACGGCGTGCGCATCCAGGACGCCGCCCTGGTGGCGGCGGCGGTCCTGTCGGACCGCTACGTGACGGGGCGCTTCCTCCCCGACAAGGCCATCGACCTCGTCGACGAATCCGCCAGCCGGCTGCGCATCGAGATCGACTCCATGCCCACCGAGATCGACGTCGTCACCCGGCGCATGCGCCAGCTCGAGATCGAGCGCATGGCGCTCGCCAAGGAGACCGACGACGCCTCGAAGGAACGCCTGGCCCGCCTCGAGGAGGAGCTCGCCAACCTGACCGAGACGGCCGATGCCATGACCGTGCGCTGGCAGGGCGAGAAGGACGCCATCACCGCCATCCGCGGCCTCAAGGAGGAGCTCGAGACGCGCAAGGGCGAGGCCGAGCGCTTCGCGCGCGACGGCGACCTGACCCGCGCCTCGGAGATCCGCTACGGCGTCATCCCCGACATCGAGCGCCGTATCGAGGACGCCACCAAGGCCTTGGCCGAGCTGCAGGCCTCGGGGGCGATGCTGAAGGAAGAGGTCGACGCCGAGGACGTGGCCGAGGTGGTGAGCCGCTGGACCGGTGTGCCCGTCACCCGACTCATGGAGGCCGAGCTGGCCAAGCTCGTGCGCATGGAGGAGGCCCTGCACGCGCGCGTGGTGGGCCAGGACGAGGCCGTCGTGGCGGTGTCCAACGCCATCCGGCGCAGCCGGGCCGGTCTGTCGGACCCCAACCGGCCCATCGGCTCGTTCCTGTTCCTCGGCCCCACCGGGGTGGGCAAGACCGAGCTGGCCCGGGCGCTGGCGGACTTCCTCTTCGACGACGACCGCGCCATGGTCCGCATCGACATGGGCGAGTACCAGGAGAAGCACACCGTCAGCCGCCTCGTCGGCGCCCCTCCCGGCTACGTCGGCTACGAGGAGGGCGGCCAGCTCTCCGAGGCGGTGCGGCGCCGTCCCTACGCGGTGGTGCTGCTCGACGAGATCGAAAAGGCGCACCCCGACGTGTTCAACGTCCTGCTCCAGGTGCTCGAGGACGGACGGCTCACCGACGGCCAGGGCCGCACCGTCGACTTCACCAACACCGTCCTCATCATGACGTCCAACCTGCCCGGCGACCCCCAGGACTTCTTCAAGCCCGAGTTCTTCAACCGCATCGACGAGGTGGTGCGCTTCCGCCACCTGTCGGAGGCCGACATCCGCCGCATCGTCGACATCCAGGTCGCCACGCTGGCGGCCCGGGTGGCCCAGCGCCGGTTGACGCTGGTGGTCACCGACGACGCGCGTGGCTGGCTGGCCCGCGCCGGGTACGACCCCGACCTGGGGGCGCGCCCGCTGCGCAGGGTGATCCAGCACTCGGTGGAGGACCCTCTCGCCCTCGCCCTCCTGGAAGGGCGCTACACCGACGGCGACACGGTGACCGTGGACGTCGCCGACGGGTCCATCACGCTGCGCTGAGCTGGCTCAGCGGCGCGGTGCGGGACCTCAGACGGGGTCGGTGGCGGCGTTGCCGTTGTCCGAGACGTGCTCGGTCCAACTGGTTCCGTCCCAGTAGCGGTGCTGATGGCGCCGGGTGGGATCGGCGTGCCAGGCCGGGGGCCCGCTGGCCGCCGCGGGCGGAGGGGGAGCCACCGGATAGGCCGAGGGATGCGTCCCCGACGTCGGGCTCTGACTGGGCGAGGCTCCGGAGCCGCCGAACTCCGGCCCGGGCCGAGCCGGGCGGGCCGGCGGTCGGATAGCCCGGTGTGGCATAGCTCCCTGGTGGGGGGATCTGGCCCGGGGAGGTCCGTAGCCGGGAGGAGGCCCGTAGCCGGGAGGAGGGTAGCCGGCTCCGGGACCGCGCCGTCCGTAGTACCCGCCGCCCCGGCCCCGGCCGGGCACGTTGGTGGTGGCGCAGGCGATCAGCGACAGCAGCGTGCCCAGGAGCATGATGAAGAAGCTCACGATCGCCCACACCACGGGCGGGATGTGCCAGGGGTCGACGCCGGTCACCCTCTTGAATCGGTTCGTCCTCACGTAGGACAGCGCCGCGAAGATGACGCCGAAGATGGCCAGGTTGTAGCCCGATCTGATGAGGATGAGGGCAACGGTGGCCATGGTGTCGATGGTAGGGCGCCGCCGGTGGCTGTGCGGCCGCGGCCGCTCCGGGACCCTGTCGGGACCTCATGGTCGCGACCGCCGTCATCGGCGCCAGGCAGGAAGGGCGGTCACAGGCCCGGGATACAATGCGGCGTAATCCGGAGCCGTTGTACGGAGGAGCGTCGTGCCCGCAACCGTGGTCGTCGGGACGCAATGGGGCGACGAGGGGAAGGGCAAGCTCACCGACCTCCTGGCCCGGGACATGGACATGGTGGTGCGCTACCAGGGCGGCCACAACGCCGGGCACACCGTGGTCGTCGACGGCGTGTCGTTCGCCCTCCAGCTCGTGCCGAGCGGCGTGCTCTACCCGCACATCACCCCGGTCATCGGCAACGGCGTGGTGGTGGACCCCGGCGTGCTCCTGGCCGAGCTCGACACGCTGGCCGCCAAGGGGATCGACACCAGCCGCATGGTGGTCAGCGGCAACGCCCACCTGATCATGCCGTACCACCAGGAGCTCGACCGGGTCACCGAGCGCTACCTCGGAAAGAACGCCCTGGGCACGACGCGCCGGGGCATCGGCCCCGCCTACGCCGACAAGGCGGCCCGGGTGGGGCTGCGGGTCCAGGACCTCCTCGACGCCAAGATCTTCCGGCAGAAGCTCGAGGTGGTGCTGAAGGAGAAGAACGCCATCCTGGCCAAGGTGTACAACCGGCTCCCCCTCGACGGCGGGGCCATCTGCGACGAGTACCTCGAGCAGTACGCGCCGAGGATCGGCCCCATGGTGGGTGACACCGTCGGCCTCGTGCACGACGCTCTCGACGCTGGGCGCAACGTGCTGCTCGAGGGGGCCCAGGCCACCTTTCTCGATCTCGACCACGGCACCTATCCCTTCGTGACGTCGTCGAACCCGGTGGCGGGGGGCGCCTGCACCGGCACCGGCGTGGGGCCGCGCATGATCGGCGAGGTCATCGGCATCGCCAAGGCGTACGTCACCCGGGTGGGGGCGGGGCCCTTCCCGACCGAGTGCCTCGACGAGGTGGGCGAGGTGCTCGTCGAGCGCGGCCACGAGTTCGGCACCAACACGGGTCGGCGCCGGCGCTGCGGGTGGTTCGACGCCGTCATGGCGCGCCAGGCCGTGCGCCTCAACTCGTTGTCGGAGGTGGCGCTCACCAAGATGGACGTGCTCGACACCTTCGACACCGTCAAGGTGTGCGTGGCCTACGCATCGGGGAGCGAGCGCTTCGCCTACCCCCCCTATCACCAGTCGGTGCTGCACCAGGTGGACGCCGTGTACGAGGAGCTGCCGGGATGGCGCGCCGACCTGTCGGGTGCCACCGAGCTCGACGACCTCCCCCCGCGGCGCGCGACTACGTCGCCTTCCTCGCCGAGCAGATCGGCGTGCCCATCAAGCTGGTGGGCGTAGGACCGGGTCGGGAGCAGTTCGTCCGGTTCGCGGCATGAAGGTCTGCGTCATCGGGTCGGGCGGTCGCGAGCACGCCCTGGCGCTGTCGTTGGCCCGCACCGCCGAGGTCGTCGTCGCCCCCGGCAATCCGGGCATGGCGCCGCACTCGCCCGAGGCGGCCGACTCGGCCCATTTCACCTTGGCGGGGTCGGGCCGGCCCGTCTCCATCACGACCGACGCCCCCGAGGACATCGACGCCGACCTGTTCGTGATCGGCCCCGAGCAGCCTCTCGTGGACGGGCTCGCCGACAAGCTGCGCGCCGACCGGCGCCTCGTGTTCGGTCCCGGTGCCGACGGGGCCCGGCTCGAGGGATCCAAGGCCTTCATGAAGATGGTGCTGGCCGAAGCGGGCGTGCCCACGGCGCGCTACGGCGCCTTCGACGACGCCCGCCCCGCCCAGGCCTTCCTGCGCGACCTGCCCGGACCCTGGGTGGTGAAGACCGACGGCCTCGCCGCGGGCAAGGGGGTGCTCGTCACCGACTCCCTCGAGGAGGCCGACGCCGACATCGCCTCGAAGTTGTCGGGGGAGAGCTTCGGTGACGCCGGGCGCCGCATCGTGGTCGAAGAAGGATTGGTGGGCCCCGAGTGTTCGCTGCTCGTGCTGTGTGATGGGACTCGCATCGCCGCGCTGGCACCGGCCCAGGACTTCAAGCGCGTCAACGACGACGACGAGGGGCCCAACACCGGTGGCATGGGGGCGTACTCTCCCGTGCCGCTCGTCGACGACCGGCTCATCGACCGCTTCCTCGACCAGGCCGTGGAGCCGCTCGTAGGTGCGCTGCGTCGGCGCGGCATCGACTACCGGGGCGTGCTCTACGCCGGGCTCATCCTCACCGCCGACGGCCCGCGCGTCCTCGAGTACAACGTGCGCTTCGGCGACCCCGAGACCCAGGTGGTGCTGCCCCGCCTCACCGAGGACCTCACCGGGCTGCTGGCCGAGGCCGCCGCGGGCCGGCTGCGCACCGAGCCGCGCTTCTCCACCGACGCGTCGGTGTGCGTGGTGCTGGCCTCGGAGCACTACCCCGGACCGCCCCGCACCGGCGACCGCATCGACGGGCTCGAGGACGCCGCCGCCATCGAAGGGGTCACCGTCTTCCACGCCGGGACCGCCCTCGACGACGAAGGCCAGTTCGTGACCGCGGGCGGGCGCGTGCTCGGCGTGAGCGCGGTGGGCTCGACCATCGCCGAGGCGCGCGCCCGCGCCTACGCGGCCGTGGACCGCATCGGGTGGGAGGGGATGCAGTACCGGACCGACATCGCCGCCGATGCCGCCGCGGCGGTCACGGCCGGCGCGACCGCCGGATCGGCAGGTGCGGCGTGATCCCCCGTTACTCGTTGCCGGAGATGGCGGCGCTGTTCACCGACGAGGCGCGTCTCGAGATGTGGCTCGAGGTCGAGCTGTTGGCGGTCGAGGGATGGTCCGAGGTGGGGGTGATCCCCCGTGACGCGGCCGCCACGGTGCGGGCCCGGGCGCCCAAGGTGACACCGGAGCTGGTCGTCGCGGTCAACGACCGCGAGCGCGTCACCGACCACGACGTGGCCGCCTTCGTCGACGTCGTCCAGGACGCCATCGGCCCGCCCGACCGGTCGTGGGTGCACTACGGGCTCACCTCGTCCGACGTCGTCGACACCGCGCTGTGCGCCACGCTGACCCGCGCCGCCGACCTGCTCCTCGATGCGTCCGACGCCTTCGTGTCGGTGCTCAAGGCCCGTGCCCTCGAGTTCATCGACGCCCCCATGCCGGGTCGCACCCACGGCATGCACGCCGAGCCCACCACCTTCGGGGCCAAGCTGGCGCTGTGGTGCCTGCAGGCCGACCGCGACCGGGCGCGCCTGCGCGCCGCACGCGACAAGATCGCGGTGGGCAAGCTGTCGGGGGCGGTGGGAACGTATTCGAACATCGACCCCCGGGTCGAGGCCCACGTGTGCGCCGCCCTCGGGCTCAGCCCCGTGCCCGCCACCCAGGTGATCGCCCGCGACCGCCACGCCGAGCTCCTGTGGGCGTGCGCGTCGGTCGGCGCCACGGTCGAGATGATCGGCACCGAGATCCGCCATCTGGCCCGGACCGAGGTGGGTGAGGTCGAAGAAGCGTTCGGCTCGGGCCAGAAGGGCAGCTCGGCCATGCCCCACAAGCGCAACCCGATCCTGTCCGAACGGCTCAGCGGGCTGGCTCGCGTGCTGCGGGGGTACCTCGGGGCCGGGCTCGAGGACGTGGCGCTGTGGCACGAGCGCGACATCTCCCACAGCTCGGTGGAGCGCGTCATCCTCCCCGACGCCAGCCTGCTCACCTATTACGTCCTGCGTCGTGGGGCGGGGCTGGTCCAGAACCTTGTGGTCCACACCGACCGCATGCGGGCCAACGTGGTCGAAGGGTCGTTCGGGCTCGTGTTCAGCCAGCCCGTGCTTCTGGCCTTGGTGGAATCGGGCATCGAACGCGACGCCGCCTACCGGATCGTCCAGCGCGACGCCCGCGCCGCCTGGGAGGAGAAGCGCCCCTTCCGCACCGTGCTCGAGGCCGACACCGAGGTCGCCCTGGACGGCGCCGCCCTCGACCGGGCCTTCAGCCTGGAGCGGGCGCTGCAACATGTCTCGAAATTCCGACAAGCGATCGAGGAGGTCGACGAGTGAGCTTGACGATGGTGCACAGCGGCAAGGTGCGCGAGCTCTACGACGCCGGCGAGGGGCGTCTGCTCATGGTGGCGTCCGATCGCCTGTCGGCTTTCGACGTCATCCTCGAGGAGCCCATTCCCGACAAGGGTCGGGTGCTCACGGCCATGACCGTCCACTTCCTGGCCGAGTTGGCCGACCTCGCCCCCAGCCACCTGATCACCGCCGACCCCGCCCTGCTGCCCAAGGATGCCGCCGAGCTCGGCGGCGAAGCCGGCATCGACGGGATCGCGGGACGCGCCGTGCTCGTGCGGCGCGCCGAGATGCTCCCCATCGAGTGCATCGTGCGCGGCTACCTGGCCGGTTCGGGCTGGAAGGAGTACTCGTCCACCCAGACACTGCACGGCACGCCGCTCCCCGCCGGCATCGAGCACGCCGGCCGGCTCCCCGAGCCCATGTTCACGCCCTCGACCAAGGCCACCGAGGGTCATGATCGCAACATCTCGTTCGACGAGGCCGCCGATCTCATCGGCAAGGAGCGGGCCGAACAGGTGCGCGACCTGTGCGTCGAGGCCTACCGGCGCGGCGCGGCGGTGGCCGAGCGCAACGGCATCATCGTGGCCGACACCAAGTTCGAGCTCGGGATGATCGACGGCGAGCTGGCCCTGTGCGACGAGGTGCTCACCCCCGACTCGTCGCGGTTCTGGCCCGCCGACCAGTGGAAGCCCGGCACCAACCCTCCCGCCTTCGACAAGCAGCCCGTGCGCGACCTGCTCGAGGCGAGCGGCTGGGACAAGAAGCCGCCCCCACCGGCGCTGTCGCCCGAAGTGGTGACCGAGACGAGCGAGCGCTACATCGAAGCGTACGAGCGAATCAGCGGGCGTCGACTGGCCGACTGGTACGGTTCGAGCAGGTGATGGGCGCGTGAAGTACGAGGTGCTCGTGGAGGTCAGGCTGCGCTCGGGGATCGCCGATCCGCAGGGTGCCACCATCGAGCGGGCGCTGCCGGCCCTCGGTTTCGAGGGCGTCGACGACGTCCATGTGGGCAAGGCGTTCCGTCTGTCGATCGAGGCGCCGGACGAGGCCGCCGCGCACGCCCGGGGAACCGAGATGGCGCAGCGTCTGCTAGCCAACCCGGTGATCGAGGACTCCACCGTCACCGTGATCGGTACCGTCGAGTCCATGTCTTCGGCCCCGCCGGTGACGTCGTCGGCGGTGTCGACAGGAAACGCGACGTCGACAGGAAACGCGGTGTCGACAGGAAACGGAGCCGGGTGATGGCGGCCAAGATCGGCGTCGTCGTGTTCCCCGGCAGCAACTGCGAGCACGACGTCGTGAAGGCACTGGGGCTCTTCGGCTCCTCGCGCGTCGACGCCGGCCTCGTGTGGCACGGGGAGCGCTCCCTGGCCGGCTACGACGCCATCGTCCTCCCCGGCGGCTTCGCCCACGGCGACTATCTGCGCCCGGGGGCGCTGGCCCGCTTCTCGCCGGTGATGGAGGCGCTGTCCAAGTACGCGGCCGACGGTGGACCCGTGGTGGGGATCTGCAACGGCTTCCAGGTGCTGACCGAGGCCGGACTCCTCCCCGGCGCCCTCCAGAAGAACAGGGGGCTGCGCTTCCTGTGCACCACCGTCGGGGTGGAGGTGTGCACGACGCGCACCGTGCTCACGGGCGAGTCCGAGCTGGGGGCGCAGCTGTCGCTCCCCATCAACCACTTCGAGGGCAACTTCACCTGCGATCTCCGCCACCCTCGAGCGGCTGCGCGCCGAGGACCGCATCGTCCTGCGCTACACCGCCAACCCCAACGGCTCGCTCGACGACATCGCCGGCGTGTGCAACGAGGAGGGCAACGTGGTGGGCCTCATGCCGCATCCCGAGCGCGCCTGTGACGCCATGACGGCGTCCACCGACGGCATGGGGCTGCTCGAGTCGCTCGTGGTGGCCGCCACCCGGAGCGCCCAGGTGCCCGTCTGAGCGGCGCGAGCCGCTCCGTTCACTTCTTCTTGGCGGACCGTGCGGCCTTGGAGGCGCCGGTGTCAGGGGAGGTGCGGGTGATGTCGGCGCGCTGGAGCACCGCCGCGCTCACTCCGGCGGCGCGCCACGCGCTGTACTCGATGCCCTTGCGCTCCCCGTAGGCGCGGGCCACCTTGACGAAGGCCTTTTCGAGGGTCGCCAGGTCGTTGGTCGACGTGGCCCGGTCCAGCTCGACCTGGAGATCGGCCCGCTCCTGCAGGAGGTGCAGCCGGGCCAGGGGCTCGGCCGACGTCAGCTGCTCGTGCACGGCGTCGAGGCGCTTCTTGACCGATTCGGGGGTGCGCTTGCGGCCCCGTTTGGGCCGGTTGTGCTCGAGCGCCTCGAGATAGCGGCGCACGACCCGTCCCTCGTCGCGCCCGCGGGCCAGAGCCGCCTTGTGGGTGCTCGACATGGGTTGGCGGTTAGGCCGTGTTTTGGTGTCTGCCATCGCTCGGATTATGGGTTTGGCGGTAGACGCGGATGCAACCTCTTCGGCGCCCGCCATTTGGGAAAGGCCGCGCCCGTCATTGACCGCCCGGGTGGTCCCGGCCGACCCCACCCCGACCGGGTCGGCACTCCGGGCCGGGTACGGTGACGGCGATGGAGCTGCATCGGGCGCTCGGCCTCAGTGACGACGAGGCGGCGCGTATCGAGGAGATCCTGGGGCGTTCACCGAACCATCTCGAGCTGGCCATGTACGCCGTGATGTGGAGCGAGCACTGCTCCTACAAGTCGTCGCGGCTGCACCTGCGGCGCCTTCCGACCGAGGGGTCCCACGTCCTGGTCGGACCGGGCGAGAACGCCGGGGTCATCGACGCCGGTGACGGTATCGCGGTGGCGCTCCGGATCGAGAGCCACAACCACCCCTCCGCCGTCGAGCCCTATCAGGGGGCCGCCACCGGGGTGGGCGGGATCCTGCGCGACATCTTCACCATGGGGGCCCGGCCCATCGCGCTCATGGACCCCTTGTTCTTCGGCACCCTCGACGACGCCCGCACCCGGTGGCTGACCGAAGGGGTGGTGGCCGGCATCTCGGGCTATGGCAACTCGGTGGGCGTGCCCACCATCGGGGGCGAGCTCACCTTCGAAGCGGGCTATGCCCGCAACCCGCTCGTGAACGTGCTGTGCCTCGGGGTCATGCCCAAGGAGCGCCTGGTGCTCAGCGCGGCGACGGGCCAGGGCAACCTGGCCGTGCTCCTGGGATCGACCACGGGACGCGACGGGATCGGCGGCGTGAGCGTGCTGGCCTCGGCCGCCTTCGGTGGTGAGGGTGACGGCGACGACGCCAAGCGTCCCAGCGTGCAGGTGGGCGACCCCTTCGAGGAGAAGCGGCTCATCGAGGCCTGTCTCGAATTGCTCGACCGCGGTCTCGTGGTGGGGATCCAGGACCTCGGCGGTGCCGGGCTCACCTGTGCCACCTCGGAGACCGCGGCGCGCGGCGGCATGGGCATGGACGTGCACGTCGATGCCGTCCCCCGGCGCGAACCGGCCATGGAGCCCTTCGAGGTCATGACGTCGGAGAGCCAGGAGCGCATGCTCGCCATCGTCACGCCTGCCGATCGTGATGCCGTCGAGGAGGTGTGCCGGCGCTGGGAGGTGCGGGCATCGGTCATCGGCACCGTCACGGCCGGGGGGCACCTGCGCATCCTCGACGCCGACGGCACCGTGCTGGCCGACGTGCCCGCCAACTCGCTCTCCGACGACGCCCCCCTCTACGACCGCCCCCGCTCGGCTCCCGCCGACCTCGAGGCGCGCCGACGTGACGATCCCGGTCGAGCGGTGGCAGCGAGCGTGACCCCGAAGAGCCTCGGCGCCGATGTGCTCGCGCTCCTCGCCGATGCGTCGTGGGTCTACCGCCAGTACGACCACCAGCTCTTCCTCAATACCGTCGTGGGGCCCGGGGAGGACGCCGCCGTGCTGCGCCTCGCCGCGCCGGGACTGCCGCCCAGCCGGCGCGGCCTGGCCATCTCCACGGACTCCAACCCGCGTTGGTGCGCCGTCGACCCGCGCCGGGGCACGGCCATGACCGTTGCCGAGTCGGCGCTCAACGTCGCCTGCGCTGGGGCTCGGCCGGTGGCGCTGGTGAACTGCCTCAACTTCGGCAACCCCGAGCACCCCGATGTGATGTGGCAATTGTCGGAGTCCATCGACGGTATGGCCGAGGCGTGCCTGGCGCTGCAGACCCCCGTCATCGGCGGCAACGTCAGTCTCTACAACGCCAGTGCGGGGACCGACATCGACCCCACACCGGTGGTGGCCGTCCTCGGGGTGATCGACGACCTCGTGCGCCGACCGCCGGGGATGGGCTTCGCACCGGGGTCGTCCCTGGTGCTGCTCGGTGACACCGACCCGTCGCTGGCCGGCTCGCGCTGGGCCGTCGAGCGCCACGGCCGCCGCGGCGGGATGCTCCCCGCGCTCGACCTCGCCGCCCATGCCCGACTGCTGGCGTTGTTGGAGCGCACCGTCGCCGTCGAGGGCCTGCTCACCTCCGTCCACGACGTCTCGGGCGGGGGACTGGCACTGGCGTTGGCGGAGAGCGCGCTGCGCTCGGGGGTGGGCTGCACCGTCGATGCCGTGCGCGACGTGGCCGAGTTGTTCTCGGAGTCCTCGTCCCGGGTCGTGCTCGGGACGACGCGACCCGACGAGGTGCTGGACCGGGCCGCCGCGGCGGGGGTGCCGGCGCGCGCCATCGGGTCCACGGGAGGGAACCGGATCTCCGTCGCCGGTCTCCTCGACCTGGCCGTGACCGATGCGGCCGAGGCGTGGCGCGCCGCCCTTCCCGGCGCGCTGGGCGAACCTGTCACCGCTTGATCGAGACGGCGCGCGTGTCAGCGCAGAGCTTTGTCACGCAGTCAGGTATCGATGACCTCGACCTCGGTGAACGTCACCAGAGAACTGTCGGGAGTGGTTCCAAGACGAGCGTGATTGCCTCGAAGCTGACTCGCACGAACACCAGCGATGCCTGAGCAAGGCTGCCCGAGAACTGGTAGACCCTGCTTCTGACAGGGCGAGGCTGAGCAGGGGTTGCCGGTTTGGAATGGTCACGCCCGAGAACGAAGGGAGCAGTTGTGATCGGTGTAAACGTGACGTTCGACTTCGACGGTGACCTCGATCGCGATCGGATCATCAATGTGGCCGATAAAGCTCGAGCTATGTTCGAGGGAATGCCCGGCCTGCGATTCAAATTCTTCACCTTCGATGAGAAGCAGCAGCGTGCGACGAACTTCTACGTCTGGGAGTCCAGAGATGCTGCCGACGCGTTCTTTTCGGAAGAGCTGCGTGAGCGAGTCACCGGCCTCTACGGCGTCAGCCCTAGGATCGATTTTCTGGAAATCGCTCAGATTGTCGACAACTCGAACCTGTAACGCTCTCCGCATCCGATTCAGACGAGACCCACCGTCTCACATCAGCGTGCAGGAATATCTCTAGGCGTGGGCATCTGCCACTTCGACCATCAGATCGGATCCACCATCACGCAAGTCTGCCCACCGACGTGGGTCGATCCCGTCGATGAAGGTTGTCGGAACGGGACATCTCTCACTGCTTCGGGCGAACGCTCCCCCACTGTAGCATTCTTGCGGATCCGACGGCGCACCATCGCTCCGCCGGATCGATCCCGTACGGTCGTGTTCGGACGTCACCCCGGGTTATGAGGTGATGCGGCGTCGTCCTGCGGTCGCTTCGACGGCGCCCGAGCAAGGGTGAGGTGGCCCGACGTATCCGAGCCGGGTGCCTCGGATGTCCGGCATCGCGAACTCCAGCCGGACTGTGCTGCCCTGCTCCCGCCTATGCCGCCGCGTTGCCCCCATATCCAGACATCGATTGTTCATGCGGCCGCCCATAGACCTTGCTTCCGTGGAGATCGGCCGACCATGGGGCGACGCGTCAGGACCTCAGTCGGGCCCATGCCGGGCCACTGCGGGTTATTCGTGGCTGTGAAGGGTCCGGCGGCGTCGTGGACTTGCTTCACACTGCGGGAGGACTCGAAAGTGTTGCGGATCACGGCGGGGGCTGTCTGGAAGAGGATCACGAAATCGTGCCACAAAGACCAGTTCTCGATGTACTGGTTGTCCAGCCTGGCGCGCTCGTCAATCGGCGTGTCGCCGCGCAGTCCGTGGACCTGGGCCAGGCCCGTGAGTCCGACAGGCACCCGGTGCCGGGCATCGTAGCGTGGGACCTCGACCTTGAACTGCTCGACGAAGTAGGGGCGTTCGGGGCGCGGACCAACGAGGGACATGTCGCCCTTCAAGATGTTCCATAGCTGCGGGAGCTCGTCCAACCCCGTCACCCGCAGGACGCGACCGATTCTTGTCACGCGGTCGTAAGGGGTCCCATTCGACGTCGGAACGTGGGTTGGCATACATCGACCGAAACTTGAGGACATCGACGATGGCGCCACGAGCGCCCACTCGCTGTTGGCTGAAGTGGACCGGGCCCGGGCTTGTGAGCTTCACGACCGCTGCGGATCGCGGCATAGATGGGAGATACGACGAGCAGTGCGAAGGCCGCCAGCGAGGCGTCGAAGACCCGCTTTACGGCGCGAGCGTTGCGGCGCAACAGAGACCGGCGCAGGTGCAGAAGTGGGAAGCCCCACACGTCGTCCACGTTTCGGTTGTTCATCGCGGTGGCAAGCTCGAAGAATCGAGGAAGGATGTGGATCTCGACAGAGGCGTTTTCGCATGCCCGGAGGACGTCGACCATTTCCGCCTCGCGGGTGACGCCGAAACCCACGATGACCCGGTCGATCCGTTCCACCGTCAACACCATGCGGAGCGCGTCCACCCGTCCGAAGAGCGGCAGAGGGAGACCGGCGTTGTCGACCTCGTCCAAGAACCCCACCGGACGCAGGCCGTATTCGGGGTGTTCGTCGAGCGTCGATGCCAGCTTGGAGCTGACGTCACCGGCACCCACGATCAGGGTCCGCTCGGCGAACCAGCCCCGCATCCTTAGGACACGTACGAGCCAGTACTCGGCGCACCGGGAGACGATCACGGACGCCGCCACAATCCCTGCGACCATGACGAGCCCGGCAGTAGAAGGTCCATTCACCCTGGCAAGCGCCAGGATCAGAAACGGTACCGACGCGCAGGCCGCGAGCGCACCAGCTTCTTGGGCAACGCTCACCGTGATGCGCGGGCGATAATGGCCCGTGAGCGCTAACGCGCCGACAGCGGCGGCCACGGCCGCCCACGACCACCAAGCCGTTAAAGGTAGCCCCCCGGCCGCTACCACGACGGCGAGGAGAATGACGTCGAGGAGCGATACCACCGCCATCGCCGCGCTGGCGGGGACGGTGTCCTGCAAGGCAACGCCCTGCACCTTGACCTCGGCGGATCTCGTGTCGACCCGGGATTGGTAGCTCTGTCCGACGGACATGGCTCTGAGGTGCTTCCGGTCTATGGGTTGCGGTGGCGTGCCGACTAGGCCGCGGCCCGGTGCCGACGACTGCGGCGAATCATGAGGCCGCCGACCACCAGGGCGCCGGCACCGATGGTCGCCACGCCTCCGATGTCCGCGCCGGTGAGGGCCAGGCCACCCGAGGTCGTCGCCGTCTTGGGCACGATGGGAAGACTGGTTGCCGGCGTTGGCGCCACAGTTACGGGAGTCGTCGAGTTGCCTGTGATCGGCGTCGTGCATCCCGTGTAACAGGTCGAATCGGCGTATGCCGCGGCCGAGACTGCAGCCACCCCCAAAGTGGTAACTGCCAGGAGTAGTCCCAAGACGAGGAACTTCTTTCTCATCGCGCTCCTCCTTCGCCGCAATCGGTGAGTCACTCTTCTGTCGGCCTCACTGCGGTGGCCTTACCACTCAGCGTGCTCTCTCCACTGCGATCCGTCCAGGGGAGAACGTCCCATTAACCGACCCGGTTGAACAATCCGGTCTACGTCGCCCAGAGGGCCAGAGGACCGTGCCGGGGACCGTAGGCGGACTTTGTGTTGCGGTCCCTGCCACCGAAGCTCATGGAGGAGGAACAGCTCTCTATCCCATGCCAGTGTTCGTAGATGTCTCTAGTGGTGTGTCGCTTGAATGGTGATCCGTCATGGTGTGGGTGGGATGGTGGCTGCGGCTGGGGCTTTGGAGATGACGGGTGGGCAGCGGGTTGATCTGGAGGGGTTTGCTCGTTCGTACACCGCGCCGGCTCGGGAGGTGCGCCAAGCCAAGGCGTTGTTGTGGGCCGCCGCGGAGGGAACCGCTGCGGTGGGGCGCGCAAGAGCCACGAATAAGGGCTCCATGATGCGGCCAGCTCGGGCTAGCAAGCCCGATGGCTACCTTCTCGGCTCGTACCGCATCGCCACTGCCCCCGAGCCGAACTCCAGCCGGCTCACGAGCTTCAAGTCGACATGCTTCGATAGCCCCGCGAACAACGTCGGCCCGTGGCCCACGAGCCTGGGATGCACCACGAACTCATACTCATCGATCAATCCCAGCTCCGCCAACGCCAGTGGGGTCTTCACACCTCCCACGAACAGTCCCTTGCCCGACTCCCGCTTCAGTTGCTGAACGGCCTTGCCCAGATCCCCGCGCACGAGTTCCGCGTTCCAATCGACCTGCTCCAGGGTGCTCGACACGACGTACTTCTTTGTCGCGTTGATCGTCTGGGCGAAGGGTTCCATCCAATCAGGTCTCGCTCCCGTCGGTGCCGTCGGCCGCCACGCTGATTCCATCATTTCGTAAGTCACCCGGCCAAAGAGAAGGGCATCGGCGTGGTTGAGGTTCTCGACCGCGTGACGATGCAAATCTTCGTCCGCAGGGATTGCACGATGATCGCAGCACCCGTCCAATGTGACGTTGATGGAGTACCGAAGGGGTCGCATTTCGCAAGAGTAGCGCCGACCCTGGACCTGTTCGCCGTGCTGAACGTGGGCTCCGGGGAGATGCTGCACGACACCCGCCGCTCCCACACCGGCCATGACGTGCTGGCGTTCCTCCGCTGGATCGACATGCACACCGACCTCGACCTGCCGCGTCATCTTGGACAACCTGTCGGCCCACAAGAGCCAGCCTGTGTGACTGGCTGGCCCACAAGAAACGCCGCCGCTGGCACCTGCACTTCACCCCGACCAGCTCGTCATGGCTGAACCTCGTCGAGTGTGGTTCTCCGTGCTCAGCCGCAAAGCCTTGGCCATCACCAGCTTCACCTCCGTCGCCGAACTCGAATCTCGGATCGACTGCTGGGTCTCCCACTGGAACAACAACCCCGAGCCCTTCGTCTGGACCAAACCCGCCGACGAGATCCTCGACAAAGTCGCCCGCGCACAAACCACCCTCGACCGGATCACCAAATCCGCGACACACCACTAGACGACTCTGGGTCGGTCGCCTGGATCGAGTTGCGAGTGCTTCAGGACATATGGGGCGACGCCGGAGCGCCAATGGAATGCGCTCCTTTGCAGCGACCTGATCACCGACTCGGCGGGCCCCCGCCTGCGTTCCACGCCGAACGGCAGATCCGGGTGGCGACAGCCGGTTACTTTCCGAGCTGCGGCGTCAGTCCGTCCACGTGCATCTCGTAGTACTCGTTGTTCGCCCACGGTCCTACCGCGCCTTCGACCACCTCACGCACGGCATCGACCGATTCGCCTTCCCAGATGCAGATGCCGAGGCCGTGATCGTTGGTAGCTGCATGGATTGGCAACGCAACGTGGGAAGGAAGCCCAGCTTCGAGTGCCTTGGCCTCGGCGGCCTGAAAGCCTTCGGGGTCGTGAATTCGGTGGATGACTGTCACAAACACGGGTTTACCGTCCCTTCATAGGGGTGACTGCGCGGAAGCGCGGCCCCATTGCTAGCACAGGTGACAATGGCGGGTTCTGGTGCGTCCGAGCACCACCACGTCGCGGTGCAGACTGCCCGTTTAGGAGCGCACTGGGCCTCCGTTACGGCCATCCCAGTCCCGACCAGATCGCCGTTCTGGGATGCGCCCAGTCCCGGTCGAAATCCTGTATCTCGGTGTCGCGAAAGGGACGTGCCGGTCGCGATCTGGGTCAGGCACCCGAGAAACAATTGACTCGTCGTTGGAAGTAATGTATCTTGAGTTCAAGTTACTGGAACTCAAGGAGGATAGGGACATGGCCACAGTTGCAGTGCGTCACCGGGTCGCCGATTTCGACGCCTGGAAGATCGGATTCGACGAACACGGGACGGCGCGCAAGGAGCGCGGGAGCACAGGCGCCACGGTGTTGCGAGGCGCCTCGGACCCCAACGAGGTCCTGGTGCTGATCAACTGGCCGAGCCTCGAGAACGCCCATGCCTTCGCCAACGACCCGTCGTTGCGTGAGGCTATGGAGAAGTCCGGCGTGATCGGCGCCCCTCGGATCGAGTTCTACGAAAAGGCAGACAGCTGAGCGACGTCTCCACCCACCAATCCGGACGCCGAGGGGACGGCAATCGCCGTCCCCGTCGGCACGCGCCTGAGCCTGTTATCAGGGTCGGCGAGCATTTCGAAGCCGAGTTCCCCGGTGCCGATCCTCTGGCGACGGAGTGTTATGCCAACCTGATTCGTACGGGTGACATGCTGATCGGGTTGCATAACCGCCAGGCCTGGGATGACTACGGACTCTCGGCAACGGCCCGGATGGCGCTTGCCGTCATCGAAGGGGCACATGAGCCGCTCGAGCCGAGTGTGATCGCCGAGCGGCTCATCATCACGTCGGGATCGATGACGTCGATGCTCGATACCCTCGAGCGTCGTGGCCTCGTGCGGCGGATGCCACACCCAGGGGATCGTCGCAAGCTTCTCGTGGACGTCACCGATGGAGCTAGGGCCATTCTCGATGAGCTGCTCCCGTCACTGCATCACCGTGAACGAAAACTTATGGAAGCCGCTCTCACGAAGGACGAGCAGCGCCGCTTGCTTGAGATCGTGGCGAAGGTGCAAAGCGCCGCCGGCGAGATGGCCGATGAATCGCCCGACCGATCAGCTCGGCGCATGAGGACGCCGTAGCAGGGCGTCCGCGCTGCACCCGCCCCTTGGGCGAGAGAATGCTGATTTGCCCAGGCAAAGGTGGTCTCCCCGGAAGGGCGCATCGTGGGCAGGTTCACGGTGTCTCGAGGCTCACGCGACCCTCGTCGTCGATGTGCCAACCGGGATTGTGGGCCACTTCCCAGGGATGGCCGTCGAGATCGACGAAGACCCCGGAGTACCCACCCCAGAACGTCGTCCCCGGTGCCCTTGCGATCGTCGCCCCCGCGGCGCGCGCTTCGGCGATGACGGCATCGACCTCGGCCTCGTCCCTGGTGTTGTACGCCAAGGTCACGCCGCCCCAACCACCGACGTCTTCGACGGCGGAGTCCTCGGCGAGCCGGGCCCGGTCCCACAATGCGACGATCATGCCGGGCATCTGGAAGAAGACGACGTCGTCTTCGGGGCCGGCGCCGCTGCGCCAGCCGAGCGCCTCGTAGAAGGTGCGGGCCCGGCCGAGGTCGCGCACGCCCAGGGTGATCAAGCTGAGTCGCTGGTCCATGGCGCGCATTCTTCCAGCCCGATGGGTCGGTCCCGGGAGGGGTTTGGCCTACGCTGCCGCGTGATCCGCGATCGGTGCGCACGCCCGGTCACCGAGCGGCCCGGGAGAACCGTTGGCGAGTAGGCACGACCCGACCGGTGAACAGCTGCCCCTCGACCCCGACCCGGCGCCGGCCGACTCCGCGCAGCCGTCCGGGATCGATGCCTCGATAGCCCGCCGCGCCGTGCGCACGCGGCGGGTCCGGTGGTCTGTGCTCGTGGCGATCGCCCTCGGAGCGGCTCTGGGGGCCCCCGCCCGGTACGGCATCGCCCAGGTGATCCACGCCGCGTCCGGCACCTTCCCGTGGGCGACGTTCGTGACCAACGTCTCGGGCAGCTTCGTGCTCGGATTGGTCATGGCGCTGATCCTGGAGCGCTTCCCGCCCTCGCGCTACCTGCGCCCCTTCGTCGCAACCGGGTTCCTGGGGGCGTACACCACGTACTCGACGTTCGCGGTCGAGAGCGACATGCTGGTCAAGCAGGGCCACGCCGCCATCGCCGTCGCCTACGCGGCCGCGAGCCTGGTGACCGGATGCGTCGCCGTGTGGGCGGGAATCTGGGTCGCCCGCTCTGTTCCGTTGCCACACCGAGGAGGAACACCATGAAGCTCGAAGGCAATCAGAAGCGCCTCACCATCTTCATCGGTGAGGCCGACCACTACCACCACATGCCTCTGGCGACCGAGATCGTCCACCGTGCCCACAGTGCCGGCCTGGCCGGAGCCAGTGTCTTTCGGGGCGTGGAGGGCTACGGCGCCTCCAACCACATCCACACGACCCGCATCCTGTCGCTCTCGGACGACCTGCCCATCGCCATCGTCATCGTCGACACCGACGAGCGCATCCGGTCCTTCCTCACCGACCTCGACGAGCTCATCACCGAGGGCCTGGTCATCGTCGACGACGTCCATGTGGTGAAGTACGTCGGACGCGCCCCCAAAGGGGAGCCGTGAGCCCTCTGGCCTGGGTCGGGTTCGTGGCGGCGGCGGCCGTCGGTGCACCGTTGCGATACCTCATCGACGGCTTCATCGGCGACCGCGTCGAGGGGTCTTTTCCCTGGGGCACCTTCGTCGTCAACGCCAGCGGATCCCTGGTGTTCGGCGTGCTCACCGGATCAGCCCTCTATCACGCCTTCCCGCAGACCCCCAAGGTGATTCTCGGCACCGGGTTCTGCGGCTCCTACACCACCTTCTCGACGTTCAGCTTCGAGACGGTGCGCCTGGTCGAAGAAGGCGCCCTCGGTCAGGCGATGCGCAACGCCTTCGGCTCGCTGGTGGTCTGTGCCGGCGCCGCCGCGCTCGGCCTCGCCCTGGCCGCGCTGTGATTCACGTTGTGCGTCGAGGTCACCGTCGACATCACATGTCGAGCCGAGGTCACGCTTCTCGCCACGCGCCGCGGCGATAGCGCTCGAGGCCCTCGTCGAGCTGCCCCGTGCGCAGCGTGGCCAGCCCGTGTTCGTACTCGTTGGTGACGGCTTCGCTCAGAGCCAGCGACCACTGCTCGTACGACGCCATCCGGTCGCTGCGCAGTGCCGCCTGGGGTCGGCTCGCGATCTCGTGCGCCAGACGCGTGGCGTGTTCGACAGATGTGCCCTTGGCCACGATGCGGTTGGCGAGACCCATGCGCAGCGCCTCGTCCCCGCTCACCCCGCGGCCCGTGAGGATGAGGTCGAGGGCGTGGCTGTGACCGAGGAGCCGCGTCAGCCGGAAGGTGCCCCCGTCCATGAGCGGGATCCCCCATCGCCGGCAGTAGACGCCGAAGACCGCATCCTCCGCCGCCACCCGCAGGTCGCACCAGGCGGCGAGCTCGAGCCCTCCCGCTACGGCGTGGCCCTCGACCGCGGCGATGACGGGCTTCGACAACAGCATCCGCGTCGGTCCAACGGGGCCGTCGCCGTCGGGCTCGACGCGGCTGACCCGGGCCAGGCCCGGTTCACTCATCGCCTTGAGGTCGGCGCCGGCGCAGAAGGTGCCACCGGCGCCGGTGAGCACCGCCACGGCTTGGCCGGCGGCGGCGTCGAAGTCCCGGAAGGCGTCGGCGAGGTCGGTAGCGGTGGAACGGTCGATGGCGTTGGCCACCTCGGGACGGTCGATCGTGACGACGGTGACCGGGCCGTCGGTCGTGACGCGCACGGTCACGGCGCCCCCGTCGGGCTCAGCAGCCGGCGCGGGTGGCGACCGTCGACGTAGCCGATGAAGGGCGGGTAGATGTTGTAGCCGAGCAGCTCCTGCAGGCGCGGCGACAGCGTGCGGGCCATGTCGGGCGGCACCGCCAGCACGTGGTTCTCGACGGGGCGCAACCACGCCGACGCGTAATGTAGGACGACACCGAGCCGGGCGCGGTCGGTCCGGTTGGCGCCGCCACCGTGCCACACGCTCCCCAGGTACAGCAGCGCGGTGCGGGCGGGCATCTCGATCGTCCGTGTCGGTGTGGTCGGGCCGGGCTGTTCGGAGGTCCACCGATGGCTCCCCGTCACGATGCGGGTTGCACCGTTCGCCTCGGTGAACTCCTCGAGGGGCCACATCACGTTGACGACCAGCTCCTGGTGGGGGCGGGCCATCGGGTAGATGGCGTCGTCGGGGTGCAATAGCTGGGCCACTTCTCCCGCGCCGATGGAGATGGCCGCCGGCGCGCTCAATTGGTAGTTCCCGAGGACCCGGTCGAGGACTGCCAACACGACGGGGTGGGTCGCCATGGCGTCGAGGGCGCGCGTCTTGGCGAACAGGGCGTAGACGCGGCGGGTGTTGCGGCCTTCGAAGTCGTCGCGTCCCGACGGGGTGATCTCGAGGATCTCCTCGAGGGCGCGCCGCGCCGCCTGCACCTCGTCGTCGGTGACGGCGTCGGGGAGAATCGCGTACCCGTCGGCGTTCAGTGCGTCCACGATGGTGTCGACCGCCGCGCCGACCGGCTCGTCGACCGCGGTGCCCGCCACCTCGTCTCCCTGCTGGTGTTCCGCCCCGCTTGCCGCACTGGTTCCCACGGACCCTCCCTAAGGGAATATGCTGGACATGGTCCAACTTCCAGAAGGGAATGTCAAGATGCCGGTCGAGGTGAACGCCACGCAGGGCTCACTGCTCGGGTTCCTCTATGACGCGCCCAAGACAGGGTGGGACCTGCTCCAGGAGATCGACCAGGGCCTGGCGCGCTTCTGGAACGTCACCCCCAGTCACGTCTACCGCGAGCTTCGCACCCTGCAAGACCGCAAGCTCGTCAGCGCCGGCCGCACCGGGGTGCGCGACCGTCGGCCCTTCACGATCACCGCGGCCGGGAAGAAGGCGTTCAAGCATTGGATCGCGCAGGAGCCCGGACCCGAACAGATCCGCAACCCGCTGCTCATCACCTTGTGGTTCGGACGCCACCTCGACGACGACACCCTGGCCGGGATCCTCGAATCGAATCGCGACGTCCACGCCAAGCGGCTCCGCTACTACAAGAGCATCACCGCCACCGATCGCCACACCGGCGCTGTCGTCGCCTTCGGTGTCGCCTACGAAAAGGCCGTCATCGCCTGGATCGACGACCTCACCGAGGCACCCCGGTCGGGAGCTACATCTGTTGCGGGAACGACGATCCCGCTAACCACCGGGTCGGCGTCGACCACATCTTGAAGTGGCTCGCAGCCGCGTGCCGAGCTGTGTTTGAGGAATAGGGTCCGCGTAACGAGCCACGGCCAGAGGTGCGAGAGAATCGGATGCATGGGCAGGCAGGTCTCGTTCGTGCGCCGTCGGGGACGTCGTGACCGTGTCCATGTCACCCGTGACGACGGGTCGTCGACGGCTTGGGACTTCCCGACCTACGGCGATCGGCTCCCCCGCGACCTGTGCCACCTGATCGTCGAGGAGGGTCTCGGCATCGTGGCGGGCTTCTGGGGTCTCGTCGACCAGGGCGTCGAGGTGAGGCTCGTGGACAACGAGGCCACCTTGGTGCGCGGTGGGGAGCCCCTCGTAGCGCAGGCCGGCGTCGACTTCTCGGACTTGGTGCGAGCCGAGGAGGCCGTGGCGCTTCTGGGCCCGACCGGCGTGCACGTCGACGACGTCGGCGGACTGGCGGTGGCGCGGCTCGAGCCTGTGTCAACCCACACGCCGGATGGCGCCGTGTTCAGCTCCGGCACCGGGTTCGACCTCCCGGCCGGGGTCACCGAGGAGCAGGTGGCCTCGGTGCGCCACCGCCTGCTCGATCTCGCCGAGCAGTGGCTCGCATTGGATGACGGCGACGCCATCACCCTCGTCTACACCGGGCGCGCCTCGGGGCCGACGGCGACAGAGGGCCGGTAGGTTTGGGGGGATGACCGAGGTGGCGGTGATCACGGGCGGGAGCCGGGGCATCGGAGCGGCCTCCGCGTCGGCGCTGGCGCGCCGGGGCTGGTCGGTGTACATCGGCTACCGGTCCGACACCGACGCCGCCCGACGTGTCGTCAAGGAGTGCGAGGCGTTGGGTGCGACCGCGCTGGCCGTCCCCGTGGACGTGGGCTCGGCGCCGTCGGTGGTGTCGTTCTTCGCGGCGGCCGAACAGCTGGGCCCGATCGGGGCCCTGGTGAACAACGCCGGGATCGTCGATCGCCGCAGCCGTGTGGACGAGATGACGGCCGAGCGCCTGCAACGGATGTTCACCATCAACACCGTCGGCCCCTTCCTGTGCGCGGGGGAGGCGGTGCGGCGCATGTCCACCCGCCACGGCGGGGCCGGGGGGTCGATCGTCAACGTGTCGTCTGCGGCGTCGCGTCTCGGGAGCCCCGGACAGTACGTCGACTACGCCGCGTCCAAGGGGGCCATCGACACCATGACGCTCGGGCTCGCCAAGGAGGTGGCGCAGGAGGGGATCCGGGTCAACGCGGTGCGGCCCGGTCTGATCGACACCGAGATCCACAGCAGCGGTGGTGAGCCCGACCGGGTGCGGCTCCTCGAGCACGAGATCCCGATCCAGCGCGGCGGCCGTCCCGAGGAGGTCGCCAACGCCATCGTGTGGCTGTGTTCGGCCGAGGCGTCGTATGTGACGGGCGCGCTGGTCGACGTGAGCGGTGGACGGTGAGCGTGGCGATCGCCGGCGACTTCGACTACGAGCGCGGCGGGAAACTCTACGCTACGGTCCGGCGCGCCGATCCCCGCATCGAGGCCTGTGTCCACGCGGCACTGGGATCGGCCCGGACCGTTCTCAACGTGGGCGCCGGCGCCGGTTCGTACGAGCCGACCGACCGGTACGTGGTGGCGCTCGAGCCGTCCGCGACGATGCGGGCGCAGCGTCCCGGGTACGCCGTGCCTGCCTTGACGGGCGTGGCCGAGCGCTTGCCCTTCGACGACCGTTCCTTCGACGCGTCCATGGCTACCCTCACCGTCCACCAGTGGCCCGACATGGGGGCCGGCCTGCGCGAGATGCGGCACGTGACGCGCGGACCGGTGGTCGTGCTCACCTTCGACGGCGGCGCGCTCGACCGGTTCTGGTTGGCCGACTACGTCCCCGAGCTCATCGAGGCCGAGCGTCGGCGCTATCCCGCCCTCGGAGCCATCGATAGTGTCCTCGGCGGGGGCGCCACCGTCACCACCGTGCCGGTGGCACGCGACTGCCTCGACGGTTTCACCGAGGCCTACTTCGCCCGTCCCGAGGCGTTTCTCGAGGACGCCACCCGCCGCTCGCAGTCGGCGTGGGGGTTCCTCGACGACGGGGTGGAGGAACGGTTCGTGGCGCGCCTGCGCGCCGACCTCGACACCGGCGCCTGGGACGAGCGTTACGGCCACCTCCGCCACCAAGAGGTCTTCGAGGGCGCGCTCCGGCTCGTCGTGCAGGGCGGGTGACGGGCTAGGTCGCGGCCGGACCGAGACCGACGGCGCAGAGCAGCGCCAGGGTGAAGGCGCTCATCTCTTCGTAGGGGAGGCGGTCGAGGTCGAACCACGCCACCTCGGAGGTCTCGTCGCCGTCGGGCCGGGGGGAGCCGCCGGTGACCGTGGCGGCGAAGACCGTCGAGACGTATGAGGTCTCGTCCCCGTTCGGATACGTCATGCGGAATTCGGGACCACCGAGGACGCCGAGGATCGGTCCCAGCTCGACGGTGACGCCGGCTTCTTCCTCCGCCTCACGCCGCGCCGCATCGTCGGGTGATTCGTCGGGATCGATTGCGCCGCCGATCACCGCCCACTGCCCGGTATCGATGATGCGGACCAGCAGGACGCGGCCCGCTCCGTCGCGGGGAAGCACCGCCACCGATGGGAGCACGAGCAGCTCGGTCCCCACCAGCTCGCGCAGCCGCCTGATGTAGGGGGCGATCGCCATCGGTTCAAGCTAGCCCGCACCTGACCGGGCTCCGGGGAGTGGCCCGGTCCGGCGTGCAGTCAGGGCTTGCGGGCCTCGACATAGAGCCGGAGGGTCTTGCTCTCGATCGGGTAGGGCTCGCGTCGCTCGGCGACGATCACCTCGAGCCCTGCCCGATGGCTCGCTCCGACGAGCTCGTCGAGCCCGAACAGCGTCGCCGCGAAGGGAACGGGTTCTTGGAGGAACTCGTCGAGCTCGACGACGCCGGTGCCCTCGTGCGTGCTGAGCACGACGCGCCCGCCGGGCCGGAGCACGCGGTGGAATTCCCCGAGCGCGGCCCCGAGCTCGGCGCGACGGAGGTGGATCACGGCGTAGAACGCCACCAGACCGCCCACGCTGTCGCGGCGAAGCGGCAGCGCCCGCATGTCGGCGACGAGCGCGGCGTCGAGCCGGAGCTTCGCCAGCTTCGCCATCTCGGGGCTCAGATCGATCCCGATCACGCGGCGACCTTGTTGCCGTACGAAGGCCCCGATCTGGCCCGGTCCGCATCCGATGTCGGCGACCGGGTCCCCGACCGACCGCGCCAACGCCTCGAGGAGCTCGCGGTCACGGGGCTTGTCGTCCAACTCGTCTTCGAAGCGCGACTCGTACTTCGTCGCCACCGTGTCGTACGACGAGGGGAGGAAGTCCCACGCCACCGGACCGTCGTTCCCGGCGTCGCCGTCCCGTGTCCCGTCCACCGCACATCGTCCACGCGAGCCATTGTGGCGTCGGTTCGGCACCTGTGCCATGGGCGTCGGGTGGGATCGGTCCACAAGGGCCCGTGCCCGGCGTCGGCGACCGTATCGACGGTGACCGTCAGGGAACGACGACGACCGGTCGTGATCGCGAGACGAGCGGTGGCCCAGTGAGCCCGAGACGGGTTCGGGCTCGACCTCCGACCGTCGGCGGACCATGAAGGCGACGGACGTGTGAACGAGTGGTCTTCACGCCGGGACATCGAGTGGCGGACGGCGAGTTCATCCACTTCGCGTTCTACGGCCGTCCGAGGGCGGGACCGCCTCGCGCGCAGCCCAGATCGAAGGCGTCCCAGCTCGTGGGCGAACCGTCGATGCCCACCACGATCACCGCCAGTGGCGGCGGGAGCGCGGGCGATCCACGAGCCGAAGGCGCAGCCCTGGGGGCGGTCAGCTCGCTACTACGACTGGGCGAAGCCGAGGTGCTCGAGCTCACCCCGCAGGCCTGAGCTCACCCAGGCAGGTCCGTGAGCCGGCGCCGCCGGTCCGGTTTGGTGGCGCGTCGAACGCGGCGTGCCGGGGCCGCGCGTCCGGGTCAGTCGTCGTCCTGCGAAAGCTGTTCCGCCCAGCGCTTGCCGAGCCAGGCCACCCAACCGACAAAGCCCACGAGGGTGAGCCACCACACGATCCAAATCGGACTGGTCACAGGGTCAACCTCGCTTCTCGGGTGCAGGTGCTCGGGGTCGAATCTACCCACCGCCTGGCGATCCGTGCCCGTCGCCACCCACGACCGTTGACAGTGGCTATTGACAGTAGCCAATAAGCTAAGTAATATAGCCACATGACCACGAACCAGGAATCCCCGGTCCAAAACGGCACCTGTTATCTCACCCGCCCGGAAGGGCGGATCGGCTACGAGGTCCAGGGTGCGGGCCCCCTGGTGGTGCTCGTGCCGGGCATGGGCGACCTCCGGGCCACGTACCGGTTCCTGGCCCCGGCCCTGCGCGCTGCGGGGTACCGGGTCGCCTCGACCGACCTCCGGGGCCACGGCGACAGCGACCCGACGTTCTCTTCGTATGGCGACGCCGAGACCACCGGCGACGTCCTCGCGCTGATCGAGGAGCTCGGCGGTCCCGCCGTCGTCATCGGCAACTCGATGGGCGCCGGCTGCGCCGTGTTGGCCGCGGCGCAGTGTCCTGATCTTGTGCACGGCATCGTGCTCGTCGGCCCGTTCGTCCGCAACGGCGAGGTGCGTGCCGTCCAGCGCATGTTGCTCCGTGTTGCCATGGCGCCGGTGTGGGCGGCAGCCTCGTGGAAGATGTACATGCCCAAGCTCTACGCCAGTCGTCGGCCCGTCGACTTCGACGAGTACCGCAGCCGGGTCGCCGCCAGCCTGCGCCGGCCCGGGTACGCCAAGGCGTTCTCGCGCACCACCCGCACGGACCACGCTCCCGCCGAAGCACGGCTGGCCGATGTGACGACCCCGACCCTGGTGGTCATGGGCGACCTCGACCCGGACTTCCCCGACCCCAGCGCCGAGGCGCAGTGGGTCGCCGACGCGCTGCACGGCGATGTGGTCATGGTCCCCGGCGCCGGGCACTATCCCCAGTCCCAGCAGCCCGAGGTCACCACCGACGCCGTGGTGCGTTTCCTTGCGGGTGCGGTCGGCGGTGCCTAGGGCGGGGCTCACGACCGCTCGGGTCGTCGACGAGGCAGCCAAGATGGTCGACGAGGTCGGGCTGGCGCAGTTGACGCTGGCCGCCCTCGCGCTCCGGCTCGGTGTGCGCCAGCCCTCGCTGTACAAGCACGTCGACGGCATGGTCGGTCTGCAGCGCGGCATCGCCGTGCTGGCCAAGACCGAGCTCGCCGAGGTCCTGGCCCGGGCCGCCGTCGGCCGGTCACGGGGGGATGCCATCGTGGCCATCGCGGCGGCGTACCGGCGGTGGGCACTCGATCACCCCGGTCGGTACGCGGCCGTCCAGCGCGCCCCTGTGCCCGGTGACCTCGACGACGAGATCGCCAGCGGGGCGGGCGTCCAGGTCGTCGCCGACGTCATGGCCGGGTTCGAGCTACACGAGGACGACGCCATCGACGCCATCCGCGCCCTGCGCGCTGCGCTGCACGGGTTCGTGACGCTCGAGACGGGCGGGGCCTTCGGGCTCCCGGTCGACATCAACCGCAGCTTCGACCGGCTCGTCGACGGACTGGTGACGGCCCTCTCCACCTGGACCGCCACTGCGAACCGAGAGGTGGGCCTCGGGTAGTGCGGGGCACGTCGGTGAAGGTGCCCGCACGGCGTGGACTACAAGGGTGGGCGACGAAGCACGGGATCCGCCCGCGCCCGTCGTCGTTCCCGGTGGTGACCAGCCCTGCAAGTGCACTCCTGCAGCCGAGCCCGCTCGCACCCCCCGTGGGGCTGGCCACCGCAGGTCATGGTGGGCCCCGATAGTTGGGGAATTCTTGGAGATTCTTGTGGAGCTCCTGTGAAGACTGGCGGCTCCCTTTCGTGCAGGCCGGCACTACCGACGAGACGTGAGCCGGTAACGAAGCGGCACGCCGGGCCGTGTTGACGTGGGACATGCGATCTTGGCGGGGCGCGCTGGGCGCGGCGCCAACATACCTGACGGGTCCCTTGTCGACACGGGTGAGGCGTTTCGACACTGGGCTGGCGGCTTGCGCAGTAGTCGCGGGCCGGAGGGCCCTGGCACGCGGCCCGTCTGGCAATCTGGAGGGATGCCGACCGACGTGCTCTTTGCCGGCGTTCCCACCGCCGATCTCGAGGCTGCGATGACCTGGTACCACGCTTTTCTGGGGCGATCGCCGGAAATCGTCGTCAATGACGACGAAGTGATGTGGAAGATCTGCGATGGAGGCTGGCTCTATCTCGTCCGCGACCCGATCCGGGCCGGGCACGCGCTGGTCGCGATGACGGTGCCCGATCTGGATCAGGCCGTTGCCGATCTCGTGGGTCGGGGACTGAGCCCTCCGACCATCGAGAGAGTAGGCGCAGCCGAACGCAAGGCGCCGGTCGTCGACCCCGAGGGCAACACGATCGCGCTCATCGAGGTTCTCCACCGAACGGGCGACTGAGGCGTACCTGCCAACCGGTGCCCAGACGTCACATGTTGTCTCGTGTGGCCCCGGTGGGTGCAACCATTGAGGGGCATCTGAGGAGGTATTGGCATGACAACGGCACGTGGCTCGTTCGAGTTGGCCTCGTGGAACGAGGAGACCTACGAGGACCTGGGCGATGGCGCCAAACTGACGAGGGCGTCGGTCACGCAGAGATTCGACGGCGACATCGAGGGTGACGGGGCCGTCGAGTGGCTCATGGTGTACCGCACCGATGGGACCGCACATTTCGTCGGACTGCAGCGCATCCGGGGCGCCGTCGGGGACCGCAGGGGCGCCTTCGTCCTCGAGACGAGCGGGGACTTCGACGGGAAGACTGCGACGTGGACTGCGTCGGTCGTCCCCGGCTCGGGAACCGAAGAGCTGACCGGGTTGGCCGGAACCGGTTCCTTCGGAGCTCCTCATGGACCCAAGGCCGAGTTCGAGTTGAGCTACACGCTCCCGTGACGATCAGTCGTCGGGAACGATCACTCGTCAGGAACGATCAGTGTCGATGATCAGCAGACTGCAGGGACATTGATGCGACACCTTGTTCGGAACGCTCCCGAGCACGAAGCGCTTCACGCCCGCCATGCCCCGGTTCCCTACGACGACGAGATCGGCGTCAACGGCTTGGGCGATGGTGATGAGGGCGTCGGCAGGGTCACCGTCGGGATTGTGCACTTCGGTGGGCACCCCGTGACGTGCCGCCTCGGCCAGGAGCTGCGCCTCGACCTGATCGGCATGATCTCGCATGCCCGCACTGGCTGACTGCGCGGATCCCGGCACATCAGAGAATCCCGTGCTGGCCGCGGGATGCACCGCATGAACGGCATGCACCTTGGCTCCGGTCATCTTTGCTAGGGCAAAGGCCTCCCTGACCGCGATTCCGGCGCGGGCCGAACCATCTGTGCCAACGACGATCACACTGAACATCGGGACTCCCCTCACCGCCGACCGTGGGCACCCAGCTAGCGCCCCGGCGCCGAACAGCCTCATCGGCAATCTAGGTTCGGTGTTCGCCCGCTTCAACAGGTTCAGTGACTTTTACGTGTCCTCGCGACGGTGGGTCCGTGGGCAGCCCCGAGTGAGGATGTTGCCGAATGGTTCCCGGCGGCCGTACCTTTGGCCGTGGCTCGCCGCCGAACGCACTTTTGGTCAGCCTTGTCGAGGGGCGAGCGGCCCTGGCAGATCGACATAGATCAAGAGGTCATGGAGACGTGGATGGCGTCTCCGGGCCGGATGCGCAATACCCTCGAGCGCCAGCTCCGGAGATCACGACGCTTGTTCGGTGAGGATCACAAGATCACGGTCAACGCCAAGATCCAATTGGCGCAGTATTACGACCGACATGGGTACTGGGCCGAGGCCCTTGCCGTCTGGCAGGACGCGCTCGGGAGCATCACCCGTCGACGAGAGGCCGACTCGGAGACGCGATGGCACATCGAATTCTCCATCGGTCGCCTCTACAGAGAGCTCGACCGGCCCGAAGACGCTCTCCCGGTCCTGCGGCGGGTTGCCGACTACTTCCTGAAGAGATTCGGTGAGGTCGATCGCCGGACCATCGGCGCGATGAGCTGGGTCGGTGGGACCCTCAGAAAGCTCGGCGACTACGAGAGCGCGCTCGAAATATGCCGCTGTGTCGTCGCCAGCTGTACGCAGACCCTGGGCGGTGAAGACCCGGCCACGCTCGATGCCATGGGGAGCTTGATCATCTGTCTCGGCCGGTGCAACGAGTTCGTCGAAGCGAGAGCGCTCCTGGTGACCCTCCTCGAGCGACGGACCCGGCTGCTCGGAGCCGATGACCCCAAGACCAAATGGGCCGAATCGATTCTCGCCACCTACCCGGACCTTCCGTAGCGATCACCCTCGGTTCCTGGCGCCTTGTCCGAACTGCGTCGGCTGGGCATCGCGCCGCTACCGCTTGGTCGACTGGATCACCGGGCCGATCCCGTAGAGGGTGAAGGCTTCCGGCGAGCTTGTGCTGGTGACGAGGTTGTACCCGTTTTGAAGAATGGCCGAGGCCTCGCCGTCCCGATATCGCTTCTGCCAGCTCCCTCCGAAGCCATGGCCCACATTGATGCTGGACACGCTGGCCCACCCCAACGACGAGGCTCGATCATCGTAAAAGGCCAAAACACTTTGCGGGTCTTGGCTGTCGTCGAAGACGACGGTGAACGTCGGGCCCTTCCATTGCCCGGTGGCCGAGTCATAGGTAGCAGGGAACCATTCGATCGGTCCTGAGAGGGTGGCCCCGGGGGGAAGAACGGTGATGAAGCGCTCTGCTTCTAGCTCCTTCAATGCCTGGTTCCCAGGATCACCGGTGTGCGGGGGTGGTGTCGACTCCACCGCACACGCGGTGCAGAGGACGAACAACGCCCCCAGCAGTGTCTTTCGCTGCATCGCTCAAATGCCGACCGACTGCTGACCCGGAACGAGGAGGAGCATTGTCAACGATCGTGCCATGCGGGGCGGAGGGCCAACTCGTATGCGCAGGAGATGGTCTGATCGAACTGTCCGGTGGGCTCGACGGCGAGCAGCTGGCTCCTGAGATCGGCCGCGAAGTCGGGCGCGAGGTCTCCAAGGACGTGGCGTGGGAGGACCGAGGTCGAGAAGACGAATCCGGCAAGTGATGCCGCGGTCCACCGGTGCTGTGAGGTGAACTCGAATCGACCCACGTTGTCGAGTCCGACGCTGGTCAACACGGCTTCGTTGGGCTCGTCTTCGAGGACTCGCTCCAGGTGCTCGGGCACACGGAACGTAGCGTTCATCCTGGTGGTCCACGCTCGGATCACCTCGGACAGGGCACGCTGCCACTCACTCTGGCCGACCCACGGCGAGTCACTCCAAAGCAATGCGAGGTGAGAACCGGGCTTCAGCCAGCCGAGTACCTTCTGGGCCACCGTACGGCGTGGCAAGCGGTGGAACGCATTGCCGATCGCGACGAGGTCGAAACAATCGGTCCCCACAGTAAAGTCCTCGGCGCGCTCGGCGATCCAACGGATGTTGGTGATGCCGAGTCGCACGGCCTTGTGTTCGGCGAAGATGATTGCGTCCTCTTCTTGGTCGATAGCCCAGACCTCATCGAATTCCTGATGCAGAGCGAAGGCGATCTGCCCGGTTCCGCACGCCAGATCGAGCAGGCGTCCGCTGTGTTCGATCTGGGTTCGCCGGACGAGATCCACAAGGAGCTCCCGCGGATATGGTGGCCTGAAACGGTCGTAGTCCTGTGCCGTGCCCGTGTACAGATCGCGTCGGAAGCGAACGTCTTCCATATTCTCCATTGTGCCCGTTCACCAAGAAGGTGCAAGGTGCGAGAGGCACTCTCGACGTCGGAGAACATGGGGCACGTCGAGAACACGCCGCGCCGCAACGCACGGGTGCCTGGCAGCGTGGGGCTAGGTTGAAGTCCATGTCCGAACTCCACATGAGCGGGAACGACCTCACGCCGCCGTGTCTGGTCGTGCAACATGTCGAGCCCGAGCGCCCCTACGCCATCGGTGATGCGCTCGCCGCCGCTGGCGTGATGGTGGATATCCGCCGGGTCCATGTCGGCGACACCCTGCCGCCTGATGTCGCCGACTTCGCGGGGTTGGTCGTCATGGGCGGCCCCATGTCGGCCCACTGCGATCGGGGGTTCCCCACCAGACGAGCGGAGCTCGATCTGCTCACTGACGCGGTCGCCCATGGGGTGCCGACCATCGGCGTATGTCTCGGGGCCCAACTGCTGGCCCTCGCTGGCGGCGGGAGCGTGTTCCCGGGAGCGAACGGTCCCGAGGTGGGCTGGGCTCCGATCGAGATCACCGAGCTGGCCGCGGACGACCCCCTCTTGGCGGACCTGCCCGATCGGCTGACCGTCCTGCACTGGCACGGGGACACCTTCGAACCACCGCCCGGTTCTGCCCGCCTTGCCACCAGTTCCCGCTACCAGGGTCAAGCGTTCAGGATCGGTGCCCGGGCATGGGGTTTCCAGTTCCACCTGGAGGTCGACGAAGACGCCGTCGCCGCGTTCCTCGACGCGTTCGCCCAGGATACGGCGCAGGCCGGAACGTCCCGGGAGGTCATCGAAGCGGAGAGCCGGGCGGCCTTGGAGGCCCTTGAGCCGCAACGCGCTCGGGTCTTGGCCCGATTCGCCGACCTTGTCGCTGCTTGCGCGAGGGAGCACCTCGTCGACCGGTAATGCCCGGGAGCGGCCACGTCAGCGCCGGGCACCAGCGGACGTTTCCGCAGTGTTAACTCTGACAACTTGTGTTGTCTCAGAGACAACACCCGCGTAGGGTGGTCGCATGGCACTAGACGCCGAAGCCGTGCTCGTGTCGGTGGGCGAGCGTCTGCGAGCGGCGCGGGAACGGGTGGGTCTCACGCTCGACCAGACGGCCGAGATTTCTGGCCTGTCCAAGGCGCACCTGTCGCGCCTCGAATCCGCCGAGCGCCAACCGTCGATCGCAGCATTGTTGTCTCTGTCGGGGGCGCTGGGGACACCTGTCAGCGTCCTGCTGGGGGAAGACCAAGACTCGAACCCGCTCGCCATCTCCACGGAGGGTGCGCCACGCCACGAGTCCAAAGGGCTCTCCATCGCGCCGTGCAGCGGATACGCCGGTTCGTCGGCCCTGGAGGCCTTGCGCATCACCGTCCATCCAGACCGTCCCTCGACACCCCCCGCCCATCACCGTGGCGAAGAGTGGCTGTACGTGCTCGAGGGCGTCCTCCGTCTGGAGTACGACGGCGAGGTGCACCACGTGGGTCCCGGGGTCACCGCCCACTTCGATGCCGCCCGCCCGCACCGCCTGGGGACCGACGGGCCGGTCGTCGAGATTCTGTTGGTTGCGGCCAAGGACACGCGCAACGTGCAGAGCTTCCATTAGCGACATCTGACGACGATAGGGAGGCCATGACATGGCATCGACGACCGACATCGAGAGCATCGAAGCGACCGGTGAGAGGTTCTCGCTTCAGGAGCTTCTCTACGTGCGAGCCCGGACTCGGCGCGCCGTCCACATGATCGCCGACCGCGTCAAGGTAGGTATGGCGGAGGAGGAGGCGAAGGAGATCGCTCGCAGCATCCTCACCTCCCTAGGAATGCGCCGTGGCTGGCACCACATCATCGTGCGGTGTGGTCCGAATACGACCAAGGACTTCATGGAGCGTTCTGAACCGGGCGTCGTCCTGGAGGAGAATGACATCTTCTTCATCGACATCGGACCCATCTTCCGGGACTCTGAAGGAGACGCAGGGGATACGTTTGTGTTCGGGGATGACCCGGACCATCATCGCGCCAAGCATGACGTTCGGGCCATCTGGGAAGACGTCCGGCGCGTTTGGTTCGACCAGCACATCACCGGCGAGGACCTGTACCACTTTGCCGAAAAGGCGGCCGGCGAACGAGGGTGGAAGTTGAACCTGGACCTCTCGGGCCACCGTCTCTCTGATTACCCGCACTCTGCGCACTACGACGGCCCCTTGGCCGAAGTGGCCTTCCGCCCAAATCCCAACCTCTGGGTCCTCGAGATCGCCATTGCCCACCCCGTTCGACGTTTTGGCGCCTTCTACGAAGATCTACTGCTCGAAGATCAATCGTTTCCCGAAGGAGTGTTCCCCGCCTAGGCCAAATACGGTCTGTCCTTGCTGGACAATATGTGGAATGAGCGCGGGCGCATTTTCTGTTACGGATCGATTCTGGCGCGCCATTTGTAGCTAGAGCGCGAGCAATCGTGTGCGCTGGATTTGGCGCGCCTTCCACGCCGCCTGGACCGTTCCCCCGTCCAATGGCCACATCGTCCGATAGGAAACACGATTGATACGAGGGCTTAATAGCGCTTAACACCGTGGGTATTGTATTCGTCTCGCTTCTCCTTGAAATTGGGTCATAGATACAATTCATCCCGCCTCATAGTGAGAAGAGAGGACGCTGAGCGCCATGGAGATAACAGGTTTGCGAACGCCGCCGCCTCCGACCGGACGGCAACCGGGTCTACGAAAGAACGCACTGGGCTTTCCGACCGTTCTGGCCCAGTCCATCGCCGTGATCTCACCCACCATGACGGCGGTTCTGATCATCGCCCTTTGCTTCGGCGACGCCGGAAACGGGACTTGGCTCGCCTATGCCTTCGGCACGGTGATGCTGCTCTTCGTCGTCGGATGCCTGAACCAGTTCGCCAAGCGATCAGCGCTGGCAGGTTCGATGTACGGCTATACCGGACGGGGGCTCGGGCCGAAGGCGGGCGTGATATCAGGGTGGAGCCTGATCTGGGCGTACCTCTTCATCGCAGTTGCGGGCCTGGCGGGCTTCGCCATCTTCGCTGGGCAGTTCCTGCAGGGAATCGGGGTGCACACGACTGTTCCCCCCGTGATCTTCTTCATGCTGAGCGCGGGGGTCTGTTGGTTCATCGCCTACAAGGACATCCATGTGTCGTCACTGCTCACGCTCGTGTTCGAGTGCGTCTCAGTGGCATGCATCCTGGCCCTCGCCGCGGTGGTCCTGTTCAAGCACGGGATCACGATCGATACCACCATCGTCAAGGCGAAGGGCATGACATTCCACGGACTGAGCCTTGCGGTAGTGATCTGCATCTTCTCCCTCGTCGGCTTCGAGAGTGCGACCACGCTCGGGGGCGAGGCGAAGAATCCCCTGAAGAACGTGCCGCGAGCGGTGATCGTCAGCCTGCTCGTCACGGGGGCGTTCATGGTATTCATGAGCTATGTCGAGGTGTTCGGCACCCGGCACTACGGCACGCCTCTCAACAACATCGCACTCCCGTTGACGGTGCTGTCCAAGATCTATGGCGTGACGTTCTTCAAGATCCCCGTGGCGCTCGGAGCGATGGTGAGCTTCTTCTCGTTGACCCTCTCGTGCCTGAATGCGGGGTCCCGGATCATCTATCCGATGGCCCGCCACACGATCTTCCCCAAGCACCTAGGTCGGGCGCATAACGAGAACCAGACGCCACATGTTGCCATCACGTTGTACATCCTTGCCATCGTCACCATCCCGATGATGCTGGAGATCTTCACCAACCCGCTGACCACATTCGGCGACGCGGGAACCCTGGCGGCCTTCGGCTTCCTGACGGCGTACTTCCTGATCTCCGTGGCCGCACCCGCCTACCTGAAGAAGCAGAGGGAGTTGAGAGCTCGACACGTCGCGGTCGCAGCCATGGCCTGCGTCCTACTGATGGTTCCGCTCATCGGGAGCTTCTACCCGGTACCACCGTTCCCCGTGGACATCTTCCCGTACATCTTCGCGGCCTACATGCTGGCTGGGTCGGGGTGGCTCTTCGTGGTGAGCCGTCGCAACCGAGGGTTGTTCGCTGAGATCGAGATGGACCTCGAGGCCTCCATGCTCTCCTCACAGAAGCACACCGACGAAGTCGATCGGGCCCTGGGCGACGTCGGCGGTGCCGTCGAGCCAGTGCCAGTGCCAGTGCCAGTGCCAGTGCCGGTGATGGCAGCCGAAAGTCCCGTACCGGCGGCCGCCGGTTAAGGCGCGACCCGACCCTAGGACCGCCTGTCACCATCCTGGTGGCAGGCGGTCCTAGGGTCACCGCTGATGACCGCGATAGCGGAGCATCTCGATCTCGACCGTTCATCGGTGACGGGCCTCGTCGACCGTGCCGAACGGCGGGGACTTGTTGCGCGCGCCACCTCGACACAAGACGCTCGGGTGACGATCGTCAGTGCCACATCATCAGGATTGGAGCTAGTCACTGCCGAGATCGATGCGCTGGTGGGACGCGACTCGAGGGTTGACCGAGACTGCATCGTCCGGGTGGCCACGTCAGTTCTGGACGCACAGGTCGGGCGGAGGCGTGCGACAATCGCTCGATAGCGATCGCATGCTCGCCGGAGGCAAACCGCTCACGTCAACTTCGCCAGGTCAGCGACCGCAAGCCGCTCGACCCCAGCGAACCCGTACGTAAGCGCGCTACGTCGGGCGTCCTCGAGCAAGGCACGTCCCCGGTCGAAGGCATCCGGGCCTCCTCGGGCGGCCAGCATCCGTCCCCAGTCGAGGCTCGTGCGCGCTCCGAAGAACTTCATCGCACCGCGAGTGGTGAGCTCGACGGCCTCGGTGAAGTGAGCCTCGGCGACGTCATAGCGGCCGAGCACCGAGGCCAGCCCACCGAGCGCCAAAGCGGCCGGAAAGAACCCGAGCGTACCGATGAAGGGCACCTGTTCGCGATACGGAGCGAGTAGGTCGTAGAGCTTCAGGGCCGGCTTTGTGGCGCGCAGCTCGACTGCGACCAGGGCATAGGAGGTGACCCCCATCATCCAGATGAAATCGAGTGGCAGCGACGCGAACCCGTCAGAGGCACCTGCGTTAAGCAGGTCGAGTGCGGTGGCGTCGTTTCCCGCTTCGAGATGCGCGGCAGCGAGGACGGGACGGAACGCCGGGAGACCCGGGTTCTCGGTAACGGCCTGGTCGATGAGCGACACCAGTTCGCCCAAGCGTCCCTGCTGATGGCGGATATACATCAACTGGGATCCGTAGATGGCGAAAGCGTCGGGTTGGCCGGTCTCAGTGCCCATCTCGAACGCGGCGGTGGCGAGATGTTCGGCTCGCTCGGGGTCGCCGGTCATGATGGCGGCACCCGCCTCCTTGAACGCCGTCATCCACATCAGCGTCGGCTGTCGCAGACTGCTGCTCAACATCCGCAGGCTCTCCAGGCAGCGGGCAGCCAAATCGAAGTCTCCAGCCTGCATGGCATTGACCTGTCTATTACTCATTGCGTGGTAGAGGGCCTCGGGATCGCCCAGCATCTCCGCTGAGGCCACGGCTTCTGCTGCGTCGACCATGCGTTCGCGCAATGCGGAGGGAATTTGGAGCGGGTTGTCGAGTAGACACAGCACCCGCGTGAGGGTGGCCAGGTCCGACGATCGGCGGGCCATGGCTTTGGCGTCGTCGGCCAGGACCCGGCGTCGCTCGAGTGGTCCGAAACTGAGCTCGTTGCACAAGGTGGCCAGAGCCAAGGCCCGCTCGGGGCTGTCGTCGAGTGCGCTCAGAGCGGACTCGAGCACTGCGACCTTGTCGATGTCGATGGCCCCGCTGGCGCTGAACCAGCCGCGTGTGTTCGCCAGCGCGGCTCGAACCAGCCGGTCAGTGGCGCCGAGCTCGCGGGCCAGTTGGGCAGCGTCGAGAAAGGTCTCTCTGAAAGCGGAGACCCCGGCCTGGCGCTGAGCTTCCCCCAGCCCCACGCGCAGATCACAACCCAATAGCGGGTCGACGTCAGGTGCCAGCTCGACGAGCTGAAGCGCCTGGGAGAAGTAGCGCACGGCATCATCAGGGGCGAGCGCTGCGAGAGCAGCCTCGCCCGCCTGGCGTGCGTAGCTGATCGCTTTTGGGGTATTGACGGGTTGGGTTGCGCTGAACCAGTGATAGGCGAGTTCGCCCACCCGAGGACCGGGGTGGTCGCCCACGGTGGCCTCGATGGCCTCGGCCACCTGGCGATGGGCCCGTGCTAACCGGGTTGCGCCCAAGTCCTGGGAGAGGGTGTGCTGGATGAGGGCGTGGGCAAAGCAGTAACGGCCGGGGGCGTTCGGGACCTCGCGTACCAATGCGACGGCGATGGCGGCGTCGAGGAGGTCGAGGAGCTCGTCCTCGGATCGGCCGGTCACGCGCGCGAGCAGATCGAGATCGAACTCCCGGCCGATTACCGCGGCGAGCGGCAGGGCCCGGCTCACGGCCTCGCCCAATCGGGCCACCCGAGAACCGATCACCAGGCGCACGCTGTCGGGCATCGCCATCGCTTCGAGGTCAGCGGCGGCTACCCACCGGCCCGTGTCGTTCTGATAGATAGCACCCGTCTCGGCAAGGTGGCGCAGCACCTCACCCACAAAGAACGGGTTTCCGTCCGTCTCGCGATACAGGGCGTGGGCCAGCTCCACCCCGTCGTTGCCGAGATCGTGACCGGCAGTGGCCTCCATGAAGGCGAGCACTCCGGTGTCATCCAGGCCGGAGAGCCCAATGCGACTCACTCCGTTTTCGCGCCGCAGCGCGGCCAGGGCCTCGGTCAACGGATGGAGGCTCGAGAGCTCCGAGTGGCGATAGGTGACCAAGATGAGGAGGCGCAGGGACGTCGTGTTGGCTGCCACGTGCCGCAGCAGCTGGAGGCTGGGCTTGTCGGCCCACTGGAGGTCGTCCAGTACAAGGACGAGTGGCCTCTCCTCAGACACCTGGCCAAGCAGACCCACCACCGCGTTGTAGAGCAGATAACGCTCGGTGTCGGGGTCGGCGCTCTGGGGTGCGGGCAGCTCCCCAAGCCGTTGTTGGAGGGCGGGGACCATTTTGGCCAGCTCCGCACCCAGGGCCTGCACATGTGTGCGCAGGGCTTCTTCGGAAGCGTATTTCACATAGTGGGACAGGGCCTCGACGAACGGCCCATAAGGGGCGCCGAGGTCCTCGTCGCAATGACCCAGCATCACCATTGCCCCTGCTTCGAACGCAGTACGCGCCGCCTGGGTGGCAACAGTGGTCTTGCCGATGCCGGCCTCACCGGAGATCAGGACGATGGATCGTCCCTCGCCCGCCGCCACGCGTTTGAAGGCGTCGGCCAACGCGACTGCCTCTGCGTCACGTCCGATCACCCCGATGGCTGGTCCGATACCGAGGCGGGACGGCGGTGGCATCGCGCTGGCGGCCACTTCGACGTCGCCGAGCGGCTCCCAGCCGATCTCGATTGTCTCGATGGGACCAGGCAAGCCCTTGAGCTCGATTTCTCCCAGAGAGGAGAACTCGTGCGGACTACGCCTACCAGCCATCGCCCGCACGAGGTCAGCGGCCAGGATCTGGCCGCCGTTTGCCCGCGCACACAGGCGCGCCGCCTCGATCACCGGGTCGCCGAAGTAGTCGTCTGTCTCCCTGATGACCTCCCCGGCGCTCAGCCCCACGCGCAGTCCCAAAGGTCGCTCCGCTCCGGCGTTGTCCCGGTGGACAACCTGCTGCATGGCCACGGCGCACGACAGGGCAGCGGAGGCCACGGGGAAGACGACCATGAGCCCGTCACCCAGGTTCTTCACCTCGGTCCCACCCGACGCGGCGATCGCCTGGCGAAGCATCGAGAAGTGTTTCCGGCGCAGCTCGTCGCCGGCCTCCACAGTGAGCGCAGAGGCCAATTCAGTGGAGCCGACGAGGTCGGTGAAGAGGACCGTGACGTTCTCGGTGGAAGCCACTGACCCTCCCTCTTCCCGCCTTTGCGAAACATTAGGCGAGCCATGGAGTTCGTCGCTCAGGTGGTGATGGCCGTTCCTCGACGGGGGTCACGCACGGCCGGGCAACAGGAGATCGCCGATCCGGCCAAAGTCTCGACTCGACCAGAACGGCTCGGGCACGACCTACGGGAACGGCTCCGGCTCAATCAATTCCTCAATAGCGCCGATAGAGAGTCCATGGGAGGTCCATCCGAACCCACCCGGGCGGCCAAGAGGTTCAGGGTGGTCGTCGTCCTCGGCTCCGGTGCCATCTGTATCTCCGCGTTCCTTCCCTGGTGCAGAATCTCCGGCTTCACATACACGTTCTTCGGTGTGGACAGCTGGAAGGCATTACCCACCACGGAGTTGGTCGTTGCCATTGGAGCCGCCGGTGCCGCCCTGATCTTTTTGCCCAAGATCAAGCGCATTGCCCTGTTCCTCGGTGGCATGACCGTCGCCTTTAATGCGGTGGGCGCATTCGTCGCAGCCCACCTTGCGAACGTCCACAACACCGATCCGTACTATCGCATCTGGGCCGTGCTCTCGGTGAGACCCGCATGGGGTGCGTTTGTTGCATTGCTCACCGCCGCCGTCCTCATCGTCGGAGGGCTGTCACGATGGGCGGTCAAGATCTCTGTGCGTAGTGCGGTCGGAGGGTCGGGCAAACTACTCACTTCCGATAGCCTCATGAGCGATGCGCTTCATGGCATCCCCCGACAAC